>NZ_JBNPWZ010000002.1:201792-567828 GCF_050433565.1 Ornithinibacillus bavariensis
ATCATTCTGAGGTCGACTAGGAGACGAAATGAAGCATAGGAGTGCTCTAAGCGTCATTTCAAGGTTAACTTTTGGGTGAAATGAAACATAGAGGGGCTCTAAACATCATTCTGAGGTCGACTAGGAGACGAAATGAAGCATAGGAGTGCTCTAAGCGTCATTTCAAGGTTAACTTTTGGGTGAAATGAAACATAGAGGGGTTCTAAACATCAATTCGAGATTGACTAGGAGATGAAATGATTCATAAGGATGAACGAAAAGGTCGCCATGGGGACGAAATGAATCACAGGGGCTTTCTAAACCTTTTTTCCAAATACTATATAGTGCCTGAACAATTTATGTGGAATAGTTTACAAACTGTGTATCATACATATTTATTATGGATATGATTACAGAGAATCCAAAGGAGATATGTTGATGAGGATTTTAGTGGTTGGTGCAGCTGGAACAATTGGAAGTGAAATATGTAAAGCACTTGAGCATCATGATCTTATTCGAGCTGGAAGAAATGGTTTGGATGTTTCAGTTGATAATACTTCTGAACAAAGTATTAAGGAAATGTATGAGAAGATTGGGAAAGTAGATGCTGTAATTAATGCTGCTGGTGGGGCAAACTTTGCTTCCATAACGGAATTAACCCCTTCGTTAAATGAACGAGGAATATTGAGTAAGCTGAAAGGGCAAATTAATTTAGTTTTACTCGGCCACAACTATGTGAACGATGGAGGAAGCTTTACATTAACTACTGGTGTCATGATGGATGATCCAATAAGGAAGGGAGCATCAGCTGCTATGGCAAATGGAGGTGTAAAAGCCTTTGTGAAAGCTGCAGCGATTGAGATGCCTCGTGGTATCCGGATCAACAGTGTCAGTCCGAATATCGTTCAGGAGTCTTGGGATAGACTCGGGAGTTATTTTGTCGGTTTTACACCAGTACCCGCAAGCCGTGTAGCACTCGCCTATAAGAAAAGTGTAGAAGGTGCGCAGACAGGGCAAAATTATGAGGTTTATTAAAGAAATGGATTGGTAACGTCAAAGCAAGTAAGTTAGAAGCTTGCTTTGACGTTGATTTTTGTTATAGGGAACATGTATGTGCACATATCCCCATAGGATGTACACATACTTAAAAATCTGAGCCTAACAAGTTTTTAAAATAATTCTATAATCCTATTAAATTTATTTCAATAATAATAATGAAAATTGGTTAAAGTAAAAGAATAATTCCATTCACGGATACAAGAATTGGTTGTTGAGAATTTCAGAGAAAAGGAGGATAATGCATTAGGTATGACATTGAATGATAGCGATTATTAATCCAAGAGGTAATTTGAAAAAAATAGAGGTAGGGAAACGGACTAAAGAAAATATATTGATAATTGCTGTACAAGAAGAAAATGGGACTTAGAACCTATTTTACAAAATTGTATAGAAGAAGTGCATGTAAAGGGTAAAAAACTCTATAGTGAAGAAGCAATCATGTATCGAGGTATGGTTGCTTCTTTTTGTTCTTGAAAAATATAATTAAATAGTACTAGAAGAGTGTTATAATTTTTATAACAAAATACCTATTAATAATTCATTATTTTTTATGCTTTTACTAAAAAAAAGAACATTTCGTCATAAAAATTAAGTGATTTGTAAGAGGTTAAAACTATTATATCTCCTTGGGTACAATTTTGTTCTTCTGGTTAAGACAACATGTAATAAAAATCGATATAGATTATTTTCCTTAAAGTGAGAATAAAAGACGAAAGGGTGATATCACATGAATTTATCGTATAACTTCAAGTTGGATGAACCCATTCCTTATGAAAAGTTATTAAAATTGGCATTTACAGACGAATTAACTGGACTTCCTAATTTGCGTAGCTTTCGATTATGTCTTCAGGACCAAATTAACCATTCTAAATCAATGAACAATTCATTTGCAATCGTATTTATGGACTTTAATAATTTCAAAAATATTAATGATGAGTATGGCCATATCGTTGGGGACAAATTTTTAATCGAGTGCTCTAAACAAATTCTAAATGTTGCTAAGCATAATGTTTTTCGTAAATCAGGTGACGAGTTTTTAATTATTGTGGAGAACCCAAATTTATTAGAGACAATAATGAAAGCTTTTGAAGGGTTGCTTACTAAAGTCGTATTAGTCGACAAGATTAAAATACCTTTAAATTTTAGCATGGGCTATAGTATCTACCCAATTCATGGTGAATCTGAAGAAGACTTGCTGAGCTATGCTGATCAAGTTATGTACGAAAATAAAAGAAAGCCAAAATAATAATCTCCGACTGGGTAATATAGGTACGGAACTATCTGTGTAAGAGGTGGCATAGTTGAACGTAAAAAAATCGCTCATTTTAACAGTATTTCTTCTAATCATCATTCTTCTAATCTTTTTGACAATCTTGAGTATAAGAAGCGGATCCAGCTCAGTAGTTAAGATGAAAGATACGCTTTCCGGAGAAGCCTTTGTGAAGAATCAGCTCTATGAAAAAAATGGCTTAATAAAAACAGATTTAACAACCCAATCTGATATTTATTTGTCAGAGTCAATCGGGTTATGGATGGAATATTTAGTAGAAAAAAATGATCAAGCTGAATTCGATAAGCAGGTTAACGTTTTAAAAAAATATTTTATGAATAAGAGTACCCTGATTCCGTGGTTAATCGAGAAGAATGAGCCAGCACCGGCAAATGCATTAATAGATGATTTAAGAATTATCCATGCATTACAAATTGCCGGGGAAAATTGGAACAATAACACTTATTTGAACATGGCAAAGAAAATGAGTGAAGAACTCGTTAAGGTGAATATGCTAGACGGAGTCTTTATCAATCATGTCGATATAAAAAGTCAATATAAAGGAAACTTCCTCACGCTAAGTTATTTGGTTCCAGATACGTTGGATTATATGTATGAAGAAAATATTTTACAGAAGGACCAGTATGAAAGAAATCGAAACATCCTTTTATCTGCTCCTTTGTCTGAAAATGGGTTTTTCCCGCAGAACTATTATCCGAATGAAAAACGGTATGAATATGATAAGGATATTAACTTAATTGATCAATATTATATTGGTTATCATAGAGCACTGTGGGGCGGAGATGTATCTGCCTTAGTAGAGTTTACAAAAGAGGCTTTAGACGAATACGATGGGGTGTTATATGGTCGGTTTTCTAATCAAACGAAGCAGCCAATTGTCCAATATGAAGGAGCTTCCGTATATGCACTTGCTATTTTAATGTGTTTGGAAATAAAGGAACACGAATTAGCGAAGCAGCTTTATGAAAGTATGAAAAAACATCAAATTAATGATGAATCAAGCAAGTATTATGGTGGTTATATCGATTTACCTAGTTTAGAAACACATGCTTTTGATAACTTGCTTCCATTATTAGCAGAAAGGAAAGGAATAGATGAAGGAGTTTTTGAATGAAGAAAAGCATCTGCTTTTTAAAATATGTCTACTAGTTGCTAGTTATATCTTGATGTTTGACTTTTTATGGTCAAATGGACAAGTAGGTAAATTATTATTTCTATTATATGGTGTTATTACGGTAATGGCATTGTTCTTTGGTACGCTTCTAAGTTTAATTATAAGCTTACTCTTTTTATTTGCGATTGGTTCGGTCCTTTTATATTTAGGACTTCAAAACATAGAGTATGGCGGATTCTATAATGAATTCTTAACGATGGAGCATTTTGTCTTTTTTGGTGTGGGCTTATTGGTAACGGATTTAATTGGTGGATCCATTCAAGAACAACATCGAAAAGTTGCTCTAGAAAGAAATAGATTAAGACAGGAAGTAAAGCATTTTGTTGCTGTAGATCCTGATACATCATTCGATAATGCTGAAAGAATGGAAATAGAAATTAAGCGGGAAATGAATCGAATAAATCGTTATGGCGGTAAGTTTACGATTCTACTGTTGGAATTAGATTACTATAAAGAGTTTCTCAAGGCATATGGTCAGAAAGAGTTAGATCATTTGTTGAAAGGCATAGGGGAAAAGGTAAGTAATTCTTTACGTTTCTCAGATAAAAAATATAGGTATCGTAATAATAAGTTTGCCTTTTTATTAATTGAGACAACTAAAGACAATGTTGAGATTGTTGCAGATAAGTTAGCCGAACAGTTAAAAACACATCAATTATTGAATGGAAGAATGGTGACGTTAACTTTTCATATAAGTTTTGAGGAATATAACGAACAAATGAAGGATATTAATTATTTGGAATTTGTTCAAGAAGTGGATAAGGAGACTGTGTTTTATGATTTATAAAAGATTGGGCGTCTTGTGCGGTCTATTCTTATTCCTACTGCTTGTTCCTATAGACATTGCAGCAGCTACATCAGTTAATGGGTTGGACGATAGAAACGTCCTTATAACATATTATGGTACAAATGATGAAACCCTAGCGAACGTTTATTTTCTTGATAGTACATTAAGTGGATTGTTTGAACATGTAGAAATAATTGACTTAAAGAGTGTACGAAAAGCTGACATCGAGAAGCAGGATATTATTATCTATTACGCTACTAAAGAAGGAGCAAATATTGAGAAGCTAAATTTATTTACAGACTTTAAAGGTGAAGTACTTGGTGTAGGAAAAGAAGCTAAAACCCTTCCACAATTTCGAGATTGGGAGTTTTTAGGGATGAAATCAATTCATCGTATAGGAGATTTTGAATTGAACTACCCAATTGACCTGTTGTCTGTGAAACCATCAGCTACTGCAAGAGTACTTGTCCAAGGTCAACAATTTAGTAAGGAATATCCTGTTATGATACAAGATGGTAGAAATTCATTTATAACTATTTCCAGCCTGTTTGCAGAGGGGAGAAATGTTATATCAGCAGCATTTTTTGACTTATTTCAGCTGTCGAAGCCAAATACTCATCCGGCATATATACGATTAGAGGATATTTCTCCTATGTCTGATCCCGAATATGTATATGAAGCTGCCGATTATTTATTAGATAGAGATATTCCTGTCTATTTGGCAGTTATCCCTGTCTATGTAAATCCAGAATCAGATGAAATTGTTACGTTATCAGATAAACCGAAGCTTACTAAGGTGTTAAAGGAATTAGTTGATCGAGGGGCTTACGTTATTTCCCATGGTTACACCCATATGTATGGAAATGAACAAGAAACTGGAGAGGGATTCGAATTTTGGGATTCGATATTAAATCAGCCAATAACAACCATAAATCCAAAAGATAAGCCAGAGAAAATAATGACAGAAGATCAATTCTTAAATAAGAAAGAATATGAGCAATATATTCAAGGGGTTGAAAGGGTAGAGACAGAATATATAAATGGAAAATTAGAGAATTCCATTCATTCCCTTACTAGATTGGGACTTGCTCCCACATCTTTTGAAGCTCCACATTATACGATGAGCTCTAACGGCTACCAAGTCACATCTCATTATTTTTCAGCAATCTTTGGTCAAATTCAGGCTTCCGATAAAGACTGGCAGGTTATGTTTAGTCCCCTGTTTATTAGCAAACCCTCCTTACTAAATGGAATGATACTTTATCCAGAGACGATTGGCTTTGTTGATCCAGCCTCTGCGAATCCAATTCTCGACATAGAAAAATCACTAAACCAAGTATTACAAGTTCCTGGTTCGGTAATTGGTGGATTCTATCATCCGTATTTAGGGAAGGAGTATGGATTAGATTATCTAAAGCAGATGGTAGCACTAATTGAAAACGTGCCGAATGTCGAATGGATTGAATTGAAAAATGAAAAACATGTTGTTAAGACAGATCTTGTTGAGATTGTTACCTCTGGGAATGGTGAGATAGAAGTAAAAAGTGAATTATCTTGGTTAACAATCATAAAGGATAAGTTCGCTGAAGATTCATTAGAAAAATATTTATGGATTATTGTAATCGTAACTGCGATATTCGTAATGTTATTTATCATCCATATTGTAACGCTTCGGATGCGTTATCGTAAACGATTATTTAAGGAGACAAAGCATGGCTAATCTATTATTCTATGTTTCACTAATTATCATTTGGATCATGCTAATCTACCATATGTTTCTCGCCCAAGGTGGATATCTACATTTTAAGCGATATGAGAAAGTTATCCCTTCATGGGAGGAGAAAATGAAAAAGGTAGAACTTCCAACCGTAAGCATCTTTATTCCAGCACATAATGAAGAAGTGGTAATTAAACAAACATTGACCGCTATGTCTCGTCTTTATTACCCGAAGGATAAATTAGAGGTAATTTTAATTTGCGATAATTGTAGTGATGGGACAAAGGATATTGGAGAACAATTTGCTAAGCAATTCCCGTTTATTCGCATCATGGAAACGGAAGGCGAATTTAAAGGAAAAGGTAAATCTAGTGCTTTAAATTATGCCTTACAACATTCAAATGCTGAAGTTATCGTGGTATATGATGCTGATAACACGCCAGAGAGAAGAGCAGTTTGGAATTTAGTGATGGGATTGGTAAATGATCCAAATGCAGGAGCCATGGTGGGGAAATTTAGGGTTATAAATGCGAATCATACATGGCTGACAAAGTTTATTAATATTGAAACAATTTGTTTTCAGTGGATGGCACAAGCCGGGCGCTACTACTGGTTTAATATTACAACAATACCTGGCACGAATTTTGCTATAAGACGTGAAATTATGGAGCAATTAGGAGGCTGGGATACGTCCGCATTAGCAGAGGATACAGAACTCACGATTCGCGTTTACAATCTGGGCTATTATATTCGCTTTTTTCCAGCTGCTATTACATGGGAACAAGAACCAGAAACATTTAAGGTATGGTGGAAACAACGGACGAGATGGGCAAGAGGAAATCAATATGTTGTTTTAAAGTTCTTAGGTAAAATGTTTAGTCTTAAACATAAAAAAATTATGTTTGATATCTTTTATTTCTTTTTTACCTACTTCTTATTTTTCTTCGGCGTTATTTTGTCCAACATGATATTTATATGTAATTTATTTTTTGACTTGGACCTGCAAATTGGAAATGTAGCTTTAGTGCTATGGGGAATGGCGTTTTTACTGTTTATAACTGAGATTATGATTAGCTTAAGCATTGAAAGCAATCAGCTTTCAATAAAAAATATTTTGTATGTGATAGGCATGTACTTTACCTATTCGCAAATGTGGATTGTCCTTGTTGTATATGCCTTGTTTTTGGAAATCAAAAGAGTTTTAAGAAAAGAGGAACAAGTTTGGTATAAAACCGAACGTTTCAAAGTAGGCGAAGGAGGCAAATAACCTTGAAGAAAAGAAGGTTATCTATTTTATCAATTATTATTTTATTCTATTTTATTAATGCTTTACCCCTGGAGGTATATGCAGAAAAGGTAGTAGAAATTAACGACAAAAACATACAAATTGTTCGTCAAGAAGTAACAGAACAATCATTGACTAATGAGCCAATAGAATTATATGGCCCGTATGCAGAAGCTCAATTTTACTATGAACTACACTCGAATGTTACCACCAAGGATCAATATTTACAATTGGAGGTGGCAAAGTCAGAGTTACTCATTGACCCGTCTTCAATCACGATTAAGGTTGACGAGGAGCCTATTTATTCAACTACTCTAGCAGGTGAATCGACTAATATAATAAAGGTGCCATTAGTTGGCGCAGCGTTGTTAGAAGGAAGTCATACGATTACAGTAAGCTTTGATGGCTTTGTTAAAGAGGGGATCTGTGTTCCACAGTATACAACAGGTAATTGGATGTCCATCCAACCGAATTCTTATTTACACATCGATGCTTTACCGAACAATTCGGAGGATATGGCATTATATGACTACCCTAGATTTTATATTGGTTCACTAGAGAATCAAGTATCCGTGATCACTCCGCAAAATCCATCAATGGAGACATTGCAGAGTGCATATATAATTGCGAATTTCTTATCGAACCAATCAATTGAAAACACGGTATCCGTAGTGCAAGAGCAAGAAGTAAAGAAGATGCTTGGAAATAGTATCGTAGTTGGGGGGACTGAGGAATTTAAAACATCTTGGGTTAAGCAGTTAATTCAAGATGAAATAGCGAATGTAAAGGAAGATTCCTTATATCTTTCCCAAATTCAACTAAAACAAAATAACCAGGCTGCCCGTGCATTGGTAGTTCTAGCAAAAAAACCGGAAAATATTCTACATAATACTGATCTATTGACCTCTAGTCAATACTATGAACAATTTTCTGGAGATGTTATACAAGTAAGTGAGCTTCCTAAGCCGATTGAGGGAGACGCGAATGAACAGGAAATTACGTTTAAAGAGATAGGGATGCCCAATATTCAACTAGATAGTCAACATACGAAAACAGAAACATATTATTATTCTTTACCGATGGAAACAGGTGCTATTCAAAATCCAACCATGGAACTAAAATTTAAGCGCTCTGCTACTATTCATTCAAATAAAGAAACACTAGATGATAAAGAAGAAGTAGCATTAGCTGAAATTGAGTTGATTGTAAACATAAATGATGTTCCTTATCCTGTAGATGTTCGTTCTCTAGAGGAAGATGAAAACGGAAATATAAAGGCGGTTATTCCTATTGATCCAGCAACTCTAAAGGATAAACCGTTAATGACACTGCAAATAGAGACAAGTGGTTTGCGTATGGATCAATCATGTGTGGCACTTGATCAAAATAGATGGATTCAACTATTTAATGATAGTAAGCTAATTTTTCCGACGAGTGGGAATGGCGAAAAGTCTGATATGTACTTTAACAATTTTCCTTATCCATTCTCCAATAAAGCGGAAGAATTAACAATTGTCCTTCCTGAACAAGGAATATCTAGTAAAGATATGCTTTCTTTGTTTAATGTGTTAACGACTAATAATAGGCTACCTGAAATTAAGCTAAAACAAACATCCGAAATAAAAGAGGAAGACCTGAAAAATGGAAACATAATCTTTATCGGTTCTTTGGCAGAACACGATTTGTTAACAGCAATGAAAGATGACTTACTGGTAAATTATAAAGAAAATGTTCCACAATTAAGTGAACATGGATTTTTGCAGACAGAGGTAAACTACTATGGTTTTATGCAGTCTAATCCTTGGAATCAATCGTATTCTATGCTGGTACTAGATAATCTAGATGATAGCAAACAATATTATACTAGAGATTTCCTATCTTATTTACAGTACTCGGAAAATAATTCATCAATTGCAGTTCAAACAGGACCCGACCAATTCTTTACGAATACACAGCAGTTAGAAAAAACGAACTTAGATAGTATGGAAGAGAAAAAGGAAATTAGTGATAAGCGTAACATTTTATATTGGTCAATTGGGTTTGGAGTATTAATAATTGCGATGTTCCTACTTATTATTTATTACATGAAGAGAAGGAAAAAGTTTCATCCAGACAATAAATTAAAGAGATAATCATCTATAATTTTAAAAATGCAAATAGCAAATTGCTAGGAGTAAATCTGTTCTCTAGCAATTTGCTATTAACCAGAAACTAAAGAGTCATAGATTTTTCTAATGGAAATAGATGGTTCAAGACCTAAATCATTCGAAATTAAATTACAATAGTCTAAGTAGATTTTAATTGCTTCCGATCGATTATTTTGTTTCGTTAGGATTTCCATGCTCTTCTTTATATTCTCATCTAAATAGGGTTCTACCTTACGTTGCATCGATAAATAAAATAATGATTTATGTAAATCTTTTCCTTGGTAATAGTTGATTATTTTGTTCAATACAAGCATGATTTTCTGATGATATTCCTGTGATTTTTCATAAGCCCATTCATAACCATTCAATTCAAGATAAGGATCTTTATATAAATTAGCGATTTTTTCGAAAATACTTATGTTCGCGTCATTGACACTGTCTAATCCCTCCAGCACATCATCTATTTCGAATGAATCACAAAAAGAAATCTGTAAGTTTAAGCAATAATGCTGGTCTTTAAATTCAATTGTACCTGCTTGATTCATTTGCTCTAATAGCTTTCTTAGGTGAGAAAGGCATGTATGTAAATGTATTTTTGCTTTTTTATAATCATGATTAGGCCAAAGTTTTTCGATGATGATATCGCGATGTATATACGTATTTCGATATGTGATGAAAAATGCAAATAGTTCTTTCACTTTAGCAGTTTTAAACGATACGGGTTTGTCGTTGTAATAAAGTAGAAGCTCACCAAAGGTTTTTACTATAAGTTCATTCGTTGGAGTAGAATCTAATGGTTGATTAGCTATACGATTTAGATTTTGTTTTAGTCGATGGATGGTTTTATCAAGTCGTCTTGTAGTTACGGGTTTTAACAAGTAGTCAGTTGAGTCAAGCTCAAATGCATGGATTGCATATTCTGAATGTGCAGTGACAAACACTATTTGTACATTAGGATTAATCAAATGGATTTCCTTAGCAAGGGTTAGCCCATCAATTTTTTTCATTTCTATATCTAGAAATGCGACATTAAAGTGGATATCCTTCATATCGGAAAGGACTTGATTTGGATCAGAATAAGCTTTTACAATGTCGATTTCATTATATTGCTTTAGTTTTTCTATCATAGGGATTAGTGACAATTTTTCATCATCAACTAAAATGGTTTGAATCAACAAAAATCATCCTTTATTAGTTAATCATGCAACGAAGAAAAATGTTGTATATTGTTAAATATACATAAAAAATGTAAAAAAATGAAATATTATATAAAAGGAAGTAGCTTATGAGGCAAATAGCTTCGATTATCATATCAATTATTGTTGTTATCGTCACCATTATCTTACTTTTATTGAATTTACCAAATGGTAATTATCACCAAGTGAAGGATGGAACATTAAACTTAAGCAATTGGGATGGAAGCAGTACTGTCCAATTAGATGGAGAGTGGGAGTTTTATCGGGACGTCTTCGTAGATCCTAATGAACATACTAACCTATCCCCTGAATTTATTAGCGTCCCTACTAATTGGGATGATGAGTTTAACAGGAGTATGTCAGATATACAAGTAGGTACATATCGATTACTTATCGTAGTTCCTGAAGATGACGAGTATGCTTTACGAATTGATTCTATTCGACATGCTAGTGAAATCTATATAAACGGAGAGTTAGTTGGTGGTCTTGGGGTTCCTTCTTCTAGTCGTGATGAATATAGCTACCGTGAAGGAAAATATATTGTAAGAGGACATAGTGTAGAGAAACAATTAGAAATAATAGTCCATGTAGCAAATGCGTCAGAGAATACGAACGGTGGAATTGTAAAGCCTGTTTTGTTTGGTAAGTCCGATCAAATAAGCTTGGTATCAGATAGAAGTAAGTTTATTGATGGAGTTATCGTTGGCGGATATATCCTATTAGGTATTATCTTTCTTTTTTATTTTGTACTTCAAAAAAATACCTTAAATGAATTATATTTTTCACTATTTTGTTTTGTACAAGGTATTTATGTTTATACGCAAAATGAGAAGCTTATCTATTTACTTTATCCAGAAATACCGATGAAGTGGTTATTAAGTATCCAATTATCCTTTATCAGCTTAGCTGTTTTATTTTTCTTTCTTTTTATTTATGAGACATTTCGTAATAATACTTCGAATAAGTTAGCCAAATGGATTAAATGGATTCTGCTATTTCAAGCTATCTATTTTGGTATACCAAAATCAAATAGTCTTCTATTAAGGTATTTATCATTCGTGCAATATGTATTTGTTAGCGTATTAGCATTAGCCTTTATCTACATTATAGTAATGATTATGAAAGCTTTTAAGCAGAAAGTCGATGGATCCGATTATTTATTAGTTGCAACTACCTGCTTTACTGCATATGTGACTATTTTAGGTCTTGAACTGCTCTTTCAGATAAATACGGAGCAAATTCCATTATTTTTATTTTTAATGATGACCATGATCTTTTCATTTTTTATCGGATACCGTAGGAAGTTATCGTATGAAAGAATTGATAATTTATCCAAGGAGTTACTTGTTCTAGGGAATTTTAGAAATCATTTTTTACAAAAAACAACAGAAGAATTAAAAAAGCCCATTCATCAAATTACTGAGTATACCAATGCTTTAATGCAAGGGAGCAAAGGGCCATTAAAAAAAGAACAATACGATTTAGCTTATCGAATGCATTATTCTAGTAAAAGATTATCTAGCTTAGTAGAAGACTTAAACTTTGTAAGAGGGGAACATGATCATTTACAGCTTGATATAAAACCGGTTCAGTTAGCAATAATTGATGAGGTAATCAAGGAGCATAGCTTTATTTTAAGGGATTCTAATACCATTAAAATTGAGAATCAGATTCCGGGAGATTTACCGTATGTTTTAGCAGATGAAAATGGTCTAAGGCAAATCATTTATCAAATAGTCCAGAATGCTATTGCATACACGAAAGAAGGAAAGATTACAGTTTCTGCTTCTTATGATCAAGAAAAAGTTTATGTATCAGTTGAAGATACCGGTATTGGAATAGAAGAACAATATCAGGAGCAAATATTTAATACCTTCTTCTAAGTATCACGTCCTAATGATGACAAGAAAGGTAATTTAGGACTAGGGTTAAGTATCACGAAAAAAATTATCGAATTAATGAATGGTCAGATCTGGGTTCAATCTGTACCAGGAGAAGGTTCGTGTTTTACATTTACGTTACCAGTTTCTCATGAGAAGGAAATAGCTTCCTCCCTTGATGAAACAGAGTTTTTAGAAGAAAACTCATATCCTATAAAACATTATCAAGCTAGTGATTCCAAAGTTATCCTATTATTAGATCAAGATTACCAACACCTTGATTATATGACTAAATTATTAATCGAATATGGGTATTCCGTATTAGCATGCAATAGTTCTTCTGATGCCTATGATTTATTACAGGAAGTGGCTGTTGATTTGGCAATTATTGATGTTAAGGCACAAGATGAGATAGGGTTTAATTTGTTAAAACAAATAAGAGAAGAGTATGCCTTAGCTGAATTACCTATTTTATTGTTATCTGCTACAGGTCATAACATGCCTTATTACATTCAATTAGGTGCTAATGATGTTATCACAAAGCCTATAGATGTAAAGGAATTTATTTCTCATATTCAATCATTATTATTAATAAAAGAATCGTTTCGTGACTCAATCCGAAATGAATTGATATATTATAGTGGACAAATTGCCCCACATTTTCTTTATAATACGTTAAATACAATCATTGCATTGATTTATTATGATCCAGAAAAATCTCGTAAAGCACTTGAACATCTATCTATCTATTTTCGATCTAAATTAGATTCCCAATTACATCAAGAACTGATTCCGTTAGCTAATGAGATTGAATTTGTTCAGTCCTATGTAGAGATAGACTAAAGGTGGTTTATGATATAGAGGATGATATAAACGTACTGATCCCAACCATGACGCTGCAACCACTAGTTGAAAACGCGATACAGCACGGTATAGCAAAGATGGATAACGGTGGCATTTTGAAAATGACCGTTAAAAGAGTCGCAGGAACTGTGCTAATTACAATAGAAGATAATGGAACAGGAATTCCAAAGAAGAAGCAGGAGGAACTGCTGAAAGGTAATGGTTCTAGATTAGGGTTTAAAAACCCATTTGAAAAGATTCGGTTAATTAAAAATGCTACATTTGAGCTAATAAGTAGGGAAGGGAAAGGAACGAAGATAATCATTCAATTAAAATAATTTATATGCGACTGCGTCCATTTCTGGAGCAGTCGTTCTTTTAGTTATATAGTTAAATCATGTATCAAACCCTTTTAATACATACACTGCAACTGCTGTTACTATAGCTAGAGGTACTTACTTGTCATGGAAAAGCATCTAAACGGTGAGTTAAATTATGAATAAGCCTTTGTTCACGACATCCTAACATCGGAGAGTGCATAGCGTGCTAGGCATGGCAGTCTGAATTTAGACTAAAGCTATACGTATGCTAATATCATGCTATTACTTCCTCTTCAGAACTATATCGCATAGGATTATTGTTTTAGCCGTAGTTTTCTTCGTCTTCTTGAATTGGACTTTTCTTCTGTATTTTCTTCTATCTGTTCTTTTTTCTGGCTGTTAAAGGCGATGCGGTTCGAAATATAATATAATCCTTCCTCTAATAAAATGATTAATATAATACCTAAAATAATTAGCCAATACCACATATAAAGCTCTCCTTACTGAATATAAAATGATTCGTTAGTTTTCTTTATTTTACCAAAAGATGGAGGGAAATAAAGTGAAACTTCCAACATAAAACAATCGTATAGTACTTGTTAAGAATGTTGAACCTGTAAATTATTGTTATTGACTTCTAAAAGAAAGCGCTTTATTATAGGTGTAACGGGTTACACAAATTGAAATTACTTTTTAATTTGTGTTTATTTATTCACCTATATGTAACCCGTTACATATAGTGTAGTTCTTTACTAATGAAAAAAGGCGGTTGATTTAAAATGCCTACAATAAAAGATGTAGCTAAGATGGCTGGGGTTTCTGTAGCTACTGTGTCTCGAGTAATTAATAATAGTGGCTATGTAAACGAAGTAACGAAAAAGCGTGTAGAACAAGCCATCTCTCAATTAAATTATCGTCCTAATAATGTAGCTCGTAGTCTTTTTCATGGTCGTTCTCAAATGATTGCACTTTTAGTTCCAGATATAATGAACCCTTTTTTCCCAGAGCTAGCAAGGGCAGTTGAGGATTTTGCAAAGCTCAATGATTATACATTTGTACTCTGTAACACAGATGATGATCCAGAAAAGGAAATGCACTATATTTACGCATTAGAGCAAAAATCTGTAGATGGAATAATTGTTGTATCAAGTACCGTTACAGAAAAAAGTTTACAGGGAATCCATGTTCCAATAGTTGCACTTGACCGAATTGTTAGCGCGAAGCTTCCTTCAATTACGGTGAAAAACAGGGATGGCGCTAGACAGGCAGTGAAATATTTGAAGCAATTAGGGTGTAAAAGGATTGCTCATATTTGTGGTCCAGACAATGTTAGCAATACGAAGGAACGACTGGGTGGCTATATAGATGAAGTTAAAAATGAAGAGTGGTTTTTATCTAGTTACGTAGTATCTGGGGATTACCAATATGATAAAGCTATGGATGCAACGAAAAATCTATTAAAGAGTCATCCTGAAGTTGATGGTATATTCGTAGCTAACGATCTAATGGGAGTTGGTGTACTAAAGGCAGCCCAAGAATTAGGACTTAAGGTTCCAGAGGATATACAAATCATCGGGTTTGACGGTATTTCTTTAGGAGAAAAAATTACACCATCAATCACTACGATGAAACAGCCAATATATGAAATGGGTACTCGCGCTGCACAACTATTAATACAACAAATAAATGAACCTAATCAACAGGTTCAACATGAAAAATATGAAGTTACCTTAGTCAAACGAGAATCAACTAAATAAAGGTGGTAATGACAGTGGTTAAGAAACCGAAAGTGACAGTGGTAGGAAGTATCAATATGGATTTAATTGTAAAAACGGGTAAAGTTCCTAATCAAGGTGAGACGGTTCTTGGGGACAGCTTTTCTACTCTTCCTGGTGGGAAAGGTGCGAACCAGGCAGTAGCTGCAGCCCGACTAGGATCCTATGTAAGCATGATTGGTTCCGTTGGTAACGATGAATTTGGTAAAATCCTGATAAATATTCTGAAAGAAGAAGGAATTAACACGAAAGGTATTTCTATTTCCGAAGAGGAAGCGACTGGGATTGCAACGATTATTATTTCAGAGAATGATAATCGAATAATCGTGGCACCAGGAGCAAATCGGGGTGTAACTCCTTCCGTAGTAGCTTCACATAAGGAGTTAATATTAGAGAGTGATGTCGTATTACTTCAATTAGAAATTCCGTTGGATACGGTTGTATATACTACAGAGCTTTGTAACGAGAATAATATCCCAGTGATTATTAACCCAGCACCATATCAAGCATTACCATCTAAAGTAATAAATTTAGCAACATATTTAACGCCTAATGACATCGAGGCAGAAGCAATTACCATGGATACGATGCTTCATACCATTCAAGAGAAGTTAATTATTACGAAAGGCGCAGATGGAGTTGTGTTTTATCAAGGTAATGAAGAAGCTACTGTTCCTGGATTCATCGTAGAAGTAGAAGATACAACTGGTGCAGGAGATACCTTTAATGGAGCATTTGCAACAAAGATTGGAAGTGGCGCTTCATTAGATGATGCAATTCTCTTTGCCAATGCAGCTGCAGCTCTTTCCGTGACAAAATTTGGTGCGCAGGCTGGTATGCCAACAGAACAACAGGTTAACGACTTTTTAAAGGAAAGGGATTTAGCAAAATGAAGAAAGCAGGAATTATAAATCGTGACATTGCCACAATACTTGCTCGTATGGGGCATACCGATAGGATTGTAATAGCTGATTGTGGATTACCAATTCCAGACCAGGTACCTTGCATTGATCTATCGTTAAAGCTTGGGGAGCCAAGCTTTACAAATGTTCTAGAAGTAGTCCTTGAGGATATGGTAGTCGAGAAAATGACGCTAGCACAAGAAATCAAAATAAACAATAGCGCTTTACATGATAACTTAACAAATAATTATTCAGCTATCAATATTGACTATATCACCCACGAAGAATTAAAACAGCAATTAAGTCATGTAAAAGCCATCATTCGTACTGGTGAAGCAACCCCATACGCAAATGTGATTCTCCAATCTGGCGTTTTATTTTAAATGAAAGGAGCAAGGGTCTTATGACGGTTACACCTTTAGTTGAAATGGTTGGGGTGAGTAAATCTTTTTCTGGTAATCAAGTCCTTCATAATGTGCAATTCGAAGTAAAAAAAGGTGAGATTCATGCACTTATGGGAGAGAACGGAGCGGGAAAATCAACACTTGTTAAGGTATTAACAGGAATCCATGAACGTGATAGTGGACAAATAAAAGTAAATGGTGGGGAGGTTCATTTCACCAATCCCAAGCAGGCAGAGGCTAGAGGAATTGTCGTCATCCATCAGGAATTAAATATTATTCCACATTTAACAGTTTCGCAAAACATGTTTCTTGGCAAAGAGCTTACTTATGGACGTAGTGGTATCCTAAACCACAGGAAAATGAAAGCCCTAACAGAGGAGAGCCTGCAGAAATTAGGAGTTACTAATATTTCTCCAGATGACATTGCTGGAGACCTATCAGTCGGAAAGCAGCAAATGATTGAAATTGCTAGAGCTCTAGCAACAAATGCAGAATTAATTATTATGGATGAGCCGACAGCCGCACTGACAGAGAGGGAAATTGCTAGCTTGTTTGAGGTAGTAACAGATTTAAAAAGGAAGGGTGTAGCTTTCGTCTATATTTCCCACAGAATGGAAGAGATTTTCCAAATTTGTGATCGAATTACTATACTTCGAGATGGGGAGTATATCGGCACAGAAAATATAAGCGATACTTCCTTTGAGCAAGTTGTCAAAATGATGGTTGGACGTGAACTTGGCGAGCGCTTTCCTGCAAGGAAAAGTAAGATAGGTAATATTGTCTTTGAGGTAGATAACTTATCAAGCAAGGATGGTACATTTCATAATGTAAGTTTTACTGTTAAAGAAGGAGAGATTCTTGGAGTTGCAGGCCTGATGGGTGCTGGTCGTACGGAAGTAATGGAAACCATTTTTGGTTACCGTAAAAAAGATTCAGGATCTGTAAAACTAAATGGTAAGGAATTAAAGATGAGACATCCTAATGATCTAATTAACGCTGGGGTAGGATTTATTACCGAGGATCGAAAATCAAAAGGATTAGTTTTAGGATCATCTATTCGTGAAAATATTGCACTTGTTAACTTAAAAACCGTATCGCAAAAAGGAGTAATCTCTAATAAAAAAGAAAGAGATTTAGTAGAAAAGCTTATCGAACGTTTACATGTTAGAACAACTGGAAAAGAACAAGAGGTCAAGTCACTAAGTGGTGGAAACCAACAGAAGGTAGTTATAGCAAAATGGCTTGGTATCAATCCAAAGGTTCTTATATTGGACGAACCAACTAGGGGTGTTGATATTGGTGCCAAGAAAGAAATTTATTCTATTATTAATGAACTAACAGAGCATGGTGTAGCAATCATCATGGTTTCTTCGGAATTACCTGAGATTCTTGGTGTTAGTGACCGAATCATGGTTTTGCATGAAGGAAGTGTAACCGCCTTCATAGATCGGGAAGACGCTGATCAGGAGATTATTATGCTGGCAGCTACTGGGGGGGAAATAGAAAATGAAGCGATTCATAACGAATAATATTTCCATTTTAGGTCCTTTTATCGGATTAATTTTCTTTTCTATTATTCTAGGAATCTTTAGTGATAGTTTTTTTACATTTGATAACCTATTAAACTTATTACGACAAATTTCAGTTAACGCTCTAATTGCCTTTGGTATGACATTTGTCATTCTTACTGCTGGGATTGACTTATCAGTTGGTTCTATCCTGGCGTTAGGTAGTGCGTTGACAGCTGGGCTGTTAACGAGTGGAATGGATCCAATTTTAGCTATTATTATTGGATTATTAATCGGATTTGTTCTAGGGGCGATCAATGGGCTAGTCATCACCAAAGGTAAGGTTGCACCCTTTATTGCTACACTCGCTACGATGACAATTTATCGTGGAGCAACATTAGTGTATACAGATGGTCGACCTATTACTGGGTTATCGGATAGCTTTAGTTTTCAAATGATTGGTAAGGGGTATGTGTTCGGCATTCCTTTTCCTGTAATACTTATGTTAATCGCATTTGCTATTTTGTACTTTATCTTACGGAAGACCGTATTTGGAAGGCAAGTCTATGCAATAGGTGGAAATGAGGAAGCGGCGATATTATCAGGAATTAAGGCAGACCGTGTAAAAATATGGGTATATTCTATTACTGGTATGCTGTCTGTACTTGCTGGAATCATCTTAACAAGTCGCTTAAATTCAGCTCAGCCAACAGCTGGATCGAGCTTCGAGCTTGATGCTATTGCAGCTGTAGTTATTGGTGGTACAAGCTTGATGGGAGGGAAAGGAAAAATAGTAGGTACATTAATAGGTGCTCTAATCATTGGTGTAATTGACAATGGTTTAAACCTATTAAATGTGTCATCCTTCTATCAACAGATTGTGAAAGGGGGAATTATATTACTAGCAGTTTTACTAGATAGACGTTCAAAATAATTCGTTAGTAATGGATGAATAACATCCAAAAATAATAAAAAAGTCATTTTTAGGAGGAATTTCTAATGAAGAAAATGCTTAAAATGTTTGGTTTAGTTGCAATCTTAGTAGTAGCATTAGCTGCATGTTCTACAGACAAGCCGGGCTCAGATGATTCAAGCTCTAACAAAGCAAGTGATAAAGGTGACAAAGAGGTGAAAATTGGACTTTCTGTATCAACATTAAACAACCCATTTTTCGTTACACTTCGTGATGGAGCACAGGCTGCTGCAGATGAAGCAGGATATAAGCTCATTGTTTCCGATGCACAAGATGATCCATCTACCCAGCTAGGTGATATAGAGGATTTATTACAACAAGATATCGATGTGTTATTAGTAAATCCAGTTGACTCTGATGCGATTGCATCTGCTGTTGAACTAGCCAATGAAAAGGGTGTTCCAGTAATTACGGTTGATAGAAGTGCAAATGGTGGAGAGGTGGTTACACACATTGCTTCTGATAACGTTGCTGGAGGAGAAATGGCAGGAAAATTCATCACTGAAAAACTAGGTGATGCAGGTAATATTGTAGAACTAGAGGGTATTCCTGGAGCATCTGCTACTCGTGAACGTGGAGAGGGCTTCCATAATATTGTGGATAATGCAGAAGGACTACAAGTAGTGGCTAATCAAACAGCAAATTTTGATCGAACAGAAGGTTTAACTGTAATGGAAAATATTATTCAAAGTACAAAAGATATTCATGCCGTATTTGCGCATAATGATGAAATGGCACTTGGAGCACTTGAGGCGTTAGAAGCAAAAGGATTACTTGAAAATGTAGTAGTTGTTGGTTTTGATGCAACGGACGACGCTGTAGCAGCAGTTGAAGAAGGAAGATTAGATGCAACAATTGCTCAACAACCAAAATTAATTGGAGAAAAAGGAATTGAAGCTGCAGGCAAAATCATTAATGGTGATACAGTAGAAGAGTTTATTCCTGTTGAGCTTGAATTAGTAACAAAATAACGATTGTTAAATACCAGGTCAATTTCTCTTGACCTGGTATTTTTATAATGAATCTAATGTCTATCCCCAAACTTCCTTGGCAATTTCAGCAATAAACTTTAATTTATTCCATTGCTGTTCCTCGGTTAATTTATTTCCATGATGTGTGGAAGAGAATCCACATTGCGGACTAAGTGATAATTGCTCTAGCGGAACATATTGGGCTGCTTCTAGGATGCGTTTTTTAATCGTCTCTTTATCCTCTAATTCTCCAAACTTTGAAGTAACAAGTCCTAATACTACTTGAGCACCGCCAGCTGGGATATGCTCTAATGGCTTAAAATCACCCGAGCGATGGTCATCATATTCTAAGAAAAATCCACTTACCCTTTCTTTAGCAAACAAAGTAGGGGCAATATGTGCATAGCTTCCTTCGAACGCCCACCTGGATTCATAATTTCCCCGACATAAATGGGTGGTCACGTAAAGATCGTCAGGCTTACCCTCTAATACGCCATTGACGACTCGGAGCGCTAAATCAATTAATTCTTCACGTGTGAGACCGGGCTCATAAGCTACTAAACTTTCAGCATTTAAGCCTGCAATATAAACATCATCTAACTGTAGGTAACGTACACCAATATCATAGAAAGCTTTTAGTGCATCACGATAAGCTAGGATAATGTCATTAGCATATTCTTCGACTGTAGGATAGATTGCTGTATTTCTTATTCCTCGGTGAAATAGTTGGTTCGGGCTAGGTATTGTTTGTTTTGCCACTGCTCGCCCTGCAACAATTTCATTAAAAACCTTGAAATCCTCTAAAAATGGGTGTTCATGGTTAAAGGATATTTTTCCAATATTACGGACATCGTAGGGTTCGGTTTCTATTCCTTGGAAGGGTATTCCGCGTTCAGGAACATACCCCTCCAGGCCATTTAAATTTTCAAGAAAATCAATATGCCACCAAGAACGGCGAAATTCACCATCTGTTACAAGCTCGAGTCCTACCTCGATTTGTTTTGCTACAATTCGTTTAAGCTCCTGAGTCTCTATTTCTCGCAGTTCATCTTTGGTAATAATCCCATTTTTAAACTCTTCTCTTGCCTTTAATAGATTTGCAGGACGGAGTAAACTACCAACATGATCAGCCCGAAATGGTACTTTAACTAATCTATCACTCATTCTTTTTCCTTCTCTCTATATGTTATGGTAATAAAGCAAATGATCGTACAGGAAATCCTGATGCTTCTTTAGCCTTTGGTACAATATTAAAAATAACTGCACCTTTTGCAGGTAATTTGTCCAAGTTAGTTAGTAGCTCCACTTGATATGTATCCTGTTCTAGAACATAATACTCTCCTAAAAGTGCACCATTCTTTCTGTAATCTATTGCAGAGTCAGTATCAAATGTTTCATGTCCAACAGCTTTAATATTCCTTTCCTCGAATAGAAACTTTAGTGCATCTAGTCCCCATCCTGGTGCATGAGCAACACCACTTTCGTCTTTGTTATTGAACAAATCATGGTTTGGCCACCGCTTGCTCCAGTCGGTTCTTAAGGCAACAAAGCTACCTGCTTCAATTTGCCCGTATGTTGATTCGAATTCAAGAACATCAGCTACGGAAAGTGTGTAATCATTATCCATAGAAGCTTCTTTTGACCTATCAATGACAACGAGTGGTAAAACAAGCTCCTTCAATTCCAGGTCTTCAAGATAGCGTTTATTTCGGACAAAATGTATAGGTGCATCTAGATGTGTACCATATTGACCTGGAAACGTAAATTGTTGGGCAAAGAATCCTTCATCATGTGTGAATAAAGTTTTAAACTCTGCTGATTCAAAAGCTGAGAAGTGTGGGGATTCAGGACCAAACGTATGAGTCAAATCTACCCATTCTTTTTCTTTCAGTACTTCAATTACTTTTAATAATTCATTTGTAGCTTGAAAGCTCATCTTAACCACCTCATCCTATATTTTTTAAAACAAAAAACCTCTTCTTAAAAATAAGAAGAGGTGAATAAACTTCATGAATCTATCTCTTCTTATCTTCAAGCGTTACACTTCTGGAATTGGCACAGTACTCGTATGAGTCCGCTGCCGAGGCTTCAAAGGGCCAGTCCCTCCACCTCTCTGGATAAGAAATATTTCGATATAAAATTGTTAAAATCAATTTACACATGTTTTATTATATTGTCAATACCCTATAGTTCGCAAATTATAAAAATGTTGATGAATCAGAATCAATATACTGTTATGATGGATGTAGAAAATTTTTACATAAGGTTGGTGAAACAATGACACAACTGAGCCCAGAGGAGAAAAGGGAGATTGTACGTGAAGAATTAAATAAACTAGTAAAAGCTAGATATTTATCATTAAATATTGCTGCAAAGGTAGTTAATTCACATACAAAATATTATAGTAATCTGCCAAAAGGAAATCAGATTGAACAGGACACGAAAATACCAAAGCAGGAAGCACCTAAGCCACAGATGAATAGTATTAGGCAGACCAAGGAAGCACCTAAGCCACAGATGAATAGTATTACGCAGACTAAGGAAGAACTTCAGAAAGAAGTAAAACAAACTGTTCCTTCTCAACCAGTAATAAAGTCTAAAAAAGAATTAACTGCGAAACAGGTTAGAGAGCGTAACATTACATGGGGGCTAAATCTTGGTGTAATTTTACTACTATTAGGCGGATTGGTATTAGCAACTAGTACTTGGGAAATGCTAGGGAATTGGACAAAGACAGGGTTAATTGCAGCAGTATCTGTTTTATTTTACACCTTAGCATGGTTAACGAGTAGGGTATTGCATATTAAAAAAACAGGCTTTGCTTTTATCGTATTAGGTAGTTTGTTTTTACCAATAATCGTAGTTTCGGCAGGTTACTTCGAGCTATTTGGTAGCTATTTGTCTTTTTCTGGAGAGGGTAAATACCTATTCGGAGCGATCGGAACATTAGTGATCTTACCGATTTATGCTTTCTTGGCAATAAAACTAGCATCTCGATTGTTCGTTTGGTTTTCCTATGTCACACTGAGCGTATTAGTAGGACTAGTAATTGCTGCTCTACATTTACCAATTGATGGTTTTTATTTCAGTATTATGCTGTACAATGCACTACTAATTCTTGGTTATCGTACATTTAAGAATCATCATAAACTAACATTATTTTTAAAGGAGTTTATCCCTTTTATTCAAGCAAATCTTATCCTTTCTACTTTGCTGATGTTAGTATTCTATGATTCTGAAGTCATGTATAGTTTTAATTTGCTATTAACAGCCGTAATTTATTTTGCAATGATTTTTGTTAGTAATCATAGATCCTACCATTTCGTTTTTACTGCAATGCTAATTTATGGAGCATATCAGCTTGTAGAAAACTCTATCCTTGAAGGGGTAGGGGAGATTGCATATGCATTACTTGGAGTAATCTTTTTAGCACTACCGAAGCTTATCAAGGATTCTGGATCTTTGCATAAGATATTTCGTATAACAAGTGCTGTCGTATCAGCAATGGCATTTTTGTATATTAGTTTGGAAGGAATTTTACTAAGGGCTGGAGTAGGTTCCATCATATTAATGATAGCCTATATTATTATCGCTCTTAATTTTACTTATCTTGCGTCAACCGTTAAGAATAAGCTGTTTACGTATTTAAGTCCGATTTTTCTAGTAAGTGCCATATACGAATTAGCGTTATTAGGAAAGCTTTGGTTTAATTATGATTCTATTACATTTCCATTCTATCTATTTGTATTTCTTTTCTATCTGGTAGGTGGGTGTTTTGTTAATATAGCACTATGGAAGCCTATAAAAGAAAGTTCTCGTGACATTAGCGGACTGATGCTAATCATCACATTATTTATCGCACTACTGGATTCAACAAAATTTATACAGAGTCTGATGTTTTTCATTCTAGGATTGACTGCAATTGTCATGAACCATTATGAAAATCGAGTTGCAATGAAGAAAATTGCACCTTGGCTTCATCCGGTTTCAATAGCTCTGTTTATTATCACTATACATGCTCATTTTATGAAACCGACTAATGCGATGTTTATAGAAGAGCCTATTCAAGTGGTTGGCGTAATATTTGGTAGTTTATTCGTACTTACTGCAAGCTACATATGGAAGAAGAGCTCGTGGATAAACTTTTCATCTAGTAGTTTTTATACAGCACAAATTTTTTATGGTTTAGGCATTATATTCAGCTTAAGTTTTGGGTTAGAATCAATCACTAGGGCTTTCATTTATTTAGGTGGAATTGGAATGGCCTATCTTCTTTATCGGAAAACAAATTGGGCTGCTATTCCCTATATCATGAGTAGCATTTCGGTAATATTTTACTTTAGTGTGTTAGTGGTACTTCATACAGAATTAACCCAAATACCAACACTATTCGAATGGTTTGAATTTGTAATTGGAGCTATTGCACTACTAGGTTTAGGGCTAACGATAAGAAACCAAGAGCAGCGCCTAATGAAAGCTTATTATTGGGTTGGACAGATTTATCTTCCAATATCATTATTTATAAGTTTATTCTTACTTGGTACGGATTCATTGTGGGCTTTTCTTCTCACCACTGTGATATATGGCATAACAGTAAAAATGGTAAGAACTGAGTGGCAAATTAAAACGTATCTGTATGCAGGTTTTACAACAGCTTGGATTTCATTGGTTCTTCTATTTTCCAAATTAGAATGGTGGGAAGGGATACCTTACACGTACTTAATTATAAGTGTACTTCTTCTAGTTAGTTGGTTTATTTGCAATGAGGTGTGGAAAAAGCGTATCGTATACTACTTTCTTCCTTTCTCAAGTGTGGGTATAGCAAGCTTCTATATTTCCTATCCGTATGAAATAGATTTGTTTATGATTACATTGCTTTACGGTTCATTAGTATTACTGGTATTACATCGAATGAAATGGGATGTAATTTCTATTATTCCATTATTATTTATGTATGCAGCAGTAATGAAATTTGCAGAGAATGATTATTTGGTTGACTATGAGTTAGTTGTACATGCAGGTTTTGGTATTATTCTTGTTGTTGTTGGTAGGATATTATATAGCCATCTATACGAGCATAAAAAGAATAATACTAGACTTGATTGGTACACTCTGATGGCATTCATTACTTTTCTAAATAGCTACCAGTATAGCTTTGGGAATGAAATGTTAGTGTACAAGATATTACCAGGAATTTTAATTGTTATATTATTATTTATGAATCGCAATAGGATAACCGATATTCCATCAAAATGGATGGTATTTGCTGCTTCCGTCTTTTTGCTACAACCATATTATGTACTCCTAGGCCATGTTGAGTTACCAGATTTATTCGTAAGGGAATTTTATGTATTACCATGGATTATAGTTGTTATTGTACTCAGATGTTATGTAATGAAAGATAAAAAAACAATTACCAATTATATTCAATGGGCTGTTTTAGTTATTGTGGCGATCTTACTTGTTCAAGATGGCCTACAAAGTAATACGATCTACGATGCTTTAATCATCGGAGTATTGTCGTTAGTATCACTAATTGCAGGGATGATTTACCAAACTAAGTCATTCTTCTTTATTGGAGCAGGTGTACTGTTATTCAATGTCTTTATGCAAACACGACCTTATTGGGGAAAGCTACCATGGTGGGGTTACCTACTAATTGCTGGATCCATTTTGATAGCCATAGCTAGTTATAATGAATGGCAGAAGCAGAAGAGCTCGGAAGGGAAAGAAACATTGGTTTCAAGATTTAGAAAAAATGTGATTGAACGGATTAAGAAATGGGATTGATAAGGGAGGTACTGGAATGTTTCCAGCACCTTCTTTATTTGTTCTTATATTGACTATATCTAAAACTTTTCTTTATTATTTGACTTGTAAGTGCTTTCATAGGATAGAATGAGAAAAGGTACAAAATAGGTATTGAGGGAGCAATTTAATATGAACGAGCAAAGTGTTATCTTTTTTGATATTGATGGAACATTATTAGATCATAATAAAGAGTTGCCAGTTTCTACGAAAGAGGCTATTCACGAACTTAAAAGGCGTGGACATTTCGTGGCAATAGCTACTGGGCGTGGTCCATTTATGTTTAAAAAAATAGGTGATGAGTTAGGTATTGATACCTTTGTCAGTTATAACGGACAATATGTAGTAGTAAAGGGTGAGGTTGTTTATAAAAATCCTATGGAATTAGCTTCTCTAGAAAAGCTGATTCAAGCATCGGTAAAGAACGACCATCCAATTGTATTTATGGATCCTAATAAGATGAAGGCAAATGTTCCAGAGCATCCATATATTACAGCAGGTTTCTCCTCTTTGAAGGTAGGTACTCCAACTGTAGATCCATTGTACTATCAAGAAAATGATATTTTTCAATCCCTTCTTTTCTGTGAGGAAGGGAAGGAAAAACAATATGAAGAAGAATTTCCTGCATTTGATTTTGTCCGTTGGCATGAAGTATCTGTCGATGTTCTACCCAAAGGGGGATCGAAGGCAAAGGGAATTGAAAAGGTGATGGAGAAATTACACATACCAAATGATAGAATTTATGCCTTTGGTGATGGATTAAATGATTTGGAGATGCTGTCAACTATAGAGAATAGTGTTGCCATGGGGAACGGTGTCGATGAAGTGAAAGAGGTTGCGAAATATATAACAAAGCCCGTTGATGAGGACGGTATTTTACACGGGTTAAAAATGGTAGGGCTACTATAATAAAAAGTGTCACTGTTCAGTTAACAGTGGCGCTTTTTTGCTTACAATCAGGGAATTGACATGTTATGATGTGATTAAAGTACTCATAAGGGAATGGAAAAAGATGAATTTTGTAGCCATTGATTTTGAAACAGCCAATGAAAAGCGTAATAGTCCCTGTGCGGTAGGAATTGTAGTAGCAAATGATAAGGAAGTCATTGATGAATATTATAGCCTAATTAATCCTGAAACCTATTTTAATCCATTTAATATTCGTGTACATGGTATACGTGAAGAGGATGTTCTAGATGCCATGACATTCTCTGAAATTTGGCCAATAATGGAGAATTACTTATCAGGTAATCTTGTAGTGGCACATAATGCTAGTTTTGATATGAGTGTTATTAGACAGACCTTAGATCGTGATAATATTACATATCCTGAAATGGAGTATTTATGTACGGCAACTATTTCCAGGCAAGTATGGCCAGATATGGAAAACCATAAACTTAATACACTTGCAGCACGGCATGGGATTACCTTTCAACACCATAATGCATTAGAAGATGCACGTGTAGCAGCAATGGTGATGCAAAAGGCTATAGAAGAATTAAGCGTAGATTCACTAGAAGGATTCTTGGAGCGGTGTAGCCTAGTAAAGGGGAAAATATTTGAACGAGGATACCAGCCACCAAAGGTGAAGCGTACAAAGAAACATACTACATTGTATATTTAAATAATACGTCTGAAGATGCAACAATTGAGTTGCATCTTCTTTTTGGATAAGTTAAGGAATCCATTTCTTGTAAAATTTGGATTTGCAAGGTCAATAACTTTTTAGGTAATAATTAGGAATCCTTACTTAAATAGTGTATCCTCATAATGTATATATTTTTGGAAATATAGGAGGATTTTTCATGAATAAGAAACGTTGGCTTGCACTGCTTATAGCAGTAGTTTTATTTGTTGTTTCGATCGGATTTCAAGTTGCCACAAGCATAGCAAGTGCAAATTTTGAACAAATATTTACTTTTCCTGAAAATAAATTTCCAGAAGAGCTCATTGAAAAAGGAACAAATGGGAAAATTGTTGTGCTGCATTTAGATGGAGTTATTCAGGATACCGCTCCAAGTACATTACTGAATACAACTTCTTATAATCATAAGCAGTTTTTAAAGATGCTGGATGTAGCGGCAAGGGATTCTAGTGTGGATGGAATCATATTACGAATCAATACTCCTGGGGGTGGTGTTGTAGAAAGTGCAGAGGTCCACGACAAAATTGTAGATATTCAACAAGAGTATAAAAAACCTATCTATGTGTCCATGGGTAATACTGCTGCTTCAGGTGGATATTATATTTCTGCACCTGCTGATAAAATAGTAGCACATCCTGCAACATTGACGGGGTCTATTGGAGTGATTATGGAGGGATATAATCTTTCAGAGCTGACCGATAAGCTGGGAATTGAAGTGAATACCATAAAAAGTGGCGAGCATAAAGATATTATGTCAACATTTCGTGAAATGACAGATGAGGAACGTCAAATTCTGCAAACCATGATTGATGACATGTACGGTGACTTTGTTCAAGTTATTGTTGAAGGTAGAGGATTGTCTGAAGAGAAGGTGCGAGAGCTGGGTGATGGCCGTGTTTATACAGGAAGCCAGGCAAAAGAAAATGGATTAGTGGATGAACTTGGCTCTTTGGATGACACGATTGATTTGATGAAAAACGATTTGAAGCTAAAGAATGCACAGGTTGTAAAATATAATAGTCCATTAGGCTTTGAGAAGTTTTTTGGCATGTCAATGCAGAGCTTTATCGGTAAAGATGAAGAGCTAATCAATATGCTGGATATAATTCGTGAATCAAATGCACCAAGAGCAATGTACTTATATTCCAATTAAGGAGGACCATTTATGAGTGAAATTAGTGTAGCATATGAAAATGATGTCCCTGATACTAATCAGCGCTATGCTGGTTTTTGGATGCGCTTTTGGGCTTACTTTATCGATGTATTGGTCATCTTTAGTCTAAATGGTATATTGCTATCTCCATTTAAGTTTATTAATGATGGTATTGCAATAAGTATTGGCTTTTGGACTGTGACTGGTATTGTAGGCTCTATCGTCTTTTACGCATACTTTTTATTGATGACTAAGTTCTTAGGACAAACAATAGGTAAAATGATATTAGGAATCAGAGTAATTCGTGAAGATGAAAAACCTCTTCGGTGGAGTGACTTAATTTTTAGAGAAGTAGTTGGCAGGTTTATTTATCGTGTCTTTACTATTCTCATGTTACTGTATGTCGTTGTTGGCTTTACAGAACAGAAACAAGGATTACATGATATGATTGGAAACACAAGGGTTGTATTTGATAGATAATGAAGTAAGACACGGATTCATATGAAAAGAGTCCGTGTCTTTTTTCGTTCAGTTGAAAGGAATAAAGTTTAACTATACCTTTTAATAATTCATTTCTAAAGCGTTGTTCGCGTTCATGACATCATGCTCTAATAGCTTCTTTAAGTCATATGCTGGATACATATTATTTTCGTACATATAATTGAACACATTTGCATGGCATTTTATCGCTTTTTGCAAGTGGTTTGTCAATGTCTCACGGACTGCAGGGGTAGCAGTTTCTGTGATAGCATTAGCATAGTTACGTACACTTGTTTTAGCTAGTGCCAATAAGTCTCCTGCATAGAAGCCAGTCCCTAATTCTAATGGATTGGCAATATCTGCTCTAGGTGCCATTCCATAAAATTGAAGTAGCTCCCTAATATTGGCTTCTAAATCCATAATCGTGTTTTGATAAAGTGAACGCAGTCTTTGATCTTGAACGTCCACGATTGATTTCTTCAGCTTCATTAATCCATTGGATTGAGAAGCTACTAATTCGTGAATTTCGAGTGTCTCGTGATAAGCGAGGTGCCTTGGTCTTCTGTCCATTGATTCTTCCATCATATTTCCCCCTAGTAAGTAGTCATTTTAACTATATTCTCGGTTCTTATGGAAAGAAGCTTGTTAGGTCGAAATTAGGCGAATATCATGTAGTTTTGACAGGTATATTGCCATTGCAAATTAACTGAATTAAAATAATTAATAGAATATTGTAACAGAACAGTCATCATATAACATTGGAAGGGGATTGTTAAATGAATTCAGATTCAAATGTAGTTGATGGACTTTCTGGTTTATTGGAACGTGCACGGAGAAACACATTAGGTGATCTCCTAGTAAGAACAAGGGAACGGGTTCCTGAGAAGTTTGCCTTAGCCTACCGTGATAAGCGGTTAAATTATGAGGAACTGGATGATTTGGTCAATCAAACTGCACATGCTTTTCTTGGAAGCGGAATGAAAAAAGGAGATATGATTACGGTCATGTCTAAAAATAGTCTGGATTTTGTTATCGTTAATTTCGCCCTATCTCGAATAGGTGCAGTAATGATTCCCATTAATTACATGCTAACAAAAGATGATGTTACCTTCATATTAAAGCATGCTGGTGTAATTGGGTTAATCGCTTCTGAGGAATATGCTCCAGTGTTAGAACTAGCAGCTATGGGAATGGATATTCAGTTTCGCTATTTAATGGATATGGATGAGGGAGAAAGGCAGGCAGAATTTCTCGAAGAATGGATACCGTTACATATTGGACGTCAGGATCAACCATTCCATTATGTAGATGCGGAAATATCTGATGATGATCTAGCTCATGTGTTATACACTAGTGGTACAGAATCAAGGCCCAAGGGAGTAATGCTAACTCATAAGAGTATTATAAGTGAGTATGTTAGCTGTATTGTAGATGGGAAAATGTCTGAAGAGGACGTACTTATTCATGCCCTTCCTATGTACCATAGTGCCCAGCTCCACTGCTTTTTGGGACCGAGTATTTATTTAGGCTCAAGTGGAATTATTTTGGATGGTGCAAGTCCGGAAATGATACTACGTACGATTGAAAAAGAGGGAGCAACACAACTGTTTTGCCCACCAACCGTGTGGATTGCATTATTAAGACATCCAGAATTTGATACTCGTGATTTGTCTACATTAGAAAAATGTTATTATGGTGCAGCCATTATGCCACGAGAGGTGTTAAAGGAATTATCTGAAAGGTTACCAAATGCCCGGTTTTGGAATTTTTATGGGCAAACCGAGGTTTCTCCGTTAGCAACCGCATTACAGCCAGAGGATCAACTACGGAAGCTCGGCTCAGCAGGTAAGCCAACATTGAATTTGCAAACAAGAATTGTGGATGAGCATGATCAAGAGGTAGCACGAGGAGAAGTTGGTGAAATAGTTCACCGTACTCCTCATGCAATGAAGGGATATTTACACGATCCTATAAAGACTGCAGAAGCCTTTCGTGGTGGATGGTTTCATAGTGGTGATTTAGGTGTTATGGATGAAGAAGGATATATTACAATTATTGATCGGAAGAAAGATATGATAAATACTGGTGGTGTAAATGTTTCGAGTCGGGAAGTGGAAGAAACAATCTACCAATTAGATGGAGTGTCAGAAGTTGCAGTAATCGGCATACCCGACAAATATTGGATTGAAGCAGTAACTGCAATTATCGTTCCAAAGGAAGGGGCTAGTTTGACCGAAGAAAAGGTAATGCATTTCTGCAGAAAAGTCCTATCAACATTCAAAGTACCAAAGTATATTGCCTTCACAGACTTCTTACCAAAGAACCCAAGTGGAAAAGTATTGAAACGAGAATTACGTAAAGAATATGAAGGATTAGGAGATGTATAGATGCAACAATATCCTTCTAAAATTTGGATATATTAGACAAAAATAATAGCTGGTCTGTAAGATATCAAAAGGATAAACACCTCTATTTTTGAAATACTAGTTAGAGGAGGTGTTTTTATGGCAGAGAAAAGCGATAATTGGAGTAAAAAACGAATTATTTCTAGTGTTAATCCTCAGGGTTTAACGGAAGAAACAGCTAACCACCGACCAAAGTCACAATTAGAAGATCGAGCGAAGAAAAAGAATACAAGGATTTAAAGTGGGTGAGCATAATCGATCATACATTAATGTATTTAAGAGAATCACTATCCAATTACGAGAATAATGAATTAAGTCAATCCATTTACAACAAATTGGTGCACAACTCCTATTCAAGTGAAGCGGACTTTGTTGAAGATCTAAATGATAAGGAAATGCAATACTTGAATCATATACTTGAGCGAGAAATTCATTATGCAGAGAACGTGCAGGATGATTTACGAATACAACAATTGTGTGAGGTATATGAACTAATTTTTTGAGGTAAACTATAGTCAGAATAGCCCAATTTCCTCGATTGGATGATATTAACATTGCTATTTCAGATTATAAGTAGTACGATAAGAATACAAGCTACGATGTTCGTATTTCATTAAGTTTTAACCTCTAAATGAAATATAGGGAGTTTTATATCGGAGCTCTAATGTCGAGCCGCCATGGTAGAGCGGAAGGCAGGAAAGCTTCTGCAAACACCCACTTGGTGAAGTGGTGGTTTAAAACTTTTTATTTCAAATACGGCATATGTGGCTATTGAATAGTTAATGAAGCGACCAGTTTCCCTAGGGAGGCTGGTCATTTTTGTATGAGTACATTCATGAAATGGACAAACAGGACCATTACAACGAAGCTATAAGTAAAAGTTTTCAGATATTATTTGCTATTTGTATTATTAATGTTTCGCTCTTTCCATTATGCTAGAAATAAAAGGGGGAGAAGTAGATGAATTTTTATTATGAAAAATTTGATCATGTACAGATAGCTGCTCCAAAAGGAAGCGAAGAAATTGCTAGAGAATTTTATCAAGGGATATTAAAATTTGCGGAAGTGGAAAAGCCTGCAAATTTACAGAAACGCGGTGGAGCGTGGTTTAGTGCTGGTAATATTCACATCCACGTAGGAATAGAAGAGCCATTTTATCCTGCGAAAAAGGCACATCCGGCGATTTTAGTAAACAACCTTAAGGGCTTTATGGATTATCTAGATACAAAAAAAGTAAGCTATACTGTTGATGAAAATTTACCTGGAGCACAGCGTTTTTATTTAGCAGATCCATTTGGAAATCGTTTGGAATTTTTAGAATGGGACTAATGTAATTAGGGATTTCTCAAAGCTTATGAGAAATCCTTTTTTTATGGTAGAATTATTAGAAAAATAAGTTAGGTAGTCAACAGGGGGAAATAAATTGAAAAAGAAGCTACGTATAATAGGTGGTATATTAATTGGTATCATCGTTGTTGGATTAGTAATTGGTGGGAATTATTTTTATGGGGTAGGTATAAAGAGAGGAACAGAAGTAGAGCTACATAGTGAGCCTGCAAGTGTCAATGCTCAAGCTACTGAAACTGCTTTATCAATAATTGAAGAGGCTGAAAAGTGGTATAGTGAGCAGGTACCCGAGGTTATCGAAATTACTTCATATGATGATTTAACCCTAAAGGCAGGATTTTTAAAGAATGAGGCAAATACAGGAAAAGCAGTAATACTTGCACATGGATATCGTGGTACAAGGGAAACAATGGATGATTTGGTAAAATTTTATTATGACAATGGTTTTGATGTGCTACTACCAGATGCAAGAGGACACGGTGAGAGTGAAGGGGAATACATAGGCTATGGATGGCATGATCGACTAGATTACTTACGTTGGATTGACCTTCTCATTCAGACGTATGATGAAGACCAAATAGTACTACATGGAAATTCGATGGGAGCTGCACTTGTTTTAATGACGAGTGGGGAAGTGCTTCCTGATGAAGTCAAAGGGATTGTGGCTGATAGTGGTTATACAACAGTTAAAGAGGAGCTTCGACATCAGCTTAAATACTTGTATCATCTCCCATCATTCCCGATATTAGATGTGACAAGTGTCATTACTAAGGTTAGGGCTGGTTACTATTTCGGAGAGGCATCTGCTTTAGAACAAGTAAAAAAGAATACAAAACCACTCTTTATTATACATGGGGATGCTGATGAATTAGTACCTACAGAAATGGCACATGAGCTTTTCGAAGCAGCGGGAGGGGACAAACAATTATGGATTGTACCGAATGCTGGTCATACAAAGGCCTATACAGTTGCTACGGAAGAGTTTCAAGAAAGATTAGTAAACTTTTTAGATGAAATTCTAGATTAGCGGAAAAACTGAAATCGTTTAAAAAGGGAAGGTAATTTTTAAAAATTATCTTCCTTTCATACTTTTTTTGGAGCTTTGTTTTGCTTAATCTTGAGTAACTTTTAGCTCCTTAAGAGATACTCCATAACTAATTCCCCTTCTATTGTCTCTTCCGTCATATGAAAGCCCACTTTTTCATAAAAGGCAATAGCCCCTTTATTTTCTGGTACGACGGATAACCGAATCCGTTCACAGTCTTCATGCTTAGCAATCATTCCAATCAGTGCTTCCATTGCTTTTAATCCATACCCCTTACCCTGGTATTCTCTACCAATCATAAAACGAGGAATCCAGTGCTTGTCTTCAGAATCGTTTTCTGGAATATATTCCACAGCTGCAACACCAATAACGTTGTCTTCATGATAAATAGCATATGGTGTAAAAGTTTCATCCACATAAGCCCATGCTATGGTAGCGATATTCCTGGCAATAAAATTCTTTTGTTCTTCCGTAACTTCAAGTCGCACACATTCCCGGATATTTTCCTTTGTTATTTGGGTTATTTTAATCCTCACGATTTAATTCTCCTATTCTGTGAAATAAGTAACCTTGTACCATTTGGATTTCCAATTTTTCTTATGTATTCGAGAATGGTAGATTTTCATTCTATCCTCCGATTGTTTAAAAAAAGGTGTTGGTCGAACGGTTAAGGATAATACATCTGTAACACCATGTGGACAAACGAGGAGGATTTCTCCATCTTCAGTTCGCTTTACTCCTAACGAAGTAACCGTCTCGGGGAACTTAGCGATGGCATCCACGGTACTTTTATAAGGTTCGAGATTATTGATATGATGCATACGTGCTTCATTCTTAACAGACCAGGGGACAGAAGGCATGAGCTTTTTTAGTCTTTGTTCGTAGTCTTTTTCAATCGATTCCTCCAAATTATTTGGGTCAAAATAGACGACATCTACATCATCAATGATTGTCGGTTCCTTAAATTCATGTAGTACATCCCAAATTTTTGAACGAACAAATCCAGCGCAAATCCACCAATCAGGAAGCTGCATTGTTTGCGCAGCGTTAATAATTGCCATCATCTCGGAATCGTTTTGGATTACTTTTAGGATATCTTGTTCACTTTTAAGCATGTAGATTGTCTCCTTAGCATCTAGTAGGATTAGGTACTATTTGAAATTGTTTTAGTTCTCGAACTACACGAGAGATCGGTAAACCCATCACATTAAAATAGTCACCTATAATGTTTTTTACTAATACAGCACCTTGGCTCTGGATACCATATGCCCCAGCTTTATCAAAAGGATCCTTTGTTGCAATATATTCTTTGATTTCTTCGATCTCCAATGGCCAAAACTCCACCATCGTCCTTTCAACAAAAGAAATTTCTTTTGTTAGGGAACGGATCATGACTCCGGTATATACTTCATGCACGTTCCCGCTTAGGCTTCTAAGCATTGTGAGGGCTTCATCACTATTTTTGGGTTTTCCATAAATGCGTCCTTGAAACGATACGACTGTATCTGCTGCAAGGATAACCTCGTCTTCATAGATAGTTATACTTTTAGCTTTGTTAATCGCAAGCTGTTCTACTTTTTGAGCTGGTTCTACCGTAGTAATGGTGGATTCGTCAAACTCTTGCTTACGAACAGTAAACGCTAGATTGACGAGTTCTAGAAGCTCTCTTCTTCTCGGTGAAGAAGAAGCTAAAATAAGCTTAGGAACCATGAAATTACCTCCGAATAAAGTCATAAAAAAATCCTATGATAAGTATACTAAATCCGAATGTTAAAAGGGAATTTTTTCTGTCACTAAGATTTTAACCCTATACTTTATGGGATATATCTGATATTTTGTTGTATATACATAATCAATGAGTAGTAAAGGGGGGAATATTGTGGAGGCACCACAAGAAACAAATGGTAAGGCTGTTGCAGCATTAGTTTTAGGAATTCTATCATTAGTAATACCTTATATTGGATTTATTTTTGGAATTATTGGCCTTGTACTTGCGAATATTAGTGTAAAAGAAATTACATTATCGGGACAATCCGGAAGAGGTCTTGCCATTGCGGGACGTGTGACTAGTATTATTTGTCTGTCTCTGTATGGAGTATTTTTATTACTAGTACTAATTTTTGTAGTAATATTCTCTTTTTACTATTAATAAATAGGAATGCCAGGTATCAGAATATTGGAGCCTGGCATTCCTATTTATTAGGAGTTTATTGAATGTATAATTCTTATTCTGCTCTAATTGGTGCAATTAGTTTTCTTGATGTATAATTAGCATTATTAAGAAAATTAATTAAACATGCTTTTATCAGTTGGTGGAGTAATACAACAACAAGTGTGGGCAATGTTACATATTGGACGTTTGGAAAGGTAGAAAGAGAGGTAGGACCATGCTAACCGTCTATTTCATCTATTAAACGGTGACGGAATTATTTCCGGTTGTGAAACACTGATTGATTAGGGAAGTATTTTTAAAAGCACCACTATTGATAAGTGGATCGGAATCACCGCACTTTTTGCGGGTGATGAACATAAATCATTATGTAGTCCATGAAATACAAACGTATTGATTAAATATACTAGAGACTAATTTAGTAAGGCTTCACTATCATGTGAAGCAATGAGTGGGTGATACATAATTAGGGGGAGAGTATTATGAAAAAAGTCTTGTTTTTTGCATATCCAACCTATGTTGATTTTGAAATTGCACATACATTATTCTTCTTAAGAAAGCTTGGTAAAGCATTAATAACAACAGCAACTATTGATGGTCATGAAGTAGAAAGCCTTGGAGGGCTTATCACAAAGGCGCATTTATCACTACCAGAAGTTACACTAGCTGATTATGATTTACTATTAATCTCTGGAGGAGATAACGTAGGAGAAGTTATGGAAGATCATACTGTTCAGGATTTTTTGTGCAAAGCAAATTCATTACAAATGCCAATTGCCGCAATGTGTGGTTCTTCTGTATTTCTCGCTCAAGCAGGACTTTTAAAAGGGAAAAGCTTTACATGTAATGCGATAACTTTTGAAAAATTTAAGAGCCATTTCGAAGGTGCAGAATATACGGGCAATCGAGTTGAAGTATTGGATAATATTATTACTGCAAAAGGGGCTGCATTTCCAGAATTTACGATAGCAGTCATTGATAAATTGGGATTATGGAAGGATGAAGATCAGCGTAATGGTGCATTGCTTTTTTCTAAAGGAGAGGCATAAATGAGTAACTGACGAAACGAAAACGCAATAAAGTGATGCAATTTTCAAAAAAGTGTTGTGCCGGGCATATCCCATTCTGTATAATAAACTTTGGGAGTGTCCGAAGGCTTGTAGCATGGAAGAGGCGAGTCGTAAGCAGCAACTTACGACTCGAACAGTTACATAGGCTTCGGCGACTTCCGTACATGGTGAAAAAGGTAATTATCCTGTTTCTTATGCAGAGTCAGGGTGATTACTTTTTTTCACGGGTGTTCACAACCAACAACACAAGTGTTGAGAACGCTAACATTAACTCAAGGGTCTTGTCAATTGGAATCACAAGCTTCAGCCCCTTTCCTGGGGATTTTTTGAAGCCGCCGAGTAACTCCAATAAGGATAGTCGATGATGACCTATGTTCTGTCCCCATCATTATACTATAAAAATAAGGGTATAGTATCGTGATTATTGCGAAATGGTAAAATATTCTTAGTATTTAATTTCTTGCTGCAAAATACCTATACCACGCGTTTTTTTAGTATTTTGTCGCTTTGAGTCCTATAGGACTATTACTGTTTCCTCGAATAATGTTACTTGGTTGAACAATTTTTATATAATGTACGATTTAAATTGTAGTTTGAAATATTACATAAATGAATGTGGAAGTTCAATTAGAAAGTAGAGGGATTGTATAATGAAGAAGGTAGTTCTTCCAGGCGGTACAGGCTTTATAGGTAAGTACTTTGAAGAAAGATTTAAAGAAATGGGCTATAAGGTATTTATCATTTCGAGGAGCTCTGGACATATACCATGGGAGAATGAAGCAGCAATTATTGCTGCTTTAGAGAATGCGGAATACGTCATCAATTTGGCAGGAAAGTCGGTAAATTGTCGATACAACAAAAAGAATAAAGTAGAAATTATGCAGTCTCGGATAACTACCACTAATATCCTTGGAAATTGTATCTTAGCATGCAAAAGTCCACCAAAGGTATGGATGAATTCAAGTACAGCAACTATCTATCGTCATGCAGAAGATCGCCCAATGACTGAAGAGAACGGTGAGATTGGAACGGGATTTTCCGTTGATGTGGCGACAACATGGGAAAGTGAATTTTTTCAATTTGAGTTACCTAAAACAAGACAGATTGCATTACGAACAGCGATTGTACTTGGAAAAGATGGTGGTGTAATGACACCATATCGCAATCTAGTAAGATTTGGTCTAGGTGGAATACAAGGAAGTGGTAAACAAAAATTTAGTTGGATTCATGTCGCGGATTTATTTCAAATCGTGCTTTTTTTAAATGAACACGTGGAACTTCAAGGTGTGTTCAATTGCTCTTCTCCTAATCCAATCAGTAATAGGGAGTTTATGATGGCATTGCGAGACAGGATGGGGGTTAAAATTGGTCTACCTACACCCAAATGGATGTTGGAAACCGGTGCTATCATGATTCGGACCGAAACAGAATTAGTATTAAAAAGTCGTTGGGTCGTTCCGGAGAGATTATCGAAGGCTGGGTACCACTTTATGTTTGAAACGATTGAACAAGCTTTAGAAGATATTATTTGAGTTTAAATAGGCAGGGATTAGGTCTCCTGCTTTTATTAAGTAGTAAAAGTAAATAACTTTAATTCCTTCTATTGAAAATTTCCTAACCTAATTGAAGCTTTGATTCTTAAAGTATCTCAATTTGTTTCTTCTCATCATCTTATATTTCGATAAAAGTCAATCATCGGTTCTACCGATTCCATTAAATCTGGGCAACGTATTTTAGATCCATCTAAATCACGTAATGCTTGGCTACAATCATATGAGGAATGAATCATGAAATAATCCATTGCTTCTTTTTCTGCTTTAAGCCATTTTCGAATTTGTCTTACACCTAAAGCTGCTTTTGTAATAGATAGTGGAATTCTTCCATTAGGTGTTCTTCCTAAATATGCCTCTGTGAGTATTTTTTTGAAGCTCCCAAAGCACCTCCTCTTTCGATATTTATGTTAATCATAATATGAAGTAGTATGAAAAATCCTTATATTTCAAATGCATCTCTTATGATAAAATAATGCTAAATACTATTAGAGATGAAAGAGGTCATTATGTATCAGTTTTGGTTGCGTTTTTTTATATTTCTTTTACTTTGGGCTTATATGATTGTTGAATATAGTCTTAATAAAGGAATTAGCATGTTATTTTTAGCTGCTGCTGTGGGAGCCTTCTTTTTCCTATCTTTACAACGGGTATCTATCATTTTATATCTAGGCTTATCCGTCGTTATTGTGTTACATGGTATATTCTTTGTGGAAGGTAATCTGTTAACAATAATTCTATTACTATATGTGACTATGATCTCTTCCCTGCGCTTAAGTGAAAATAAACTTAGGTTCTACATCATATTAAATGTTTCGCTGTCATTGATTGTCAGTTTTGTACAGCAGCTACTGACTATAGAATTAACCATTATGGCAGTGCTTTTCTATTCTTTAATGATTATGACAAGTGTTTACCAGAACTATTTTAAAGAACAAAAAAATTTATATGAGAAATTACTTGGGGAATATAGGAAGCTGAAACGGTTAAATTTATCTGCAGAGCAAAATGCAAGAGTTGAGGAACGCAATCGAATTGCTCGTGATATACATGATTCTGTAGGGCATCGTTTAACTGCATTAATTATGCAGCTAGAAGTGTTGGCCATCCAATCAAAGAATGAAGGATATCGTGAATTGAAGAAAATGGCAGAGGAAAGTTTAGAAGAAACAAGGCATGCAGTAAAAGCGCTTCAAAATGAAGAAAATGAAGGCATAGCAACAGTTGTACATCTTATCCGAAAACTTGAAGCAGAGAGTCATCTTTTCGTGCAGTTTACGATAAAGCAAGGTGTCTTATCGATTCCCCTGTCAAATGAGAAAAGTGTTGTATTATTTCGAGTGATTCAGGAGGCATTGACAAATGCCATGCGGCACGGACATTCTAAAGAGGTGCAAGTAATTATCGGTAAGTCAGCAATAGGAGATGTCACATTTGAAGTTTCGAATATGGTTCATAAAGCTAAATCTTTTGAATATGGCTTTGGATTAACGAATATGAAAAGTAGACTAGAAGAGATTAATGGTCGTTTAGAAGTATACCAAACTAATAACCAGTTTTTTGTGACGGGTACCATTCCTGCATTGGAGGTGAATAATGATGTGGCGAGTGTTATTGGTTGAAGACCAAGCCATTGTTAGACAAGGGTTAAAGGTGATTTTGGAGCAGGATAAAAATATAAAAGTCACGCATGAAGCGGAAAATGGCTTACAGGCCATAGAGATTTTAGAAAAGTACACCATCGATTTTATTATGATGGATGTTCGGATGCCAGTTATGAACGGTATTGAAGCTACTAGGATGATTAAGAAGCGGTGGCCAGAGGTTAAAATACTGATCCTCACAACGTTTAATGATGACGATTATGCGATGACTGCTTTAAAGGAAGGGGCAAATGGTTTCTTACTAAAGACATCTGATTCTACTAAACTAATAGAAGCGGTACATAGCTGTATGCATGGTGGATTAACTATCCATGATGAAGTAGCTGCAAAGGTAATGCCAAAATTACTTCAAAGTGCACGGAGAGAGGCTGTGACTATTGATTTATCTCCTCGCGAACTGTCAATAACCAAGCTTGTAGGAGAGGGTAAAACCAACAAAGAAATATCAGAAGAGTTGTTTCTTTCTATTGGAACGGTCAAAAATCATATTACACAAATCCTTCAAAAAACAGGACTAAGAGATCGAACACAGCTTGCAATTTTTGCTATAAAGCATGAACTTTAGACTAGATCTCTACCACTTAGGGATGTTCAGTATTCATGAATTTGTAAAAACTAGGAATAACCTAACAGGAACCTTTCTATTATAATGAGGGTAATTAGACAGCAATCCTGGCTAGGTGGTGTTTGAAATGCTTGATGTTATTCTAGAAGAATTTCAATTTTCTTCGCTTTGGAATGCGGGGATATTTCTCTTTTTAGGGTTTACTGCAATTATTTATTTGTTTTTGCTCCCACAGGAAAAAAAGCATTCTATTTGGAAAACAGTTATTTTTTTAGTTGGACTAATTATTATTTTTATTGCAGCTGGAAGTCCATTAAATATTATTGGTAGAATTCAGTTTAGCTCACATATTATACAGATTATATTACTATGTTTCGTGGCTCCGCCTATGCTTTTAATTGGGATGAAGCGCAAACTAATTTATCGTCTACTGAATATAAGCATCATTAAAAGTAGTGTTCATTTTATAACTAAGCCATACTTTACTATTGGGGCATTCTTTTTGTTTTTATATGCTTATCATCATCCACCAATTTTTGATCAAGCAAGAATTGATTTATATTTAAACTATTTTTATTTACTGGGTTTATTGCTTACAGCCACGTTATTATGGACCCCAATCATCTATCGTCTTGCTCATCGTATGAAGTATATTGTTCTTTACCATCTTTTGTGCATTCTATTGCTTATTCCACTTTCTATTGTACTAATGGTATCAAATGGGGTCTTATATGAGGCATATACAGATTTGACAACTTTTACACAAGCCCTAGAGGTATGTTTGCCTGCAGGATATAAGCTAACTTCGGAGGATGTACTACTATTACTACCATTTGAACCAGTTAGAGAGCAGCATATTGGTGGAGTTATATGGCTAGTGGTTGGCCTGGTCATTTTTTCGATATCATTATTTTTGAAGAACATATCCATGAAAAATAAATAATAATAAGTCGAGGAGCAGTACTTACCATAAAAGTACTGTTCTTTTTTTATAATAAAATGACTTTAGTCATGTTCGAAGTGACCAATCTAATGACTTACGGTAGTATTCTTTCGGTTATTATAAACGTATTCTTTGATTAGGAGGGGATTCAAGTGATTGAATTAGTAGATCTAACGAAGAAATTTAAAGATGCCTATGCGGTTAAGAATTTAAATATGTTCATTGAAAAGGGAGAAATTGTTGGGTTATTAGGACCTAACGGTGCTGGAAAATCAACAGCTATTTCTATGCTATCTTCCTTATTGGACCCAACAGGTGGAGATGTTCGTTATGACAATAAAAGCATTATCAAAAGTCCGTCAGCATTTCGGAAGGTGGTAGGAATGGTACCACAAGAGATTGCATTATATGAGGATCTTACAGCAGAAGAAAATCTGCGCTTTTTCGGTAGGATATACCAGCTGAGAGGGAAGGAGTTAAATAGAAAAATAGACGAAGTATTAGAACAAATAGGACTGACAGATCGAAGGAAAGAGGTAGTAAAAAAGTATTCAGGAGGTATGAAACGAAGGTTAAATATTGGGGTTGCATTATTGCATGATCCGGAAGTTATCATCATGGATGAACCGACAGTGGGGATAGATCCACAATCTCGAAACTATATTTTAGAAACCGTAAAACGATTTAATGAAGAAAGGAAAATGACTGTTCTTTACACTAGTCATTACATGGAGGAGGTAGAGTTCTTATGTGACCGAATCTATATCATGGATAAGGGAAATTTGATTGCTTCAGGTACTAAGGAGGAAATTAAACGAATATTATCCTCTGAAAATACTATTTCGATCAAAGCCGAGCGGTTTAGTACCGATTTTATTGAGTCCATAAAGAATCATCCTTCTGTAAACAGAATAACTGTAGGGGAAAAAGAGATTCTAATTATCGTTCCAAGAGCTGTCAATATGTTTTCAGAGGTAATAAGAATTGCAGAGCAATTCCATATTGAATTGAGTTCAGTGGATAATAAGGCCCCTACTTTGGAAGATGTCTTTTTACATCTTACTGGCCGAGCTTTAAGGGATTAGAGGTGGATATGATGCTATGGAACATCATCAAAAAACAAGGTTTAATTTTTTTCCGGAATCCACAGGAATTATTATTACTTATTGCTTTACCAATGGTTTTAATAACCATACTAGGAACAGCATTAAGTGGTTTTATGGAAGCAGGAAGTAGTCCAATTACAGTAAAAATTGCCTTAATCGAAAATGAATCAGAACCGGAACAAGTAGACCGATTTCTTCATGAAATAGAGAAGGAACTTCCACCAAATGTACTAGTTGGAATAGAAGAGAACATTAATCAGTCAATGCCAATTACTGCATTAAAGGAAATTTTTACAGATGAAAGCATGAAGGATTTTGTTGAGCTTGATTATGTGAATCCTTCAGATAGAGATAAAGTTTTAAAGGATAACACATATACCTGTATTATTGAAGTTCCGAAAAATTTTACCTACGAGCTATTGAAGTATATAGTTCTCGGAGAATCTGAACAGCCTAGCCTAAAGATAAACTTAAATGAAGGAAGTCATGTAGGGGCAGGTATTGTGAACAATATTCTAACCCAGTTTCAGGATCAGTTATCACTTGGTGTATTCCTGGATAAAAATGGAATTGACCCGTCGGTCATAGCTGTAAGTAATCAGACAGTGGTAGGAAAAATGACTACCATTGATGAGAAAGGTTCTATATCCTCCCAAGCATATTATTCAATTGGGATGGTAGTGATGAATGTTCTTTATATCGCTGGTTCCATAGGTAGCCATGCATTTCGAGAAAAAAGATCAAATGTATTTGATCGAATCATCATTTCCGATGTCTCAGGTTGGGTTTATTTTATCGGCGTATTAATGTCTGGTACTATTTTTGCATTTATGCAAACAATTATTGTATTCACCTTTTCGTGGCTTGTATTTGGCATTGTTTGGCCAGATTTAATTGCATTCTTCGCTACTACACTAGCATTTTCTTTTTCTGTAGGAGGGTTAGCCGTACTATTATCTGCAATTAGCTATCGAATTAACTCTGTATCTATTACTAGTTTTTTTAGCAGTGTCGTAGTTACCTTATTATCGGTATTAGGTGGTAGCTTTTTTCCTATTGGCGACTTCTTACCATTTGTTCAAGCAATAGGAAACATAACACCAAACGGTGCTAGTATGTCTGCATATATAAGTATCTTAAGAGGGGATAGCCTATTAGATATTGGTGATCATTTAATCTTCTTACTATTATTTGCTTTTAGTCTGGTTATTGTTGCAGCGCTATGCTTTCCGAAAAGGAGGATATCAAAGTGATAGGAATACTATTAGCAAGACTGAAATTGTTTGTTCGGAATCCATGGACGTTCCTAATTTTTACCGGTATGTCTATTTTCTTTGCATTTATTATTGGTAGCTCTGAAATGGGAGGGTCGTCAATCTACGTTCCGATTCACAGTGAAAATGAGACTATTCGTGATTCTATAATTGGAAGAGAGTTGGCAAAGGAAGAGGCATATTCTTTTAGTTGGATGAGCGAGAAAGCATTAAAAGATAAAATAGAATCTGGAAAAGCAGAATTGGGTATTATTCTACATGAAAATAACTTTGAAGTTTTAGTCGGTGTGGATTCACCTAACAAAGGACTAGTCCAACAGACCGTCCAAGCTGCTTATACCAAGAAACTCCAACAAGAACAATTAATTGATAATATATCTACAAGAAGTGATAAAGATAATATATTAGAAGAATTTACAAATCTGAGGCATTCACCAGTATTTAAAATGAAAACCTCCAGTTTTCAAAATGAAGATTCATTTGTTTATGATAACTCATTGCATAGTTTATTTGGCTTTACATTATTTTTTGTTATTTACACCATCGCCTATAATGTACTTCCAATATTAACGGAGAAACAAGATGGTGTATGGGATCGGATTATCTTATCACCAGTAAAAAAATGGGAGATGTATGTAGCAAACTTGATTTATAGCTTTTTAACAGGTTATTTACAGGTGGTTGTTATCTTCTTAACTTTTCGTTTTCTGATGGGAGTAAATTTTTATGGGAGATTCATAGAGAGTTTATTATTATTAATTCCATATGTCTTTTCCATTGTATCACTTAGCATTTTAATTACTGCAGTTGTAAAAAAAGCGCAACAATTTAATGCAGTTCTTCCAATTGTATCGGTTAGTATGGCAATGATTGGAGGAGCATATTGGCCTCTAGAGATTGTATCCTCGAAGGTCTTACTAACCTTATCAAAAATTAATCCGATAAAATACGGAATGGAAATTTTAAATGGTGCAACTGTCTACGGTTATTCATTTCATGAGTTACTCTTCCCAATTAGTGTACTAGTCCTAATGGGTGTTATCATGATGGGGATTGGCATTCATTTAATGGAAAGTAGGCATGTTTAAAATTCAAATGGGTTGACTGTAATTCAGTCAATCCATTTTTAGTTGGGGAGTTTACAAATATCTACCAAAGGAATGTAATGGAAATCTCTAGTATAATAGTATCATAGAAATTAACTGGCATTTCCGGTAGGGGGTAGTTAAGTGAAGAAAAGAATCATTAAGATTATAACGGGACTTGTTGTCGTTTTGATTATTATAGATATTGTAGCTAGTTTCTATTTTTATGATTTAGCAATAAACCGTGGGCCAAAGGATTTTTTACAAGGAAATAAAGACCTCGAGGTATCAGCCGAAACCATGAATGTATTACTAGAGGGTGGATGGAGAGAATGGGTAGAAAACCAGGAATTTGAGCATTTGGAAATGACTTCAAGAGATGGATTAACCTTACAGGGTTACTTTCTCAAGGCAAAGAAACCATCCAATGTAGTTGTGGTTGCAGCACATGGGTATTTAGGTCGTGGAAGTGATATGGGGCTATTTGGTCAATATTATTATGAAGCATTAGGCTATAACTTCTTTACAGCTGATGCACGTGGACACGGTAGAAGTGAAGGAGATTATATCGGATTTGGTTGGCAAGATCGTTTAGATTATCTCGACTGGATTAATTTATTAGTCGATAAGCTTGGACCAGATACCGAGATTATATTACATGGTTTATCCATGGGTGCTGCTACTGTATTAATGACTAGTGGAGAAGAGCTACCACCAAATGTAAAAGTGATCATCGCAGATAGTCCATATACGAGTGTACAGGATTTATTCTCCTACCAGATAAAGAGGATGTTTCATCTTCCACCATTTCCATTTATTCACACGACTAGTCTGGTAACAAAAGCAAAGGCGGGCTATTCTTTCACAGAAGCTTCTGCTCTAAAACAAGTAAAAAAAACCACTATCCCAATATTATATATAACTGGTGATGCAGATACATTTGTACCGAAAGAAATGGCTCACAAACTCTATGAAAATACAAACAGTAAAGCTAAAATAGTCACGTTTCATGGCGCAAACCATGGTGAATCATTTGTGATGGATAAGGAAAAATATATAAAAGTATTAAATGATTTTTTACAAGAAAATATGAATTAATATGTTGAGGTTGTATTGGGTACTAAGAGATAAATATTAGTACCCTTATTTTATATTTGCTTATTAGATTTCTAGACTTTACTATGAAAAAAGATATGCTACTAATCGGCTTTTAGGAGAGGGGGGAGAATGATTGACTAAACCGTATGTTGCAAAATTATTAGTAGGAAAGGTAAAAAAGGTTGGAGATCCAGATGCCAAAGAACCAATGGATAAACAATGGGAGAGTGGCATGTTCAAGAAAAGTACGAATGAAAAAGTTTGGCTGGGCAAGACGGGGCTAGTTGGAGATGAAGTTGCTGACAAGAAGAATCATGGTGGTCCAGAAAAAGCTATATTTGCCTATAATGTAGGACATTATGAATATTGGCAACAGGAACTGATAAATAAGGATATTGGAATAGGAGCTTTTGGTGAGAACCTCGCCCTACTATTCTTGGATGAAGATACTGTTTGTATCGGTGATACATATCAGCTTGGAACGGCGATTATCCAAGTTTCCCAACCGAGAAGACCATGCTGGAAGCCTGCCCGTCGGTTTCGGACTATGGATTTTGCACTGCGAATCCAAGAATCGGGAAAGACTGGCTGGTATTTCAGAGTATTGAGGGAAGGAAGCGTTCAGGAAGGGATGGAATTAAACCTCATCGACCGACCATATCCGAATTGGACAATTACGGTTTGTAACCGAGTGATGTATGATAAAAAAGCTGAGCTGAAGCTAATAAAAGAATTAGCCAATTGTGAGTTACTTGCAGAAAGTTGGAAGAATACATTATCGAAACGCTTAGCAGGAAAAGCTTCATCAGGAGAAAATCGTGTGTTTGGACCAAATGTGGAATAGAAGAGGCTGAGACAAAAGAATTTATTTGAAAATAAAAATCGAACAATTCATATAGTTACAGCGTAAACCCGCTTCGGAAATATACTTCGCGTTCCGCGGGCGGCTGGTGAGCCTCTCCTCCCGCAGGACAAGGAATGCTCCGGCAGCGATACATCGCACGCAGAAAAAGTGGTTCTCTTTTTCAAGGAGTCTACGTATATTTCCGAAGCTAATTTGGCCATTGTTCGTTTTTAGAATAAATCTCTTTGTAATGTCCCAGCCTCGTTTTCTTATATGTTCTTATAAGTACTTTTCAAACCATGAACAAATATGATTTAATCGTTCAATCCGAAGTTCTGGTTTGCCACTACGACTTAATTCGTGGTTTGCACCAGGGAAGCGGACAAATTCTACTTCCTTCTTCAAATGCTTTAATGTTACATATAACTGTTCTCCTTGCTCAATTGGGCAGCGATAATCTTGTTCACTATGCAGGATTAGTAGTGGTGTATCCACATTACTCGCATATTTTAATGGAGATATATCCCAAAGTGCTTTTGGGTCATCTAAAAGATCAAAGCCATGCTGCCATTTATTGAAGAAGTAACCGATATCACTAACTCCATAGAAGCTTAGCCAGTTACTAATAGAGCGTTGTGTAATGGCTGCTTTGAAGCGGTTTGTATGTCCTACAATCCAGTTTGTCATGAAGCCCCCATAGCTTCCACCTGTTACACCTAGACGTTCCTTGTCAATGAATTCATATGTTTCAAGTACATAATCTACAGCAGACATAAGATCCTGATAATCTCCACCACCATAATCACCACGACAAGCATTTACATATGTTTGGCCATATCCATGGCTTCCACGTGGATTAATGTAAAGAACAACATATCCTTTTGCAGCTAGTAATTGCATTTCATGGAAAAATGTTTGCCCATACATGACATGTGGCCCACCATGAATTTCGAGAATGAGTGGATATTTAGCCCCTTCTTTATAATCATAAGGACGAAGGATCCATCCATGAACATCCCAGCCATCCTTTGCCTTAAAGGAGATTCTTTCTGGCGTTCCGATCTCTACCTCATCTAAAAACTTTCTATTAGCATCCGTTAACTGTTTTACTTGAGAATTGGCATCTAATAGATAAAAATTACAAGGGTTCGTAGGAGTGCTTACACCAATTATGAAGGAATCCTTTAATCTATTATAAGAAAATCCGAACACATGACTATCTACATTATATAATTCTTTAAGTTCTCCTTGCAGGCTAACTTCATATAGGTTGGTAGCACCGTAAATCGAACCAATGAAAAATAATCGATTTTCATCATTAGACCAAACTGGACCGTTTTCCGAGCTGCCTAAGCGAGTATCACCAGCAATTAGGTCGCCAATAGGGAAGTCCCATTCCGTGCTAAGACATGTATGTTCTTTTGTCTCTAAATCATAAATATATAGCTTTGTTAAAGTTGCATTGAGATATTCTTGCTTATGACCTAAATAAGCAATCTTGTTACCACTTGGAGAAAATACTGCTGAATAATAGGAACCTTTTCCATCTGTAAGTCTTGTTATCTCTCTGGAGGCTATATCTAGTGCATAAATATCACTTTTCAGCTCATATTCAGCATTTTCACTAATATTTCCTGAGAATAAAACTGTAGTACCATTTGGAGAAATATCTTGGTAAGCATAATGATAATCACCATTGGTAAGCTGTATAAAGTTTTCTTTTTCCACATCGTACAAGATAATTTGGGACTTTTTATCATCTAGAAACCCTAAGGAATCTGACTTATAATTCAGCTTTTTAACAACTAGAGGTTTTTTATTTGTCTCTTCGTTTTCTTTCTGTCTTTCTTCCTTGGACAGCTCCTTTTGGTCAAGAACATCATCACCCTCTTCTAGTAGAGCGGTAAAAATAATAAATTTACCATCCTTCGACCATACAGGATCTACAGCGCCATTTTTAAATGTAGTAAGCTGTTTAGCTTCACCACCGTCCAGTGGTAGTAGCCAAAGCTGTGGCATGCCACTTCGGTTGGATTGAAATACAACGGATTTGTTATCAGGAGAGAACCGTGGGCTACTATTCTTATTGTGTCCAAATGTCCACTGTCTTGCATCCGCTTCGTTCATGTTTTGGATAAATAAATTCGATTCATAATCCTTATTTTCATTTATAGTTGTTGATACGTATGCGTATTTAGATCCATCTGGTGAAAACTGTGGATCACTATACACCTCGAAATTTAGAAAGTCGTCTACTTGAATAGCTCGTTTTGCCATTTTAAAACCTCCATTTCTTTGTGCGGAAAATTGCGAAAATTAATCGTCCTTTTCATCCTGTGCTTGAATTTTAATATTAAAATATTGAAAATATCTTTCTAATATTCCTTATTCTAAACTATTTCGGTTTGCGAAGCAATTGTGAATTATTAATTTGCTAGATTTTGTTCTAACTCCTTTAAAAAGTTTTTTAACTGTTTCCGATTTCTAAAGATATGTAACTCGGCATGCGGTATTCTCGCAAGTTTTTCATAGATTTTAGCTGCCTTGTTTTTGTTAAAGTTTTTCGTCCAGAGAATGAAGTCTACATTAAGTCTTTCAGGACAATCCTTCCCAATATCAGGTCGGGATTTATTACGGTACTGTATTCGCCTTTTCGTTATACCGTATAAGCATTTTATTGTGGAGTAGTGTAAAAATATTACGGTGTCAGCTTCTTCCAATCGTTTCGGAAGGGTTACACTATAGTTTCCATCAATAATCCACCTTTCCTGTGTTAATACTTCGTCATGTAGCTGAAGGAGTTCCTGCTCATCACGAGCTACCCAGCCGGGTTTCCAATAAAAGGTGTCCATATGGTATACAGGGATATTTAGCATATTTCCTAATTTTTTAGCAAGCGTTGATTTCCCAGCACCAGGGTTGCCTAAAATAGTAATTTTTTTCATAAGAGGCTCCTTTAATAAAATTTTCTAGTAAATAGAAAGGGGGTCAATATCCTTGTTAACACATGTAACTAAGGAAATAGACCCGCTCTCATATAGTGATTTTATACTAAACTACTAATTGAATTTTCTAATATAGCTGCATCTTTTTCATATGCTGCTTGCAATTTTCTTGTAATAGCGCCAGGTTTCCCATCACTTATTTGCTTACCATCAACCGTGATAATAGGAGTAACCTCAGAAGTACTACTAGATAAGAAGATTTCGTCTGCTTCTTGAATTTCCTCTAGCATGAATGCTTCTTCAATAAAAGGGATATGAAGGTCACGTGCGAAACGCTCAATGGCCATTCGTACACATCCGTGTAAAATATTCCGAGTTGCAGGATGTGTGTATATTTTCCCATCCTTTACAAAATATACATTCGAGGAAGAACATTCTGTAACAAGTCCATCACGGTGCAGAATTGCTTCATAACAGCCATGTTCATAGGCCTCTTGCTTTGCCATGACATTCGGCAACAGGTTTAAGCTTTTTATGTAGCAATTTTGCCAACGAATATCAGGCTGTGTAATAACTGCTACACCATTTTTTAAGTTTTCTAGATTGCGAGGCTGGGAGCCAATATAAGCATAAATGTTCGGATCGACATCCTTTGGAAAAACGTGATCACGAGGTGCAGAACCTCGAGACACTTGCATATACAGCTTTCCATCTTCTGTCATTTCATTTCGTTTTAATAATTCTAGTAATAATTCCTTAAGTTCTTTTTTTGGATATAAGAGTTTAATTTTTATAGCTTCAGCTGACCGGTATAGCCGATCAATATGCTCATCAAATAAGTAATAGGTACCACTATATATTCGAATTACTTCATATATACCATCTCCAAATTGAAGAGCACGCTCCTCTAAAGGAAATTTTAAGCTATCTTGATGAATAAACTTTGTTTGAGACAAAATTACTGGAAAAATTGACAAACCTTATCGCTCCCTTCGTATAGTGACTATTTTATTACTTCCCATCAATGATGTAAATGATTGTTTTTATATAATATTCTTAACTTTGATAATGGGTTAAGATGGGAGGAGATTGGTTTAACTGAAGTTAAGCCTATTTTAGCCAGAGGATAATTTATAATGCCAAACTACAAAATGGGTTGGCTAGGCTTACGTAATGAATGTTTTTAATGGGAATAAAAAAATCTTGCATGTTGTCCATATACCTGCTATAATAATTTCTGCATTCAAAAATGCTCAAGTTAAAATAAGCATTTTAAATGCGGGTGTAGTTTAATGGTAAAACTCCAGCCACGAGCTTTACTACTGCCGAATCCGCTCCGAGTTGCCCCGAAGGATAAACTTCTTCGAATAGGCTAGTAGATGCAGGGGCATGTCTTGCGTAATTACAATTAAATATTTAGTCTACACATTAAATGCGGGTGTAGTTTAATGGTAAAACTCCAGCCTTCCAAGCTGATGTCGAGGGTTCGATTCCCTTCACCCGCTCCATACATATGTCTTAACGCAGTGTTTCGTAAAAACTTACGAAGCGTTGCGTTTTTACTTTTTACGGACATAATGTATCTTAAGAATAGTTCAATAAAAGAAGGGAGGCACTGCCATGAATACAAATCAATTAAAGGAAGAAATTATTGCCTATAGTAAGGAGATCGGTATTGATAAAATTGGTTTTACAACAGCAGATGTGTTTAGTGAATTAAAGGAACGACTAATTCGTCAGCAGGAGCTTGGTTATCAATCTGGTTTTGAAAAAGGAACCAATGAGGAAAGAACAGAACCAAGACGACTACTTCCCGAAGCAAAGTCAATAATTTCAATTGCAGTCGCTTACCCTTCACGAATGAGAAAAGATGCACCAAAAAGTACAAAAGAAGAACGAAGGGGATTTTTTTGTAGAGCATCTTGGGGAACGGACTATCATCATGTCCTAAGAGAACGACTAAAAAAAATAGAAAGCTTTATACATGAAAGAATTGATAATGCGATTACTAAAATAATGGTCGATACTGGTGAATTGTCTGATAAAGCAGTGGCTGAACGTGCTGGGGTCGGATTCGTTGGTAAGAATACGCTCTTAATAACAGAAGAATTTGGATCTTTTGTATATCTAGGAGAAATCATGACGAATATTCCTTTTGTACCTGATACCCCTGCAGAAGATGGGTGTGGGGATTGCCGAATATGTATCGATGCTTGTCCAACTGGAGCAATCGTCCAAGGCGGGCAATTAAATGCACAACGATGTATTGCATTTCTTACGCAAACAAAGGATTTCCTACCAGATGAATTTCGCTCAAAAATTGGTAATAGGGTATATGGCTGTGACACATGCCAGCTTGTATGCCCCAAAAATAAAAAAATAGATTTTCATTTACATTCGGAATTTGAGCCTGAGGATGATATTGCCAAGCCGAAGCTAAAACCAATGCTGACCATTACGAACCGTGAATTTAAAGAAACGTTTGGACATATTGCTGGGTCTTGGCGTGGTAAAAAGCCAATCCAACGAAATGCTATCATCGGACTTGGACATTACCGTGACACTACTGCAGTTCAGGACTTAATTCAGGTTATGAAAAATGATCCTCGGCCTGTTATTCGAGGAACTGCAGCATGGTCACTAGGGAAAATTGGCACGGAGGAAGCGTTTATCGCCATTGAAAATGCAATGGAATTGGAGAAGGATAAAGACGTTCTATATGAGATGGAAAAAGGATTAGCATTTCGCGAGGTACAGCACTCTAGATAATACGGAGATCTATTATGGACATAAATTAAAGGTAGTTGGATTTTATGGTGGAAAAGGTCTTATAAGTCTCCTTCATCCAATTTTTTATTATGTGTGGTAAATCGACACCAAAGTTGACTGAGAGATATGCTTCTCATTCGTTTAGGTCTTGTTTACGTTTGAGAAGGATAAACCTCTCACGCATTACGGTACGCCTTACTTGGCTGTCAATTTAGCTTTGAGAGCCTTCTAACACTGTTTAATTCTTGGTTAGCCATACGGAAAACGTTACTGGTGTCTGGTTTGCTTCCACTTTAAACATCATATCTGTATAATAAATTAAAGTCTGTAAGTCTATTTAACTATCCTTAACCCTATAATTGTAACTATAATCCCGAAAATGCATACTATACGCAAGGGATTTTTCGATTCCTTATAAAACAATATGCCGATTACTGTTGCACCTACTGTCCCTATTCCAGTCCATACTGCGTAAGCAATGGACAATGGGATTTGTTCTAGGGACAAACGTAAGAACGACAAACTAATGATAAAGCCTCCAATTAGAATGATGTAGATAAACCAGCTACCCTTTTCTGATACCTTCTTTAATCCAACAATTCCAACAATTTCAATTAAGCCTGCTAGAATCAAATATACCCAACTCATTTATTTCATGTCCTCCTGTTCATTAGAGGTTATTTTCAATCCGATAATAAATACAACTAGTAGTACGACTAATAGACCCTTCAAAAGGCTAATTGTTTCTTGAAACAATACGTTATCAACAACTACCATCCCAACTACACCAATACCCGTAAATACTGCATAGGAGGTTCCGACACCTAATCCCTTTACGGATTTAATGAGCAAATCAAAACTAATAATCAGCACAATAATAAATGGACCTGCAAGCATATCCATTTTTAAAGCAGATGCCCAAATGATTTCTAATGATCCTGCTATTATTAAATATATCCATGCACGGCTTGCTCTACCTTCTTCCTTTTTGTCTGAAATCTCTTTGGCTACTAACTCTTTTTTACCTTCTGTACCTACTTTTATCTTCTTTGGAAATATCGTTTCTATTAACTCTACTATTAGATGAATAATTAGAATCGTTTTCCATATAGTACTAATGGTGTTAGCCATGCTATTTTTGTAAATATTTACTCCGTGGTTCAAATAGTTATCCTTTATATATTCCTTATAATCCACACTTCCTAATTCAGAAAGTGGCACTAGCCCAAAAAGTCGTACAAAAAGTAGATGAATACAAACAAATAAGATTACATGATAAAGGAAAATGTCCCATCTTGCACCATCTCGTTTAATCTTGTTTGTCATTGGTTCTACTCCCAGCACCAAAATTTTCATACCAATACAGAATTGTCTCTATATAATTCATTGTTTTCTGATTTAAACCTACTACTTTTTCAGATTGTTCTTGGTCTGGTTTTATTTTCTCCCAATATTTATCTATTAACGAATCCTCCATTTCAAGGTAATCGGATATATATTGCATAATTCTCCTTGCAAGTTCTTGTGACTGATATGATTCAATAGGTTCATCAACCATTTCATGTACGTCCTTTAGTAATTCAATCCATTTTTTCGTTTTTTCATCTTCGCTCGTTAAATCAGGTAATTGCTCCTTAATTATTGATTGCTCATCTTTAGTAAATTGCCGTTCAAGAAATTTTTCTCCGTTTCCATTTTGTATGGACTGAATAATTAGTAATATATCATCTGCACTAAGATCACCTGTTAAGTGAAGAGAACTTATTATTGCATGCAAACTTCGCTCCATATGCTCTAGTCGTCTTTTCTCTTCCTCAATTTTGTCTAATTCCATTTCAAATACTTGTTTCCAACGTTCTATTTTTGAATTAACGCTATTTTCTTGAATTATTTCTTTGATATGAGTTAGTCTAAAACCCAATTTTTTTAAAGCTATAATTTGTTGGAGTATGATTAGGTCGTCTTTTGTATAGTAACGGTAGCCTGCATCAGATTTTGTGGAAGGTTTTAATAAACCAATCTCATCATAATAGTGAAGGGTCCGTATGCTAATATTTGTCGCTTTGGAAAGTTGCCCTACTAAATACATAAATATCATCCTTTATTCCATTTTAATTTATAATTAGATAATAAACCCTAACGTTAACGTTAGGGCAAGATAAAAATTTAATATGTATATTTGTTGATACGCTGATTGTATATTGCATTTCCTAATATCCCAGCAAATAACCGATTCCTATGCTACTTGTTATTTAACCATTGAGAAGGGAGTACCACTATATATTCCAAGATATAAAATTAATACTAATTTAGACCGCATTCCCTCCATATACATTCTATGGGAGGGGATTTTTGTGCGACAGCTAGAAATGTTTTGGGAAAACTTTTTTAACAATGAAAATGAGGAATTTGATTGGTGGAATCGTCTAAAGACTTTAAATGAATCTCGAAGGGTTAAGATTGCCAGAATCAAGGGGAAAGGACATATTTTCCAGAGGATTAATTTAGGCAATGAAGAAAAATTGTATTATCAACTGCATATATCGATGTTAATGAAGCAAGGGAATCATTTTTTTCAGGAAGAGAGAATTATTCCACATCGATTTATATTAAAATCTGACCAAATTATTGAACATCGTCAAATGGAAGAATATGTACCAAAACAACATCTGGAGAAGTTAGAGCTTGAATCGGAAGCAGTAGATAGAACTATACGATTTACTTATGACCGAAGAGCAGCCGTCCAATATGCGGAGAGATGGTGGAATAGTTATAATCCAGCTTATCGGAAATTTGAAGTAGACTGCACTAATTATATCTCACAGTGCTTGAGAGCCGGAGGAGCTCCAATGCGAGGGGCACCAAATCGAAATCAAGGCTGGTGGTATCAAGGGAATAATTGGAGCAATAGTTGGGCGGTTGCCCATGCTTTGAGATGGTTTCTTTCTGGTTCAACACATGGTCTAAAAGGAACAGAGGTTGAGTCACCTAGTGAATTAATACCAGGTGACGTTATTTGCTACGATTTTGAAGGGGACGGTAGATGGAATCATAATACCATTGTGGTTGAAAAGGACGCCGATGGAATGCCACTAGTCAATGCTCATACACAAAATAGCCGCCACCGCTATTGGTCATATGAGGACTCTTCTGCTTATACGCCAAATATACAATATAAATTTTTCCGTATTGGTGATTAATGCTATAATGATAGAGTTGTACAATAGAAGCTTAAGGAGATATGAAGTGTGAGTTTACATGTCGTATTATATGAACCAGAAATCCCATCTAATACGGGAAATATTGGAAGAACCTGTCTAGCAACAGATACTAAGTTACATTTAATCCATCCACTAGGATTTTCTACGGATAGTAAAATGGTTCGAAGAGCTGGACTTGACTATTGGGAACAAGTTGACTTAGAGGAGCATAATTCTATCTTTGAGTTATATGAAAAATATCCAAGCGGAAAGTTTTATTATATAGAAAACTTTGGAACAAAACATTATACCGATTTTGACTTTAGTAACAAGGATGAGGAGTTATTTTTTGTTTTTGGGAAAGAGTCGACTGGAATTCCAAAGGATTTACTGATAGGTAAAGAAGATCAGTGCCTACGAATTCATATGAACGATAAGGTAAGATCATTAAATCTATCAAACACAGCAGCAATTATTGTCTATGAGGTATTGAGGCAACAAGGTTTTCCACTTTTAACTTAAGGGCGATTACAAGAGCGCCTTCTGTTCTAAATATAGGAAATGGCGTTTAAGTAATTTTATAAGCCCAAAAAATAAAAGAGCTAGCTCATGTCCTGGGCTAGCTCTCAACATTATTGATTTTTCTTTGGTACCCCTGGTTTTGCTTCGTATCCTGCAGTAAAAATAGAAGTTAAAAATACAACTATTACACCTAAAAGTAGTGCTAATTTCATGAGAGTGGCCTCCTTCAAGTTTTTCAATATGTATGAAAAGACATTATTTGCTGTCCTCATTATATCGAATAAATTCCAGAATGTGAACTAAGAATGGTTACAAATTTCCGAAATGAAAAGTAAGAAAATTCCCTATCTTTTTATTTTATCTCAATTTTGTTTTAGTACGCATAAGATGTATTGTTTCCCTTGACAAAATAAGGTATATTAGTTGATGAAGTCATAACTCAGTTCTATAATTAGAATTGTGTAAAAAAGCCGTAAATTATGCGGAGAAAGTTAACTTCTAATGGGGGTATAAGTCGTGGCACAAAATGATGAATCTTCACAAAGATTCTGGGGAGAGTTTTATGGTCCTAATATAGGTTATGTTGAAGAACAATATGATCTTTACAAAGAGGATCCTCAAGCAGTTGATCCATCTCTAAAGGAAATTTTCGATCAACATGGAGCACCTATTTGGTTACAGGCTTCAAATGATATCGTTTACGAAAACGCTAGCACTTCCATAAATGATGTTAAGAAAATCACCTCAACGGTTAAATTGGTTGAGGCTATTCGTCGTTTCGGTCATTTAGAAGCAAATATTTATCCAGTTAGTGTTCAAGAAGAAAGAAAGTCTGAGCTATTACATCCAGAAAAATATGGTTTGACAGAAGCAGAATTAAAGGATATTCCTGCATCTTGGGTATGGGATAAAGCCCCAGCAGGTGTGGATAATGCTTTAGATGTAGTACGTGAATTAAGAAAATATTATACGGGTTCCATTACGTTTGAATATGATCATGTAGATAGTGATGAAGAGCGTGAATGGTTATCAAACTATATCGAATCTGGTAAGGCATATTTAAATCTGTCGAATGATGAGAAAAAACAACTATTAGATCGTCTTGCAAACGTAGAAGGATTTGAAGGGTTTTTACAGAAGACATTCGTTGGTCAAAAACGATTCTCCATTGAGGGACTTGAATCTATGGTTCCAATGCTTGATCATGTTGTTAAGCATGCAATAGCGGACAAAGTGGAACATATAATGATGGGTATGGCACACCGTGGTCGTTTAAGTGTTCTAGCTCATGTTCTCGGAAAACCTATTGATAAAATCTTTTCCGAGTTTCACCATTCACCGAATAAAGAATTAATTCCTTCAGAAGGTTCAAGGGGGATTAATTACGGATGGACAGGAGACGTTAAATATCACTTTGGTGCTGTGAAGGATGTTAAAGATGGGGAAGAAACGAAAATAAAAATTACTCTAGCTCATAATCCTTCTCATTTAGAATTTGTCAATCCAGTTGTTGAAGGTTATGCTCGTGCAGCACAGGATAATCGTTCCCAAAGTGGCTATCCTGAACAAGATGTTACAAAGGCAATTCCAGTATTAATTCATGGGGATGCAGCATTTATTGGTGAGGGTGTAGTTGCAGAAACACTTAACCTAGCAAATTTACCTGGATATTCAACTGGAGGAACCTTACACATCATTGCCAATAACTTATTAGGATACACCACTGATCAAAAGGACGGACGTTCAACTAGATATGCTAGTGACCTAGCAAAAGGATTTGAAATTCCAGTAATTCATGTAAATGCAGATGATCCAATTGCTTGTGTATCTGCAATTAAGCTTGCTTATGATTATCGTAAGGAATTTCATAAGGATATCCTCATTGATTTAGTCGGTTACCGTCGCTACGGACATAATGAAATGGATGAGCCAAGGGTAACACAGCCTAAGCTATACAGTATCATTGACAAGCATCCAACTGTTGCCAATGTTTTTGCTCATAACCTAGTAGAAAAAGGTATTATCAATCGTGAAGAATTTGATAAAATGGTTGCCGAAGTAGAGACGAATCTAAAGGCTATTTATGATGGCATGAGTGAAACTGAGCTTGCTAAGGTTGAATGTAAGGACATGCCAGACGCCTTAAATACTGATTTAGAAAAATACGAGACAGCTGTTTCAATGGATGAACTTGTAGTTCTTAATGAAGGATTATTTAATCGTCCAGAGGGATTTACTGAAAATAAGAAGCTGGCGAGAATATTTAAACGTCGCAGAGAGGCTTTACAAGAAGGAAACACGGTAGACTGGGGAGCTGGTGAGGCTTTAGCCTACGGTTCTATTCTTAAAGATGGTATTCCAATTCGTTTAACCGGTCAAGACTCTGAACGTGGTACTTTCGCACACAGACATGCTGTATTGAACGATGCTGTCACGAATGAAAAATATAGTATATTTCACGGCTTAGATGCTAAGGCGTCCTTTGATATTCGTAACAGCCCATTATCTGAGGCAGCAGTATTAGGATTTGAATATGGTTACAGTGTTCAGTCACCTAATACACTAGTACTTTGGGAAGCTCAATTCGGAGACTTTGCTAATGCAGCACAAGTTATTTTTGATCAATTTATTTCTGCTGCACGTGCAAAATGGGGAGAAAAATCTAACATGGTTTTATTGCTTCCTCATGGATATGAAGGTCAAGGTCCAGAACACTCAAGTGCAAGACTAGAGCGCTTCTTACAAATGGCGGCAGAGAATAACTGGATTGTAGCGTATGTAACATCATCAGCACAATTCTTCCACTTAATACGTAGGCAGGCAGCATTACGTGATAAGGAGGAAGCTCGTCCATTAGTCTTAATGACACCAAAGAGTAGCTTACTTCGCAATCAAAGAGTTGCATCAGACGCGGTAGAATTTACTGAAGGTAAATTCCAACCATTACGTAATCAACCAAATCTAAAAGTAAGTAAAAAGAATGCTAAACGCTTACTAATTGGTTCTGGAAAAGTAATGATAGATATTGAAGAAACGATTGATCAATCAGGGGAAAAATTTGATTGGTTACGTGCTGTTCGACTAGAGCAAATTTATCCTTTCCCTAAAAAGGAATTAGAGAAGATTGTAAGTGAACTTCCAAATCTTGAAGAAATTGTCTGGGTTCAAGAAGAGCCTAAGAATATGGGCGCTTGGAGCTTTGTAGAGGAACGTTTACGCGAATTATTAAAGCAAGGGCAAACGCTACGCTATATCGGTCGTCCAGATCGTTCAGCACCAGCTGTTGGTGATCCAAACGTGCATAAGGCAGAACAAGAAAACATTGTGCAACAAGCAATTAACCGACTTTAGGAGGAGATTCCAGTGAAAGAAATTATTGTACCCGAACTTGCCGAATCCATTACAGAAGGAACAATCGCTCAGTGGCTTATTAAAGTAGGAGATCGCGTTGAAAAAGGCGATCCAGTCGTCGAATTGGAGACAGATAAAGTAAACGTGGAGGTTAATTCCGAAGTATCCGGTGTTATCACTGAATTCGTTAAAGAAGAAGGAGATGACGTCGTAGTTGGGGATGTAATTGCAAAGGTTAGTGAAGAAGGTGGAGCTACTGCTGAACCTGTGCAAGAAGAAGCACCAGCACCTGCTGTAAAAAGTGAAACTCCAAAGGCTGATCCAGCGCCAAAGGTAGAGGAACAATCAGCTTCGAAGCATGATGTAGTTGCATCACCTGCAGCAAGAAAACGAGCTCGTGAATTAAATATTGATTTAAGTACAGTAGTAACGCGTGATCCACTTGGTCGTGTACGTTCTGAGGATGTCGAAGCTGCTGCAAGTGCACCAAAACAAGCACCAGCACCTGCTAAACAAGCTGCTCCTAAGGCAGAAGTAACAGAATTTACAAAGCCTGTAGAGCGTGTGAAAATGTCACGTCGCCGTCAAACAATTGCTAATCGTCTTGTTGAAGCGCAGCATACTGCTGCTATGCTAACTACTTTCAATGAAGTAGACCTTACGAATGTTATGAAGCTTCGTAGTGAGCGTAAGGATAAATTCATGGAAAAGCACGGCGTTAAACTTGGTTTTATGTCATTCTTTACGAAAGCAGTAGTTGGAGCATTAAAGGACTTCCCACTGCTTAATGCAGAAATCCAAGGAACAGATCTTGTTATTAAAAAGTTCTATGATATTGGTATTGCTGTATCTACTGACGATGGTTTAGTCGTACCTGTTGTACGTGATGCTGATCGATTAGATTTTGCTGGTGTTGAGCGTGAAATTGCAAATCTAGGTAAGAAAGCTCGTGACAAACAATTAGGGCTAAGCGATCTTCAAGGTGGAACATTTACCATAACAAACGGTGGTACATTTGGATCTATGCTATCTACTCCTATCTTGAATGCACCACAGGTTGGTATTTTAGGGATGCACAACATCATTAAGCGTCCAATCGCAATGCCAGATAATTCTATCGAAGTTCGTCCTATGATGTATCTTGCTTTATCCTATGACCACAGAATAGTTGATGGTAAAGAAGCAGTACAGTTCTTAGTACGAGTGAAACAGTTATTAGAAGATCCATATGATTTATTATTAGAAGGATAATATAAAAAAACCTGCCATGACAATATGTTATGGCAGGTTTTTTTATGCAAATATTGCTGCGATGAATATGAATATTTGTTTAGTGGGGGACTAAATTTCCAGGAACTTAGTAAAAAATTTTCTAAGTTCCTGTTATTTCAGCAATACTTGGGGACAACTAAAACCGAAACTATATTTGTATAGGGGGAAACTTTATGGATATTCTTCTTGGAATTTTAGCAATAATAGTTGTCCTTGGGCTTTCATACTTACTCTCCAATGACCGAAGCAAAATAAATTACCGTGGTATAGGTATAATGATTCTAGTACAACTACTTATTACTTGGTTTATGTTTTCAACAACAATTGGTCAAAGCATAATCAATGGTATATCTGCAGTTTTTAATAAACTAATTGCATTTGGAAAGGCAGGAATTGATTTTATTCTTGGTGGTGTAGTAGAAAAAGAAGGCGGCGTCTTTTTCTTTGATGTTCTCTTATTAATTGTATTCTTTGCTACACTCTTATCAGTCCTTACCTATTTGAAGATTTTGCCAATCATTATTAAATATATTGGTGGGATTATCTCAAAAATAACAGGATTACCGAGGGTAGAATCCTTCAATGCGGTTAATAGTATTTTCTTTGGTCAGTCTGAAGCTTTAATTGCAATTCGGTCACAATTTCATCATTTAAATGCTAACCGATTATATATTGTTAGTGCTTCAGCGATGGGATCTGTATCAGCATCAATTATTGGTGCCTACATTCAAATGCTTCCAGCAGAATATGTTCTTGTTGCTTTACCTCTTAATATGTTTAGCGCATTAATTGTTGCATCAATTATTGCACCTGTTTACGTTTCCAAACAGGATGATAAAGTCGACATTACGGATGTTTCCAACGAAAATAGTATTTTTGAAGCAATGGGTAATGGTGCTCTAGAAGGAGGGAAAATAGCATTAATAGTCGCTACCATGTTAGTAGCTTTTATAGCATCACTTGAATTAGTGAACTGGATTATTCAAGCTATTTTTGCTGGTGTTACTTTACAGCAAATACTCGGCTATGTATTAGCACCAATTGGTTATTTAATGGGTATACCAGCGAATGAAGTACTAGAATCTGGTGCAATCATGGGAACGAAAATCGTAACGAATGAGTTTGTAGCGATGCTTGAGTTTCAACCGATGCTTGAAACAGTCTCGGAAAAAACAATCGGAATTGTAACGGTGTTTTTAACAAGCTTTGCTAATTTTTCATCCATTGGGATTATAGCTGGAACAGTTCAAGGGATTGATCGTGAAAAAGGGGGACAAGTATCAAGGTTTGGATTAAAGCTTTTACTCGGGGCAACATTAGCATCCATTCTGTCAGCAACTATTGCTGGTTTGTTCATATGAGTTACTTCTATTTAACAAAACAAAACCCATTTGTTAATCAACAGATGGGTTTTGCTGTTTGTCGTATTTTTTCTGAACATAGCGTAACCTAACTAATAATGCTCCAGCACCAGTGCTTAGTCCAACGATAATGCCTACCCAATAGCCAAATGGTTCAAGTGAAGTGAAGTTTGCTAATAGCCAGCCAGTTGGTAATCCAATACCCCAATAAGATACGAGTGCGATAATTAGTGTCATATTAACATCCTTATATCCACGAAGTGCTCCTTGAATCGGTGCACCGAATGCGTCTGCCAGTTGGTAGACAATGGCAAAGCTTATAAATTGTACTGTTAATGCAATGACATCTGGGTCGCTATTATATAAGCTGGCAACATAATCGTTAAATAGGAATAAAATCATTCCGTTAAGTAACGCAATAAAAATACCACCACTTATACCGATATAACCGTAAGCTTTCGCATCATTTAGTCGTTTTGCTCCTACCTCATAGCCGACAGTAATTGTCAGTGCCATACCAACACTTAGTGGAATCATATACAATAATGAAGAGAAGCTCATTGCGGCTTGATGGGCTGCAATTGTATTGGTATTATATTCACTCATTAATAATGTAATTGCAGCAAAGATACTCGTTTCAAAGAAGATAGCAAAGCCGATTGGGATACCAATCTTAAGTTGTTCCTTCCAGTGTTTTGTCTTTGGTTTAACCCAAGCTGAGAAGACTTGATATTCTTTAAACGGCTTCATTTTGTGGATAATGAGTATAGCAAGTATACTTGTTAACCAATACGTAAGTGATGTGGCAATGCCAGCACCAATTCCACCAAGCTCAGGAAAACCAAATTTACCGAAGATAAATAAGTAGTTAAGGATGATATTTATTGGTAATGCGATAAGAATGATAATCATAGAAACTCTCGTTTGACCTAAGGCATCCATAAAGCAACGCAATGTATTAAAAATGAATAAAGGAATAATTCCAAGCCCTAATGAAATAAGATAGTATTTGGAAATAAATCTAACTTCACTCTCTAAATTCATCATATTTAGGATAGGGTTAATAAAAAGGCCACCTAGTATAATTATTATAATTGCTAGGATCATAGATAAATAGATAGCTTGCTGCACCTTTTTTGCGAGTGAGTCATAAGATCTAGCACCTAAAAGCTGGGATATTATCGGTGTAATGGCTAGTAATATACCATTTATTCCAGTGAAAACCGGGACCCAGAGACTCGATCCGATTGCAACACCAGCTAAATCGACTGCTCCAGCCTGCCCAGACATGACCGTGTCAAAAAAGGTCATTAGATTTAGACTTACTTGTGTAATAAGAATGGGAAAAAAGATGATGAAAAATAACTTGATCTTTTCTTTGATGGTTTTGGTTTCATACATTTATAATGCTTCCTTTTTTCATATTTTTCTTATAGGATAGAGAAGGAACGATAGTGATTACATAAATGCTATTATAAGGCTTGCATGTGTAATTGGAAAGAGGGGATTACCAAATCATATGAAAAATAAACGTATTCTATTCACAGGCGGAGGATCAGCAGGACATGTAATTGTAAATCTAGCATTGATCCCTGTTTTTAAACGTGAAGGATGGAAAATTGATTATATTGGTTCAAAAGACGGTATTGAAAGAAAATTAATTGAACAATTAGATGGTGTTACTTATTATTCAATTTCAACAGGGAAATTACGACGATATATGTCTCTAGAAAATATTAAAGATCCATTCAAAGTATTAAAAGGAACCCTGCAAGCATGGAGAATAATTGGTAAACAAAAGCCTGCTGTAATCTTCTCTAAAGGGGGCTTTGTATCAGTTCCGGTAGTTCTAGCTGCAAAAATGCGAGGTGTTTCAGCAGTGATTCATGAATCGGACTACACACCTGGACTTGCTAATAAGCTTGCTATCCCTTTTGCTAAGAAAGTGTTGGCAACCTTTCCTGAGACAGTTAACTTTCTACCAAAGGAAAAGGCAGAATATGTTGGTGCAGTTATTCGTGAAGAATTATTCCAAGGGGATAAAGAAAGAGGACTTGAATTATGTGGCTTTCATCACCAAAAACCAGTTCTACTAATTATGGGTGGAAGTGGAGGAGCTGCCAAAATAAATGAAACAGTAAGGTCTTCCTTAGAAAACTTACTCCCGCATTTTCAAATTATTCATATTTGTGGAGAAGGAAAAACAGATTCTAGTTTTAGTCAAGAGGGCTATATGCAATTTGAATATGTGCATGACGAATTAAAGGATATATTTGCTGCAACGGATTATGTTTTGTCACGAGCAGGCTCTAATGCAATATATGAATTTTTAGCATTACAAATCCCTATGCTACTTATCCCCTTATCAAAAGAGGCAAGCAGAGGCGACCAAATTATCAATGCAAAGTCCTTCCAGGAAAAATCCTATGCAAGAGTATTAGAAGAGGAAGATTTAACAGAGGAATCCTTAGCTAGACAGCTTAATCAGTTAGTATCGCAGGCACCGGTTATGCGGGATAAGATGAAAGAATATCATAGTGAAAAATCACGTGATCGGGTTATTGAAATAATAAAAGAATCGGCAAAATAGGTAAAAAGGCTATTCTTTGTTCTTGGTGACAGAGAATAGTCTTTTTAATTCTTATAGATACAACTTCGAATGATTTAAACGTTGCTTCCAAAACAAATATTTTTTTCTGAATAGGAAATAATAAAGCAAAAGATATCCGTTCTAAGGAGGCAAAATGTGAATAAGCATATCAATTTAACATCAGGTGAAATAGCATCACTATGGACAGTTTATATGAATGATAGTATGTCATTGCAGGTACTGAGTTTTATGTTGAAGGATTTAAAGGATGAAGAAATAAAACCAGTTATCCAACATGCTTATGATTTGTCATGTTCACATATTGAGAAGCTAACAGCTATCTTTAAAAAAGAAAACTATGCCATACCTAACGGATTTGCAGAACTAGATGTAAATCCTAATGCTCCTTGGCTTTTCACAGATGTCTTTTGTTTAACCTATGTTAATTTTATGGCAAAAATAGGTTCTGTAACATATGGTGGTCTTCTTTCCATGAGTACTAGGAAGGATATTCGTGATTATTTTACAGAGGTTATTCATGAAACTACGATACTTTACAATACATCTTTAGATATAGCGCTTGAAAAAGGAGTCAATTCAAGACACCCATATATTTCTGTACCTAAAGAGACAGATTTTGTAGATAGTAAAGATTATTTAAGCGGGCTTAATCCGTTTCAAGACAAGAGGCCACTTAACGCTATTGAAATTTCATATTTGTATATGAATATTATGACAAACTCTATAGGCAATAAGCTTTGTTTAGCATTTGCACAAACATCTCCTTCAAAGGATATACAGGAATATATATTAAGATGTAGTGACGTAGCGAAAAAGCATGTGAAAATTTTTACGGACATATTAAAGGAAGAGGATATAGAGGTTCCAGAAGTCCCAGATATCAGTATTAGCAATTCTACCACGTGGACTTTTTCCGATAAATTAAATATGTTTCATATCTCTTTAATGATGCAAGCTGGCATTGGTAATTACGGTACTGCATCTGCAGCAAGTCAGCGCAGTGATTTAATGCTGAATTATGAGCGTCTATCACTAGAGGTGGCTAAGTTAGCGAAAAGCGGAGCAGATATAATGATTCAGTATAATTGGTTGGAACAGCCCCCTGGGATTAAATTACGTAAGAAATTAGCAAGAGATAAGGAAAAAAGCTGAAACAAAATATATTCCAGCTTTTTTCTGTACATGCTACTTTAATTTTTCTTTGTAAATGGCCACCAATTAACATTTCCAAATAATTTAACCATCACTGGTACAAACAGTGGTAACATGACTAATGCATAAAGGAATAAACCGATCAACACGACAGTGGCTATTTGTAAAATAGATAACACTCCAGAAGGTAGCATCGCAGCGAATGTTCCACCTAGTATTACTGCTGCAGAAATAATAACTGTACCCATTTTCTTCATTGCCGTTAGCATAGCTTCTTTTAGATTGCCGTCACGATACTCATTGAATCTGTCCATTAAGAAGATACTGTAATCTATACCTAATGCGGTAAGCATAACAAAAGCAAAGAATGGTACTGCCCATGTTAAACCATCATAGCCAAGAATATTGACAAAGATAATTTCAGTAAATGCCATAGAAGTAAAGTATGTTAAAACTAAAGACCCGATTAGATATATTGGCATAAAAATCGAACGTAGTAAAATGATTAATACGATGAGAATACCAATTATCATGAATATTACCGTTCTAGAGTAGTCTTCATCAGAAACATTTTGCAGGTCGTTGTTTGTACTACTGATTCCACCGATTAAGGCTTCGCTATCCGCAAAAATGGTTCCTTGTTTAGCTTCCTCGGCCTTAGTAGTTACGTTATCTACCATATGAATGGCTTCCGTTGAATATGGATTATATTTCAATACAATATCAAATTTGACAATCGTTTTATCGTCTGAAAGATACATATTAGCGCCTTCCATGAATGCTTCATTTTCGAGCGCCTCTTCAGGGATCATGACCATTGGATTATCTTCATCTGTTTTGATATCAGCAAGATATCCTTGTACGTCTGTTAGACCATCACCAATTTGTTGAAGTCCATCGGCACCGTCAGACAATCCTGCTGCTAATTGACCAAGCTGATCTTGCATGTCTTGAAAGGCAGTTTTCAATTGTTCTTGACCACCATATAGTTGAGATAGCCCATCCTGTAAATTTGGAATATTACCAACTACTTGGCCTTGACCACTCGCAGCTTTGTCTAACCCTGCTTGGAGCTGGTCAACTCCATTTATTAATTGTCCAATCCCTGATGAAATCTGCTCTTGTGCAGCGATGGACATGCTTAGATTATATTGGTTATTTTTATCGTTTAACTGATTTAATGGTTCAATAACCTTAGATTCCATAAGTTGTTGGATACTTCCTAATGGTTTTACCTGGTCTATTAGTTTTTCAAGAGTCATATATGCTGTCATAAAATCAGTATCCTCTTGTAATTCTGCATGTTTTTGAAGAACGATTTCTAGACTATTATATACGTGTGTAATAGTATTCGGTAATTGGCTCAAACTACTAAATTGTTGATTGTTTAAATCGGTAATACCTTGTGCTAGCTGTTGATATCCATTCAGTAATTCTTTATTACCAGAAATGGTTTGGTCAAGCTTTTCTTTAATTGTTTGAAGGTTTGTTTTTATTTCACCAGCACCGATAGCGCCTGATTCAATACCTTGTTCAATTTGACCTAAGGCAGATTGAATATCTCCAATGCCATTGTTCGCAACCTGAGTTCCCTGTAATAATTGGTCAACGCCATCCTGGGCATCGACTAATTTAGGGCTAGCCTTTTCAAGCTCAGAGGATGCTTCTTGTAATCCGCTTTGGATTTCGGTTATGCCATCCGTGCTTTTTCCTATTCCATCCGATAATTGACCTGTAAAGTTTCCTACTAAGAAGTCTTCAATGATGGTACCTGTTGGTCTAGTCGCACTTCTTACCTGATCGACACCTTCCAATTTTGATAATGACTCAGAAATTCGTTCAATTTGCTGAAAGTCTGAAGCTGTATCAATGGATGTATCTAATTTATAGACGACAGACATTGGCATCGTTTGACCTGGACCAAAGCTATCAGCAATATAATTAAAGCCTTTAACAGATTGGTAGGAATCCCCGATTTCTTCTAAAGAGTTATAGGATTTACTGCCATCGTAGGATACTAGTGCAGGGACAACGATGATTGCAACGATGATTAATGCAATGAAAGGCCTTGCCCATGCAAAGGTTCCTACTATCCCCCAAAGCTTACTTTCTTTATGGGATACAGCTTTATCAAATGGCCAGAATAATTTTTTTCCGAGTACAACGAGAAAGAAAGGAACTAATGTACCAAGTGCAATAAGGACGACGGCAACTCCGACTGCTACTGCAACAGCTGATTGATACAAGGAGAAGGTGGAAAGTCCAATAGTGGAGAAACCAATAAGTACAGCTATTCCTGCAAAGGCGATGGTCTTACCACTAGTTTTATAAGTGTTTAATACAGCATCCTTTATCGATTCTCCATTAGAAATTTCTTCTTTAAATCTACTAATTAGCAGGATGCAATAATCTGTACCTATACCAAACATAACTGCAACCATGAAAATTTGTGTAAAGGTTGATAATGGGAAATTAATTTTATCTGCTAATATAGAGACAACCCCTTGTGCTGCTAAATAAGATATTCCAACTGTTAATAATGGAATAAAAGGAGCAACAAAGGATTTAAATACTGCAAATAATATAATCAGGATTAATACTACTGTAATAACTTCTGTTTTCTTTAAACCTTCTTCAGAGTTGGTAATTATATCCTGTGAAATAAAAGCCTCTCCAGTTAAGTAATGATCAATCGTAACATCTTCAAGTGAAGCATAGATAGCATCGCTCGCATCAGCTATTTCACGGTCTTTTAGTGAAACTTCCAATGGAACGATAATCGTTTTCCCATCCTCTGAAACGGTTTGCTCTTCTATTTGTGGATCTTCTTTAAAAGAGAGTATATTTGAAATACCTAAATGATCTGCTTGTTCTTCTAATCGTTCGATTGCTTCTCCAACACTATCTTTTTCTGTTGTATTAAACCCATCTTTTTCATGAAATACAAGTACCGCACTTGTACGATTCGCTTCTTTATCCGTTTGCATGGAATCGATTAATTTTTGTGCTTGAACGGAAGGTGAATCCTCTGGCGCTGCTATTTGTCCTTTTTCACGTACAAGGTCTTGTAAATTGGGAGCAAATATAAAAAGTGCTATAGCACTCGCAATCCAGACCAATGCAATTATCCATCTAAAATGAATTATATGTTTCATTCATCTACTTCCCCCTCATCCATAATTCTGGCTAGCTTTTCTAATAATTGAATAAACGTACTTATTTCTTCATCTTCAAAGTTTGATAAGTATTTTCCTAATACTTCAAATAAAATCTTCTCCGTATGTGTGACAAATTCTCTTCCTTTTTCTGTAGCGAGAAGATATACTACTCTACGGTCTCTTTCATCGCGTTCTCGAATAATAAGGCCTTTATCAAATAAACGGTTTACTTGTGCAGTTACAGCACTTTTTCCTATTCCAAAAGTATAGGCAATATCAGTACTCGTGCATTTTTTATTATTAGCAATGTATTGAAGCGTTGGAAATTGATCTGATGTGATATCAACATTTATTTTTTCCTTTAATAAAATACTAACCTTTCGATAGACCAGATTTATGGCTGCCTGATACCGATCTACTAATTCCTTTAATTCCAAATACGTTACACCTCCCTTAAAAAGGTTCATAGGTTAAATAGTTCACTTATTGAACTATATTATCATAGCAAGTTAATTAGAATATGGCAATCCAATTATTATGAACATTTAATGTACAAAAGAAAGGAAATGCATTTCAATTTCCACTTATGCATTTCCACATTTCTTCTAATATTATCGATGGACTTCACCATGTCGGATGATTTTAACGTTTACATCAATTTCAACATCAATTTTAGGGAAGAGTCTATTCCATTCTTCCGTCGAGAGTTCTCCTCCTTTCTTATGAATTCTGTACTGAACCCCGTATCCAAAAATATCTGCATTTAATTCTTGTATAATGGAAAGAATTTCTTCAAATCGCTTTTTAATATTATTTTCAATTTCTTTTTCAAGACCATGAATTGCTTCGGGATTATCAAGCTTTAGACTTTCTGATATTTCTAATAGGTTTAATAGCATATTAATAGTAGTCTTGAATTGTAATTTTTCTTTGTTTTTCAATTTGATATTGCCTTTCCCTTTCTCTACAATATAGACCATATTGACATTCTTATCTTTTTTGGCGTGGCTTTTATCTGATAGGTAATCTGCTACCATATCAATCGGAATGGTCATCTCATAATAATGCTCCCTGAGGGTGCCCTCCATGACTTGAACTAACACTTCATCCTTTAAGGGAAGCTGTCCTACCATTTTATCCTCCTTAAATAAGGCGATACCGTATTTAGAAGGGATCCCTTTCTTCATCCCTAATATTGGTAGAGTTGGCTCTATTCCTGGTGTGTTAATTAATGCTGCAACCTTTGGTAAGGAGCGCTCGGGAAAAATTCGTTTTTCTTCCCCAAGTCTGATGAGACCATGTAAAAATTCTCCCAGATTAGCACTAATGCCTGGATCCTGAACATTGAATAAACTACTTGCGTCAGATTCGCTAACCGCTAAAAATAATGTATTTGGGACATTTGCATCTCTTCTTAACGTATCAAGGAGCGGTTTTATACCTTTTTCGGCTGCACTCCTTCCGTAAATTTCTAATTCCTGCTTCCCAACCACTATTTCTTGATTGGTCTTGGTATTTGCGTTCCTGACTGCACCTTTTACAGTTTTTCCTTTTCCTTTAATTGTTGTATTGACGTTTGGGGAATCCTTTACAAATTGCAAAAGACTCAGGGTAACCTCTATCTCACCATCATCCGTGATATCTGTTCCTCGGGTGAGTATGACTCCTAAATTCTCTAGCTGAAATGATTCCATACAACTTGAAAGAAGCAACAATAAACTAACCAATATCAAACATATCTTCATAGTTTTCATGCTTCTTCACTTCCTTGACGTCTCTTCCTCTTTTTTATTAACACGAATATGAGTAGAATGAATGGATAAACATAAATTAGCCAGAAACTATATCTTGCAATTAAATCAGTCAATTTACCAATTTGGTAATCATAATGAAAAAAATTGACAATGGTTAAATAAAAGATTGCCAAAACCCATATGGTAATTTTTTCAGGGACTTTATATACTCGTTTCACTCCATATGATATTGCCCAGAGCAAAAACACAAGATTTGGTAAAATGACCATCAGCCAAACCATAACAACGATATAATCTAATCTCTCTAAAAAAGTGAGAGAAGCACTTTTAAATAGGATTAGTAATGCCCAGTCAATATGTTTTAAACCTTCTGCAGCGAAATAACCAATAGAAATTGTAGTGACTAATAGAACTGTAAAAATGGATAGTGTAAGTCCAAGAAAAGCTGGTAGTTTTGCTTTATTTTTATTTGTTATAAATGGATAAATGATCATTAATATTTCAAATCCCACCAGTGTATAGGAGGTCTCTTTAGCCCCTTTTAATAATTCGGGAATTGAAGTTTGAAACATGGGTAAAAAATTATGCCAATCCATTCTCATTATCGGGTCATAGAGGATGAAATAAAGCCAAAAGGTTGAAATGAAAAGTAGTAAGGATAACCCAACCACAACCCTTATTCCGCCAAATACAGCATAAAGGACTAGTAGCATGATTAAGAAGGCTATAGCAAAGTTTGGTAGTTCGTGATAGGCAAAAAGCTGAACAACCTCTGTGTACGTTAATAAGATGGAGAGGAAGCTTGTCCCAAAATGAATGATGAAGATTGTACTAATTAATTTTCCAATCCAAGTTCCAAAAATATCTGCATGGATTCCAAATAAATCTGTATTTTCATATTTTTTTAAGATCACAAACATAACATAGATAACTAACGCGATATACAAATAAGCAATAAGAATCGCTATCCAGGAATCACGACCTGCTTCCATATAGATAAAACGTGGAACACCAATGACTCCTACCCCCATTTGTATATCAAAAATAATAAAGAATAGGTAGAATGCTCGAATTCGGTTTCCTGGTTTTATTGAAACATTAATATTCATACCTCACCTACTCATCAATATCCCGTATCTGATCTGCATCCTTAGAGCTAAAGCGTTTAATAAATTTTGGACGATAAGATCGTGCTCGTTTACTACTATGGTTAAAGGGAGTACGGAAAAACACCTTATTAAAGTCCTTGATTTGTAGTGGATACAAAGGAACCAAATAAGGGCGACCTAGAGACTTTAATCGAAGAGTGTGTATTATTAAAAAAGTAATGCCAAATACAATACCAATTAATCCAAAAAATGCAGCCAAAATAATTAATGGAAAACGAATTAATCGTATGGTAGTTCCGAATAAATAGCTAGGCGTAGTAAAAGAAGCAAGGGCACTCATTGCCACAAAAATAATGAGGATATTACTAGTTAATCCAGCTTCTACAGCAGCCTGACCGATAACAATACCACCAACAATACCCATTGTTTGCCCCACCTTAGTAGGCAATCTAGCCCCTGCTTCTCGTAATAGTTCAAGAAGAAACTCTAGTAATAGTGCTTCAAAAATTGGTGGAAAGGGAACGGAAACGCGTGATTGCCCAATCGATATCAGAATTTGTGTAGGAATAATTGCATATTGATATGTCAGTGCCGCAACATAGGTAGGTGTTAGTAAAATCGAAATAAACATGGCGACAAAGCGTAGTATTCGTAAAAAAGACCCGGCCTGCCATCTCATATATAAATCTTCGGTAGATTCTAAGAAGCTAAATAATGTTGCTGGTGCTGTAAATCCAGAAGGACTATTTTCGACCAGAACACCAAGTTTTCCTTTCGTAATATTATAAGCGAAACGATCGGGTCTTTCTGTAATATCAAATTGCGGGAATAAGTTATTCTGCGAGTCCTCTAAATATTGTTTTAATACGATTGCATCTTCTACTTCATCAACATCGAGTTCCTTTAATCGCTGTCTCATCGTCTGTACATCATCATCGTTGGCAAGACTTTTCATATAAACGAGACGGACATCTTTGGGCGAAACTTTTCCAATCTTATATTCTTCTAAGACTAGATCAGGTGATTTAATTAGCCAACGTACGATGTTCATATTCTTTGATAATGATTCGGTAAAAGATATTTGTGGGCCAAGTACAATTGATTCTGTCTCTGCTTTTTCTAGTGAACGGCTTTCTTTTTTAGCAAAAATATAGTCAACCGCAGTTTTTTCATCTTCAATGTAAATATATACTTTACCGATAAGTAAACCATTAAGAATTTCCTCTATGTCAACACTAGTTGAAGGCGAATTAACTGGTATAGTATTCATAAGAGTTTCATTGGTAAGCTTTTTTCCATTTTTGTCAAACTCTACTAATGGTTGAAGTAAAGATTGTTGAATGCTAGCCATATCGATTTGATAGTCAATAAAAAACACGACAACATTACGATTGCTTACCGTATATCTAGAAAACTTTAGATCTGGATTTCCTTCGAATTTATCGATAAGAATTTTTTCTAAAGTATTAATCTTTATTGGGAATATTGAAATTCCTTTATTCTTAGGCTTTTGTTTTTTCCACATAGAAACCTCCAGGTTGTCTAACGGTCAGAGATTAGTATGTCTAAAATGCTTGATTTTATGTATGAAGGAATGGGAATGGGATTTAGGGAAAAAGAAAGTCCCAGGGGAATTCCTTCCCAAGGGACTTTTTTAATCTTCTCTCGTAACAACATCCACTTTCCCGGTTCCTGGATCAATTACTAATCCATGAACCTTTACATAGGATGGTAGTAATGGATGATTTCGTATTAAGTTAACACTTTGAATGACAGATTCTTCTACTGTTTCGAAGCCGTGAAACTCATCTTCGAAATCTATTCCTGCATTTTCCAATGTCCGGATCGTTTCTTCTGGAATACCTTTTTCCACCATTTTATCGGTTAATGCCTTCGTATCAACTCGTGACATCCCACAATCATGGTGCCCAATCACAGTTACTTCTTCTGCCTTTAATTCGTAAATAGCAACTAAGATACTCTTCATAATACTATCAAATGGTTTACGAATAATGGCACCAGCATTTTTAACCATTTTGACATCGCCGTTCTGAATATTTAATGCCTTTTGCAGAAGCTCTACTAATCGCGATTCCATACAAGTAAAAATAACCATTTTCTTATTGGGAATGCTATCGGTTACATATTTTTCGTATTGTTTGCCCTCTACAAATTTTTTGTTAAATGCAAGCATATCGTCTAGATGCATTGTTTCACACTCCTTCTAAAATGAACAGTTTGGGTTACCCCATTAAAACTATAGCAGTTTTCGAACATTATACAAAATGAAAACTATAAAGGGGTGAATTGGATGGATGGGCATGTCCGTCATTGTAAATTATGTCAAAGGCAAATGAGCTATAGTGTATTTTATATGTGTATTGACTGCTTATTAGAGCTTGAAAAGGTTAGTGGTTATGTGAGAAGGAACCCTTATTCTAGTATAGAAGAAATCTCACAGGGAACTAATTTATCGAAGGAAAGTGTCCAAAAGATCATCAATTTTAATCCTAGATGTTATAAAGTGCGTAAAAAAGTTTGAAAATAGTTTATTTAAGAAAAGTGTTGACTATTTAATTTTGCCAATCTATAATGATGAGGTACTAAAATTTTAAGAAAAGGAGGTCATGGAAGATGAATAACATTAAAGTAAACCTAATCGTTCATAATTTAATATATCTTGTGACCTCTGGTAAGCGGGAAATTATGCCTTAACCTCAATGTACATAGGTATGCTTTGTTTCATTCGTTTATGTAAAGGTCATTTATGTGCTATGGCCTTTTTATGATATTTAAGGGGATTATACGTCTGTTTTGGTCTTATATTCCTATTATAGATACATGCATGTGCCACTTAGCACATGCATTTTTTTGTTTTTTGAGTAACTGAATATTCCTCATTGGAGGTTAGCCTTGTAACCTAAATAACCACATGAATGAATGTTAAAAATCTATAGGTAGTGGAGGTTCATATATAAAGCAACTAGAAAGAAAGAGAAGGTGATATAGATGTTTCAGGTTTTTAAGAAACTAGATTGGTTTTTCAAACATTATTGGAAACGGTATACCTTTGCGATTGTTTCTTTAATTATCGCAAGTGCAATTGGTCTAATTCCGCCGAGGTTAATTGGATATGCAATTGATCAAATCCAATTTAGTACGCTGACAGCAAAATTATTAACTATTATCGTCGTTGGCTATGTAGTACTATTAGTAATTCATTACTGTATATCATTTCTATGGGATTACACGCTATTTAGTGGTGCCGTTATATTGGAGCGTTGGACTCGTTCGAAGCTAATTGACCACTTTTTAAAAATGACACCAACATTTTATGGGAAATACAAAACTGGTGACCTAATGGCAAGGAGCACGAATGATTTAAAGGCGATTGCTCAGACTGCTGGTTTTGGAGTGTTAACACTAGTGGATTCCACAACATTTATGTTCATGCTAATTGCTATGATGGGATTCTCTATTAGCTGGAAGTTAACCCTAGCAGCATTAATTCCATTACCAATCATGGCTATCATCATGAATAAGTATGGTGCGGCAATTCATGCTAGATTTACCGATGCACAAGCAGCTTTTGGAAATATGAATAATGAGGTACTTGAATCTATTCGTGGAATTCGTGTTATTCGTGCATTCGTTCAGGAAAAACAGGATAAAGACCGTTTCGAAACGATGACAGAGGAAGTGTATCAAAAAAACATTGCGGTTGCAAAAATCGATGCTATGTTTGAACCAACAATGAAAATTCTTGTTGGGCTTTCTTATACAATAGGCCTCGGATATGGAACGATGCTAGTTTTTGAAAATGTTATTTCTTTAGGAGATTTAGTTTCCTTTAACGTATATTTAGGAATGCTAATCTGGCCAATGTTTGCGGTTGGAGAATTAATTAATGTCTTGCAGCGTGGTAATGCTTCCTTAGACCGAGTGAATGAGACAATTAATTATAAGGCAGATGTCCAAAATCCAGAACATCCCGTAGAAGTTGACCATGTTGATTCGATAGATTTTATTAATGTCTCATTCTCATATCCAGGAACAAAAATAAATCAATTAGAGAATATCAATCTGCATATCCAAAAGGGGCAAACTATTGGAATCGTAGGAAAGACAGGATCAGGTAAGACTACTTTATTTAAAATCATGCTACGCCAGTATCCAGGAGTACGTGGACAACTTAAGTTCTCAAACACCGACATGGAAATGATTAAATTAGAACAAATTCGTTCTTGGATTGGTTATGTTCCTCAAGACCAAATTATGTTCTCGAAAAGTGTTCGAGAGAATATTCAGTTTGGGAAAAATGATGCATCTGATGATGAGATTTTCCGCGTTATGGAGCTTGCACATTTTGTAGAAGATATTAAGCAGTTACCACAAGGCCTTGACACAATGGTAGGGGAAAGCGGTGTAACATTATCTGGCGGTCAAAAGCAGCGGGTTGCTTTAGCGAGAGCATTTATTAAAGATCCCGAGATTCTGATTTTAGATGATTCTCTATCAGCAGTAGATGGGAAAACAGAATCTAAGATTATCGAACACTTACGTAAAGAGCGAAAGAATAAAACTACCTTTATTGCAGCACACCGCCTATCTGCTGTTACCCATGCGGATCATATTATTGTGCTCGAAGACGGGAAAATTGTAGAAGAAGGAACCCATGAAGAGCTCATGCAAAATGCTGGATGGTATAAGGAACAGTATGAACAACAGCAGCTGGATGATGAGGAGGTGATCTCCTAATGAAGAAGAGATCTACTGAGAGAAGACTATTTCAATATGCCTTACAATTTAAAAAGCGAATTATTATTGGTATCATCTGCCTGATGATTGCTACTTCATTGGAATTAGCGGGGCCACTTATTGCGAAAACAATTATAGATGAACATGTTGTAGGAATTGAAGGGACATGGTATAGCGTTCCTGTAAAAGATGATCGTACTACTGTTGAATTTGAAAACAACTACTATAAACGCGAAGATCGCATCAATGAAAAAGATGAGATTGTAAATACGAATACTATCCTACAAATTGGGAGTGAATACTTCCTAGTTCAAGGGGAGGAAGTACCTTTACAGGGGGAAAGAAGTGTAAATGGTAATACGGTTACAATCAAATCACAGACAGAGAGTATTACGTTTACAGGTGAGAAAATTTCTGCAAGTGATATCTATTCGTTTTTCAAGCCTGAACAAAGACCAATTCTCCTCTTATTAGCGTTATATGTTGGTTTGCTTATCATTGCTGGTATTTTTCAGTTCTATAAGACATTTATGCTTCAAAAAGCTTCCAATCAAATAGTGAAAAAGATGCGTAATGACATTTTTGAACACACGCAGCGAATTCCAATAAACTATTATGTTGATCAGCCTGCAGGTAAAATTGTTGCTCGTATTACCAATGATACGGAAGCTATACGTGATTTGTATGAAAGGGTTCTAAGTATCATCATTACAAGTGCAATTTATATGGCGGGAATCTTTGTCGCATTATTTATCTTGAATGCAAAACTAGCTGTATGGTTTTTATTATTAATACCACTAATCATTGTATGGATGAAGTTTTATAAGTTTTTCGGAACTAAATACAATAAAGTAATCCGTTCAACAATCAGTGAAATAAATGGAAAAATAAATGAAGCTATTCAAGGAATGACCATCATACAGGCATTTCGTCGTGAAAAAAAGACGAAGGAAGAATTTGAAGTATTAAATAAAAGACATTTTACGTATCAACGAAAATTATTAAAATTAAGTGCATTGACATCGTATAATTTAGTTACGGTCTTTCGAAATATTTCATTTGTCGCTTTTATTTGGTATTTTGGTTCTGCTTCTTTAGACATTCAAAACATTATCTCTATTGGGATGCTCTATGCAATAGTGGACTTATTAAACCGATTATTTGAGCCAGTAAATGATATCGTGAATCAATTGCCATTACTAGAACAAGCAAGGGTTGCTGGAAGCCGTGTGTTTGAACTAATGGATAAAGAAGGCGAAGAGGTTAACCAAGAGAAAATAAAACGTTATAAAGGTAACATTGAATTTGATCATATTTCATTTGCTTATAATAATGCGGATTATGTTTTAAAAGATATATCATTGTCGATTAAATCGGGAGAAACAGTAGCATTTGTGGGACATACCGGCTCTGGAAAAAGCTCGATTATGAATTTATTATTTAGGTTTTATGATCCGCAAAAAGGAACAATAACTATTGACGGTCATAACACAATGGAATGGTCCAGACAACAAGTACGTAGTCATATGGGGATTGTGTTACAGGATCCATTTTTATTCTCAGGGACTATTATTTCCAATGTCACCATGAATGATCCGAAAATAACACGGGAAAAAGCTATTCAAGCATTACGAACGGTCGGTGCGGATCGATTCATTGAGAAGCTGCCGAAGAAATACGATGAAAAAGTATCTGAGGGTGGAACAACGTATTCATTAGGTGAAAGACAGTTAATATCCTTTGCTCGTGCTCTTGCTTTTGATCCAGCAATTCTTATTCTAGATGAAGCGACTGCTAACATTGATACAGAGACTGAAAATGTAATTCAGCATGCACTAGAGGTTTTAAAACAAGGTAGAACAACTTTAGTTATTGCCCATCGCTTGTCAACCATTCAGCAAGCAAATACCATATTTGTGTTGGATCATGGTAAAATTATAGAACAAGGTAATCATGAGGAGTTAATTGCAGAAAAAGGCACGTACTATCAAATGTACAAGATGCAACAAGGTATCTCGCAAAGAGCAGTCTAGAATGGTACAGATGTGGGGTGTACTCATGGAAGAGGAGAAAGGTATACAACCAGACATCATTGATGAAGACCTGTATGAAGAATTTGAAGATGAGGAGCTTTATGAGCTTGTCCAGCAAGCAAGACAAGAGGCACTCTTAAAAGCATCACAAGATAAACAAAAAAAGCCAAAACGTCCATTTTCTAAATGGATGTTCTGGCTTATTGCTATTACAATGGTAATTAACATAATAGCAATATTACCGTATACTTTCTCCATTCCAGCAATAGACTTCCTTATAACCTCGGCGAGACTTTCTATCCAAGAAGATATAAAAACGTATAAAGAAGCAGTTGTTGTCATAGAAACAGGGGAAAGCAAGGGAACAGGATTTTCTATTTCCCCAGATGGTTATATTCTTACTAATTATCATGTAGTCGATAATGGTGCCCCAATTACAGTAGCCTTTCCAAATGAAGGTCTTATTCAAGGTACAATCGAGGCTGCCTTTCCAGATGTGGATTTAGCTTTATTAAAGGTTCCGTCTGAACAGGAATTACCATATTTAACCCTTGCAGAGAGCTTTAGCTTCGAGGAAAATGAACATATTTCATTTATTGGAAACCCGCTTGCATTTAATGGGATTGCAAATGAAGGAACAATCATTGGATACACCGATTTAAAAGATTGGGATCAGCCTGTTTTAATGATTGAAGCTCCGGTATACCGTGGCAATAGTGGAAGTCCTATTATTAATGATGAAGGCGAGGTAATCGGTGTAATCTTTGCCACACTCGACCATGATATACACGGAGAGGTTGGCTTGTTTATTCCAATAGAATACTTCTTTCAACGAAATAATAAGTGATTCTTATTATTTATCAAAAATAACCGATACAATAGGAGAGAGGCTGTCCTTCTCTTCTATTTTTTTATAGATGGGACACAATAATGAGGGGCATTAACTTTTTTTAATCTAAATGTAAAATTCTGTGATGGGCATTGTAATACTTGTACGGTAAGATATTCATATTCTTAATAGAAAAATATAGAAGATTATGGTGGTATTTATGACCCTTAATGAAATAATTAGAATAGTTTTTAATTTGGCAACGCCCATAAAGTTTGTAATACAATCGAAATATATGAAAGAATGGGGTGGTCTACTATGACCATACGCAATTCATTAAAAGACATCCCCTTAGATAAACTAATAATGAAAGCGCAAAAGGATGATGAGGCTGCTCTTAATTTTTTATTAAAAAATTATCAACCATTTATAGCTAAATCTGTCTCAGAGGTATGTAAACGATATATTGACCCGGAGCGTGATGATGAGTACAGTATAGGCTTATTAGCGTTTCATGAGGCAATTAGACAGTATTCACCACACAAAGGGAGTTCTTTTTTAACGTTTGCTAATTTAGTTATAAAACGTAAAGTCATTGACTATATCCGATTTAATAGCAAAAATAAAGTAGCTATCTCATTGGATGAGACGTTTGACGAAGAATATATGGAAAGTCCGACTGAAATTGAAGCCGTAAAGGAAATTTATCAACAAGAACAAGAAGCATGGTATCGCAGACAAGAAATCCTTGAATTTAAAGAAAGGCTTGCGACGTTTAAGCTATCCCTTCATGAGCTAACAGAGATTGCACCAAAACACCGTGATGCTCGTGATACTGCAGTTCGTATCGCAAGAATAATTCAAGATGACCAGGAGATGAGTGCCTATGTAAATAAGAAGAAAAAATTACCGATTAAGGATTTAGCTAAAAAAGTTGATGTAAGTAAGAAGACATTAGAACGTAATCGAAAGTTTATATTGGCCATTTTTATTGTTCTTAGTGAAGATTTTGTTTTTCTCAAGGATTATTTGAAAGGGGTGGGCCAGTGAAAAAGGGTATTGTAATGGAGCGGCACCAAAAATATATGGTAGTGCTGACACCAGATGGCTCATTTGAAAAAGCGGCTACTATAAAAGGTGTAGATATCGGGTTTGAAGTAATATATGAACCCATTATTGAAAAAACCTCTACTTCTGTTTTTCGAAGGAATTTTTTCTCTATACGTACTGCTGCGTTAGCTTGTATAATTTTAATTGCATTATTGCCCTTATATTTTATTACAAATAAGAATGAAGCGTATGCATATGTTGATATCGATATTAATCCAAGTATCGAGCTAGAGATAAGTGATAATTTCAAAGTAGCTGATGTAAAAGCATTAAATGAAGATGCATCACGTTTATTACAAAAAGTAAAAGATTTGAAAGGTAAAAAAGTAGAGGAAGCAATTGATGAAATTATTCATTTGAGTGAAGAAAATGGTTACACGAATACAGCTAAGAATGTATTAGTTGGGGTCCACTATGTGGATAAAGCGGATGCGGGCAATCCATTAATAACTAAGATCCATGATCACTTTTCCAAGAAAAATACAGAATGGCAAGTGGTCACCTTAGAGATTCCCGATGAAGTTAGGATGAAAGCTGAAAAGGCAAAGCAATCAATGAACGAGGTTTTAGCAAAACAGGTTGTTACAGATCAAAAAGACAAACAAGTACTTACGGAAGACGAAAAGGAAGTATTGCAATCATTTTATAATCGTAAAAACTCTCTTGGAACGTCCAAGGAAAAAGATACTGCTGAAGAAAAACCATTAAATAAGGGGAAGAAAAGAACTGATAAAGATTTAAAAGAACAATTACATCCTAGTGAGCTAAAAGACAAAAATCGAGATAACCATCCCAAAAATAACGGAAAAGAAAATCAGAATAAAGCAAAGAATCAAGGTAAGCCTCACAATATTGATATAAATAATTCCATACATAAAGGAAAAGGAAACAATCAAGAAGACCATAATAAAAATCGTAATCATGGAAAAGATGGGCACAAAAAGCAAGATAAGAATAAAGGGAAGCAACATAATAAGGATCATGGAAAACAGAAAGATAATCGAAATAATGGGAAAAACAAAGGTAATAATGGAAAGAATGATCATCACCAACATAATAATGGAAAGAATGGTCATCATCAACATAATAATGGAAATCAAAAAGGAAAAAATAGGCAAGACGGTTTTTCCTATCTTCATCCATATTTATATTAGGAAGGGAATGTATTTCCCTTCCTTTTTTACTTACATTTCCAAAATAGCAGTGGGAGTATATTTCATTGCATGGTCAATATAATATAGAAGGTTTTCATGTGATTGTACAATTTTTTGTTCATCTAAAGAATAATGGTAGGCATGGAGAAAATTCTGTATCTTTTTAGAAAGTAAGTCATCCTTTGTCCGCACCATGAGCACAAGTAAATCATCCCATTGTCCCCAAAGTGTGTAATATAGTGCCTTATCATAGTCAGGTATATCCATGAAATTCCCCTCCTTTTTAACTAAAGGGTATTACTAGCTTTCCCCTAATATATATATATTTTCTAATAACAGTTTGGTGTGGCTTCCAATTAAAGGATGGGTTTTTTAATGAACTATGACAATCATATTGGTGTTGATTCCATATTAAGGATTGCCTTCCTTAGCATAATCAAAATGACGAGGTACATACTAAAAAGTGAAAAAGGGAGGGAAACAACCATGAAAAAGAGCTTGTTTGGTATTGCGGCGTCAGCTCTAATTGTTTTGGCAGGTTGTGGAAATGGTAATAATGATGATGCAGAAAGTCAACGAGGAACCACTAATCAAAATGTAGATCCTGTCCGTTATCAAGACCATGATGATGCCAATGATAATAATCGAAATTACACGCTTCAACGTGATTTAGAAGAGCCGAATAATGTCAATACCAGAAATATCAATAATGTCAACAACAGGACAAATGACAATCGCACCGATAATAACAATGGGAATCGATATGATGTTGCTAATGAGGCGGCAGACAAAATCGTCGATCAAATTGATGTCATTGAGCGTGCTTATGTTCTAACAACAGATAATAATGCTTATGTTGCTGCACAGCTAGATGATAATAATAACAGAAACCGTCTAAGCGATAATGGGGATGCATTAACAGACGATGTCAAAAATAAAATTTCTACTATCGTCAAATCTGTTGATAATGATATTGACAATGTATATGTCTCAACCAATCCAGATTTTATGAATTTGACAAATAATTATGTTAATGATGTTGATCAGGGGCAACCTGTTGAAGGTTTCTTTGAAGAGATGGGAAATATGATTGAGCGTATTTTCCCACAGAATAAAGGTAGATAATTGTATAGTGCTTCCACTAATTTGGAAGCACTATTTTTTATGAGCGAAATAAAAGTTTTCAACTTATTTAATCTTAGACATATAATTCTTATTAAACATAGTTGATTACTATGTAATAAGAAATTGGAGTTGTTACAAATGGGACGGGAGTTTGTAGAGATATTTGAGGATTGGGCAGAAGGTTATGATCGGACTGTTGCAGGAGAGAATCCAGAGTATCAGGAGGTCTTCCGTAACTATGAGGAAATCTTATCATTAGTTGCTGATAATTCTTCTGGAACAGTACTGGAATTTGGTGTAGGAACTGGTAATTTATCGGAGAAGCTATTTGAAAAAGGGTTGGATGTAATTGGTATTGAGCCATCAGAGGCAATGCGGATAATTGCTGAGTCCAAACTACCTCATATGACAATACTGGATGGGGATTTTCTAATCTATCCTCAAATCACGAGACCAATTAACACGATTGTAAATACGTATGCTTTTCATCATTTGACAGATGAAGAAAAAGCTAAAGTTATAAAACGGTTTTCAGAGATTTTATCACCTGGAGGAAAAGTTGTCTATGCGGATACAATGTTTGCATCAGAGTTTGAAAAGAACAGAAAAATAAACGAAGCAAAAGATGCTGGCTTTTTTACACTTTCAGAGGATTTAGAACGAGAGTATTATCCTATAATTAACAACGTAAAGAATATGTTTACAAAACAAAATTTTACTTTTTATACGAAGCAAATGAATGATTTCGTTTGGTTTGTCATAGCAGATTATAAAGGGAAAAAAGAGGAGGGAATCATTTTGAAGAAGATGAACGTTGAAAGTTTTAATTTGGATCATACAAAGGTAAAAGCTCCTTATGTACGATTAGTAGGTGTAACAGTTGGGGAGAATGGGGATCAGGTTTATAAGTATGATATTCGATTTAAACAGCCTAATAAAGAGCATATGGAAATGGCAGGTCTCCATTCATTAGAGCATTTAATGGCAGAGAATATTCGAAATCATATGGATCAAGTATTGGATATTAGTCCAATGGGATGTCAAACGGGATTTTATCTATCGATCCTAAATCATGATTCCTATGAGGAGGTTTTAAAAGCGTTAGAGAAGACCTTACAGGATGTTCTAGAAGCTGATGAGGTACCGGCATGTAATGAGGTTCAGTGTGGCTGGGCCCATAATCACAGTTTAAAGGGAGCACAGGAAATCGCAAGGGAAATGCTTTTAAAAAAGGATGAATGGCGAGAAGTCTTTTAACAATGGGGGGAGACAGGTGGTTTATAATTCCATACATGAATTAGTTGGGAATACACCACTTCTTAAGATAAACCATTTCCATCTTCCAGAAAATGTTCATATTTTTGCAAAGCTAGAATATTACAATCCAGGTGGAAGTGTAAAAGACAGGCTAGGTGTCGAGCTTATTCAGGATGCAATACGTAGAGGCAAGCTGTCTCCAGGTGACACTATCATTGAACCTACAGCTGGTAATACGGGTATTGGCTTGGCACTAGCCGCAAAAAAGATTGGGCTAAAGGCAATATTTGTCGTTCCAGAGCATTTTAGTCAGGAAAAGCAGCTTATTATGCAGGCATTAGGTGCAAAAATAATTCATACACCGAAGGAGGCTGGTATGACTGGTGCCGTTGAGAAGACCAATGAACTACTTCAGCAAATTTCAGGTAGTTACTCACCCCAGCAATTTAAGAATCCAGCAAACCCGAAAACATATTACAGCACGTTAGCGCCTGAAATTTGGAGGGATTTAAAGGGGGATGTCGATATTTTTATCGCAGGAGCAGGTTCAGGTGGGACATTTATGGGGTGTGCACAATTTTTCAAGGAAAGAGATTCAACGATAAAGACAATTATTGTCGAGCCCGAGGGTTCCATTATTGCAGGAGGTAAGCCTGGTTCACATCGAACAGAGGGGATTGGCATGGAGTTTTTTCCTCCATTTTTAGATTCGTCCTATTTTGATCAAATATATACCGTCCAAGATCAGCAAGCCTTCGCACTAGTAGAAGAGCTTGCTAACAGAGAAGGCTTACTGGTAGGGAGTTCTTCCGGTGCCGTTATGTATGCAGCGCTAGAAGAGGCAAAAGTTGCACCTGAGGGCACGAATATTGTTACGATTTTTCCTGACGGCAGCGATCGTTATTTAAGTAAAGATATTTATTCTAAGGTAAAAGGCGGGGAGATATAAATGCGTTCAAAAACAAAGATGGTCCACGGTGGAATTACGCGTGACGAGCAAACTGGTGCTGTCTCTGTTCCAATTTATCAGGTTAGTACTTTTAAGCAAGATGGTATAGGAAAGCTGAGGGGCTATGAATATTCCCGAACTGGGAATCCAACCCGTACTGCATTAGAATCGGTAATTGCCGAATTGGAGAATGGAACACATGGTTTTGCCTTTAGTTCCGGTATGTCCGCAATTACGACAATCTTACTGTTATTCAGTGCGGGAGACCATATAATTCTAACAGATGATGTGTACGGTGGATCCTACCGATTAATAACAAAGGTATTAAAACGATTTAATTTGGAGTATACATTTGTTGATACAAGTAACATTGAAAATGTGGAGAATGCTGTAAAAGAAAATACGAAAGCAATCCTTATCGAAACCCCAACCAATCCTTTACTGAAAATAACGGATATAAGGAAAATGGCGGCGATAACATCCAATAATGATAAGCTGCTCATAGTAGATAATACCTTTGCTTCACCGTATTGGCAAAACCCGTTAGATTTAGGAGCAGATATTGTACTTCACAGTGCAACAAAATATATTGGCGGACATAGTGATGTGATTGGCGGGTTAGTATCTGTTAAATCTGAGCAACTAGCAGAGAAAATTCATTTTCTACAGAACTCAGTGGGAGCTGTATTGGGTCCACAGGATTCTTGGTTATTAATGCGTGGAATTAAGACACTAGCTCTGCGAATGGAGGCTATAGAAGCAAGTACTAAGAAGATAGTCGATTTCTTGTTAAAGCATAAAAGGGTTATGAAGGTGTATTATCCAGGATTGCCTACTCATCCGGGCCATGTATTGGCTAAAAGTCAAACTAGAGGTTTTGGTGGAATGATATCATTCGATGTCGGGGATGGAAACTATGCCGAAGAGATCCTTAAGCGAGTTAACTATTTTACACTAGCAGAAAGCCTAGGTGCAGTAGAAAGTCTAATCTCCTTACCGGCAAAAATGACTCATGCATCTATACCATCCGAAAGAAGGCTAGAACTTGGTATTTCTGATGGGTTAATACGATTGTCGGTTGGGATTGAGGATGTAGAAGACCTCATTGAAGATTTGGCACAGGCTTTAGGGGATGCTTAAGTGACAGGCAGCTTTTAGCTGCTTTTTTATTTTTCAGGAAACACAGTATAGTTACTTTTAATCCAAATATGCTAAAATGAACACAATATTAAAATGGAAGGAATGGCAAAAAATGAGTGAAAGAGCATTGAAGTATCTGTCTGACAATCGAGAAAGATTATTAGAAAGGTTACAAGAATTCTTGTCAATACCTAGTGTTAGTACAGATAGTGTACATAAAAATGATGTCCAAAGAGCAGCAACGTATCTACAAACTTACTTAACAGAGATTGGTTTTCAACAAGTTCAACAAATTGAAACAAATAAACATCCAATTGTATATGCGGAATATATGGAAGCGGGTCCTGATTCTCCTACTGTACTATTATATGGGCATTATGATGTTCAACCGGTCGATCCGATCGAATTATGGGATAGTGATCCGTTTAAGCCAGAGATAAGAGAAGGTAGATTGTATGCACGCGGTTCAAGTGATGATAAGGGGCAAGTGTTCATGCATCTAGCTGTATTTGAAGCATTAATGAAAACGGAAGGAAAGCTCCCATTAAATGTGAAGATCTGTCTTGAAGGGGAAGAGGAAATTGGTAGTGAAAACCTATATACCATGCTCCAAGTGAAAAAAGAGCTATTTCAGGCAGATTTTGCTGTGATATCAGACTCAGGTATGGTAGCGAAAAATCAACCAACCATACTTTATGGATTAAAGGGATTTACAGGTATTGAAATTACAGTTACGGGACCAGATCATGACTTGCATTCTGGTATGTATGGTGGGGCAGTACGTAACCCCATTATGGCCTTATCCCATATTCTCGCTTCAATGAAAAATGACGATGAAGTTGTAACAGTCGAAGGTTTCTATGATGGTGTAGAAGCTTTGACTAGTGAGGAGAAGGAATTAATTAAACAAGTTCCAAGTGAGGATTTTGTTAAGGCAACTGGTATTACAGAGACTGTTTCGGAAAAAGGGTATACAGCAAAAGAACATACGATGGCTAGACCTACATTTGAAGTGAACGGGATATTTGGTGGGTATCAGGGAGAAGGTACGAAGACGATTATTCCAACGTCGGCAACTGCGAAGATTACGTGCAGACTAGTGCCAGGTCAAGACCCAGAAACGATTCAACGTTTATTAGAAGCCCATATTAAAAAGGTTGCTCCAAAGGGTGTTACTGTAGAAGTGAAAAAAGAAAAGCTCTCTGCTAAAGCCTACAAGGTTGAGCCGAATCATCCATTAATCCAAAAAGCGGCAACGAGTTATACAAAAGCATTCGGTAAAGAGGCGGTCTATGTTAGAATGGGTGGATCTATTCCAGTTGTGGAATGGATTGATCATCTTTATACTATTCCAATTGTCTTATTAGGATTCGGTACACCTGAGGATCGACTACATTCACCAAATGAAAGCTTTCCATTAGATAGTTTTGATAAGGGGATGGAGACATTAGTTTACTATTGGCATGAGATAACAAACGGTTAGATGTTTTGATTCTAATGCAAAATATAGAGGGATATTGGTCACTTTTAATGGGGGAAAAGAAATGGAAAAAGCTGTTGATAATGTTTATCAAAAGGGAATATTGAATAAATTTTTTGAAGCATTCGGGCTGGAACAGAAATATAAGTTGCTAGGAGACTTTGAGAATTATGTATATGAAGTATATAAAGGGAACAAACCTTTCATACTTAGGGTAACTCATAGCTCTCACCGATCAATGGAAGAAATTCTTGGGGAAATTGACTGGGTTAATTATTTGTCTCATCATGGTTCAAATGTTCCTACTGTTTTTCCATCGCAAAATAACCAAATAATAGAGGAACAAACCGCTACCGATCAAACAAGTTTTTTTGCCTGTCTTTTTTCCAAGGTTGAAGGAATAGGGGTACGTTCAACGGATGAACAATTTAATGATACGCTTTTCCAAAGCTGGGGAAGAGAAATAGGCAAAATACATCGTTTGACTGATCAATACGAATCTAAGCATGGATATCGAAAACATTGGTTTGAGGATGACTTGTTTGCGTTAGAAAAATATGTACCAACCGAATTAAAGGTTATTCAACGGAAGAATGAAATTATTAAGCAATTAAATGAATTACCAGAAACAAACTATGGATTAATCCATAATGATGTGCATAATGGCAACTTCTTTTACGATAATGATAATATTTATATTTTTGATTTTGATGATGCCTGTTATTTTTGGTATGTTTCCGATATTGCAATTCCACTATACTATGCTTGTTACTCATTATTTAAGAATGAAGAGCGTTTAGATGAAAAGCGAGTATTTGCCAATCGATTTATTGATAATTTTATGATTGGCTATCAAAAAGAATTTATGCCTCCGGAAAGATGGAAGGAACAACTAACATTATTTTTAAAGGTACGTGATATTACACTGTATGCGGCCTTAAATAAAAAGATTGCACCGGAGGATCGAAACCAAGGCTTACAGGAAAGTATGGAACAAATAAGAAGAAGAATTGAACACGGAGAGCCTATTGTGGTGTTATGAAAAGGAGGAAAAGGTCTGCAAATATGCAGACCTTATTCTCTATACTAGTAATAGTACCCCCTACCATATCCACCTGCTCCAACAATAATTAATAGGATAAAGAGGACAACGATAAATGCAAATCCACCGCCATATCCGCGACTCATTAATAAGTCACCTCCATATTACTAAATTCATATATTTATGATGACTAGTAGTACCAGCCATCACCATATCCATAGCCTCGATGATAACCACTCGCTCCAACGATAATTAGTAGAATAAATAACACTACTAGTAAAGCAAAGCCAGAGCCGTAGCCACCTACTACATTACTCATATCTTTCCACCTCCTCACTTATAATGTATGATATTTCCCCAGATATGACAGGGCGAATGTACAGAAAACTAGGCTAAAGTGGTTTATAATGTATTAGCTTTAACATACTATACAACTGGTTGATTTAATGTAAGTGATCCTAAATTGTGATACACTTATTTAATGGAAACTAAATTAGTTAACGGCGTATGCTGAATAAATAGAAAGGGCGATTACATGATAAACAGAAAAAGCAAACGTGAGATTGAACAAATGCAGAAAGCTGCAGATTTGCTAGTGGAGGTACACAAGGAAATCGCTAAGATGATTAGACCAGGTATTTCAACATTGGAAATTGATGCTTTTGTTGATAAGTTTTTAGAAGAGCACGGAGCTATACCAGAGCAGAAGGGATATAATGGTTTTCCTTTTGCAACCTGTGCATCAATAAATGATGAAATTTGTCATGGTTTTCCACGTGAAGATTTACTACAGGACGGGGATATCGTGACAATCGATATGGTTGTCAATCTTAATGGAGGATTAGCGGATTCTGCATGGACGTACGCAGTCGGAAATGTGGATGAAAAGGGTCTACGTTTGATGGAGGTTACTAAGAGATCACTTTATATTGGAATTGAGCAGGCGAGAGCGGGAAATCGTATTGGCGACATCGGTCATGCAATTCAAACGTATGCAGAGGGAGAAGGCTTTTCTGTAGTAAGAGATTTCACGGGTCACGGCATTGGTCCATCAATCCATGAGGACCCACATGTTCCACATTTCGGCCTTCCTAATAAAGGCCTTCGCTTAAAGCCGGGAATGGTAATAACCATTGAACCAATGTTAAATGAAGGTGATTGGCGAAGTAAGGTAGATAGCAATAATTGGACAGCAAGGACAATTGATGGAGGACGTTCCGCTCAATATGAGCACACAATTGTTATTACCGATGGGGATCCGATAATTTTGACAGAACAAGATCGGTAAGAAGAAATAACACACGGGATTCTTTTGTTAAGAATCCCGTGTGTTTTTATAGGCATTTATCATTCTTATATTAGAAAAATCAGTTATAATGGTAGAAATTTAACTAAGGGGGGAAGAAAAAGTGGAGACAGTAAATGGAAACAAGAAAGAATTTACAACACGTGCTATTTTGATTAAACGAGGGATGACAGTTGGCTTTCCTATCATGCTTGGGTATCTTCCGATAGCAGTTACATATGGAGTTTTAGCAAAGCAATCAGGACTATCGTTATTGGAGTTGACATTAATGAGTGTGCTCGTATTTGCTGGGGCAAGTCAATTTATGGGTGCAAATATGATTGCTTTAGGTGCAGGGGCAGTAGAAATTATAATTGCAACTTTTGTTTTAAACTTCCGTCACTTTGTAATGAGCTTTTCCTTTATGAATAAGCTTAGGTCTGTTCCTATTAGATGGAAAGTACCATTAGCACTAGGGTTAACGGATGAAACCTTCGCAGTTTCTTCTTTACATATTAAGGAGGCTAAAGAGAAAAATGGCCACTGGTTTTATGGTGCCCTTACGTTAACGGCATATTTTTCATGGGTATTCGGTTCGCTTCTAGGGGGTTTAGTAGGAGAAATTATACCCGAGACATTAAGTCAAAGTATGGGTATAGCACTTTATGCGATGTTTATTGGATTATTAATCCCATCCGTAAAAAAAGAGCTTAAAGTTGGATTAATTGCTATTATTGCTATGTTCATAAATGTTATTTGTTTGCAATTTATGAGTAGCGGCTGGGCGATAGTTTCAGGTACAGTATTAGGCGGATTAAGTGGTGTATTGTTACTGAAGGAGGAACAGGCATGATATTCCTTATTATTATTGGAATGACTCTTGTGACCATGCTCCCTAGAATTATTCCTGCTTTCATCGTAGATAAATTACAGTTTAAAGATTGGGTTAATCGCTGGTTAAATGCGATTCCATATGCTGCCTTAGGGGCATTGATTTTTCCAGGGATTCTTTCTGTCAATCCTGATAAACCTTATATTGGACTTGTAGGTGGATTAGTTGCTATTGGATTAGCTTATATCGGATTAAATGTAATTTTTGTAGTGGTAGGGGCAATCCTGTCTGTATTTTTATTAACTACTTTCTGAAAAATGGCCAGTCACAGTTTAATTCTAAATACTGTGCTGGCCATTGTTTCATTCAATATAAGGTTCTATATGAATATGAGTATACAAAATCCCATGCTTTTCAACCAATTCTTTTTCAATCATAACCGTAATATCGTGACTTTGATGAACATTTAGCTCTGGATTAACCTTTATCGTAACATCAAGGATTGGTTGATTTCCTAACACACGTCCTTTTATATCCGCAACTAATTTAACTTCAGGATATTTTGTAATCGTTTGTTTTATCTCCGTTAACCTTTTCTCATCAAAACCATCGGTAAGTGCAAGGGTAGAATCCTTGAAAATTTCCCAAGCAGTCCTACAGATGACGACTCCCACTACAAGCCCAGCTAATGGATCTAGCCAGCCAATGCCAAATTTAGCTCCTATTATACCAATAAATGCACCAATACTAACAAGTGCATCTGAACGATTGTCTTGAGCAGCAGCATATAGGGCACTACTATTTATTTTCTTCGATAGAGCTAAATTATAGCGATGGACAATAAACATGATTACAGAAGCACCCAAGGCAGTCCAGGCCGTTACCATATCTGGTGCGGTACTTCCTTTATCTAATATCTTTGTAATGGTAGAGAATATTACTTGTATGCCGACAGCTGCCATAATAAATGCTGCTAGTAAGGAAGAAATTGTTTCTGCGCGATAATGGCCATATCGATGATTTTGATCTGGTGGCTTTTGAGATATTCGAAGTCCTATAAGGATAGCAATGGAGGCAATAACATCCGTAGAGTTATTTAATCCATCGGCCCATAATGCTTCTGAATTCCCTATATAGGCAATAATTAATTTTGTTCCGGAAAGAAATAGGTAAGCAATGATACTAATCCATGCACCTTTTTCTCCTTCTCTTAAATCTGGTGTATGATTCATGATAATGCCTCCAGCTAATTTCATTAACTTTATCACTATATCAGATAGGAAATGGGTGGGTCTAGAGCAACTAATAAGCGTTTGTCAATATCAATTGGTATGTTTTAAGTTTGTTTCCTTCGTACAAGAAATAGACCTAAGTTTTTAATGCTTTTTTATTAAATCCCATTGCAATTATTCTAAAAATTTAGGATAATAAACATAAAGGAGCAGGAGGGGCGTACTTCATGAAAAAGGAAAGGGTAGTTTACCACTTTTATCCGTACGAAGGAAATGTCCTTAACGCTAAAAGAGAGATATCCTTTGAAATTAAATTATCTTCACGGATGATTTTAGATGAAATCTGTTTTAATTGGAATAAGAAAATGCTTGAGGAAAAAATTAATTCTTCGATTCAAAAGGGTAATAAAGAAGATTTTGTGAAAGTTCGAGAAAGATATCTACAATATATTTGGGAATAAAATCGGAAAAGTAATAGACCAGCCTTGCCCACACTGAGTATGGTAAGGCTATTTTTATGGAAGAAATAGAATAAAAAATAAGTTGGGGGGAGCTTATGAAGTTAGATGTTACCATTTTGCAAAAACAAAATAAGCTATTACTATACATACTATTATTCTCATTGTTTCTCGGATTAGGTGCTGAATTCATTGTCGGAGCACCAGCAATAAATATGATAGCAATATCAATTGGCGGTGGCATTGGAATTTTGTTAATTGCCATTTTTAATGTTAAGAGGATATATAGTTTTGCAGTGCCTTATATTGCTATTTTTTGTTTAGCTGGAGTATCACTAATTGTAATGCTAGGTTCTAGTTATGTGACGAATATATTATTTACCTTCTTTTTATTAGCGGTCGCCGCTATATCCTTATCCCGTGCTGTATTAACCACTGGTGGTATCCTAGGAATTGGTTTATTAGTATTATTTATTATATTCAACGGACAGGCAGTGGGATTTAATACCCGATCTATAGCAATTACAATGGTTTTTTTTACTCTAGTTTTTATTGTTTTATATATACAAATTAAAGTATCACGTGGTTTTCTGTTAACTCTATTTCAAACAATGGGTGAAATAGAAGAGAAGTCCAAAGAAGAGGCTAATCGTACTCTACTAATTCAAAGTGGTGCCGAAAAGGTTCGGAAGCAGATGGAAGTTATTGAAGGGGATAGTAGTCTTAACCAGGAGCAAATGAAAGAAATGCTTACTAGCTTTCGAGAAATTTCAAAAGCAAGTCAAGCCCAGTCTGAAACTGCTTTTGGTATAACTGAAACGGTTAATTCAACCCACCGATTACTGGAAAAAATGATTGTATCTTTTTCCCGTAGTATGGCGGATGGTGAGGAGCTTGTTAATTTATCAAATAAAGGAAAAATCTCTATGGGAAATTTATATGAAACGATAAATGACTTTCACGTTTCCTTTGATGGTTTAACAAATAATATGGAGGTACTTGTTAATCGAATAGATGTAAATAATGCAAATGCAGAGAAGATACAAGATATTGCTGAGCAAACTAATTTGCTTGCCTTGAACGCAAGTATCGAGGCTGCACGTGCGGGCGAATTTGGAAAGGGATTCTCTGTTGTAGCATCGGAAATCCGTAAGCTTGCAGAGGTTTCCCAGAACACAGCAAAACAAATTCGTGAAGACCTACAGATGATTGATAAAGATGCTAGGTATACACAAATAGAATTGAATAACAACAAGCAAAAATTAGTGGCCAGTACAGAAGTTACATTAATGGCTAAGCAGAACTTTGAAACTATTACAGAACAATTAAATAACTTTATTCATTATTTGCAATACCTAAACAAACAGGCAAAGGAGATAAAAGGATCCTCCCTGTCTATTGAACAATCCGTGGATAATCTTGCATCAATTATCGAAGTAACTACTGCAACAATTGAAGAGCTTGAAGCAATCGTAGATGAACAAGTCAATCGTATGGTTAATTTAGCAGGAGTGATTGAGGAAACAAATGAAGTAGCTGCATCTTTAGAAAAAATGTAATATTTACTGTAAATTTACAATTGGAGTACATTGATCTGCTATTCTTATGTTGAGGGGAGTGTTTATTAGTTGAAAAAGGATAAGAAGACCCAGCTAAGCTGGGCACTTTATGATTTTGGAAATTCTGCTTTTGCTACAACGATGCTAGCGGCAGTTCTACCGATTTTCTATTCCAACGTGGCATCAAAAGGAATAGAATCTAGCCTAGCAACTAGTTATTGGGGTTATGCTAACTCCATTGCAGTACTAATTGTGGCAATTCTAGCTCCTATTCTTGGTGCTATTAGTGATTTCTCTGCAGCCAAGAAAAAGTTTTTGCGGTTCTTTGCCTTTATGGGAATGATAGCAAGTATCCTACTTGCATTTACTGGAGAAGGAGACTACCTCTTTGTTGCGTTATTATTCATCGTTGGTTCCATTGGTTTTTCAGGAGGTAATATTTTTTATGACGCCTTTTTACCTGAGGTAGCAGAGGAAAAGGATATGGATAAGGTATCCTCAAAAGGATTTGCCCTGGGGTATGTTGGTGGAGGAATTTTATTATTAATAAATGTTTTAATGATTCTTAAATTTGAGTGGTTTGGATTATCAGATGTAGTAATGGCAATGAAGGTTTCCTTCGCAATGGTTGGAATATGGTGGTTTATTTTTTCCATTCCTTTATTGAAAAATATTCATGATGAGAAGAAAAGTCCGATAAAACGAGATAGGTCATATGTGGCAATCGGCTTTTCGAGAGTCGGTAATACCTTTAAGGAAATAAGTCAGTTTAAGCATTTATTAATTTTCTTATTTGCCTTTTGGTTATATAACGATGGAATTTCTACAATTATCAGGATGGCAACTATTTATGGAACTGAAATCGGCATTGGACAAAATGATTTAATCATCGCTCTTCTTATTACACAATTTGTTGGCATACCCTGTACCTTCTTTTTTGGTTGGTTAGCTGGAAAAATAAAGCCCAAAAAGGCACTTATGATTACATTATTTGTTTATTTAGGGATTGTTATTTTAGGTTACTTCATGAAGTCAGCCTTGCATTTTTACTTATTGGCAACATGTGTGGGACTGGTCCAAGGTGGTGCACAGGCCTTGAGTAGATCTATTTTTGGTCGTATGGTACCAGAGAATAAAAAGGGTGAATTCTTTGGATTCTACGGGATTTCATCCAAGTTCTCGGCAGTATTTGGCCCGTTTGTATTTGGATTTATCGGGCAAATAACGGGTAATAATCGGTTTGGTATTTTATCGTTAATCGTATTCTTTATTGCTGGAATACTCATTTTAAGCTTTGTAAATGTGGAAAAGGGAGTAGAAGCTGCTAGGAAAAAGACTGCTTAGATACAAAAGAAGTATGCACAAAAGCCGCAAACCCTCACTGGTTTTGCGGCTTTTATTACAGAATAGGCTCACTATACTGGTTCTCTAATTTTAGCTTGAGTGGCAATCCAGTATCATACGAAATATCTCCAATTAATCCCTCTAAATCTTCCCTACTAGTACCGTTGTTATACCAATAATCAATCACTTTCTTCATAATTTCTATACCCTCAATTCGAGCCTGCTCGTATAAATCAATGAAGCTTTTTGTACTAGGTTTTTTCGTCGCAGGGTGATACCAGGTATGGTGTTCTAAGTTTAAATAATCCTTATGGTTGGTAATCGGTTGGTGGGAGAAAGCAGAAATAACCTTTTTCAATAATTTGTTTTTCCAACCATATGGATCAGATAGTATCATTAAAGCTAATTTCATATCTTTTAAAGCTTTTTTAATATAGCTTGAAGAAGATTCTGTGACCTCAGGATAGTGCTTACGAATTGCTTGATAAAGAAAATTAGCGATTTCATTTTTTTGCTGTTTATTTAAAAGGATTTCTTTATAGACAGGTGTTTTCCAGGTTTTTAGATTCTTATAGCGTTCCATCATTAAGGTGTCAATAATGATTTCGTATTTCGAGTGATTATTCCCTTCATATCCTGCATAATAGTTGATAAAAGGATGTGCGATTCGGTCCAATATATGATGGGTTACAAACCCAAATACATACGATTTTATTTCTGTGGAGCTGTCCTTTGCAGATACAATTATATCCATAAGAAAATCTCCACATTTTTTCCTGTGAAGAAGATTCCCTATGTTTGGAATGGATGTATCCTTTATCCATGGCCAAAAATTATAATAGAAAAAAGGATCAGGTCCTTGTGCACCTAAATTTAATATATAACTACGGCTTGGTATGTTCTCTGGTTTACTTATAGCATCAAGCATATCTTCACAAAAGAGCATATGTGTCCAAATGTTAGGCATGGAGAGCCCTCCTAAACAACTAATTAATACATTAATAAGTATAAGGCTAAATTAACTATGTAAGGATTACAATTTTGTGAATAATTCATAGTTCTACCATAATAATTTTTTTATACGCGTGCAATGAATATGATTTTCATTTTTAAAAAATTTGGTACAATAGAGAGGGATTTGAAAATCAAATTGGGAGGAAATACATATGGAATTTCGTATAGAGCACGATACCCTTGGGGAAGTGAAGGTACCTGCTGATAAATATTGGGGTGCACAGACACAGCGCAGTAAGGAAAACTTTCCAATTGGTCATGAGAAAATGCCAACAGAAATTATAAAAGCGTTTGCAGTTTTGAAAATGAGTGCTGCAAAAGCAAATAGTGATCTAGGCCTGCTTGATGCGAAAAAAGCAGAAGCCATTGAATATGCAGCGACACAAGTTATTAATGGAAATTTAGATGCACATTTTCCGCTAGTTGTTTGGCAAACTGGTAGTGGAACACAATCCAATATGAATGTAAACGAAGTGATTGCTCATGTTGGAAATGAGTGGTTAAAGGAGCAAGGCAGTGATCTAACATTACATCCAAATGATGATGTTAATAAATCCCAAAGCTCTAATGACACATATCCTACAGCCATGCATGTAGCTGAAGTTTTAATGCTTGAGGATGTTGTATTACCTGCTTTACGTACACTTAAAAGCACCTTTAAAAACAAAATGGATGCATTCCAGGATATCGTAAAGATTGGTCGTACACACTTACAGGATGCAACACCTTTAACACTTGGACAAGAGATTAGTGGATGGCACCGAATGCTGGAAAAATCAGAAAGCATGATAGAAGCCAGCCTTCCTTATCTAAAGGAATTAGCTATTGGTGGTACTGCAGTTGGTACTGGTTTGAATGCTCACCCTGAATTTTCAGAGCGTGTATGCGCAGAAATTAGCCGATTTACTGGTAGAGAATTTGTTTCTGCACCGAATAAATTCCATGCATTAACAAGTCATGACGAAACGGTATTTGCTCATGGTGCATTAAAGGGCTTAGCTGCAGATATGATGAAGATAGCAAATGATGTTCGTTGGTTAGCCAGCGGCCCACGCTGTGGAATTGGCGAAATTACAATACCAGAAAACGAGCCTGGTAGCTCTATTATGCCAGGTAAAGTGAATCCAACACAGAGTGAAGCAGTAACAATGGTTGCCGCTCAAGTAATGGGTAATGATGCAACAATTGGTTTTGCAGCAAGTCAAGGGAATTTCGAGCTTAATGTATTTAAACCTGTAATTGCGATGAACTTCCTACAATCCTGTCAGTTATTAGCAGATAGCATACTTTCCTTCAATGATCGTTGTGCTGTGGGTATTGAACCAAACCATGATCAAATTGAAAAGTATTTAAATGACTCTTTAATGCTTGTGACAGCATTGAACCCTTATATTGGCTACGAAAATGCAGCAAAGATTGCTAAAAAAGCATTTGCAGATAATTCAACACTGAAAGAGACTGCTATTGAACTAGGCCTACTAACTTCTGAAGAATTTGATCAATATGTGAATCCAAGAGAAATGACACATCCAAAATAAAATAGAAAATCCTGCCTTATGATGAGGCAGGATTTTTTTCGATTAAGCTGAGAAGTAGTAATCAATTCTTGAGGAGCATGAAATACGGTAATTAGGGAATAGATAAGCTATTCATTCTGGAAAAAAGTATGGCGTATAGAGCCACCAATATTTCAAGAAAACCATAAGCAAACCACAATTTACCAACGCTTTTTTGTGATAAGATTTTCTCTTCTGCTAACAATATAGTTACAGGAGGTGATAAACATGGCTAACAACAACAATTCAAACCAACTACTTGTTCCCGGTGTACAAGAAGCTCTAGATCAAATGAAATATGAAATCGCTTCTGAGTTTGGTGTAAACCTAGGTGCTGACACTACTTCTCGTGCTAACGGTTCTGTTGGTGGAGAAATCACGAAGCGTCTAGTACAAACTGCTCAACAACAATTATCTGGTAAAATTCAATAATAATGGCATCGAGGTGTAAACCTCTTTAAGGGAAAGTCTTCTAGGCTTTCCCTTTACATTGTTCCTCGAAAGTTAATTGTATTATTTACTAATTTATAGAAATAATTCCCTTCTTTGCAAAAAAGTTTCTATAAGATTTAAGCTAAGATATGTATGTATGTGTTAGGTCGGAATGGAAACAGCTTAAATCAATCAAGATAAAAAAAGAAAGAGAGCATTAGGCCCTCTTACTTAATTCGTTCTTCTGTATTTGCATCAAAGAAATGAGCTTTATTCATATCTAATGCTAGTTTAATGGTTTCTCCACTATTTATATCAGATCGGGAATCGACACGTGCTATAAAGTCTTGGTCATTAATTTTGGAATATAAATATGTTTCTGCACCCATTAATTCAGCAACATCAATGAAAGCAGATATATTTGTCTCTGGGGAAGACTCAATAAATATTAATTCATCATGAATGTCTTCAGGGCGAATTCCAAGAATGACTTCTTGATTAATATAGCCTTTCTCTTTTAACAGTTTTAATTTACCTTCAGGAACCTTAATTTTTACATCATCCATGACAATTCCGTCATCCTTAATGACTCCTCTTAGGAAGTTCATTGCCGGAGAACCAATAAATCCACCAACGAAAACATTATTTGGATTGTCATATACTTCCTTTGGTGCTCCCACTTGTTGAATAACGCCATCCTTCATAACAACTAAACGAGTGGCCATTGTCATTGCCTCTGTTTGATCGTGTGTCACATAAATAGTTGTTGTCTGGAGACGTTTGTGCAGTTTTTGGATTTCTGCACGCATCTGTACCCGAAGCTTTGCATCTAAGTTTGATAAAGGTTCGTCCATCAAGAATACTTTTGCATCACGGACAATGGCACGTCCAAGCGCAACACGCTGACGTTGACCACCAGAAAGTGCTTTTGGTTTACGATCTAAATACGCTTCCAAACCTAAGATTTTGGCAGCGTTCTGTACGCGCTTATCGATTTCATCTTTTTTAAATTTACGTAATTTAAGTCCAAAAGCCATATTATCATATACATTCATATGTGGATAAAGCGCATAGTTTTGGAAAACCATCGCAATATCGCGATCTTTTGGGGCAACATCATTCATTTTTTTATCATCAATATATAGTTCACCCTCTGTAATTTCTTCCAGTCCAGCAATCATACGTAACGTAGTTGATTTACCACAGCCAGAAGGTCCGACAAAAACAATGAACTCCTTATCTTCAATGTGAAGATTAAAATCACTTACTGCAACAACATCCTTATCATATTTCTTTTGAATATGCTCTAATCGCAATTCTGCCATAGTAAAGTCCCCCTCTATAATGAAAGCGTTTAATCTATTTGTTTTTATTATAGTAGATAACTTTATTAAGCAAAATGGTAAACCTGCACAAAGAATATGTACAACTTTGTGCAGGTTTACAAATACTAATCCTGTTTACTCATTTTTGGCTAAAATAGCCAAGTAAACTATTAAGGCATGATGAAATTCACGAATATCTAACTTTGTTTTTTCATGAAATTTTTCGATACGATATTGCAGACTATTTCGATGCATATAAAGTCGTTTCGCAGCGACAGAAATGTTGAGATTACTATCAAATAATACTTTTATCATATTTAAAAATTCTCTATCGTTAAGAAATTCCTGCAGTATCATCTTTTGTATCTCATTTTTGTATTGATAATCTGCATGGTTCATTAAAATGATTGGAATTCCGTCAAGGTATGTTACTACATTTTCTTCCGCTATTGGTAAGGCAATTGTTGCACCTTTTTTCAAGAATTCATAATGTTGTTTAATTCCTATTAAATTCTCACGGTATGGCCCAATGAAAAATTTGATATTTCCATATAAATCGGTAATCAATATATCAATAATTTCTTTATATGAAATGGATTCCTCTTCATGATCCTTCATGATATCAACTAGAATCCCTTCTCGTTCATTTTCCCAAAGTATAATTGTTTCCTTTTCGAAGATTTGGTTTACTGCTTCTTTAAAATCAACTGGTTTTATATGATTGGATTCAATAGAAAAGTAAACTAAACGGTACTTGCTAATGATATCCGTGTTTATTTCTGTTTCCTGAAGATACATTTCCCATTTTATTTCTTCCTTCGATTTTGGTGGGAAAAGATGTTCAAACGGTATTAGAAATAAGTTAAGCAATTGTTCGTTTTTACTATCTAACTCCTTTGGATCAATGCTTATGACATGTGAATTATTTGTTACATACCATACGAATCGATTATCAAGTTTATTTGGAATAGTTTCATAATATTGAAGTGATGGAAATAGTTTTTTTAATTGCTCAATCAATAGTAAAACCTCATTTACTTTAGTCTTTTCTCCATTATACCAATAGTTGAAAACTTTAAGCTTTTTTTGTGTGTCACAAATGGATAGTTATTGGTATACATTAGATTATGGGTTTGTTATAGTGGGTGTAACCGACAGCAAGGAGGAATTTGTTTTGGCAAATTTGTATGATAGTGCCTATGATTTAGAAAAAGCAATTCGTGAAAGTGTGGAATTTAATGAGCTAAAAACTGCGTTTCAAGCGGTTATGAATGATCCAACCTCTCGTAAAATGTTCGAGGATTTTCGTAATACACAAATGGAATTGCAACAAAAACAGATGCAGGGTTTAAATATTACAGAACAAGAGGTAGAAAATGCACGTAAAATAGTTGAGCTTGTCCAGCAGCATGAAGGAATTGCTAACTTGATGGAAAAGGAACAACGCTTAAACGTGGTTATAAATGAACTTAGTCAAATTATTACGAAGCCATTAGAAGAGCTTTATGGTGGTCAATAATTATCCATAACTTTAAAATTATTTATTCTTAGAACGCAAGGAGTATATTCTTGCGTTCTTTATGTTTTATCAAACTGAGTAGCTTCCAGTTGCCGAAATTATTTTACTTTAAGGAGTATTCATTATACTCGTTCTTGCAGGAATTATTGCTATCGATATCGAATATGTTGAATATGCACGATAGACAAGGGGGAGTACTTAATGAATTATGTTTCTTGTGAAAGCAAACTAAATATATCCTATATTCAATTAAATCGGCCGGATCGCTACAATGCATTGAATTTGGAAATGCTTGAGGAATTATTACAGGTTGTAAAGGAAGTAGAAAAAAGGGCTGATAAAGTCGTCATACTAAGAGGAGAAGGTAATGCTTTTTGTGCTGGCGGTGACATCGCGATGATGAAGGATTTTTCCAATAAGGAATTTTTTGATGATGTGATGGATACGATTTCTGATATCGTACGGAAGCTTTATATGATGCCGAAGATAGTTATTTCGGCTGTTCAGGGATCAGCTGCTGGTTTAGGCTTAAGCTTAGCATTAACAGCAGACTATGTTGTAACGAACAAAGAAGCAAAGTTCGGAATGTTATTTGCCGGCGTTGGCCTTGCTCCAGATGGTGGTGGCCATTTTTGGGCAGAGCAGCGTCTCGGTACTCAACAAGCAAAGCAATTTATTTGGGGAAACCCAAAACAAGTTACTGGTGACGAAGCAAAAAATCTGGGATTAGCTGATTTGTTAGTAGAAGGAGATATTCTAGTTGGGGCACAAAAGTTAGCTCATACCCTCCTCACATCACCATTAGAAGCAATGTTAAAAACTAAGCTGACTTATCATGAAAGCCATTTGGAAACTCTAAATGACTATTTGAAGAAGGAAAAGCAAAATCAATGGGAGCTTAGAAGTACATTAGATCATCAAGAAGGGGTTCAGGCTTTTTTGGAAAAAAGAAAGCCTACGTTCATCGGGAAATAGAGAATGGCGGGATAGTGCTTTCTAAGAAAATAGGAACCACTACTTATTAAAATAAGCTGTCTAATAGCAATTGATTGTGCTTAATAGACAGCTTTATTTGGATTAAAGTTCTACAAAAATTTCAGTAAGTTTGTTACTAGTTAATCGATACTTACTTACCGATGAAATAAAACTAATTTTGCCTCTGGAGACACACAACGATGTGTATACTCTAAATATCCATCTTTCGCTAATCGCTCTTCACCAAGGATTTTAGCTTCCTCATCATTTGCTGCCTCAAAGGACTCATCCAATAATTTTTCCCCTGTTTTATCAAATACTGTTAAAACGTATTTCTTCATATCGTTAACCTCCTGAAGTATACTCCGTACCATAATATTCGACTTTTTTCTGAAAAATCCTGCTAGAAATAAAAATAAAAATATATGTAAAGTACCCTTGACATAAACGGAGATGTATAGTACGCTTTACGTAAAGTTTACTTTACAAAAAAGTAGGAGATAAAATGAAAACGTTAATTCGTGAAAAACGGACAGAACGGAATATGACACAAGAAGAATTATCGGAGGCATTGAAGGTATCTAGACAGACAATCATTTCGTTGGAAAAGGGAAAATATAAGCCATCTCTTGTATTAGCACATAAACTAGCACAGATCTTTGAATGTACGATTGAAGATTTATTTATCTTTGAGGGGGATGAAAATGTTTAGTGATGAGTTTCTGAAAAATCCGTGGATTTTGCTAATTTTTGCTTGGACATTTGTTGCCCTAATAATTGGATATATGTACCAACGAAGGATAATTAAAAAAACATATGCAGATGATGAACGCTCTAAGTATATATTTAATCGGGCAAAGAGTGGATCATGGAATTTCATGTTAATAGTGATGCTGATAGCTATGCCAGTGGTTGTAATGTTTGATGGGGTATCCTTTAGCTATTTTTTCTTAATGGCAATACTGTTTCTTCACGGTATTACTATGGGGGTATCGGCACTTTATTATCATTTTAAAGAAAATTGAACGATAACATTGGAGGAATATGATGCTTAGCCAAGAGTTTTTACAGTCACCATGGGTCATTTTGCTTTTAATCGCTAATTATTTGTTGATGCTTACTATATTTTTTGTGCAACGAAATGTAGGAAAGAAAAAGCATCGTTATGATGAACGATATTATCAAGTAAATAACCGAGCGAAGGGTCGAACATGGGATATTATGCTTGTCATCATGTTGATTACTTGGCCCATTGTCATTATTTTTGACGGAATATCATTTGCTTTCTTTCTATTAACGATATTATATATGCTTCATTGTATCATTTTTGGCGTTGCGGCTGCTTTTTATCAATCAAAGGAATAGAGGTAAACATATGACATTACTATTAAATCAGGTTACAAAACGCTTTGGAAAACATGTTGCAGTTAACAATCTATCACTAGAAATACCGGCTAATGAAATGTTTGGATTTCTAGGGGGGAATGGTGCAGGAAAGACAACAACCTTTCGTATGATATTAGGATTACTTGACCGTACAGCTGGTGAGATTACTTGGAATGGAAGTCCAATAAATTATGAAACTAGTAGTTCTATTGGTTATTTGCCAGAAGAAAGAGGACTTTATCCAAAGTTAAGGGTAAAGGAACAAATTGTCTATTTAGCTCGCTTACGTGGAATGGGAAAAAATGAAGCATTGAAGGAGTTAGAATACTGGTTAGAGCGGTTTAAAGTTCCAGATTATCTCAACCAAAAGGTAGAGGAGCTATCAAAAGGAAATCAGCAAAAAATCCAGTTTATTTCCTCTGTTATTCATAAGCCAAAACTACTAATTTTGGATGAACCTTTTTCAGGGTTGGATCCAATTAATGTAGAAATGTTGAAGGAAGCCGTTATTGAGTTGAAAAATGAAGGTACATCTATCGTATTTTCATCACACAGAATGGAGCATGTGGAAGAGTTATGTGAGAATTTGTGTATTTTACAAAAGGGCAATCCAGTTGTTCAAGGATCACTCCGACAGATTAAACGATCCTTTGGGAAAAAGAATCTCGCCATACATGCAGATATAGCATTAGATTTTTTAAAAGACTTTCAAGGGGTAGTCCGTTATAAACAAACTACAGAGGGATGTTTATTACAGATTACAAGTGAAGCTGTTTCACAAGAAATTTTTCAAGCACTACAAGGAAAGGGATTTGTTCGCAAGTTTGCATTAGAAGAGCCTTCCTTACAAGATATTTTTATTGAGAAAGTTGGTGCAACCTATGAATAAGTTTTGGATTATTTCATCACATACGTATTTATCTAGAATAAAATCAAAAATGTTTTATATAAGTACCATTCTAATTCTAGTTTTTATTGTTCTCATGACAAATTTTGATTCTATCATAGGTGTACTTTCTGGAGAAGATGAAGGGAAGGTAGCGGTCATTGATGAAACTGGTGAACTATTAGCTCCATTGAATTCTAGTTTGCAAGCTAGTGAGACAGAGTTAAAACTAGAACCGTTCTCTGGTTCTGTAGCGGAAGGGAAAGCTGCAGTTAAGGATGAAAAATATGTTGCACTCCTAACACTTGGATTAGATGAAAACAGAGTTCTAGAGGCAACATACTATGCGAAGAACATATCGAACACAAATTTGCAATCAGATATACAGCAACATTTACAGCAACTAAAAGGGCGTCTAGCGACTGAAAAATTAGGAATTGAGCAAGCTCAAGTAATGGAGATCTTTTCTCCTGTATCAATGAAAGCTGTAGCATTAGATGAAAGTAGTAAATCAGAGGAGGAATTAAACCATGCTCGCGGGATAGTTTATGTCATGTTAATGCTATTATATTTTGCTGTGTTACTGTATGGCACACTAATAGCTACAGATGTTGCGACAGAAAAGTCTTCACGGGTAATGGAAGTATTAGTTTCCAGTGTATCTCCAGTTATTCATATGTTTGCAAAGATTGTGGGGATAGCTTTATTAGGTTTGACACAGGTTGCTATATTTATTTTAGTTGGTTTCTTCATGCTACAAGCGAAGCAAGAGGAAATGGGTGGGATGCTGGAATCCCTCGGCTTACAAAATGTATCCGTAAGTATTCTTCTATACGGTGTTCTCTTCTTTATTTTAGGTTATTTCCTTTACGCAACACTAGCAGCAATGCTTGGCTCTTTAGTAAGTAGAGTGGAAGAGGTTAATCAAATGATTATACCGATGACCTTCTTAATTGTTATCGCGTTCTTATTAGCTATGTTTGGAATGGGAGCGCCAGAAGCAACCATCGTAACGATAACATCCTATATCCCATTTTTCTCACCAATGCTAATGTTTATTCGTGTAGGTCTTCTAGATATAGCTATATGGGAGGTTCTACTATCGATTGGTATATTGATTGCTACTATTCTTATATTCGCTGTTATTGGTGCTAGGGTGTATAAAGGCGGGGTACTATTATATGGAAAATCAAGTTCATTGAAGGATATTAAGAAGGCATTACAGTTAACAAAACGTGAATAGGGAATATGTAATTACGTAGAAAAGAGGGCAAAGGTATGGCTATTAATAAGAATTTTGTCTTTGTAGGTGCTTTACTAACAATTATTTTTCTAACGAGATTGACTCTATCTGTTATCACCCATGACATTTCTTTTGTGGAAATATTAAATTGGGGATCGATAGCATATATGGCTTTTGTAATTGCATATCTATATCCCCAATTTAAAGAGGAGGATGAACGTACAAAACAAATAAAGCAAAAAGGAATGTATTATTCGGTATTTATTGTTTTATTTGTACTTGTTTCATTGTTAGCTCTTATACGGTTTGAGGTTATAGAGATGGATGCTATTACAATAATACGGATGATGATATCTTTTATTATTATTTCTATTTGGACTTCTTGGTTAATACTAGCGAAACGAATGTAAAATAGACTGTAATCTCCAAAAATCTGAAAAAGTGAATTGAAAATCCGAACTATAGTTCATAATTCTTTAAAAAGAATTAGAAATAGTTCGGATTTTTCATTTTAATCGTTTTTAGTTAATGCACTTATCTTTTTGTTTTTTCAACCAAATAGCGATTTATTGGTTATACATTCTTTATCCTAAGGAAGTAGTATTTTTATCCTGTTGTTACGAACGTGCATTCGTTTTGCCTTTTTGATAAAATAGATACGAAGGAAGGAGGTATGGAATATGGAACAAAAGATCTCCTTTATCCATGCTGCGGATTTACATTTAGATAGTCCATTTAAAGGATTATCTATTGCTAATGAAACTATTTTACAGGAGGTGCGTCAAAGTACTTTTCACGCACTTGATCATTTAGTAGAAGCTGCGATTAAAAGAAAGGTAGATTTCGTTGTACTTGTAGGAGATTTATTTGACAATGACAAACCAAGTTTAAAAGCACAGATAAAGCTTCGTCATGCGTTTGAGTTATTAGCTCAACATGATATAAAGGTATACCTTTCTTATGGGAATCATGATTACATAAAGGGCAATATTTTTCCGATTACTTATCCAGAAAATGTTTATGTTTTCCCAGATGAACAGGTACGAACATTTATTTTTGAAAAAGACAATATAGAGCTTGCTTCCGTTACTGGTTTCAGCTATGAGAACCGAGCAGTTATAGAAAGAAAGGCTGAGGAATTTACAGTTAATAATTCCAACATTCCTTTTCGGATTGCTATGTTACATGGCAGTATTGAAAGCAATACAGAGCATGATTTATATGCACCTTTTCTGCTTCGTGATTTAATTGAAAAGGACTTCCATTATTGGGCACTTGGTCATATTCATAAACGGGAAGTTTTAAAGGAGAACCCTACTATTTTATATCCTGGCAATATACAAGGAAGAAACAGAAAGGAAACAGGTGAAAAGGGTTGCTATTACGTTGAGATGACTAGTCTAGGAACAAGTACCGAGTTCATTCCTCTTCAGGCTATTCAATTTACAAATATAGAACTAGATGTATCTGATTGTGAACAGATTCATGATTTTGTGGCAGAATTAAAAAATAATTTAATACAAAACCATTCCTACGTACCTCAACTTATAGATCTATCCTTAACTAGTGGACAGGATAATTTATTTATTTGGAAAAATGAACATTTATTAGAAGAAATTATCGGTGTAGTAAATGAGGAATTAAGCTATCAGCGGAATTGGCTATACGTATTTCGTCTCACCACAAAGCAAAGAAATCGACAAAATAATATCATCATGGGGGAGCACTTTATTGGAGAATTAATGAAAAACGTAGATGATGTTTCAATATCAGACTATATGGGGGAGCTTTTTCAACATCGAGAAGCACGAAAATATTTAGATTCATTAACGAAGGAAGAAGAAGAGGAAATTAAGCTAGATGCCTATCAACTCCTTGCTTATGAACTTCAGAAAATGTGAGGTGAGAGAATGAAATTTTTACAGGCAACCATATATGGATTTGGAAAATGGGTAGACTTCCATTTGGACTTTACAGATGAATCCTTTGTTACCATTTATGGGGAAAATGAATCAGGAAAAACAACTGTTCAACGCTTTCTCATGTTCATGCTTTTTGGGCTACCACCGAAGGAACGAGATTTTTATCAGCCAAAGACAAGTAGTAAAATGGGTGGCATATTAACAGTGAGAGATCCTAAGATTGGTGAATTTACAATTGAACGTTTTCATGAGAACCGAAATGGTGCTGCTAAATGTTATACGCCTGATGGCAATGAATTTGATGAAGGCTGGCTACAAGAACGCTTATCGGGAATTGATAAAGCTACCTATCAAGCAATTTTTTCTTTTTCAGCACTGGATTTAATGACAATTCAAGGAATGACTGAGGATGATTTAAGTGAAGTACTGCTCGGTATAGGTTTAACAGGTTCGGCACAAATTCAGAATATAGAAAAGCGTCTTGAACAAAAAGTGAATGAGTATTTTAAACCGAATGGGAGAAATCCGATAGTTAATCAGCAACTAGCTAAGCTTGAGCATATTCAAAAAGAATTATCTCACCATCAGCATGAGGAGGCAGCCTATCGAGAAAAGAAAAATATTCTCTTGACTCTAGAGGACGAGCTCAATGTATTGATAGATACAATAAAAAAAGAACGAGAACAGCTATATCAGCTTGAAAAAATTGTACAAGTTTTACCACAATTAGAAGAATACAATGAAAATCAAGCAAAGCTCGCAAAATTGCCAGAGGAAATCCCGTTTCCTGAGGATGGCAGGAAGCGATATGAATTACTTAAAGAGAAGCAATTGCCCTTGCAAAGTGAAATGAGTGTCCTAAAAAATAATCATGATCGATTAAAACAAGAAATATTAGAGCTTGAGCAACATATAACTAATTTTCCTTATGAAGAAATAAGACAAATTTTGCAACAAGCTTCAAAGCATAATAGCAATGAAACAGAGGTACAGAAGTTAAAAGAAACTATCAATAGGCTTCAGGATGAATTAAGTAGTAGAATAACGGATTTACATATTGGGCTAAGCTTGAAAGAGGTACAGCAGTTAAATCTTCCCTTTCACTTAGAGAAACATTGGAGTGGATTAAAAACAGAGGCGGAGAAGTTTTCCCGAGAATATGAAGCATTAGCCAAAAGTCTACAGCTTATAAAATCTCGGAAAATGGTATTGGAGGAACAAAAGGAGAGTATTTCCTCTAAGTTGTTACCCATTTCTCAACGGAGAGAGCTTGAAGATTTAATAGATACTGCTAAGGAAAATAAGGTGTTAGAAGGTCTGCAGCTTGAGGCTGAGCAAGAACAACAATCATGGGAGAAAAGAAAAAAGAAATCAGCAAAAATCGCCAACGTTCTATTGGGAATGAGCTCTTTGGTAGCGGCTTTTTTTCTCGTATTGACGTTCTTTACGAAATATCAATTATTTCTCAATATAACGCTAATTAGTATCGTTTTTGGTTGTGTTCAATGGCTTTGGAATAAAAAATCTGCTGAAAAAATGGAATGGATGTTACAGCAAGCTTTTCCAATGCAGCTTGTTTCGTCTGCTTCTCCAGAAGAAATCCGTGATGCCGAAGAGCTATTAGAGAATGATGCTAAATGCAAACAAGAGCTACAATTACTCGAGGAAAAATTAAAAGACTGTGAATTACAGGAGAATAGTTTACAGGAACAGAAAATATTACTTGATAATCAAGAAGCGAGTTTTTCTAAGGAGCTATTCCATCAGGAGGAACTTTATCCATTTCTTCAACACATAGATGTAACCTATTGGCCGGATCTCTATCATTCATTAAAGGCAATTATACAAGAAATGAAAAAACTACCTTTGCTTCAGCATGATGAGGAAGAGCTTCAAAGGAATATACTACAATTTCAAACATTAGTAAATACTCATTTTGAAATTAATGCTTACGAGACAGTTCCAAAGACCTTCTCTGGTAAACTTGATATGTTGGCTCAAGAATTAGAGAAATTTAAAGATATTGAAAGAGAAATACAGCAGAAAAAGGATTTACTAGAAACTATTAAAGAACAACTACAGACAAATAAGCTGCAATATGTAACGATTGAACGGGAAATAATAGAGCTATGGAAAATGGCAAACGTAGATAGTGAGGAAGAATTTTACCAAAGGAATAAGGAAGGAATAGAGCGATCGGAGCTTATTTTAGCTTGTGAAAGAATTAAAATACAAACTGCTTCATACTTTCCTAAGGATAAATGGGAAGAATTAGTTATTTCTCCACCCAAAAGAAGTACCATCGAGTTAAAGATAAATGAAGTAAAGGAATCAATGAAACAAAATGAAGCAATTAAAGAGAGGACGCTTCAATTATTAGCTGAAGAAAGAGCGGAGTTTAACCGATTAGAATCCTCTGAAAACTATTCTCTTACTTTACATAAATTCCAGCAGGAACAGGAGAGACTTAAAAAGCTTGCAAAGGAATGGGCCGTTTATAAAGCAGCTAAGGAATTATTATCCGCAACGAAAGACCGATATAAGGAGAAATATTTATCAAGAGTGATTGAAAAGACGCTGACATTCTTTGAAATACTTACAGATGGAACCTATCAAATGATCTATCCACCAGCAAATGGGAAGCCATTTATTGTGGAAGATCGAAATCATATTCGATATTCGGTAAAGGAGTTATCACAGGGTACAATTAACCAGCTCTATATTTCACTCCGGCTTGCAATTAGCGAAGTGATGGGGGAAGAATTACGTGTTCCATTTATTATGGATGATGCTTTTGTTCATTTCGATAAAGCTCGTTTAAATCGCATGATAGGGATTCTAGAAGGCATATCCAAGAATCATCAAATACTTTTATTTACTTGTAAGCAAGAAGTATTAGAAGAATTTGGAGAAAAGAATAGAATCAAGTTGACAAATCCAGTTCCAATAATGGAAAATTAGTGGTAAACTGATTTTTAGGTTATAGGAATGCATCATGAAAGATACATTGCCTAAAGCTTTGATGAATGCCATGTTTCAAACAAATAGAATGTTTCACTTTATGGAGGGACATCCATTGCCTGAGGAAAAGCATCGAAAAGAATGGGATAAGTACGAGGAAACAATAGAAAAATTCATCCAAACAATCGCGAAGAATATGAATCTATATGGATTAACTTCTTCTATTGGAAGGTTATATGGTGTACTTTATTTTTCAGACGAGCCGATGACATTGGATGATATGCGTGATGCTCTAGAGATGAGTAAGACAAGTATGTCAACAGGTGTGAGAGCACTATCCGATATGAAGATGGTGGAATCTACATATAAAAAAGGGATACGAAAGGACTTATACCAATCGGAGGAGGACTGGTATAAGTCATTTACTTCCCTGTTTGGAAGTCGTTGGAGAAAGTACACTGAATCGAATATAGAGGAAGCGGATGAAGCAATAGAAGTTTTAAGCGAGCTTCAAAGTAGTACTGATGATGAGGAATTAAAAGAAAAAATCAATCATGATTTAGAACGATTGAAATATGCGAAAAATTATTATGATTGGCTAATGAAATTTATTCAGATTATCGAATCCGGGAAGATATTTGAATATATTCCCAAAAACGAATAAGAAACATTACGACAGAGATTGACAGTGAGAAATAGTAAACCTTGTCAATCTCATTTCTATTAAAGGGGAGGATATTGTATGAAGCGGGGAATTGGGCATTATCAAATTGGTGATACCTTTGAAGGCTTTGTCTTGATAAAAGAATCAACCAAGGGAACAGCTAGCAATGGAAAACCGTTTTTAACATTAGTATTAAGAGATGCAACCGGCGAAATTGAAGCCAAGCTATGGGATATAACACAGGAAGATGAAAGTATTTTTATCCAGGAACAAATTATTCACATTACAGGTGAATTAAATCAGTTTCGTGGTAAAGCACAGATGCGAATTAATGCCATACGAATTGCTCAAACTACGGATGGCGTTCAGGTTTCGGATTTTATTGAAAAGGCTCCCGTTGATCGAGAGGAATTAATGGAAAAATTAACGGAAGCCATTTTTGAAATGAAAAATCCTACCATTCAGCGCATTGTTCGTGCAGTTGTTAAAAAATATCAAGAGCCCTTATTGTTATACCCAGCTGCAACTAAGAATCACCATGAATATGCATCAGGACTTGCACATCATATCACTAGTATGTTAAAAATCGCCAAAGAGTTATGTGAATTATATCCTCAGCTAAATAAGGATTTATTATATGCCGGGATTATTCTTCATGATATTGGAAAGGTAAAGGAATTGTCTGGTGTGGTTTCAACCTCATACACCCTTCAGGGAAAATTATTAGGTCATATCCCTATGATGGTAGAAGAAATTGGTCATATTGCGAAAGAATTAAAGATAGATGGTGAAGAGGTACTAATCTTACAGCATTTAGTATTAAGCCATCATGGGAAAGCGGAGTGGGGTAGTCCGACTCCACCTTTAGTGCGGGAGGCAGAAATACTTCATTTTATTGATTTAATTGATGCGAAGATGAATATGTTAAATCGGGCACTTGATAAGGTAAAACCAGGTGAATTTACAGAGAAACTTTTTGCTATGGATAATCGTGCTTTTTATAAGCCTACCTTCGAGGAATAAGAGAAACTCGTCATTATTTTAACCACTTGTACATATATATGTGTTAGACATGCTGGACAAGGGGGTAATGACATGATCTTTGGAATGCCTTGGTGGGTTTTTATGATCATTCTGTTTATTTTCTTTAGTGGTTATATGTCTTTCCGAGCAATGCGAGCCGAAAGAAGGCTGGAAAATCACTATATTGAGCAAGATGGTCAAGTTTTTCTACAGCGAATGGAAGAAGAACGTGAACGTCGACATAAGCAGGCTGAGGAAGTGAATTAAAAAAAGGCCAATCTCCAAATGAAGAATCATTATAGGGAGATTGGCCTTTTTATTGTTCTAAGTGAATAACTTCTTATTTATTATCTTCTGACTTAGTAGTGTCTTTGTCAGAAGCCTTTTCTTTATCTGTTTTGGTGTCAGTGGACTTGTCTGAATTTGTATTTGTGTTAGCTTCAGGAATAGTAAATAAATCCTTATACTCGTCCATTTTCACGTCAATATCAGCATCTTTAATTAGTTTATTAAGTCTTTCTTGAACCTTTTCATTATCGATTTTTTCAGATGCAAGCTGTTTGCGAATTTCTTCTTTTTTCTCATCAAAGGTTGGAACATCTGTTACTTTAATAATGTGGTAGCCAAATTTAGATTTTACCGGTTCGCTAATTTCGCCTTCTTTTAGGCTAAATGCAGCATCCTCAAATTCTTTTACCATTTTTCCAGCTGTAAAATAACCTAAATCTCCACCATTTGCTGCAGAACCCTCATCAGTTGAATTTTCCTTAGCTAATTTCGCAAAGTCAGCTCCTTCATCCAACTGTTTTTTAAGTTCTTTTGCCTTTGCTTCATCTTCTACAAGAATATGGCTTGCACGAATAGCAATTTCTTTGTTTTCCTTCATTTCATCAAATTTCTTTTGTAATTCTTCATCACTTATTTTAATACCTTCAAATGCAAATTTCTCTTGTAATAATCGACGATAGGTTTGTTCGCGGAAAGTATCCTCCGTTAAGCCTTGTTGCATTAGGGAATATTGGAACATGTCACCTTGCTGTTCTTTTACTTCTTGAACAGCTTGATCTACTTCTTTATCAGACACATCATATTTTTCTTCTAGTAATTTTATAAGAACCAAGTTGTATAGAACATCTTGACCAATATATTCATTCATTTCGTTAAAGAAGTCTTCTTTGGTAATGTTACCAGCATCAGTTTTTACAACAACCTCTGCTTTGTCATTTGAGCATCCGGATAATAGTAGTACGCCAGCTGTAATTGTAGCTGCGATTGTTAATTTTTTCATCAAATTACACTCCTAATCTTATGGTTACTTCTCTTGCATTGATTAATATACCATAGTTTGTACTAAAAATAATAGCTAAAAGTGGAATTACTAACATTTTACACATTTCACGAAAAAATTCTAGTTTACATCATAACATTTAGCACGCTAACATAAGAGGAAACGAGTAAGATAAGAATCATAATATTTGTTACCCGAAATACATTTGCTTGTTTCTTAGCATTCATCTCTAATTTTGAACAAAATTTTTCAGTCATGGTATTGAAAATGAACAAAATAATTAACGCATAGAACAAGAAGATAATAATCATATCTTGAACCTCCCCACATATGCAATATTATCTTATATGCCGTCAGCTTATCCAACTATTTAAAGTAAGATTACTATAGTTTACTGTAACAAAAAATTCACAATATGGATAGTGAAAATTAAAAAAGCAGAGGGAGGAATTCCCTCTACTATTACTCTGCTTTTAGTAATATATCAAATCCTTCATCACCATTTTCAACATAAGCATTCTTTGGTGCGCTTAAAATGTGACGTATAGATAAGAAATCAATAAATGAAATGCCGATGTTTAAAGATGTAGCCAAGAGAAAATATACATAGATGCTTGGAAATAGAAAGGATGCTACTATCCCTGGTATCGTAATGAATATAGTAGGTGAAATAGCAGTTAGAATATAGGTTTTCTTTCTTAAATGCGAATTCGTATAAAAAGTAAATATTGGTGGTAATCCAATCTTTCGCTGACTCTTCACTTTTATTTTTCTATTTAAAATGATTAATGGTAAAATATGCATAAATGAATGAATGGTAGGCAAACAAATAATTGCTACGAAAAATATGATAAATACAGAATCATTTATCTTGGCACCTTGATGATACATAGAATACGGGATATATAATACGATAAAAGTCATTATTCCAATAAGGATAGAGATTAGATTAATCCATCTGAAACCATATTGTTTATCCAAATTAATGGATTTCCAGCAATTCATTAAAAGTTCGCTCCATTCTAGACATATTGTTCACATTATTATATGCCTTTACTGTTTCAGCAAAGACTTTTTTGATGATAGTACCTTACAACGAAAAAAGCAATAGCTTTTACTAAAAAAATATATATTTTAATACTGATAATAACGATTATATTCTGATATTAATCTGTCGAGTGGGGGAATAGAGGGGGGTTTAGGTTGTTTCAAAATGACAATTTAGCAACATTTCAAATACAATTGTTAACAAAAATAATAGACATAGAGAAATTCCCTTTTACTAAGCTTGTCATCGAAAAAAATGTTTCTCCTGAGGAATATGATGGGCTATTTCATTTACTCGAAGTATTGAATCAGGAATTCATGGAGCAAAAAGAGGAAGGGCTCTTGGATTATTCTTCTCTTTTAGTAAAATTTGCTGGTTTATTAACTGAAAAATTAGCGCCAGCTGAAACAATTTATGGACTAAAAAAAGAAGGGTATTTTCCAAAACTAATGGAAGAATTTACCCAGCTCATGGAAAAAGACATTCTATAATAAAAATGTGGAAAAACTCTCAGAATCAATCGCTTATTCTGAGAGTTTTTGTGTTTATTGAAAGCTATCTTTTCATATGAAGTGCTTCTTGAAAGAAATCTTCTAGCATTTGGTGGAATTCCAATAATTCATCAAGCTTTTTACTAATATTTTCATCTTTTTCCTCATTGGAAAGCAGCTCGAATTGTTTTTTAAAATCTAGTAATGCATCTGTACGATCAGAAGTGGCATCATTCCATTTTTTTAAATATAAATTCATCAAGTGCTTAAATAATTGAATATTTGCCTGAAATAAATCTTTCCTAACACCTTTTCTCCAGACCCGCTTTACTAAATTTAAATTTACTAAGCTACGTACGCTTGTGCTCATCGATGTTTTACTTTTTCCAAGTGCTTCACTAAGATCATCTAATGTTAGGGCTTTTCCTTCTATATATAAATAGGTAAATACTCTTGCCTCAATTGGTGATAAATCAAATAACTCTACCGTTTTTGCAAATTCCATAAGTATTCCGTTCCTAATTGTTTCGCTGTTGTTTGTCAACATACAAACCTCCCAAAGCCTAACCTATCATAAGGTTACAATACTTCCATTCAATATAAAAATGGTAAAGTAATACGTATTTTCGAGTATTCAAGAGCATTTTTAAGTAAATCACTTCATAAACATGTACAGTTTAAACTGTATGAAAAATATAAACAAAAATTAAGGAATACACAGTTTGTCCAGTTCATATAAACAGGTGTATAGTAATAAAGTGTATTGCAATTGAGTAGGACTTGTTTTTGTAAATCTATAACTCTAGTGGATTATGGATACTACTTGAAAATATCGAAAGAGGTGAAGGGAATGCCTGTTATAGAAGCTAAAAACCTCACCAAGGTTTTTGGGAAAAATCCAAAACAAGCATTAGAATTACTGGAACAGGGTTTTTCTAAAGAAGAAATTCTAAAAAAGACTGGGAGTACTGTTGGTGTTAATCGTGCATCATTCTCCGTTGAACCTGGTGAAATATTTGTCATCATGGGCTTATCCGGTAGTGGTAAATCAACATTAGTTCGGTTGATTAATAGACTTATTGAACCTACAGAAGGAAGTATATTGATTAATGGCCAGGACCTAGCAAAAATGGATAAAAAGGCGTTACGTCAGGTTAGAAGAGAAAAGCTTGGAATGGTGTTCCAGCGCTTTGCATTATTTCCAAATCGGACAGTATTGCAAAATACAGAATTTGGGTTAGAAATTCAAAAAGTATCTAAAGAGGAAAGAACGAAGAAGGCTACCGAAGCTTTAGAAATGGTTGGACTTGGTGGTTATCTCGATCAGCAGCCTAATCAGTTATCAGGTGGCATGCAACAACGTGTTGGTTTAGCAAGAGCACTTGCTAATGATCCCCAAATTCTACTTATGGACGAGGCTTTTTCCGCGCTTGACCCACTCATTCGTAAGGATATGCAGGATGAATTAATTGATTTACAATCCACAATGAAAAAGACAATCATTTTTATTACCCATGATTTAGATGAGGCACTTCGTATTGGTGACAGGATTGCACTAATGAAGGATGGTACGATTGTACAAATTGGGACACCAGAAGAAATTCTAATGAACCCTGCAAATGATTATGTAGAGCGTTTTGTAGAGGATGTTGATCGTACGAAGGTGTTAACGGCAGAACATATTATGAAGCGACCTGAAACAATTAATACGGATAAACATGGCCCGCGAGTAGCGTTAGAGCGAATGAAGGAAGCTGGTATATCTAGTATATTAGCAGTAGATAGTAAACGAAACCTGAAGGGGTATGTTACGGCTGATGATGCATCAGAGGCGAAGAAGAAAGATATTCGTGATATTTCTGAAATATTAAGGACCGATATTAAGCGGGTTGAAAAGGGAACTTCCATGCATGAAATTTTTACTATCATTAATGGTTCACCAATCCCTACTGCAGTCGTTGAAGATGGAAGATTAGTAGGAATTATTGTTCGGGGTGCTGTGATTGCCGCACTTGCAGGGGATAGCGAGGTGAATTACGAAAATGTTTAATACGTTAAAAGATTGGTTTATCGATGGTATACCCATTGCAGAGGGTACGGAGTGGTTGACAGACCAAATTACAGAAAAATTTTCATTCTTATTTGATCCTATAAAAGAGCATTTAGGCAATTTCATGGACTTTACAACAGATAATCTATTGTTAGTACCACCAGTGATTATTATTATCATTGTTGCTTTAGTAGCATTTTTCTTGAGTGGAAAAAAACTTGGTTTAGCAGTTTTTTCAATTTTAGGTCTATGGTTAATTTATAATCAAGGATTTTGGGAGCACCTAATAAACACATTTGCATTAGTTCTGATTGCAAGTTTATTATCCGTTATTGTTGGGGTTCCTGTAGGGATTCTTATGTCTAAAAGTAAAACGGCTGAATCAATCATAAAGCCTATTTTGGACTTTATGCAGACTATGCCGGCATTTGTTTATCTTATTCCGGCAGTAGCTTTTTTCAGTATTGGGATGGTACCAGGTATATTTGCATCACTAATTTTTGCAACACCACCAACCGTACGCTTTACTAACCTAGGAATTCGTCAGGTTTCTAAAGAGCTCATTGAAGCTTCAGAAGCTTTCGGTAGTACGGGAATGCAGAAGCTTTTAAAGGTTGAACTACCAATGGCTAAAGCCACCATTATGGCAGGAATTAACCAAACGGTTATGCTAGCACTTTCGATGGTAGTTATTGCATCGATGATTGGGGCACCCGGCCTTGGACGAGAAGTATTATCTGCTCTCCAACGTGCCCAGGTAGGGACAGGTTTTGTAGCTGGTATTGGAATTGTAATTTTAGCAATCATTATTGATCGCTTTACTCAAAGTGCAAATTCTAAAAAACATTAATACCCTTATTTATAGAGCTGGTATCTTTTCAAAGATGAGAAGTTCCATATAAATCATTAAAGAGGAGAGGTTTACACATATGTTGAAACGGAAATGGAAGAGTCTTTGTTTAACTTTAGGTCTATCTCTTACCTTAGTTTTAGCAGGATGCGGATCAGGTGATAAGGATTCATCTGATGGAACTGCAACTGATGGTAATGGAGAAACTAATTATAGTAAAGCAGTTGATTACACGATTACAGGTATTGAAGCAGGTGCTGGTGTATTTAAGGCAGCAGAACAAGCAGTAGAGGATTATGGACTTGATGGCTGGGAAGTACAAGCATCATCAAGTGGAGCAATGGCAACCGTATTAGGAGAAGCCATAAAAAATAAAGAGCCTATCATTGTTACTGGGTGGTCACCACACTGGAAATTTGCTAAATATGACCTTAAATATCTAGAGGATCCGAAGGGCACATTTGGTGATGAGGAGACTATTTCTACGATGGTTCGTAAAGGGCTGGTAGAAGATAAGCCAAACGCATATAAAGTACTTGATCAATTTTTCTGGACAGAAGAGGATATGAATGCTGTTATGCTAGAAATTTCGAATGGCGGAAACCCTTCAGAAGTTGCTGCTAATTGGGTTGAAAAAAATGCCGATAAAGTTGCAGAGTGGACTAAAGGAGCAGAAAAAGTTGATGATCAAGAAATTGAATTAGTGTATGTAGAATGGGATACAGAGGTTGCTTCTACTCATGTTGTTGGAAAAGTTTTAGAGGATCTAGGTTTTAAGGTCAAGCTTACACCACTTGATAATGCTGTAATGTGGCAAGCAGTTGCTAATGGTGAGGCTGATGGTATGGTAGCCGCATGGTTACCTGGTACACATGGGGACTTATATGAAGAGTATAAAGATCAATTAGTTGACCTTGGTGCAAATCTTGAAGGTGCAAAAATCGGCCTAGTAGTTCCAGCTTATATGGACATTGATTCTATCGAAGATCTGGAAGCGAAATAATGTCATTATAATAGAGCAGGCAATTCATTTTGTCTGCTTTTGTTTTTAGAATAGCTAATTAGAAAATACAAAAAACTTGATTAATAGTCGTAATGAGAGACTAGCTTGAAAAAAGATGTAAAGGGGTTTTTAAGTCAATGAAAAGGTTCTCTTTAGTAATTGGATTAATTGCTGCACTCGTACTAGCGGGCTGTGGTGATAGCTCTTTTGAACAAAAGAATGACAGTAATGAAACAGGCTATAGCAAGGCAGTCAATTATACAATAACAGGTATTGAGCCAGGGGCAGGTATTACAGTTACAACAGAAAAGGCAATTGAAGCATATGATAGCTTACATGGATGGACACTTGAACAATCCTCAACTGCAGCGATGGCAATAGAGCTGGATAAAGCGATGAAAGCTAGAAAGCCAATTATTATCACTGGCTGGAACCCGCATTGGACATTTGCCAAGTATCCGGATATGAAATATTTAGAAGATCCAAAAGGGATATATGGTGGCGTTGAAGAAATAAGAACTTTGGCTCGTAAAGGCTTACAGGAAGATAAGCCTGAAGCGTACAAAATCTTAGACCAATTCCATTGGGAAGTAGAGGATATGGAAGAAATCATGTATGAGTCAAATGAAACAGGTGAGGATATTGCAGAAGTAGCAAAGAAATGGGTAGCAAATAATTCAGATAAGGTTAAGGAATGGACAGAAGGGATAAATGATGTTGATGGTGTTAAAATTGAATTAGTATCGACACCATGGGATTCTGAACGAGCTTCTGCAAGTGTTCTAAAAGAAGTGATGGAACAAAAGGGCTTTCAGGTATCAATTACTCCTGTTGACGTTGCTGTAATGTTTGAATCTATTGCAGGTGGTGATGGTGACGCTACTTTAGCTGCTTGGCTACCAATCACACATAAGGATTTCTATGATAGCTATAAGGACGACTTTGATGATTTAGGTGCAAACCTAGAAGGAGCTAAAATTGGTTTAGTGGTTCCTGCTTATATGGACATTGATTCCATTGAAGACTTAGAACCGAATGAATAATAAGATAAAAAAAGCTTTCTCGAAACTAATTTCGGGAAAGCTTTTATCTTGAATCAAACTTATAATGTTATTGTAACAGTAGTGTGGAACCTCATTAAAGTTAAGTTATGCTGTGTAAACTTAACCCTTTTGTACTTTTTCTTCCAAATCCTTCAAACTGGATTCTATTTGTTCTAAGTATTGATGGATATTATGTTGATGTGGTTCAACTGATTCCTTCCATTCGACAACGGAGCTTTTCATTTCCTGTGTTAATTCTTTAATTAGGGAAACGCCTTCCTTAGATGTTGCTGCAAGCTGATTTTTCAAACGTAAACTGTCTAGCTTTAGCTTCTCTAATAATTCCTTCCACTCAATACCTTGATTCATTACCTTGGCTCGTAGTTCTTTTCCAGATGTAGGCGCACTTAATAATGTTGCGGTGGCACCTACAACACCTCCTACTAAAATTCCTAAAAACAATGATTTACCACTTGCCATACTTTACCGCTCCTTTCCCACTTACTATATTTTTTCCTGGTTTTCTCTATTTTATGTTTAGTATTCTAGTCTGTACGGAAATTTGCCGCATGGATAAATTACTATCGGTTTAAAAAATCCTCTGACAAGTGAACGCCAGAGGATTAACGTACAAATCATTAAACTGTAATTGGCTTTGAACGTTTCAATATTTGTTGGACGACCGGATAGATAATTACCATTAAGACAGTATTTAGTCCGGCTGCTGGTAAAACAGCAGTTGTAAAAGCAAATAAAAATGCTCCATCCATTAGGCCAATAACAAAAAATACGAGACTTAGAAAAATTGACCCACTTATCAAGGTTCCAACCGCAGTTAGCACAGGTGCAGCGATATTACTATTTAACCGATCTTTCACTAATAGAAATAAAGCAAAGAAAATCAATGCCGTTACCGGTTTTTCAATGATGTTAGCAATTTGTCCACCTGGTGCATTCGAAGTTAATCCAGATAAAATACCTGTTGCAATGGCCAGTACACTCACATATTTTAGCTTAGGAAACAGCATAATTCCTATAAACATCATGGCCAACATCATGTCTGGTGTAACACCATAAATTGGAGGCATGATAAAGTGCAGCACTGCACCAATCCCCACTAAAAGTGATAGAATTACTAAAATCCTAGTATTCATTTGTATCTCTCCTCAACTAAGCTTTGCTAAGCTCTTTGTTTTAGTTCCTCAACTGTACACTCGTTGTCAGCTGCAGAAACTTACTTAAATTATATCAAACATTATTTAAAATAAAAAGTACAATTTTATAATTGTTAGTTATTTTTGACTACTTAATTTCCTTATTAATATCTGCCGCAATTCGTTGTAAATCTTCTTGCTTATATTCATTGGTATGAACTTTCCAATTTGCCGAATAGCCGTCTCCCTCGCCATAACGAGGAATTAAATGAATATGTAAATGGAAGACAGATTGGTCTGCAGCTGGTTCATTATTATTCAACAAATTCAATCCAGCTGGTTGATAAGCTTCTTTAATTGCATTTGCAATTTTGGGAATGCGTGCAAATAGCTCACTTGCTATTTCACTAGGAGTTTCATAAATGTTTTTCGTATGAACCTTTGGAATGACTAATGTATGTCCTTTTGTTACTTGACTAATATCAAGGAATGCAAACACATAATCATCCTCATACACCTTTGCAGAAGGAATTTCTCCGGCAATTATTTTACAAAATATACAATCTTCATGTGCCATATTACCAACTCCTGACTTTTTCTTCTATTGTAATTAGTTGGGCGTGTAAAAGTAAAGGAAAGTATGTTGTTTTAGTTAAAGAACATTTGCTTCAAACCCAACTTCTAAAACAAAAAAAGAAACAGGCTGCCTAAATGGCAAGCCTGTTTTGTGTAGAGTCGGGGATAATACTAATGTGGGGACTTGTAAATGACCTTGTTATTCGCTTATGCAAATTACTGGTTTTTTTACAAAAACCTTTTTGTTAGTATCCCTTGGCGTTGAGATATCTTCTAACAAAAGGGTTTTATAGCATTAGATTATCTTTCACCAACACCCCATTTGTTTTATAACAAATTTTTTAGTGAAGCATCTTCAATATTTTCCAACGCTAACACCTCATTTTTGTTGAACAAAATGGATTACAGTGAATAATCCTCGACCCTACACTATTATTTTGAACAAATATCAAAATTCTATGCATTACAGTAGAAAAATGTCGAAAATCTTAATGGGATTTTCTTTTGGATTTTAAATGTATTAATGATAAAATTTTAACAAGTGAAAATCTAGGGGGAGAGCTTTGTGGAACCATTATTACATATTGAAGATTTGGTTGGGGGCTATACCCATAAAAATGTTCTTCATGGCATTTCTTTTGATGTGAACCAAAAAGAAATAGTTGGTTTAATCGGATTAAATGGTGCTGGGAAGAGTACAACCATTAAACATATCATTGGGTTAATGCAGCCGAAAAAAGGGTCAATATCTATTAATGGTAAGACCTTCAAGGAAAACCCGACAATCTATCGAAATCAATTAGCATATATTCCAGAAATGCCAATTCTTTACGATGAGTTAACCTTATATGAGCATTTGCGTTTAACGGCAATGGCATATGATATTCCTGAGGAACTGTTTGAGAAGAGGCTTGAAATATTGTTAAAGGAATTTCGAATGGAGAAAAAACTAAAGTGGTTTCCGGTGCATTTTTCCAAGGGAATGCGTCAAAAGGTGATGATAATGTGTGCATTTCTTATTGAACCACCACTTTATATTGTGGACGAGCCATTTGTGGGACTTGATCCGCTTGGTATACAATCGTACTTGAATTTAATGAATAAGATGAAAGCAAATGGATCTGGTATCCTTATGTCTACTCATATATTAGCTACTGCTGAACGATATTGTGATAGGTTTGTAATTCTTCATGATGGGGAAATAAGAGCCTATGGAACATTAGAGGATTTACGAGAGCAATTTGATATGCCAAAGGCTACGCTGGATGACCTCTATGTTCAGCTAACAAAGGAAGATAGCCATGTTTAACTCACATGACTTTTTTATGAAGCGATTTAGCATTCATATAAAGGACACTAGTAGATATTTAAAATATATCTTTAATGGACATATTGCTTTCGCCATGCTGTTTTTCATTGCAGCAGCAGCATATTATTATCAGCAATGGTTAGCTAATATACCAGAAAATTTCCCAACATCTTGGTTAATGGGAATCGTTTTCGGAATTGTTGTAAGTTATAGTCCTGTACGAACCTTGTTAAAAGAGCCAGATCTCGTCTTTTTAATTGCTGCTGAGCATAAAATGAGTGCTTATTTTCGAAATGCCCTTATCTATAGCTTTGTCATTCAACTATATATTGTTGCACTTGTAGTTGCAGCATTTGGACCATTATATTTTGCATCATTTCCAGAGCGTGAGGGAAGAGTATATCTTTTTACTATTTTGGTTGTGCTAATTTTTAAATTGTGGAATTTATTCGCAAATTGGTGGATGTTAAAGATACGGGATAAAAATATCCGTTACACAGATCAAGCTGCACGCTTTATATTAAATGTTGCCGTATTTTACTTTCTTATAAGTGGGGAAATGGTTATCGCGGGAATAATAACGATTCTTTTTGTCATTATTTTTCTTTATGACCTCGGTCTTTCTAGAAAACAAGCTGGTCTTGCTTGGGAATTATTAGTAGAAAAGGATCAACATCGTATGCAGTCCTTTTATCGATTTGCCAATCTTTTCACAGATGTACCACATTTGAAAAATCGAATTAGACCACGACACTGGCTCGTATCCTTCGTTGAAAAGAGAATCCCATTTGATAGGAAGAATACGTATGACTATTTGTACCGTATTACCTTTATTCGCGGTGGCGATTATATGTCGATGTATCTTCGTTTAATTGTAATTGGTGGGCTATTTATTTACTACATTCCGAATATCTGGATCAAGATTCTTTTTGCGATTTTATTTCTATATATGAGTAGCTTCCAAATGATGACACTATATCAGCATCATCGTACAATTATGTGGTTAGATTTATATCCAGTTGACGTCGAACAACGAAAGACAGCACTAATAAAATGGCTTGTTCAGCTAGCAATGATTCAGACTATACTCTATGCAATCGTCTTTCTTTTTACGCAAGCATTTTTAGGATTTGCCATAACACTTGTTGGTGGAATTCTATTTGTATATTTGTTTACGAATGGGTATGTAAAGCACAAGCTTGTATAATACAGTAAGGGTAGTCCTTTTGAGAAGAATAAAGGGCCACCCTTTTATGTTTTGTGACTATTTCAAAGTATATTCAATGCTGTTATCCTTAAATTTATCAAAGAGTTGATTATGGTAATTTAATAGGAAACCATTCTCAGCAACATAAATACTTTTCCGTCTTGAAACCCAAAAGTCAGATTATTGATGCTGACTTTTGGGTATAAACTAATTTACGAGGCAATTATTCTTCTTGATAAGCATAATAAGCACTAATTAACGTTTTCGCTGCAATAGGCATTGCTCGTTCATCGAAATCAAAGTGTGGATGGTGGTGTGGATAACGATTTCCTGCCTTCTCTGCACCTGTGAAGAAAAATGCTCCTGGCTTCTCAAGTAAATAATAGGCAAAATCCTCTCCACCCATAACAGGAATTATTTCTTCCACCGTTTCAACTTCAGCAAGTTTTTGACTAACCTTCATTACTAATTCAGCTTCTTTATCATGGTTAATCACTGGCGGATAGCCTTTTTCATAGTTAAATGTGTAGTTGCATCCATTGGCTATACAAATTCCTTTAATAATTTTCTCCATTTCTTTAATTATTCTATCTTGGATCTCCGTATTCAAATAACGCACAGTACCTATTAATCTAGCTGTATCTGCAATAATATTGAAAGCATTACCCGCCTCAAAAATGCCTACTGTTATAACTGCTGTCTCTAGTGGGTCTAGTCTTCGGCTGATTATTTGTTGTAACTGTGTAACGATTTGCGATCCGATGACAATGGAATCCTTTGTTTCATGAGGATAGGCACCGTGTCCCCCTTGGCCTTGTATAATAATCTCAAACCGATCCGCTCCAGCCATTAGAACTCCCTTAGCTGTTTGAATAACACCAAGAGGGGTAGTGGCCCATAAATGGGTGCCAAAAACGGCATCAACATCTTTTAAGGCTCCAGCATCAATCATCGGTTTGGCGCCCCCTGGTGCATATTCCTCGGCATGCTGATGAAGAAACACAATGGTACCAGGTAGTTCTTCTTGATAGGATTTCATAACCTTTGCTAAATATAGTAGAGTTGAGGTGTGTCCATCATGTCCACAAGCATGCATCACCCCATCAATTTTAGATTTATATGGCACATCCTTTTCGTCTTGAATTGGTAGAGCATCGAAATCGGCTCGTAGTGCAATGGTTTTTCCAGGCTTCCTTCCTTTTAATGTAGCAACAATACCGTTACCACCTACATTTTTTTGATATGGAATACCTATTTTCTCGTAAAAATCCGCTATGTACTTCGCTGTTTTAAATTCCTTGAAGGAGAGTTCTGGATATTGATGGAGATACCGTCGAGTTTCAACCATCTCAGGATATACAGCATCAATCGCATTATGTATTTCTTGTAGCATTACTCCACCCCTTTTCTTTTTTACTATTATATATGAAAAAATGATTTTTAATAATGATTAAATAGGCTATCATGGTAATTAAGAATACATAGTAATGGGAGGATTAGTATTTGGCTCAGCGGAAAATTATCTCTGTAATTTTCTTTATCATGGTAATAATGATGATTGGCGTATGGATCATGGATATTATTCATGGGAAAGTACCTTATATTGACCAGATGTCAAGAGAGCTAGTTCATAGGCTCGCTCATACTGAAATATATTATTTTTTCCTTTCTGTAACGAATCTAGGCTCTAAAGAGTTTGTCTATCCTTTTGCTGGTATCATGGCAATTGTTCTCATCGTTATATATAGAGATTGGCTCCCAGGAATATTATATTTTACAGCTATTTGTGTGACACATGAATTAAATGGGGTGTTCAAATTATTCATCCATCGAGAGAGACCTACTATACTAGTAGCAGCAAATGCAGTGGGGGAGAGTTTTCCATCAGGACATGCAATGGTTTCGATTGTCTGCTATGGTCTCCTGGCATATTTTCTAGTACAAAAGATAAAATCGAAAATGATATCATTTACAATTCAAGTATTTTTTGCATTTGTCACATTTTTAATTGGCATTAGTAGGTATGTGATTAATGTTCATTATTTAACAGATGTGATAGCAGGATTCGTGTTTGGGTATATGTGCATGGTAAGTGTTATCTATTTCTTTGAATATATCCAAAAAAAGAGATATCCGTCTTGAGACGGAGTGAAAAGCATTCCAGAGATGGTTTTTCCATTCTCCAAAATTGTCTACTATATAGTTAACAACCTTAGGAGAAGGGAGCATTTAAAATGAATGCTGTTGTAAAGAAAGAGAATGTGAAGGTCCCCATATTTCATAATCGTAACTTTGTTCTACTATTAATAAGTGCGATATTTTCATCACCAGGTTATTTTGTATATTTAATAGGTACGGAATGGCTGATGCTAAGCATTACAGATAATCGTTTTTATTTTGGGATGTTGTTTTTTGTAGCAGCCATTCCACGATTGATTCTACTTGTTGTCGGAGGATTATTTGCGGATCGGCTGAATAAACGTACTATTTTATTCTGGTCTGACTTTTCTAGGGCATTATTAATTGGAATATTAATTTTACTAATTTGGACTGATTCTGTAGCTGTTTGGCATTTGTTGGTGTTATCTGGATTATTTGGAATATCTGATGCTTTTAGTTATCCAGCAATGAATTCATTAGTTCCGACATTACTAGAAGACGATCAGCTACAACGTGGAAATTCATTTATACAGATGACAAATCAAATAAGTCCAATTTTGGGTCCTGCTTTAGGTGGTACATTAATTGCATTATTAGGATTTGCTGGTGTTTATTCCGTAGCGTTTGTCATGTTATTTATTTCTTCTTTAGCAGTATTGTTCATTCGTTTGAAGATAGAAAGGCAGGAGGAGCTTAGAAAGCCTGCACCACTAACCGATTTAAAGGAAGGATTTCAATATGCGCGGAAGAACGAACTTGTTATTTCAGTTGTAATCATGGCGTTTTTCCTAAACTTCTTTTTCTCTGGACCAATAGCAATTGGAATGCCGGTTATTGTTAAGGATGTATTTGACGGAAATGCAGCAAGCCTCGCAACGATTCAGACATCGATGGGTGTTGGTGCACTAGCAGGAGCAATCTTACTCGCTAGCTGGAAATTAAAGAGACCAGGTAAAGCAGTAATTATGAGTTTAATTGGGTTAGGAATATCGTTTAGTATAACTGGGCTATCTGTTAACACTTTTATGATGGCAGGACTTGTTGCCCTTATGTCAGTACTGACGCAAATTATCAATATACCTTTAATTACCATGCTACAGCAAACTACGGAAAAGCATATGCTAGGTAGAATGATGAGTATGTTTATGACCGTTTCGACTGGATTGACTCCAGTATCCTATATTGTTACATCATCCTTAATTGCAGCAAATGTATCAATACAAGCGATTATTGTTGTTAGTGGTTTAGTTGTAACATTAATTGCCGTTTATAACTTATTAAAAAATAAAAAGTTACTTAGCTTTACATTATCACAAGGGAGAGAACAAGGGTGAAAATTGGATTCTTTCGATTTCTAATAGCCGTATTACTAATTGGCTTTGGTGTCGTTTTAGTTTTAGAAAATATAGGTGTAATGGATTTTAACGGAAGAGACGCTTGGGGGTATATTTATCCTTCATTATTTATCCTTTTTGGAATAAAATGGATGATAGACCGCATGAAGCATCGTGGTGGAAGCTACGCCTGGGGATCATTCTTCTTCATCTTTGGATCATTGCTTTTATTGGACCGATTTGACATAATCACTTTTACCTTTGGTGATGTATTTAAGTTATGGCCACTTCTAATTATCTATTTTGGCTTTCAATTTATCGGAAATTCGTTTAAACCAAAGGTAATAATTCAGAAAAAGGGTAATCATGAAGAAGTAATTGATGCCGAATATAGTAATAGTTCTTTTTTTACAGTAGGAAATCATGAGTTTAATAAGCCGAACTGGAAAGTAGAGCCTACAACAATTAAGACATTGGCGGGGGATTTCTATTATGATTTCTCTAAAGCATATATACCTGAAAAGGAAATTCCAATTACTGTTAATGCACTTGCTGGCGATGTGCATATCTTAATACCTGAAAACATAGAATTCCAAATTAAGGCATCAGTTAAAGCGGGAGATATTGATATTGTTGGTCAAACTGTTGATGGCATTAATCGATCTCTCAGTTATGTAACACCTAATTATGATACTGCAACAAGAAAATTAAACTTCACATTAAAATTAAAGGCTGGATCAATACGAGTTGATCTTGTATAGGGGGATATGAGGTGAAGAAACGGTTTTCCAGTATCCGATATAGTTATATTGTGTCACATCTTAATGGGTTGTTTTTAACCTTTGTGACGATATTAGCAATTTTACTATCAATTTTTGTGTTAATTAGCCCTAAATGGCTAACAGCAAATAGTATTTTTCTATTTATCGGACTTTATATTGTTATTGCTTTTTTCGTTTCCATTTATGTTGGCTTTCGTTCCAGTGGTGATTTAAAACAGAAGATGGATTATCTCTCTGTTCTTATTACCCAGTATGCGAATGGAAATTATCAATCTCGCATCTATATTGATGAAGGAGATGAGCTTAATAGAATTGGAAAAGAATTAAACGAGCTTGGGGAGAAGTTACAGAATCAAGTGAAATCTTTACAAAGGTTGGCAGATGAAAATGCCGAGCTTGCAAAATCAGCACATAAATCCGCTGTGATTGAAGAGAGACAGCGAATAGCCAGGGATTTGCATGATGCAGTAAGTCAACAGTTGTTTGCATTAGCAATGATGTCCGAAGCTGCAATAAGGCAAATTGAAAACAATCCTGCCCTTGCTAAGGAGCAAATGATTGAAGTAGCAAGTGCTGCTAATCAGGCACAAACAGAAATGAGGGCATTATTACTCCATCTAAGACCTGTTCATTTATCAGGGAACCCATTACCAATAGGGATTAAGAAGCTTGTTGAAGAACTACAACAAAAATCGCAAATCCGCTTTCAAGTTTCCATTGAGGATACACTAAAACTACCCGCTGTAACGGAAGAGCATGTATTTCGTATCATTCAAGAATCCTTATCCAATATACTCCGTCATGCCTATGCAACCGAGGTGAAGATCGAAGCAAATAAAAAGGGTGAAGAGTTATTCCTCCATATTGCCGATAATGGCAAAGGCTTTGACTTACTACAGGATCAGGAGAAGAAGACTTCCTATGGCTTAAAAACCATGAAAGAAAGAAGTGAAGAGCTTGGCGGTACTTTCACAATTCGATCTAATGTCGATGAAGGAACATATATTGATATACGGATACCTTGTTAAAAAATATGATAGTAAATGAATATGAGGGGGAGGGAATGGTAAATGATTCGAGTTGCTGTAGTAGATGATCATGAAATAGTGCGAAAAGGGATTATCGCCTATTTAAATACAGATCCAGAAATCGAAGTAATTGGTCAAGCTGATAGTGGGAATGAAGGGGCGAAATTAATACTCCGTGAAAGACCAGAAGTGGTGCTTATGGATTTGATGATGGATGATGGTACAGGTATTGATGCTACTAAACAAGTAATGAAAGAATATCCAGCTTGTAAAATTATTATTCTTACTAGTTTTTATGATGATAAACAAGTATTCCCTGCATTAGAGGCTGGCGCTTTTAGTTATTTATTAAAGACCTCGTCAGCAGATGAAATTGTTTCCGCTATAAAGAAAGCGGCGAAAGGTGAAAATGTTATAGAGCCAAAGGTTGCTAGTAAAATGATGACCAGTTTTCGAAAAGAACAGCGTAAACCACATGATGAATTAACAGATCGTGAGATGGAAGTTCTTTTATGTATTGGAAATGGGATGACAAATCAAGAGATTAGTGAACAATTGTATATCGGCATTAAGACTGTAAAAACGCATGTAAGTAATATTTTGGCAAAACTTGAGGTGCATGATAGAACACAGGCAGCAGTTTATGTGCACAAAAATCATCTTTTGAAGCAAGAGGGGTAAGCCCTCTTTTTTGTTTTTTGTAAAAATTCCTAGTATAATACTAGGGAAAAATCAAAACAAGGGTGAGGAGATTCCTAAATGAATCAAACGAAAAAACAAGAAAATATCTTGCTTGGAATATGGGGTATAGCAATTATTGCTACAGCAGGTAGTTTGTTTTATTCGGAAGTGATGGGATATGAACCATGTGAGCTATGCTGGTACCAGCGGATATTAATGTATCCACTCATCGTGATCTACGGTACCGCAATACTAAAGAAAAATATATCCATAGCACTTCCGGGGTTAATTATGAGCGGAATAGGCATGTGTGTTTCTACATATCATTATCTAATTCAGAAATTACCAGCTCTAAGTGAAACTGGTGGAGCTTGTGGACTTGTTCCTTGTAACTTTCAATATGTGAATTATTTTGGTTTTATAACCATTCCATTTTTGGCAGGGACAGCCTTTATTTTGATTTTTGTTTTACATATACTATTAATTAAACAGGCTAGGGGGAAATAACCATGCAAAAGAAAATGCTCATTATTATCGGTGTTATTGTCGTGTTATTTTTTGCTTTATATTTTGTGATAGATTATAAAAATGATAAAGCTTTAGAAGCAAATAACCCATATGGAACGACTGATTTGGAACAAGCAACAATTGACCAATTAAAAGATCCAAACTACGATAATCAAATTTTGCCTAAAGATTTAATAGCAGAAGTTGAGAGTGGAAAGCCAATGACAGTTTATTACTACAGCCCAACTTGTGTTTACTGTCAAAAAACAACACCATATTTAGCCCCGCTAGCTAAGAAAATGAATGTTGATATGAAAAAGCTAAATCTGTTAGAATTTTCTACTGCCGTTCCCCAATTTGGGATTAAGTCAACACCAACTCTTGTCTATTATGAGGATGGTAAAGAGGTACGTCGATTAGAGGGGCAAAAAACAGAAGAGGAATATAAAGCGTTTTTTGAGGAATATGTGCTAAAGAACAAGTAGCATGTGAAGAGACAGACACCTAAACAACAAAAGGTTAAGGTGCTGTCTCTTCTATTCTTTTAGAAACATGTCAGTCTTTTTCAATCATATTGTATGTATGGACAAAAGGGCGATCTGCGAAGTAAGCAGGTGGTTTGATATTGACATGTGACTTTTGGAAGTCTGTTGAGTTTTTCCACTGCTCGTAGCTCACCTTAGATTGCCATTGGGTAAGTACAACATATGTATTACCTTTCCTAGGCTTTAATAGACGGAATGCTTGGAATCCATCATAATGTTCAGCCGCATGCTTTCTTTTCTTAAAGTTATCTTCAAAGACAGGTCTACCTTCATCTGTAACAGGGATATGATTCATGACAATATACCCCTTATCTCTTATTTCTCCTGTTTGAATGATAATTTCATATTCTCTCCCAGCAACAAATAGTTTTTTGTTACCTTCATAATATGCAACATCATTGACAGAGCCAGACATAAAGTGAAAGCGTATAGAGGGATATTTCTCCTCTATTTTTTTTAGGAAATCAACTGTTCCATTTGTCATATAGGCATTCATATAACCTCTCCCCTCTTTGTATTAATTATTATTTAGTAATGCCTATCATTTGGGTATTGTATTTAATTATCGTATAATATGTATGATGCAGACGTAAATAAGCGGCAGTCCAAATTGTTATTCTCTTCCTTTATTTTACCGAACTATGGTTGCAATTATAACAGAAACAATTAAAGAATGTTTACAAGTAATCACTCGCTTCTATAATGTTAGCTATTCGACAAAATTGGACATTATTTCCCAGGTAATAATAACATTGTTTCATTCTTATTCTGTAGTAATCGCAAATTAGACAAATTCATGACAAAGTAGGTATCTTGCTATACATCAAACCTTTAAATAGGTATAGTAGAGGATGGAATTAATCGTATTTAGGACTAATTTTAAGTAATAGCAAATACATAAAGGAATAAGGAATGTTCACTGCTAGAACTTCCAAAAGGGTGAGAAAATGAAGCTAAATGACACTATTATTCGCGCTTATAAAGGTGAAGCAACAAACTACACACCTGCTTGGTTTATGAGACAGGCGGGCAGATCACAGGCTGAATATCGCAAACTTAAGGAAAAATATTCTTTGTTTGAAATTACACATCAGCCCGAAATTTGTGCATATGTTACAAGATTACCTGTAGAAATGTACAATGTGGATGCTGCTATTCTGTATAAGGATATTATGTCTCCTTTACCTGCAATAGGTATTGATGTAGACATTAAGGCAGGGATCGGACCAGTCATAGCAAATCCGATAAAGAGTTTTCACGATGTTGAAGCTTTAGGTACAATTGATCCTGAAAAGGATGTACCATATGTATTGGACACAATTAAGCTACTTACTACTGAACAGTTGACGGTTCCTCTTATTGGATTTAGTGGAGCACCTTTCACGATCGCAAGCTATTTAATTGAAGGTGGTCCATCGAAGAATTATGGCAAGACAAAAGCATTTATGTATGCTCATTCAGATGCCTGGTTTGCATTGATGGATAAGCTTGCAGATATGACGATTACTTATGTAAAGGCCCAAATTAAGGCTGGTGTTAAAGCAGTTCAAATCTTTGATTCATGGGTTGGCGCTTTAAATGCTAAGGATTATCGTACTTATATAAAACCAGTCATGCATCGAATTTTTAGTGAACTACAAAATGAGGGTGTACCACTGATTATGTTCGGTGTTGGGGCAAGTCATCTTTTATTAGAATGGAATGAGCTACCTCTCGATGTAATAGGTCTTGATTGGAGGACATCCATAAAAGAGGCAAGAGAGCTTGGAGTTACAAAGGTGTTACAAGGAAATCTTGATCCAGCAATTTTACTAGCTGATTGGGTTACGATTGAATCGCGTACAAAAGAGATTCTTGATCAATCAATGAAAGATGGTCGTCATGTATTTAATCTTGGACATGGTGTCACACCAGATATTCATCCAGAGACTTTGAAAAAACTTACAGATTTAATTCACACGTATTCAGCAAGATAATAAATTAAAACTGACATGAAGAGGTGTAGAAAATGGAAAAAAAGAAAATAGGACTACTAGTGATGGCTTATGGCACACCGTATAAGGAAGAAGATATTGAACCTTATTATACGCATATTCGTCACGGAAGAAAGCCTTCTGATGAACAGTTACAGGATTTAAAAGATCGCTATAAAGCGATTGGAGGTACTTCTCCTCTTGCTAAAATTACTGAAGAACAAACAAAAGCACTAGAAGCAAAACTAAATGAAATACAAGATGAATATGAGTTTAAAGCATATATTGGACTAAAACATATTTCACCTTTTATAGAAGATGCTGTAGCGGAAATGGGAAAAGATGGTATTAAAGAGGCTGTTTCTATTGTACTAGCACCGCATTATTCAACATTTAGCGTAAAATCCTATAATACGCGTGCTCATGAGGAAGCAGCTAAATACGGTATTGAAATAAAATCTGTTGAAAGCTGGTATGATGCACCAGGATTTATTCAATATTGGGCTGATCGGATTCAGGAAGTTTATGCAAAAATGTCTGACGTGGAGCGAGAAAAAGCAGTATTAGTAGTATCCGCTCATAGTCTTCCAGAGAAAATTTTACAAAATGGCGATCCATATCCAGATCAATTGGCAGAAACTGCGAAATTAATTTCAGATAAAGCCGGTATTACGAATTATGAGCTAGGTTGGCAAAGTGAAGGAAATACTCCTGATCCATGGTTAGGACCTGATGTACAAGACCTTACTCGTTCCCTTTATGAAGAAAAAGGATACCGCACATTTGTCTATACCCCTGTTGGATTTATCGCAGACCATTTAGAAGTGCTATACGATAATGATTACGAGTGTAAAGTTGTATGTGATGAACTAGGAGCGAGCTACTATCGTCCTCCTATGCCAAATACACATCCACTATTTATTGAGACATTAGCAAAGGTTGTTCAAAATCGAGTAAAGCGTGATGCGTAATGGATAAGCAAACAATTGTTATAGTAGGCGGTGGGATCACTGGTTTAACCGCTGCCTACTATATGCAAAAGGCGTTAAAAGAAGAAGCATTGCCTTACGAAGTGAAACTGGTTGAAGCAAGTGATCGCTTAGGTGGTAAGATTATCACACATAAACAGAATGGATTTACCATCGAACGTGGTCCAGATTCCATGATCGCAAGAAAGAAGCCAGGTATGAAGCTTGTTGAAGAACTAGGGTTAAAAGATGAAGTCATTCGTAATGGAACTGGACAATCCTATATTTTAGTTCAAGGAAAGCTACATAAAATGCCAAAAGGAGCATTTATGGGTGTGCCAATGCAAATTGGTCCTTTTTTAAAAACAGGACTTGTATCTCCATTTGGAAAACTTAGAGCATTACTTGATCTTGTTAAAGGAAAAGGGGATGCAAGTGTAGATCAATCCTTAGGGGCTTTTATGCGACGTCGGTTTGGAAATGAATTAGTGGAAAACGAAATTGAACCATTATTATCTGGAATTTACTCCGGCGATATTGATGAGATGAGTTTAATGGCAACATTTCCGCATTTTTATCAATTAGAGCAAAACTATGGTAGTTTAATCAAAGGATTAAAACAAACGATGCCAAAGCCTGTGAAAACAAAAGAAAAAGGTAACCCCCCTGGTGCATTTTTTTCGTTCAAAAATGGCCTAGAAACAATGGTTCACAAATTAGTCGAGAAGTTAGATGAGGGGACCATTTTGTTAAATAATGCTGTAGACCATATCGAGAAAAAGGATAACGGTTACCATGTTTTATTAAGTAGTGGTGATGTGATAAAAGCAGTAGCGGTAATTGCTACTACGCCACATAAAACATTACCCAAAATGTTTAGCCAGTACGATTTTCTACAGGGTTTCTCAAATGTTCCTTCAAGCTCTGTAGCAAACGTTGCGCTAGCCTTTGAACAATCGGCTATTAAACAGGATATCGATGGAACAGGATTCGTTGTTTCACGGAATAGTGATTTCCGAATTACCGCTTGTACATGGACACACAAAAAATGGCCTTCCAGCACACCAAAAGGTAAAGCATTGATCCGTTGTTATGTAGGTAGACCAAGTGATCAAGAGGTAGTAGATCTACCTGATGAAGACTTAGTTGAACTAGTACTAAAAGATTTAAACAAAACAATGAATATAACAGCTATGCCAGAGTTTAGTGTTATTTCTCGGTGGAGGAATGTAATGCCCCAATACACTGTTGGTCACATGGAACGAATTGCCAAAGCCCGTAAAGAGGCCAGTGAACATCTACCAGGTGTTTATTTTGTAGGTAGTTCCTTCAATGGGGTCGGTATTCCAGATTGTATAGAGCAAGCAGAAAAGGCAGTAGAGCAAGTTCGGAAATATTTATCTATATAAATAATGTTACAGTTGACCACGGAGATTGTTGATACCGTGGTTTTTTTATTTTTGTAATTTGCTCTAAACATCATTTCCGGTAGGTGGTCGAGAATGAAATGAAGCATAGATGTGTTCTAGGCATCATTTCAGAAGGAAGTTGAGATTGAAATGAAGCATAGATGTGCTCTAGGCATCATTTCAGAAGGAAGTTGAGAATGAAATGAAGCATAGATGTGCTCTAGGCATCATTTCAGAAGGAAATTGAAAATGAAATGAAGCATAGAAGTGCACTAAGCATCATTTCAGAAGGAAACTGAGAATGAAATGAAGCATAGAAGTGCACTAAGCATCATTTCAGAAGGAAACTGAGAATGAAATGAAGCATAGAAGTGCTCTAGGCATCATTTCAGAAGGAAACTGAGAATGAAATGAAACATAGAAGTGCTCTAGGCATCATTTTAGAAGGAAGTTGAGATTGAAATGAAACATAGAAGTGCACTAGGCATCATTTTAGAAGGAAACTAAGGGTGAAACGAAGCATAGAAGTGCAATAAACATCATTTCAGAAGGAAACTGAGAATGAAATGAACCATAGAAGTTCACTAAGCATCTACATATACTTGAAAATGTAATCAATCCAATAATTACACAAAAAATAGCCTAGTCCTCGACTAGGCTATTTCAAAAATATTTTTATTCGTAACTATTCTCTAGTTCATCTACTAATGATCCGACAAAAGCAACTGCTTCTCGAATAGCATCCGGTTTTGACATATCGACTCCAGCTTGTTTAATTAGTTCTAGTGGTTTTAATGTGCCTCCTGCTCGAAGAACGTTTAACCAACTGTCAACTACTGGCTTTCCTTCTTCTTGAATACGCTTTGCAACTGCAGTGGATACAGTTAATCCAGCAGAGTAAGTATATGGATAAAGTCCCATATAATAATGAGGTTGGCGCATCCAGGTTAAACCAGCACCTTCATCAAATACAACGGAATCATCCCAGAAGTTTTCTAGAGCCTCGCGCTTTTGTTGATTTAATACTGTTGCAGTTAAAGGAGTACCAGCTTCAGCTAATTCGTAAACACGACGCTGATATTCTCCCTCTAGCAAATGTGTAACGAAGTTGTGGTAATATGTACCTAATAGCTGCGTAATAACCCAACGTTTCATTCGCTTATCATCGGTACCATTCATCAAATGATTGGCAAGAAGCAATTCATTCAGTGTCGATGGTGCTTCAACGAAGTATGTTGAAGGTCTCGTATTTACTAAGGATTGATTTTTTCCTGCAAGATAGAAGTGTCCCGCATGGCCTAATTCGTGTGCAAGTACAAACGCGCCTCGCATTGTATCTGTCCATGTAATTAAAATATATGGATGTACTCCGTATGGGCTAGAACAGAATGCACCTGTTGCTTTTCCTACATTGTCAGATAAATCTACCCAACGATCATTTAATCCTTTTTCCATGATTTCTAGGTATTCTGGACCCATCACCTTAAGTGCATCTAAAATTACCGTTTTTGCTTCTTCATAAGTTGTTTTTGGATTGAATTCTGGATCTAGTGGTGCTTTTAAATCACAGTATCTCATTTCGTCTAAGTTTAGTTTTTCTTTTTTTAGCTTTGCATAACGACGCATATGCGGTGCTAGCTCTGCTTGAATGACCTTTAATTGATTTTGATACATTTCCTTTGTAACTTGTTGTGGTGCTAATAACATATCTGTAACAGAATTATAGTTTCGTAAACGAGCCATAGTTACTTGTCTGGTAACCTCAGTTGCGTAGTTTGCAGCAAATGTATTTTTATATTGGTTTAATGTCTTTGTAAATGATTCATATGCGTCACGTCTTAGCTTTGTGTTTGCTTCAAGCTCATAACGATCTTCATATAATGCGGCAGACATTGGAAGTTCATTGCCCGCTTCATCATAGATGGAGTCAAACACCATATCAGATGCTTTACTACGGCTGTATAGCATATATGGAGAGCCGTGGACTTCACTTAAGGCGGCTAGCGTTTCCTCTATTTCTGGAGCTAATGTATGAGGCTTTTCTTCCAAAATATCCTCAAGCATTTTTTGATATGTTTGTAATTCTTTTTCGTCATTTAAAAATTCTTCAATTTTTTCTTTGGATAAAGTTAATAGTTCGGATTTAATAAAAGAGAGCTTGGCACCAATACTAGCCATGGCAGAAGATACTTTTGCAGCATCTCGCTGGTTTTCTGGATCACTTCCATCAGCACTAGACTTTAAACTTGCATATGTACCAACACGAACTAAACGTTCTTGATAGTTTTCTAGAGTGGTTAGACAGTTTAATAAAGTTTTCGCATTAGAACCAAGTTTCCCTTTATATTGTGTAACCTCGGTAATTTCATCTTGCACTGCTTGTAGCTCTTGTTCCCAAGCTTCCGTGCTCGAAAATAAATCTGTTAAATCCCACTTTTGTTCCTCTGGTACCTCGGCACGTAATAGTCTTTTAGATGTTGCAGTTGTCATATATAAATCCCCTTTCCCCAAATAATATTTCGGTAATCTAAATATTATAATACAATTTTAGGAAGATGGGTATTATTTTTTCAGATATTTTTTAATAGAGTAACTTTTGGTTGATTTAAGGGAGAAAAGTTAGAAGACAAAGAGTAGGGGGGACTCTTAACAAAAAAATTAACAACCTAGCATTACGCAAAGGTTGTTTCCAATCTGTGAAAGGCGTACAATTGTGTAGGAATACAAATGGTTGTCATCCTTAGTCTGAGTTATCTAGCTGGATGATCACATTCTTCGCAAATGTTAATGTAACAATCAGCTTGCTCATTTATTTTTCTTCCACATTGCTGACATTTTTTAGGTGGAAGATTTCGGAAAAACTCAAGGATATTCGTAATCATATGTGTTCCTCCTTTTACTTGGTATTTTCATTGTATTATAACAGTATGTTTCAGGTCAATTCTGTGTTACAACAATTTTAATTATTGAGGTGATTAGAAAATGAAGTTAACAATTATTGGTTATTGGGGAGCCTTTCCAGCTCCAGAAAGTGCAACATCAGCCTATCTATTGGAAAAGGATGACTTCACACTTCTGATAGATGTTGGAAGTGGAGCTATATCACGATTACAAAAATATAAGGATATTATGGATATTGATGCTGTTATTCTTTCACATTATCATGAGGACCATATTGCTGATGTTGGTGTCTTGCAATATGGTAGGCTTGTAAAATCGCTTGTCCGTAATCAGAAAGATATCTTACCTATTTATGGACATACCGAAGATAAAGATGCTTTTGCCAAATTAACACATGACTATACAAAGGGCATTGCATATGATCCAACCGGCTCAATAGACATCGGACCATTTTCAATTACTTTTTTGAAAACAAAGCATCCTGTTCCATGCTATGGAATGCGGATAACCGATGGAGAGAAATCTATTGTTTATACAGCAGATACTAGCTACCAGAATGAATGGATTCCATTTTGTAAAGATGCTGATCTGTTAGTCGCAGATAGCAATTTCTATGCTGACCAAGATGGTTCAGGAGCGGGGCATATGACATGTGTGGAAGTAGCCTCTATAGCCAAGGAAGCAAAGGTGAAAGAGCTTATTTTGAGTCATTTACCACAGTACGGTAATCATCAAGATTTAGTACAGCAGGCATCAGCCATTTTTAGTGGGAAAATTCGTTTAGCAGCAGAGGGAGTTACCTGGGAGAGTTAAGGGTTAATCTTTGCTTACAATATTCTTTTTCGATAAACTTAATGTAGAAATTAGTGATTATTAGAAGGGGGATTATCATGAAATTTATAGATAACCAAGGTATTACAGATCCAATGATAAATTTAGCAATAGAGGAATACATTTTGCAAAACTTTGGTGAGAAGGATACATACCTACTGTTCTATATTAATAAGCCTTCTATCATTATTGGCAGAAACCAAAATACTATTGAAGAAATTAACACAGAATACGTAGAGAAGAACGGTATTAAAGTAGTTCGTCGTCTTTCGGGTGGTGGAGCAGTTTACCATGATGAACAAAACTTAAACTTTAGTTTCATTACAAAAGATGATGGAGAAAGCTTTCATAACTTTGCAAAGTTCCTAAAGCCAGTTATTGAGGTGTTAAATGAATTGGGTGTTCCCGCAGAGCTTCAAGGACGAAATGATGTCGTTGTAGAAGGGCGTAAAATCTCTGGTAATGCGATGTTCTCAACAAGAGGACGTATGTTCAGTCACGGGACATTGATGCTTGACTCAGAAATTGAAAATGTCGTTAAAGCTTTAAAGGTGAAAAAGGAGAAAATTGAATCCAAAGGAATTAAATCTATCCGAAGCCGTGTTGCTAATATTTCTGAGTTTCTTGAAGAGAACATTTCAATGGAAGAATTTAAAGAGCGTATATTAAAGCATATTTTCCAGGTAGAAGATGTGAGGGATGTTCCACGCTATGAATTAACAGAAGAAGATTGGAATAATATTCACAAAATCTCAGAAGAACGTTACCAAAAATGGGAATGGAATTATGGAAAATCACCTGCCTTTAATGTACAAGCATCTCATAAGTTTCCATCTGGTTTATTGGATGTCCGCCTAGATGTGAACAAAGGTATAATTGAAAACTGTAAGATTTATGGAGACTTCTTTGGTCTTGGAGAAGTAAAAGATCTAGAAAATAAATTAATCGGTGTACGTCATGATAAAAATGCTATTGAAGAAGCATTAAAAGAGATTGATGTAGCACATTATTTAGGTAAAATTACGAAAGAAGACCTCGTTAACTTACTTTATTAATAAAAATATATCCCTAAAGTTAAAACACTTCAAACGTTAGTGTCAGTATCTAACTTTGAAGTGTTTTTAGTATACTTGTATGAAAAAATGGAAAATACTCCATACTTTATTCTAAGGAGGGACGAAATGGTTAGAAAAGAAGATATCCCAGAATTAAATACATTTACGTTTTTAAATCCCGATTTTCTCCTAGCAAAAGAGACATATCACAGGGATTTGAAGCTAGAAAAAGAAGCAGTATATGGAAATATTTCCGAAAATCATGGAAATGAGAAGGAATAAAGCTTTAAAAGTGAATTTTGTTGAAAAATGGCTGTTATATGTATCAATTTAGTGATTTATTTGCTACATTAATACATATAAGCCTCACCCTTTCATATCGAAATGAAAGGATGATTATCATGCTAATAGATGAATTTTACTCCCCGTTACACGAAATTACCCCATGCACCCTTGCAGTTGTTGCAGAAAAAGGTGCAAAAGGAATTGTACATACTGTTGTTCTAGAGGAAGAAGCAGAATATATGGTAGAACAACCTCCTAGCAAACTCATCGATCATGCCTGTAAGTTCTTCGGTTCCAGTCTTAAGGGCAGACAAGACGGGACGCGAGATATTTGTGGAATTACCCATAAGGCCCCAATATCGATTGATCCTTCCAGTGGCATGTATTTCTTCCCGACAACATCTCCAACAAATGCAAAATGCTCATGGATTGCCCATTCCCATATTGAACATGTCAGCCGTGCGACCAATGAAACTACTGAAATTATCTTCAGGAATGGAAAGCGGATTATTTTAGACGCTTCCTATGGATCAGTAATGAATCAAATACATCGAACCGCACAATTTCGTTACTTATTAGACAATCGAATCAGGCATTTGCAGCAACCAAAGACTGTTCCGGGGACAAGGACTTCCACATAATTTCCTGTACTATTTCTTGCACTTTTTTTCGAATAGCTGGGTTAAAGTAATTTCGCTTTTCCTCTTTTCCTTTGCATATAAAAAGGTAGGAAGAAAAGGAATCATTTTTATTTAAAAGCATTACCTTAAGCTTTTTCTTTTCCATTGTAGAACGTAATTGTCGGCGCTCTGTCAAGGCATTGGAATTCATCTTTTCCAAAAGCTGGATATATGGTTCCTTTATTTTAAAGGGACCCTTTTGGATGCTTCCTATATCTTGCTGTATCACGACAATTGCCATCGAGAGAAAAAGAAAGCGAGTAGCTATGTTTAATTCTTCATCTGTCAGATAGCGCATATGTTACCCTCCATTTTAGGAACGTTTGTTCTATTATACGCCAAAATAAGCAAAAAATACACTGAAAAGCAAAAAAATGTGGAGAAACGTTAACGTATGCTAATGTACTATAATAAACAGGAATGTATATTAATTAATTGATTAAGGAAGGGTAGAGGCTTATTTTTTTGTGTTAAAAACGTTTATAAGTGAATGAAACTTGGTTAAAGCTTTTCATAACAGGGAAATTCTATTAAAATAAAGTTAGTACATATAAAGGCCTTGATGAGGAGATTTACTGGATGAATTTGTTTAGTATTATAACAGATTGGCAGAATGCTGCTAGAAATGATGAACTCGATCAGTACATAATGGAATTACTAAAGAATTATGAAAGCTTAGGGCCATTACCCGGAATATTGTTACCATTTATAGAAGCTTTTCTTCCCTTTTTACCGTTAGTTGTATTTGTAATGGCAAATGCTGCAGCTTATGGTTTACTGGAAGGTTTTTTGTTTTCATGGGCAGGTTCTAGTGCAGGTGCTATAATTGTATTCTTGATTGTTAGAAATTTAGGGGACAAAAAAATCTTTGTGAAGATCCGCAAGAATAAACAAGTAAATAGAGTAACAGGCTGGCTAGAAAGACACGGATTTGGACCATTGTTTTTGCTCTTGTGCTTTCCGTTTTCGCCATCCTCTGTTATTAATGTTGTAGCAGGCTTATCGAAAATAAATATGTATCAGTTTATTTTAGCGGTATTGCTTGGTAAATCTGTTATGATATTTTCAATTTCTTATATAGGATCTAGTATTGTATCATTTGCTCAAAATCCAACGAAAACAATTGTAGTAGGAATATGTATTGCGCTTTTCTGGTTAGTAGGTAAATTCATAGAAAAAAAGTTACATTCTAAATCAATGCAAAAAGAAGAAACTACTGACGCTGAGAAAGAATAAATTTAAAATCAAAAACTTCTGTCTTGAACATGTAATTAGTCAGGAGTTTTTTTCATTAGTGAGGAGGGCGTTTAGATGGGGCTCCGATTTATTATAGGTAGGTCAGGAACTGAAAAAAGTAACTATGCATACAAAGAAATAAAAGAAAAATCAATAGGTAACCCCCAGGGTCCGCCGATTTTTTATATTGTTCCAGATCAAATGACCTTTGAACAGGAGTATGCCTTGTTCCGAGACCGAGGATTTCAAGGGAGTATTCGAACACAAGTAACAAGTTTTTCTCGTTTAGCTTGGATAATTTTACAGGAAACGGGAGGTGCTACAAGGAAATTTATTAGCTCTGTAGGAATACAGATGATGCTCCGAAAAATTATTGAGGAAAAAGAAGGGGATTGGCAGGTTTTCCAAAAAGCAGTTGAGAAACAGGGCTTTTTGAATCAGCTTGAGAAAATCATCACGGAATTCAAGCGATATGACATATCTCCAGAGGCTTTACTTGCACAAAGACATTGGATAAATCAATATGCTCATAAGGAGCCAGGGGAGGTTTCTCTAGTACAAAAACTAGATGACCTCCATTTTATCTATGAAAAATTAGGACAAGCATTATCCGGTCAATATGTTGATAGTGAGGATCAATTGAGTCTTTTAGCGGAGAAGATAGAAGAGGCAAAATCTCTAGAAGGTGCGGAAATCTATTTTGACGGATTCCACCGGTTTACACCAAAAGAATTAGTAGTAGTAGAAACACTACTAAAAAAATGTAAGCATGTGACAGTATCATTAACAGTAGACCATGTGGATAGTCCAATTATTTCTGATTTAGATTTATTTCATCAGACAAAGGAAACCTATCAAACCTTAAAGCAAATTGCTGAATTGAATGACATTAAAATAGAGGATCACGTAGTTCTATACCCTGAGGATAGTGGATTTCAGAATAGACCGTATTTCATTCATTTGGAGCGTTATTTTGATGTACGTCCGGCGAGAGCTTTTCATGGTGATGCTCCTATACTCCTTGCAGAAGCAGTACATCCACGTGCGGAAATTGAAGGGGTTGCACAGGAGATATTGCGATTAGTTCGTGAAGAAAATTACCGCTATCGGGATATAGCAGTATTGATCCGTCAAACAGAAACATATCAGGATATTATTTCAACTATTTTTGAGGATTACCATATCCCTGTATTCATTGATGAAAAACGGACGATGTTAAACCATTCCTTGATAGAGTTTATACGTTCTGTATTAGAAGTAGTGGAGGCCAACTGGCGGTATGATGCAGTTTTTCGTATGCTGAAGACGGGATTTATTCCAGCTACTGATAAAGAATATCCTTTAACCAGTGATGCAATTGATGAGCTAGAAAACTATTGCTTAGAATATGGAATTCGGACAAGAAAGCAGTGGCTAAGTAAGGATGATTGGATTTTCCAGCGATTCCGTGGCTTTGAACAAGCAACACAGACAGATATTGAAAAGGAAATGCAAATACGAATCAATCGCTATCGTAAGCAGGTGATACAAGCTCTAGGTAGCTTTGACGAAGCTATTAGAGCCGCAGAAACTATACAGGAAATTTGTTTAGTCCTGTTTACCTTATTAGAGAACATAGGGGTATCAGCAAAACTTGAGGAAATGAGAACCTACTTTGATGAGAGTGGTCAACTAGAAAAGGGACGTGAACAGGAGCAGGTCTGGAATGCCATCATTGATCTATTGGATGAAATGGTGGAGTTGTCAGGAAGTGAAGGGATGTCCTTATCGACCTTCCGTGTTACGCTAGATGCAGGGCTAGAAACGTTAAAGTTTTCCCACGTACCTCCAAGCATCGACCATGTAATTGTTGGAACCATTGACCGTTCGCGAATTAGTGGAATCAAATGCTCATTCTTAGTAGGTGTTAATGAAGGGGTATGGCCATTAAAGCCCCCATCAGATGGAATGATTAACGAGGTGGAGCGTGAATTATTAGCATCGAGCGGAATGAAGCTTGCGGATACAAGTAAAAGACAGCTTTTAGATGACTGGTTCTACATGTATTTAGCCTTTACATCTGCTTCTGATTATTTGTGGGTTAGTTATCCGCTAAGTGATGAGGAAGGAAAAGCGAAAATGCCATCTCAGCTAATCAAACGGATGGAGGATATGTTTCCATCCTGTAAAGAGCATCTTCTATTGCAGGATCCGGATGAGTTATTTGAAGCAGACCGTTTTATTACTACGCCTATTAAAACAAGATCTGCGCTCACAACTCAGCTAGCTAGAAGTAGAAAAGGATACCCTGTAAAGCCTGTATGGTGGCATGTCTTAAATTGGTACATGGAGAATCATAGTAAGTATGATACAACGTACACCATATTACAGAGTTTATATTATGAAAATACACCAACAAACATGGATACAGCAACAGTTGAACAACTATATCCGAGAGAACTAACGGCAAGTGTTTCTCGATTAGAAACTTATTACAGCTGTTCGTATCAGCATTTTGCAAAATATAGTTTAGGGTTAAATGAACGAAGAACATATAAATTAGATGCACCAGATATTGGGAACCTTTTTCATGAGGCATTGAAAATGATTACCGAATGGATACAAGAAGAGGGACGAGATTTTGCCATTTTATCTAAAAAGGATACCGATGCTTATGCAGAACGTGCCGTTACGACTCTTGCTCCAATATTACAGCATCAAATTTTGCATAGTACCAATAGGTATCAATATATTCAATACAAGTTACAGCAGGTAATTGCACGAGCAGCCTATGTCCTCAGTGAACAGGCAAGATTAAGTCATTTTTCACCTGTTGGTTTAGAGCTTGGCTTTGGTTCTAAGCAAGATCGATTAAAGCCTGTAACATTGACATTACCAAACGGATATGAAATTAGGCTTCGCGGTCGGATTGACAGGGTAGATAAAGCAATCAATCAAGAGGATTTATATTTGCGAATCATCGATTATAAATCTAGTGCAAGAGGACTAGACATGGTAGATGTATACTATGGAATTGCTTTACAGATGCTTACTTATCTAGATGTTGTCTTATCCCAATCGGAGAGCTGGTTAGGAAAAAAAGCGACACCAGCTGGTGTACTTTATTTTCATGTACACAATCCGATGATCACAGGTGATTCCCGATTGTCTGATGAAAAATTAGAGGAAGAAATATTTAAGAGTTACAAAATGAAAGGCTTATTGATTAATAACGAAGAAGTTATTCAGATGATGGATACATCTCTGAATACTGGATTTAGTCAAATTATCCCAGCTGGTTTGAAAAAGGACGGAGCATTCCGATCTGACTCTAAAATCGCAAGTAATGAGACATTTCAAGACTTACGGAATCATATTCATGATCTCATGTTACATGCTGGGATTGATATTACGAGTGGAGCTGTTCACTTAAATCCGTATCAAAGAAAGCAAAAGGTAGCTTGTACATTCTGCCCGTTTCTATCTGTATGTCAGTTTGACACCTCCCTTGAAACCAATCATTTTAGAAGATTGTCCGAAATGAAAGAGGATGAGGTATTAGAGAAACTAAGAGAAAAGGAGGGGGATATCAATGGTTAAATGGACAAAAGAACAAGAAGCAGCTATTTATACGGAAGGCAGTGATGTATTAGTTGCAGCAGCGGCAGGTTCAGGTAAAACGGCAGTACTTGTAGAACGAATTATTCAAAAGCTATTAAAAAAAGAAAAACCAGTTGATATTGATTCCCTTCTCGTTGTAACGTTTACAAATGCTGCTGCACAGGAAATGCGAAATCGTGTTGGACTTGCCCTAGAAAAAGCATTAGAACAAGATCCAACATCAGTTCATTTAAAAAAGCAATTATCCCTTTTACAGCGTGCATCGATATCAACACTACATTCCTTTTGCTTAGATATCGTGAAACAATATGCATACTTACTCGACATTGATCCAAGTTTTCGCATTGCAAATGATATGGAAGCAGATCTTATGCAGCAAGATGTTCTCGATGATTTATTTGAGGACTGGTATGGTAAAGAAGGGGATGGCCAGGAGAAATTTTTTCAAGTGGTTGATCGTTTTTCTGGAGATCGAAACGATGTGGATGTAGAAAAGCTAGTTCTATCCCTTTATAATTTTGCAATTCAAAGCCCATGGCCAAATGCATGGCTCGATGAATTAGCTGCAGTTTATCAGATTCCTGAAAATTGGTCAGAGGATCAGTTACCCTGGTTACAAATTATTAAACGGGAACTAAAGGATACGTTTAGCGGTATAGAACAAGAAATGACTCATGCGCTTAAATTAACGAAGGAAAATGACGGCCCATATCAATATACGGAAACGATATTAGCTGATATGGAAATGCTTAAGCAAGCAACTTCTTTATTAGATAAATGGGAAGAGCTTCAAGTATTTATGACAACTAATGATTTTTCTCGACTCTCTACGAAAAAACAAGATTGCAATGAAGATAAAAAAAGTAAAGTGAAAAAGCTGCGTGACAGCTACAAGGCTCGCTGGAACAAGGTGAAAAGTAACTGGTTTAATCGTAATCTTGTATCACATATAGAGGACATGAGGGAATTAGCTCCAGTGGTTAAATCACTTACAGAAATTGTGAAGGATTTCATGGAACGATTTACTTTGGCGAAGCGTGAGAAAGCTGTTGTAGACTTTTCAGATTTAGAGCATTTATGTTTGCAACTATTAATCGAAGGAGAGCCATCTACGATAGATGCGCCAAAGCCATCGAATGTAGCAAAAAATTTGCAGAAACAATTTAGTGAACTATTAATAGATGAGTATCAGGATACAAACTTAGTACAAGAAACTATTTTAACTTTGATAAGTGATCAGGTAGGATCTGGAAACATGTTTATGGTAGGCGATGTAAAACAGAGCATCTACCGCTTTAGACATGCAGAGCCATCTCTTTTTATCGAGAAGTATAAACGTTTTGCTATGGAAGGTAGCTCAAGGACTCGAATTGATTTGGCTAGTAATTTTAGAAGCCGTGAACTTGTATTGATAGGTGCTAATTATATTTTTAGACAGATACTCGATGAGAATCTTGGAGAAATAAACTATGACCAGGATGCAGAGTTAATTTACGCTAATAAAATGTATGACAATTTGCCATTGGCAGAACCAAATCCAGAGCTTATTATAATTGACAGAGAGATGCCTGAAGAAATTATGCAGGAAGATGAGGATGCAGAGGAAAATTATCAGGATCTAGAGTATGCTCAGCTTGAGGCGAGGGTATATGCGAAGAAGATAAAGCAATGGATTGGAACGCAAGGTAAAGCACCTCTTCAGGTTGTAGATAAAGCAACGGAAAAGCTCCGGGATGTACAATATCGAGATATTGTTATTCTCTTACGTTCCATGACATGGGCACCTACAATTGTCGATGAGCTAAAAAAACAAGGAATTCCTGTTTATGCAGAGCTTTCAACTGGATATTTTGAAGCAATCGAAGTGAAGATTATGATGAATCTTTTAAAGGTTATTGATAATCCTAGACAGGATATTCCACTTGCTTCTGTTCTGAAATCACCAATTGTTGGGCTAAACGAAAATGAACTAGCTAAGGTACGACTAGCAGACAGACGCAATTCGTATTACGCGGCTGTAGAGAAGTATCTTCAAGAGAACGAGGATCCAATATCGATAAAATTAGTTCGTTTTACAGAACTGCTCGATCAATTCCGACTTGCTTCAAGACAAGGAGCATTGTCGGAATTGATTTGGCAAATTTATCGTGAGACAGGATATTATGACTTTGTTGGGGGAATGCCTGGTGGTAGACAACGGCAGGCAAATCTAAGAGCATTATATGACCGTGCAAGAGGCTATGAGAATACTTCCTTCAGAGGATTATTTCGCTTCCTTCGTTTTATAGAGAGAATGGAGGAAAAGGGAGATGATCTTGGAGCAGCAAGGGCATTAAGTGAACAGGAAGATGTCGTTCGGATTATGACGATTCATAAAAGTAAGGGACTAGAATTCCCGGTTGTTATTGTTGGGGCAATGGATAAGCAATTTAATATGCAAGACTTAAGACAAAATTATTTGTTGCACAAAGACCTAGGATTTGCTTCAAAATACATTGATCCCGCGAAAAGAATAACATACCCAACCTTGTTCTACCATGCGTTAAAAGAAGAAAAAAGGCGAGAGCTACTTGCCGAAGAAATGCGTGTACTCTATGTAGCATTAACAAGGGCAAGAGAAAAGCTTGTTATGGTTGGAAATGTTGCCTCCTTTACAAAGAAACAGGAAAAATGGGAGTCCATTATGGAGCATTCAGAGTGGATACTTCCAGCTCATTTTCGTATCCGTTCAACCTCTTATCTAGATTGGGTTGGCCCTGCACTCATGCGACATCACCAAACAGAGGTTTTACGTACAGAGGAAGTGTTGGATGCTGTATTAGAAGAAATTCGTGTTGATCCATCTGAATGGGAAATTACAATTCTTCATGGAAGTGAACTAACGAATTATGAAGAGGAATTAGTGGAGGAAGACGTAAAGTTAAAAGAAAGAATTAACATGTGGCAACCGGTAGAATTAGATAGTTCAACCATGGATCACTTTGTTAATGAACGATTGTCTTACCAATACCCTTATACAGAAGCAGCACAGTCAAGAGCAAAGCAAAGTGTCACAGAGATTAAGCGCCAGCGACAAATAAAGGATGAGTATAGTGCAACTCAAATACTACAACCATTTCAGACACCTATAGTAAGAAAACCATTATTTTTGCAAAAGGAAAAGACACTTTCCGCCGCTGAAAAAGGTACAGCAATGCATACGGTAATGCAGCATCTTCCCTTTAAAAGAAAGATGTCTAAAGAGGAAGTTTTTGAATTTGTAGAAAAGCTAGTAGAACGGGAGATTCTGAGAAGACCAGAAGCGGACGGAATTGATGTGAAGGCAATAGTGGAATTTTTTGATACAGAAATTGCTGAACATATGCTTACCGTTGAAACACTATATCGTGAAGTTCCATTTAGTATTACACTTCCTGCCAGTGAGGTCTATGCTAATTGGCAAAGCGAGACCGATGAGCAGGTGCTAGTACAGGGAGTATTTGATGTGTTAATACCATCTAATAATGGTTGGATAATCTTAGATTATAAGACAGACTTTATTGAACAAGAGGTCACTGATGCAGTTATACAAAAATTGGTGAACCGATATAAGGTCCAGCTAGATCTATACCGGCATGCACTTGAAACCATATGGAAAGCCCCAGTAAAGGAAACGTATCTATACTTCTTTAGCAAACAATTATTAGTAAAAGTATCATAAAAGAAAAATCCGTCTCTTCAAAAGATCCTTTCCTTTTAGAGACGGATTTCTTATGCATTGGCTGTTTGATTTTGATCATTGACATCTGGGTCAATAGGATTTGTTAGGTTTGCCCCTGTATTCGTATTAATGAAGTCCCCAGTGTTCAAAGATCCTGAGCCAGCAGATGTTTTAGACGAGCTCTTTGGAGAAAGATAAAAAGCATCCCCAAAATTTACAACACCGCCACCTACATTATTAATTTTGATTGGCCCGACAATTGATGGCATGTAATACACCTACTAAAAAAATAAGAATTTACTTTAAAATATGATAAAGGATGAAAATGCGTGTATACTCTAGTCCATATTTTCCTCTTCTTGTTTAATTATTCGAATATGTTTTATTCTCGATTCCGCATTAATATAATCAATTCCACCAAATTGGACTCCAGCTGCTTGAGTTACCGCTTGGATCGATACACAATTTACAGAAATGATACCGTCATGATGGTTGTTTTTTGAGACTACTGGTATCGGGTTCTCTATCCACTTTGCTGGTAGCTGAAAAATGGGATAATAATGATAATGGACATCATACATTGTATTCCATACATTTCCTTCACGTTGTACAGCGATAGCTTTTGACCTTGGGGAAAAATTAACGGTGTCTCCAATATTAAATATTCCACTAAAGGTCATCGTATTTAAATCTACTTCTTTAATTTGAACTAGCCGGTGTAGAATAGGTATCACCCCATTATGTTTGAGGAGCTAGTGGAACTAAAGCCCCAACAATATACGATTCTGGGGGAGTATCAAAAAAAGAAGATAATTTCATTTCCTTATTATCTCCTATTAGGAAAACAGAGGATGAGGCAACTGCTTCAATACCGACATTTCCAACACATATTCCCCAGTTATGCACCTCAATATTCATCTAGTCCTCTCCTTTTTCAGTATTAGATTTTGCCATGAATCGTTCTAGAGAAAGGTAAATCTCTTTTTTTATTTGATCAGCTATATAACTCTCGATTTGACTTGGATCTGTCAATTGTTGCTCTCTAGCCTCTTTATCATAAAACTTTACCCTGTCAGGAATTTGACCTAACATATCATGGATCATATCTCCTTCCAGTCTTTTATCAACTGGTTTATTGTACTGTTTAGAAAGACGTTGTATGATTGCTGGACCTTGTTCATTGACAAATCCGTAAAGATTAGGGATAAGGGATTGCTGATAAATTGCTGGTAGTGTTGGGTTATTCTGTACAGTTGGATTTGGTATATTTAAATCATCAATATTTGCAAGCTCCTGAGGAGATAATCCGATATGAAGTGTTCCTTCCAAACGTTCAATTTTTAGCTGATCAAAATGGTATTCGATCCTGTCAATTGAAGTACCACTATTTGCTTGTATTTGTTTCTCCAATTCATTAATTCTCTCTTCAAGTAATTTAATTTGTTGATTCTGATTTGCTGCAATTTGCTGCAGTTCGTAGACATAATTATAGTTGTTGTTCCATCCATACATATTCATTTCTTTATTCCCCTTCACTAGTACCATTTAGCCCTTCTGTTATGTGGGCTAATGCCTAAGATTATCTTATGCAGTATGTTAATAGTTGTGCAATTTTTACCTTGCTAGGGGAACTATTGGAATTGCTTCTTCCTCTATTTCTGCTGCTTCAGCAGGTTCCGTATATCCACCAGTGTTATAAAGCTCGGACCTTGCCTGAATTGCTCCACTACTACCAATTTGTAAAACAGATGAGTTAGCTATGGATCCAACCTTTATTAGATTGATATGGATGGATTGGTGAACCGTAATATTCATCATATTCACTCCAATTTATTTGGTCTCCTGGTCGATAATATCTTTATCGTATACATAATTATAAGAATTACTGATTTGAACACGTGTCCCATTACCAGTATTAAAAGATCCACCACCAGTATATGTCTTCGCTGAACTCACTGGGTTTATAGAAAATACATCACCAATATTAAATACTGCAGATGATGAAACGTTGTTTACTTTTACAGCTCCTACATTCGCTGGCATATGAATCCTCCTCATAGTTAGTTTATGTTGGATTGGGGAATTGTTGAAGGGTGTGAATGAGATAATCATTCATCTAGTAATCAGGAGTGATGAGCCTGTTAAACGGGAGATTACGCCAGACTAAGGAAAGTATGCACCCCAAGAAATAAAAGAGATACCTCCAAATATAGAATGCATGTCAATAATTCAAACGATGAATCCAAAAATTAAAAGTACATGAAAATATGCCGCACATAGTATATATGCGGCATCATACAGTTAACCCTTTAGTACATCTTTAATTTGTTCGATTGCCCATTGTAAATCATCTTGTTCAATAACTAATGGAGGTGCAAAACGAATTACGTTTTCATGCGTTTCTTTGCATAATAGGCCTTTTTCCTTTAGCGCTTCACAATAAGGTCTTGCAGATTCGGTTAGTTCAACGCCAATAAATAAGCCTTTTCCTCGTACTTCTTTAATCTTTGGATTGTTAATGCTTCTCAATTCACTCATCATATAGTTCCCAAGCTCAAGTGAGCGTTCGGCTAAATTTTCTTCTAATAGAACCTCTAGGGAAGCAAGGGACACTGCACATGCAAGAGGATTTCCACCAAATGTAGAACCGTGTGATCCAGGATTGAATACTCCTAAGATATCTTTATTTGCTACTACACAGGAGATTGGCATTACACCACCACCAAGTGCTTTACCAAGTATATACATATCTGGTTCAACGGCTTCCCAATCACAAGCAAACATTTTACCAGTACGGCCAAGACCTGCTTGAATTTCATCGGCAATGTAAAGAACATTATTTTCGTTACATACTTCATATGCTTCTTTTAGAAAACCTTCTGGTGGAATTACGATACCAGCTTCTCCTTGAATTGGTTCAAAAAGGAAACCAGCTGTATTTTCAGTAATTGCAGCCTTTAATGCTTCGATGTCACCATAAGGAATAAGTTTGATACCTGGTAGCATTGGCCCGAAACCACGTTTGTATTCAGCCTCTGAAGAAAGCGAAACCGCTAACATTGTTCGACCATGAAAGTTTCCTTCACAGGCAATAATTTCAGCTTTACCTTCAGGAACACCTTTGACATCATAAGCCCATCTACGTGCTGCTTTTACTGCAGTTTCAACAGCTTCTGCACCAGTATTCATTGGTAATGCCATATCCTTATTTGTAATTCTACATATTTTTTCGTACCATGGTCCAAGCTGGTCGTTATGGAATGCACGGGAAGTGAGTGTTACTTTTCCTGCTTGTTCGATTAACGAATCAATAATCTTCGGATGCCTGTGCCCTTGGTTTACTGCTGAATAAGCACTAAGCATATCCATATATCGATTTCCTTCAGGATCTTCAACCCAAACACCCTCTGCCTTTGAAACTACTACCGGAAGTGGGTGATAGTTTTTAGCACCGTAAGTATCCGTTTGTTTCATAATAGATTCACTTAACGTCATAAAAAATCCCTCCTATATTAAAAATGTAACATAACTATGAGATTTATTAAACAGATTTTGTTGTTCCTGTTGGAAGCAAGGATCACGTGTCTAATCCATCTCCCTCATGAATAAAAACGTCAGTATTTGTCAATAATTTTTCATATGTATTAGTTAACGGACATGGTATGATAGATTAGAAGTAGTATGACCCTAAATTTCATAATACATAGGAGGAATAGAATGAATACACATTTACATGTTACTGCATGGGTTCTGGCATTCATACTGTTTTTTGTTACATTAGTTCTACATAAACAAGGAAAAGACAAAGCAGCAAAAATTGTACAAATGATACTTCGTTTAGATTATTTAATAATCTTAATTTCTGGTGGACTACTAATCAAGAATTACTTTAATGGTAGCCCGATGATGGTAGAGGCAATTATCAAAGGGTTGGCTGGTATTTGGGTAATTGCTGCAATGGAGATGACATTAGGTAAAACGAAAGATGGTGACTCCGCTACGGCTGGATGGATTCAATTAGTTATTGCGTTTGCAATTACTATTGCTTTAGGATTCTTCCGATTACCAGGCGGTTTTATGTAAAAAAATGGAACAGTCTTTTCAGCTATTTGTCTGAAGAGACTGTTTTTTTATGGAGAATTTTTTACAAATTAGATGTTATCATTGACTATTTGTCTGAAAGGTTAATAATAGAAAAGAATGACAAAAAAGTTGGAGGAAAAAAATGAAGAAATTTATTATGCTAACATCAGCAATTCTATTATTTACATATATATTTCCAACTATCGGATATGCGAAAGGTAATGACATACAGGAACAAATAATCTATTCCATTTTGGTAGACCGATTTAATAATGGTGACCATGCATTTAGTGAAGAGGTTCGTTTAGATGATCCATATGCTTTTCATGGTGGGGACTTAAAGGGGATACAATTAAAACTCGATGACTTAAAGGATTTAGGTTTTACAACAATATCCTTATCTCCAATTATGGAAAATGCAACAGATGGCTATCACGGTTATTGGGTGGAAGATTTCTATTCTGTCGAAGAACAATTCGGGACGATTGAGGACCTGAAAGCATTAGTACGTGAAGCACATAAACGAGATATGAAAGTAATGATTGAGCTTGTGAACAATTATGTGGCGAGCACAAACCCAATTGTTACCGACACTGCTAAATCAGACTGGATAGTATCAAACAAGAGAGTTGATTCAACGAATGAACCGTGGCTTGATAGTGTCATTGTATTAAATCAATCTAATCCAGAGGTTCAGAATATGCTAATTGATGTGGCAAAATATTGGCTTCATGAAACGGATATAGATGGATTTACCTTACATGCAGCAGACCAATCGAATCCTGTTTTTTTGGAGAGACTCACCAATGAACTTAAGACAGAGAAACAGGATCTGTACATAGTTGCGAATGTTCTCTTGGATAAGACACCCGATGCTCTCCTTCAAATACCTTCAATAGACGTGGTAGAAAATCCGGAGCTATCGAAGAAAATCGTAGAGGTATTATCTCATGTTGATTCTCCCGTTTCTGACATTTTTCATACTTGGCAGGAACTTGGGAATAGGAACGGACTTATTTATGTTGATAACAAAGTCATGGATCGATTTGCACAAGTTGCTGGTATGAATGGAAGAGATGATGTAAATACGTGGCAGCTTGCCTTAGCATACATGTTAACTAGTCCTGGTGTAACTTCTATCTTTCAGGGTTCAGAGATTCCAATGTATGGTGTTGGTTTAGAGGAAACAGAGAAGCTGGTAGATTTCAACAGTGGAGACCCCGATCTAAAGGAAGTCTATTCGAAAATATTATCATTAAGAACTAATTTTCCAGCTCTCCAATACGGGGATACCGAATTAGTAGGATCAGATCATGGGATGCTCGTATTTAAACGGACTTATAAGGACGAAACGATGTATATTGCTATTAATAATGATAGTGTACTTCGCTCTGTTTCTATTACAGATTTGGATTCAAACTTACAACTACGAGGACTTCTTGGCGATGATATTGTCCGACAATTAGATAATGGCGAATATAAGATTGGCTTGAAACGGGAATCAGTTGATGTATACATAGTTGAGGAAAATAGTGGAATAAATTGGGCTTTTATTGCTCCAATTGCCATTGTTCTTGTTTTATTTCTTGTAGCAGTTATTTATTTAGGATGGAAACAAAGGAAACAGGAGAATGATTAAGAGAGAGCAGCATTGTAATGATGCTGCTTATCTTATATTGTAAGTGTTACGAACATTCTGTATAATTGATTTACGCTATGCAATACTTTTGGGGGGATTATATGTGAAGGATTCTATTGGTTTACGAATATTTCTATTTATACTAGTTACTACTGCAATATCTATCTTCATGTACATGTTGTCTTTCATTTCAATGGTTTTGGGTGGGGGCAATTTTTACATACCTTTTTTTATCTTGTTCGCAATAGGGATCTTATGTTTTATTTTTAATGGATTCTTTCCATTTGTGCAAGGGAAAAGGCTCCGAAAATATGTCATTAGTTTTTTTACGATTGCAGTAATTTCTGTTGTTATTAATGAAGGGATCAATGCATATGTTAGAGGAATCCCTACCATGAACACGGATCTTGATCTGTATGATTATCAGCCATTTAAGAATGGTACAAAGGCGGTAACCTTAGACGAACCTTCTTTCTTTCAAATAGAAGGGGACCTTCCGATAATTGACGGAGCAACTGCTATTTATCCCGTATACGCTGCCTTTGCACAAGCTACTTATCCAGAGAAGGATTATGATGTGTACGATAGTGAAATCATGTCCAATAGGACCCCTTATGCCTATGAAAATATAATTTATCAAGACGCTGATATAATCTTTGCACTAGCTCCGTCCGCTGAGCAAATTGAACAGGCCCTTAATTCCGGGGTAAACCTAACCTTAACTCCAATTGGAATGGAAGCGTTTGTTTTCTTTGTTAATTCAAAGAATAGAATAGACAACTTAGCATTAGAGGAAATAAAAGGAATATATTCAGGTGAAATAAAGAATTGGAGAGAATTAGGGGGAGAAAATGATTCTATTAGAGCGTTTCAACGACCAGCAAACAGTGGTAGTCAAACGGCTCTACAATTATTGATGGGAGATACAGCGATTATGAATCCGCCAAAAGATGATATTGTTAGTTTAATGGGTGGGATCATTGAGGAAACAGCAGATTATAAAAATTTTAAAAATGCAATAGGATATTCTTTTCGAAACTTTTCGATGGAAATGGTACAAAATAAATCGATTCGCCATCTAGCTATTGATGATGTATATCCAACAATAGAAACAATAAAGACTGGAGAGTATCCAATTACTTATCAGATATATGCTGTGACAGCTGGAAGTACAAATTCAAATATACAACCTTTCAAGGAGTGGATATTGTCTAGACAGGGACAGACTATCGTAGAAAAAACGGGTTATGCACCAATCCAGAAGGAAGAAGAACATGTATTATATTCTATTCTAACTGATAAGATTTATCGTGTTCTACTGGAAGAGGAATATGTTTTACCATCACAGGAGATTGATGCACCGACTCTAAGAAGAAAGTATCTTATCCTCAATGGGAAACAAGGTGAATCCTATACCTATTCAGAAATGGTGGTGTTAAAGTCACAAATAAAGGATTTTAATGATGCAAAAAATTACTTAGCAGCTAAGAATCCTAAGGCTTTACGTCTATTACCGAATACGATTGTGGATCAGAGTGTCCTATTAAAGTGGCAGAAAGAAGGGTATAATCCTGAGCAAGAATACTGGGAGGAATCACCTAAAGGGCTAACAATGGAAGATATATAGATTAATAAAGAAATAACTCACAGGTCTTATCGAGTAGGTAAGAAGTTTCAGAAAAGAGCTGGAGGAGAGTGTTAAAAGGAAAGTATAAAACTAGGAGGATTACGATGTACGAACTAAAAACAAAAGAAAATGATGGAAGCGTAATAGAGTTTATCGAAGCAGTTGAAAATCCGAGAAAACGGGAAGATGCTTACCAATTATTAGATATTTTCACAAATACAACAGGATATCCAGCGAAGATGTGGGGAACAAGCATAATTGGGTTTGGCGCATACCATTATAAATATGCTTCGGGACATGAGGGAGATGCACCACTGGTTGGTTATTCTCCACGCAAAGCTAAAATTAGTCTATATTTAGCTCCGGGTGACCAGAATCGTGGTGAGTTGCTGGAGAAATTAGGGAAGCACACGAGTGGTAAAGGTTGTATATATATTAATAAGCTTGCTGATATCGACACGAAGGTATTGGAGAAACTAATCCAGCATTCCGTCAAATTATTGCAGGATACGTATTCCTAAGTACTTGGTTTTCTAATAGTTATTATTAAAATTCTATGTCTGAGTAGAGAGTGTGCTAATGAAAAAATGGTTTGGTTCAGCAGCGATTTGTGTAAATGATAATTATGAAGTTTTGATGGTAAGAGCAAAAGAATCCGATTCTTGGGAGGTCCCATCGGGTAGTATAGAAGAGGGGGAAACCCCTGAAGAATGCTGTGTACGTGAAGTAAGAGAGGAAACTGGATATACAGTTGAGGTAAAAAAATTATTATTTGTTAAAACAAGCGTGATAGAGGAAGTTAATGTCAAAGCTCATTATTTTCTAGTAGAAATAGTTGGTGAAAGTACTGGCATAGAGGATCCGGACGAAATAATAGATGAAGTAGACTGGAAATCCTTATCCGAAATAGTAAACCATAAACTTACGTATGCTGAAGATGAAAAAATATTAGCGAACATAGTAAAAAGCCAGATGTTACATGGTTAACATCTGGCAGTTAGGATTGTCTATACCAGTTTATTTATAGCAATTATATTAATTCATGAGCCGAGGTTGCACCTTCTTGAAGAAGAAGATTAAATATTTCACGGTATGATTTTATATCAATTTCTTCTGCAATATATTTTCTTTGGAAGTAATCTAGTAGGTCGTTTAATGTCTTCGGTGATTCTTTGCGTTCAGCCTCGTATATTGTGATTAATTCGTGTATTAGCATATCCTATCCTCCCTCATGTATAATAACCAATTACAAACTTATAAAAAATATATGTATCAACTGGAAAAATCATGCTAAGTAAACAAGTTTTAAAGTACATAAAAAATAGAGGATGCTATTTATGCATCCTCTATTTAAATTATCGATCATAGCTTATATCAGGTAAATTAACAGACTGGATTACTTGTTTTTGCTTTAAATCAAAAGCTTTCATTTGATTGTAGGAGAAGGTATATAAGGTATTATCTACAGCAACTAATCTCCTAATTTCAGCTTCCCATTCCGGATATTCTTCTGCATTCTTTTGGTGTGTAATTGTATCGACTAGCTCAATTCCATCTTCAGGTGTAATTTTGAAGAGTAGTGCACCTTCAAATGTAGGGAAGTACTCCTCAAAAGCATAACCATCTTTGGTAACTAGCTTTGTTTCCGATAGGGAAGCTGGGAAACCATAGAGGTTTTCAGTTGGATGCTTGAATAATACCTTATGATTGTGTAACAGCTCAGAGTACGAGCCTCCCTTACCAACTACCTTACTATATTTTTCCTTAGGGTTCGTTGGATCACTCACATCAAAAATTGAAATTTTGATTCCTTCTGTTCGAATTAATGGTTCTTGCATACCTTTCTCTTTATAAAGTGTTGTATCTTGCCCAAATCCAATGACATGGTTCTCATCTAAAGGATGTAAATAGTTACTAAACCCAGGAATCTTTAGTTCACCAAGTACCGTAGGATTTTTAGGATCCTTTAAGTCAATGACAAATAACGGGTCTACTTGTTTAAAGGTAACCATATATGCTACATGATCCATAAAACGCACACTATAAATGCGTTCCCCTTCTGCTAAACCTTCAACAGATCCTAATGGTTTTAAATTCATATCAAAAGTGTATATATTATTGGTTGACTTTTGTTGTTCATTTATCGTTTCCCCTTTTGTCGTTGCTACACGAAAGGTGTTATCTCGCTCATCCATAGCAAATTGGTTAATTAAGGTTCCTTTTACTACAGTGGATGCGTTGTATTTCAATTTTCCATTCTTAATTTGGAATTGAGTTATTTCGGTATCCACGTCTTGAGGACGCCAAATCATAATTTCTGCAGATTTATCGGTTGTATTATTTGTACTCTTTTCGATTTCTTTATATTTATTTACTGCGATATATAGATTCTTTTGGGACATATAGATTTGGTCTGAAGCTCCTAAGTAGGTTTCTATATGTGCTTCCTTTTCCAAATTATTTAAATCAATAGATGCTAAGATTAAAAACTGTTCGTCGTTACTTTCAGGAAAGAAATACATATTTTCAAAATCAACTGGTTTACTTTCCTCATTTATAGTACTGTCTTTTATATATGGCCTAATCTCAATATCCTCACGTGTCTCTAAAATATGGTAGGGTGGGATTTCATTTGCCATCAAATAAAGATATCCATCAAGAATTCTTGAATTGCTATAATACCCTTCAAGGCTTACCTCACGTAATTTTGTTGGCTCATTAGGATTATTAATATCATAAATATATATTGCGGTTTGACTGTAGTAGATTGGCTCTGGTATACCTATACTTTTAGTTGAACCGTCTTGGGTATCTTTTGGCTCGGGTGTTTCTCTAAGTGGTTCAGCTTTTTGCCCAATCGCAATTAATAGGTCATTGTGTAAATAGATATCTTGTGGAGAAAATCCGTTTGTTTTAATCATACTAAGAACCTTACTATTCTCTTTATTTGCAGAGGTAATAATAATATCGCCATCCCTGACAAAGAATATAGACTTTCCATTTGTCTTGATAATGTCTGCTTCATCTACACCAGCTACTTGGACGTTAGTGGATGAGGTATCAGCGCTATCATTGGCACTTTCTTCAGAGTTAGCGGTATCCATCTTTGCTTCTTTACCTGCAGATTCTTTATTAACATCAAAAAGTTCAACCCCTATTTGCTGATCCTTCTTTATTTGGTCTTTTAATAAAGAGACAAGCTGTTTTTTATCCTTTATCTGCGTTAGTTCAGCTACCGCAGTAAAATCATATGAGAATCTTTTAGACAGGTTTTTCCCTGATGCAGTTTTGACATTTTCGGAAATGGTAATCGTGTATTCTTCATCTATACTGTAGCCACTTTTAGGTGCCCTTATAATTAAAACTGTGTAAGAATCGTTCCACTCTATATCGGTTGCTACACGCTCACCGTTTTTCTTTTTTACTATCACAGTTTCATTTGTAAAGGTGTCTGGATCCATTGGCTTGGTAAAATGCACTGTAAAATCCTTCTGAGTTGATACGTAGCTTGTAGAGGAAGGAATCTCTGCAACTATTTTATCTGTAAAGACAAAAAAACAGATTGCCCAAATACCAATAATACCAAATATACTAATTAACCCGATTTTTTTCATGTTTTCACCTCATTTAATAAGGAATTGTTTTCCTATAACCTTAAGACGAAGTTTTATTATAATATGTTTCAAATTTCCTTTGCATAATAGTAGATTCTTTCGACAAAAAAACTGATCCATTTTTAGCAAATGAATCAGTAATGCGTAATCATTTATAATTTTTATTTAAAAAGAATAGTGCAAGTGTTCCAGGACCGGAGTGAGCACCGATCGCTGAACCGACAAATTCGATAACAAATTCTTTTACACCGAACTTCTCTTTAATCATGTCTGCAAGCTTTTCAGCACGCTCTAAATCATCACCATGGCTAATTCCAATAACTTGGTTTTCAAAATCTCCGCCACGTTCCTCCATGATTTCAATCATACGTCCTAATAATTTCTTTGACCCTCGCATTTTTTCTAGTGGAATTAATTTTCCTTTTTCGACATGGAGGATTGGTTTAATATTCAATAAAGAACCAACAAATGCAGCTGTTTTACTTACTCTACCACCACGATATAGATATTCTAAATCATCCACAGTAAAGATATGCTCCATATTTACTGAGTGGTTTTTTACTTCTTCGATAATTTCCGCAGCTGATTTTCCATCCTGCGCCATTTTAGCAGCATGAAGTACCACAAGTCCATAGCCGATGGAAGCACATTTGGTATCAATTACGTGGATATCTGCATCTGGATATTCTTCCTTTACTTCTGACTCCATCATTTTTGCTGTTTGATATGTACCAGATAACTCAGATGAAAAAGCCAAATAAATCAATGTTTGTTTAGACTCTGCATAAGAGGTGAAAATAGATTTAAACGTCTGTGGCGAAACCTGCGATGTCTTTGGTGACTTACCAACACGCATTGCATCAAAAACATTCTTAGGCGAAATCGTAATACCGTCTTCATAATCCTTGTCATCCAGATGAACAGTTAGTGAGACCATTTCCATGTCATATTTCGTGAAGTATTCCTTTGTAAGATCACTTGCCGAATCTGCCATAATTTTAATACTCATCTTATCACCTTCATTCCCTATAAATAATTATATTAAGTTTAGTTTATAGCTATAATGAGATATAGTCAAAATAATTGCGATTCAAAAAGGAGACTGTTATGTTTTTAATCGAAGCCAAACGAATTATAGTCGTTATTATAGGATCATTTTTAAATGCAATTTCCTTAAATTTCTTCCTTATTAGTGCCAATGTGTATGCAAGTGGATTTACAGGTACAGCTCAGTTAATTTCAAGTGTTTTTCTTGATTTTGTAGGGTTTCATATAACAACAGGAATTCTATTATTTCTATTAAATATTCCAGTGTTCATCTTAGGTTGGTTTAAAGTTGGAAGGGGATTTACTGTATATAGCATTATTTCTGTTATATGTTCATCCATATTCCTGCAATTTTTACCGGTAATGCAACTTTCTAATGACATTATTTTAAATGCTGTCTTCGGTGGATTAGTTGCGGGGATCAGTGTTGGTATTACATTGAAGGTAGGAGCATCGACAGGAGGGATGGATATTGTCGCGATGGTTCTATCGCGTATGAAAGATAAACCTATTGGTATTTATATAATTTCCTTAAATGCAGTGATTATTGCACTGGCAGGGATTCTTTATGAACCAGAAAATGCACTCTATACGATGGTAGCGTTATATGTAACAACCCGTGTCATTGATACCATCCATACTCGTTATAACAAGCTTACTGTCATGATTGTGACACAAAAGGCAAAAGAACTGCAGAAAGCTATTCAAAGCAAAATGGTTCGAGGGATAACTATTCTACCTGCTGTAGGTGCCTATACAAATCAAGAGAAAAATATGCTGTACCTCGTCATTACTCGCTATGAATTATATGACTTAGAAAAAATAATTAAGGAAAATGATTCATCGGCTTTTGTAAATATCGTGCAAACAACAGGTGTATTTGGTACCTTTAGAAAAGAGTAGGGGATGTCATGAAGAAGAAAATAATAATATTATTTAGTGTGTTTCTCATCCTAGTAGGATGTGGGAGAGAGGCAGAGGAGGAGCAACAAGTAGAGCAGGTAACGACTTATGCGAAATTTCAAAGTTTAGATATTCAGATAGACAAGAATCAAATCATAATTACAGGTGAAGCGGATGCATCGGATAATAAATTTTATTACTCTGTAGTTCAAGCTGAAAAGGAAATTGGTAGAGAAAAGGAAGTACGAGTAGATAAGACATGGGGTAAATTTATTATTGAGATTCCGATTATGAAAGAAATGATTAACTTAGATGAGGTAGTTATTGTTAATCTGTATACTCGAAGTTCTAAAGGTGAGATTATTAATCCTAATTATGTTCCTATAGACCTACAGATGGAAATGTCTGAGGAGAGTGAATAAAAAAGCTTGCAGGAGAATTTCTCTGCAAGCTTACTTTAACCTTTAAAAGCCTAATCAATCAGTATCCATGCTTTTCAAATACTTCTTTAACCCGTGGACTAACATCATCCCATTCGGCATCAAAGCTTTTGTTTACAGTAATAAAATTCTGATAACCGAAGACATTATCAACCCCTTCGAGTTTCATCAGGTCATTCATAATTTCGTGCTCGCTAATTGTACCTGGCATTACTGAAATACTATTAGTCCCTTCGAAAATTAGCTTATCAGTTGTAAATTTTATTGCATTAGGATTTGGCGTAGCTTCAGCTCGAACTCCCATTTCAATACCTCCCATAAGCGTGCTTTACCTCTATATTAGCAGAAAAGCACATAATTAAAAAGCCTTAAAGGAAAAGGTGTCCCAAGAATTTATCCTGGAACACCTTGTGAATGCTTGTTTCATCAGTAATCCCTTCTCATCCTTTGGAATGAATCAGCTATTACCATCACAAGCACTCTATTTTGAAAAAAGGAGTTACCGCCATGCTAACGGAGGTTAGCTAAGCTTTTGCTGTTCAAGCTGATTTTGTAACTGCTGTAATTGTTGCTTCTCCTCAGGAGTTGCCTCATTCATAGCAGCTTGAATTGCGTTTTGTGCAGCTTGTTTATCTTGCTCATTCGTTCCAGTCATATTATTAGCAAATTGTGTAACAGCATCTTTAGCTTGTTGGAAAAGATTGTTCGCCATGTTAAAATCCTCCTACTGTATGATTATCTGCTTCTTCCCGTTTACGTTCTGCATCTGTGAAGTTCGAGCGATATGGGAATTTTTCATCATGTTTTTTCACAGCATCAGTACTTAGTTGACTAAATCTTCTTGACTTACTCCCTTTGCCCAAGACGATTCCTCCCAACTAAAAAGTGAACGTTTTGTAATCCGTTCACTTGTAGTATGGAAAAATTCTAATCATAATATAGTAGGAAAAATTCGGCATGCAAGCCGTTACTTTACATTTGTTACGTTTAGTTTTAAATATTCTTCTAGAAATAAACCAATTCCACTCTCTTCATTTGTAACGGTAACATGGTTTGCGATTGATTTTAGTGGATCGATTGCATTCCCCATGGCAACGCCGACTCCTGCATAGTCAATCATTTCTAAATCATTATCTTCATCACCAAAAGCAATAATCCGTTCCTGTGGGATTTGAAAATAATGGGCAATTTTTTGAAGACCGACAGCCTTATTTATTCCTTTTTTTACAATCTCAATGATGTTCCATGGTGCACCCCATTTACGATGTTCGATGACCTCCGCGTGAAATTCATCAAGGTGTTTACGTAATGAGGAAATATGGTCTTCTTTAGGATGGATTAATAGGCTGGTTGGATCTTCTGTAAGCTTGCTCTTTATGCTTCCAATGATAAATGGAGAATCATTGGATGCTTGATGAAAGATATCAATGATTTTTTGATCAAACTTATCTAAATAGACATTGTCCTGAACCTCAGCTACAACATTGTATGTGTCTAAATCATAGCAGGTCTGTACAATATTTAATGCAGTTCGCCTTGGCATTGGATTATGCAGGACATCCCATTTTGTATCCGTTGGATGGTGAATTAATGCTCCATTATAATTAACCATAGGAGTATTTAGACCGAGTTCTTTGTAATATTGTATACTTGCTCGATGTGGCCTTCCCGTAGCAATTACAACAATATGACCATCTTCCATTGCCTTCATTAATATTTCCTTATTTTTGTTACTGATTTCTCTTTTATCAGTTAATAACGTTCCATCTAAGTCTAAAGCTATTAAATGTTGTTTACTCATTTTTCCTCACCTCATTTAAATCCTAGTGTATTCATGTTTTCAACATCTGTAAAGCATAAGGTAATAAATTTTCCGTAAAATATCGGTTAAATTAGTTTAACATTTACATGAAAGATACTATCATAGAAGTATTACAAAATATTGGATGAGAGGATTTTTGCGAATGATTGGAATATTGAAGCAGAATGTTGGTGAAATACCAAGCTTAGTTGTTGTTGATTCAGAGAAGCAACATTCTGCGTTGCCGGCTGTTGTTTATTATCATGGAATCACAAGTGCAAAGGAGCATAATTTGCCACTTGCTTTTTTACTTGCAGAGAAGGGGTATCGTGTCATCTTGCCTGATAGTCTATATCATGGAGAAAGACAAACAAATGAAATTCCTGATGTACGTTATTACTTATTTAACATTGTTATACAAAATATTAAAGAGCTTAATGAGATAAAGAATGATTTAGAAAAACAAAACCTGTTATTAGATGGAAGAATCGGTGTTGCAGGTACGAGCATGGGTGGGATAACAACAGCATCTGCTTTAACACAATATCCTTGGATAAAAGCTGCCGCAGTTCTCATGGGCTCTCCCAAAATCACGACTTTTGCTAGAGAATTAGTAGATGTTTATGTTGAATCAGGCGAGCTTCCTTTATCAGAACAAGAAGTAAAAGAGCTATATGATCTATTATTTACATACGATTTGTCAGAGCAAAAAGAAAAATTGAAGGATCGTCCTTTATTATTTTGGCATGGCGATCACGATCAAACCGTTCCATTTGACCATTCCTATTCCTTCTATCAACAGGTGAAAGATCACTATACAAATGAGGAAAATTTGAAATTTTTAAGGGAAAAAAATCGTGATCATAAAGTGAGCAGGTTCGCTATATTAGAAACGGTTAAATGGTTTGATTCACATCTGTAACTAAATTTATTTAAAAAACAATGGAAATATGTTTAAATGAAAATATGATGATAGGAGGAGGGAAAACCATGGATGAAGCTTTAAAAGAAAATCTCATGGGGGCTCTTGAAAATGTAATTGACCCAGAGCTAGGAATTGACATTGTTAACCTTGGCTTAATATATGATGTAGATTTGGATGATGAGGGTATTTGCACAGTTACGATGACGCTTACTGCTATGGGATGCCCATTATCTGCACATATCGAAGCAGATATTCAACGTGCACTATATGATATTCCAGAGGTAAAGGAAACTAGAGTGAATATAGTTTGGGATCCACCTTGGGGCAAAGAAAGAATGTCACGTTATGCAAAAATTGCCTTAGGGATACCAGATTAATTTATTAGTAAAGCAAAATAGTTATGAATAAAGGGACTGTAGCTACAATAATTTGTAGCTGCAGTCCCTTATTAATTAAAGAAAGAGTACAACTAGTGTACCGACAATGAAACAATAGAAAGCAAAATATTTTAATTTCCCTTTTGCCATGATGTTCATAAACCACTTAAGTGCAAAGTATGTAGCAATTATTGAGGAAATAAATGCTAATAAATATGGGATTGTATTAAAGTTTTCATCGCGAACTAAATCACCAATATCAAGAATACCGACTCCTAGGCTCACAGGTATATATAGCAAAAATGAAAAGCGTAAGGCTGTTTCCTGTTTCAATCCTAATAGCATTGCTCCTACAATGGTTGCACCAGAACGACTAATACCTGGCATTAGGGCAACAGATTGTGCAAGGCCAATAATTAATGCATCCTTTAACCGAATCTGTTTGTCTCCCCTTTCTCCTTTTAAATTACGAATAGTCCATAACGCAATTCCGGTAATTAGTAACGTAATTCCAACCACAAAGGATTTACTTAAATCACCAATTTTATCCTTTAGGAGGAGTCCAATAATCCCTGTTGGTATGGTTGCAATTATTAGCATAATAATGAAGTGAAAATCAGATTTAGTATTAGGATCTCTCGAGATTATGTAACGAAATCCATTTTTGATTAATCGTATTATATCATTCCAATAAACTAGAATGACTGCAATTAGTGAACCGAAATTAACCAATATCTCAAAGGATAATCCATTTGCTTGTACACCAAGGATTTCCCTAGCTAATACAAGGTGGCCACTAGATGAGATAGGAATTGGTTCTGTAAATCCTTGTAGTAGTCCTAAGAAAATATATTTAATGAGCTCTAACAATTCTTGATTCATAAAAATTATCCCCCTGATACTAGATTGCTATTTATTTGTTTTTCTGTCACCTCTATCTAGGCGTGTGAATAGTCTATTATGTGAGGAGGTTGATAGAAATGGCACAGGAAAAGAATATGTATGATGAATGTAAGACACATATCCACGCTTATGTGTTAGCACAATTACAAGATGGCACAAGATTTGATGGCATCATTACAGGCTTGGATGAGGATTATGTATATTTTGCTATACCGTTAGAAAATGAAATGTCTGATCAAATAACTTCCCATGTACAAGAGCAACGTCAGTATGGCTATGGGTGGCATGGGTATGGTGGATTCGGTACACCTGGTTTCGGTTACCCAGCCTACGGTGGATTCGGTGCGCCTGGTTTTGGTTATCCTGCCTATGGTGGATTTTATGGTCCTAGGAGAAGGTTCAGACGACTCGTTTTACCTCTATCTGGACTTACTGGTATAAGCTTATTACCTTGGTATTAATTGAATGAAAAAGGGTCTGAGCCCTCTACTACAAAAAGGCTGTAGTAAGATGAGGGAATCAGACCCTAATGGGACTTCCCTTTATGAGGAAATCTAATGTTATATTATTGTTCTTTTTCTTCGCGTAATAAACCATCACCCAAAATAAAAATAAAGATGGAGATAATAGCTGCTGCAATAAATGTAGCAACTAAATCAAGCGAAGCACCGGCCATACTAGATAATACGTATGAAAGCACAAAGGAAATTAAAATAGCCCAAAAAATTGAAGCAATATAGCGCATACATTACACCTCATTTTTTACATATCATTAATTCTTTATTAAGTTTACCAAATGAACACATAAATGGAAAGTATTTATTCATAGCGTTACATCGATAAGAATATTATTACGCTTTAAATAGCTCTAAACGTCTTGCTTAACTGTTTTTATAAAGGAGGAACAGCAATGGAGGTGTTGATTTATAATTGTTTTCATTGGATAGGTTTTCATTATGTTAATTTTTTGCTAGAACAGGGTGTAGAAGTAGTAGGTATGGATAATATTGATACAGATAAGAAAGAAAACCTGGCAATGTTCCTTGGAAGAAACAGTTTATTTCATTTAATGAATCCCCAAAGTAGCTTAACTATTCCGATTGCAATTATAATAGGTAATAATCCAATCCCTAATCATATAACTGTGGACAAAGTTATAAGAATCACCAACAATATACAGTCTTTGAGAGAACAAGAAAATACGGTCACTATAAGTACACCGATACTATATGGGGAATGGATGGACATGACAGAGGAAGGTGTCATTTTGGACAATCGCACTGTACCTTTCAATTCCGAGGAATTTCGTTCCACTGCGATACATGTTAAAGAATTTATTCAAGCAACACTGCCTTTACTTGAGAAAACTTCCTCACAAGCCATGATAAAGGTATTTTCAAGAAAAGTTTTCCTTGACGATGCAGTAAAACTTGAAAATTCTCTTTACATTCGTGACAATATTCCTATAGAGAAGCGTATGAAGAAAATATTTGAGCATTATGAGCGTTATAAAGATCTATATTAACCGAAATTTGAATGGAGTGCCGGACTTGAGGAGAATAATCAGTTTATCCTTCATAATTGCTGTTGGACTACTTTTAAGTAGCTGTCAAGGGAGTGAGAACAAAGGTAATCTATATAAAGCAGGGATGATAGTAGAAGGTTCAATCGATGATAACCCATGGAATTCGAAAGGGTCTGATGGGTTATTAGCAGTTAAGAAAAAGTTTAAGGTTGAAATTGAAGTTATCGAAAATGTAAAAACAGAGGAAGAAATATCAAAGGCCGTTAGTGAACTTGTTAATAATGGTGTTAACTTAATCTTTGGTCATAGTAGTACATATGGGGAATCCTTTTATGAACTTTCAAGGAATTTTAAAGATATACACTTTGTTTACTTTAATGGAAATTATTATAATTCTAATTTAACTAGTATGACTTTTAATTCAAATGCGATGGGTTTTTTTGCTGGAATGCTCGCTAGTGAAATGTCCTCCACAAATGAGGTTGGCATTATAGCTGCATATCAATGGCAACCAGAAATTGAAGGCTTCTATGAAGGAGTAAAATATCAGAATCCAAATACAAATGTCAATATGGAATTTATCTATGACTGGAACGATAAAGAAGTTGCTATCAATGCCTACCAAAAGATGAAGGCTAAAGGTGTTGATGTTTTTTATCCAGCAGGTGATGCCTTCAATGAGGATATCATTAAGCAAGCTAGTATAGATAATTTATATGCAATTGGCTTTGTAACGGATCAATTCAAGGTTGAACCTAATACTGTTTTAACTAGTACTGTTCAGCATGTGGACCAGCTTTATTTACTTGCAGCGGATATGTTTAACAAAGGAAAATTACAAGGACAGATTATGTCTTTTGATTTTAAAGATGATTATATTACTTTAGGGGAGTATAGTCCAAATGTACCAAAGTACTTTCAAACCAAATTGAATGAATCCATTGAACATTATCAAGAGACAGGCTTGCTACCTAATCAATATTAAAATGAATGGTGTTTGGAAATAGTCATGGGGAATTAACAGCTTGCAAGTCTTTCTTTTTTGCATTAAAATTAGTACCAAGTCATAATATTTGATAACAAAATAAGGGGATGTAGGTACATGGGTGTAGGAGTACTAGGTGTAGGACATTATGTTCCGTCAAAGGTCTTAACTAATACGGACTTAGAAAATATAGTAGATACTAGTGATGAGTGGATTCGAACAAGAACTGGAATTGAGGAAAGAAGAATTGCTGAAGATGATATGAATACTTCTGATATGGCACTTCATGCTTCCTTAAGTGCGTTAGAAAACGCTGGAGTAAAGCCTGAAGAATTAGATTTAATATTAGTCGCAACTGTTACTCCAGATACTCCGTTTCCTTCTGTTTCGTGCATTTTACAGGAAAAGCTAGGGGCTTGGAATGCTGCTGCAATGGACGTTAGTGCCGCCTGTGCAGGATTTATGTATGGAATGATAACAGCAAAGCAATTTATTGAAACAAAGGTATATAAACATATTTTAGTAGTTGGTGCTGAAAAACTTTCAAAGATAACGGATTGGTCAGATCGTAATACTTGTGTGCTGTTTGGTGATGGGGCAGGTGCTGCTGTCATGGGAGAGGTTTCAGAAGGTAAAGGGATTTTATCTTTTGAACTTGGTGCAAACGGAGCCGGTGCCGAGCATTTATACCAAAAGAATAAAGGCTATATTTACATGAATGGTCGAGAGGTCTTTAAATTTGCTGTAAGACAAATGCCGGAATCATCGTTAAATGTCATTGAGAAGGCAGGTCTTAAAAAGGAAGATGTGGATTATTTAATTCCGCATCAAGCAAATATTAGAATTATGGAAGCAGCAAGAGAAAAACTAGGTATTCCAGAAGAAAAAATGGCGAAAACCATTAAAAAATATGGTAATAATTCATCTGCCTCTATACCTATGGCTTTATCAGAAAGTGCTAAAGATGGTAAAATTAAGGATAATGATTTAGTTGTATTAGTTGGTTTTGGAGCAGGACTAACCTGGGGAGCAGTAGCATTACGCTGGGGCCGCTAAGTTATGGCACGAGAACATGCTATTCCCAATATTTGAAAAAACTTTTTAGGAGGAGTACTTAATCATGTCAGAAAGAAGAGTAGTTGTGACAGGGCTTGGAGCACTTACCCCAGTTGGTAATGATGTTAATACTATGTGGGATAACCTCCTTGCTGGTAAGTCTGGAATTGACTTTGTTACTCAAGTGAACAAAGACGATTTTCCAGCAAAAGTTGCAGCAGAGGTTAAAGATTTTGACCCAACTTTATATGTAGACAAAAAAGATGCACGTAAAATGGATCTCTTTACACAATATGCTGTTGCTGCATCTAAAATGGCATTAAAAGATGCTAACCTTGAAATTACAGAAGATATAGCTCATCGAGTTGGAGTATGGATTGGTTCTGGTATCGGAGGAATGAAAACGTATGAAGAACAGTTCCATAAATTTTTGGAAAAAGGACCAAACCGAGTAAGCCCATTCTTTGTTCCCATGATGATCCCTGATATGGCTGCAGGACAAGTTTCTATTCAAACTGGAGCAAAAGGTATTAACTCTTGTACGGTAACAGCATGTGCATCAGGAGCGAACTCCATAGGTGATGCTTTTAAAGCAGTACAACGAGGTGATGTTGATTATATTATTGCAGGAGGTACAGAAGCTCCAATTACAAATATGGCGTTTGCTGGGTTCTCTTCAGCTAAAGCACTATCCTTCAATCAGGATCCGAAAACGGCAAGTCGCCCATTTGATAAAAACCGTGATGGTTTTGTAATGGGAGAAGGAGCAGGAATACTTATTTTAGAGTCATTGGAAACTGCTTTAGAACGTGGAGCCCATATTTATGCAGAAATTGTTGGCTATGGTGCAACTGGAGATGCGTACCATATAACAGCTCCTGCTGAACATGGAGAAGGTGCAGCGCGTGCAATGCAGCATGCCTTACGTGACGCTGGTCTAAAGCCAGAGGATGTTGACTATATTAATGCCCACGGTACAAGCACGGATTTGAATGATAAATTTGAAACCGAAGCGATTAAAACTATCTTCGGTGATCATGCATACAAGCTGGCAGTTTCGTCAACGAAGTCTATGACCGGTCATTTATTAGGTGCAGCTGGCGGTGTTGAGGCTGTCATTGCCGTGAAAGCAATAGAAGATGGTATCATACCACCAACCGTTAATTATGAAACACCAGACCCGGACTGTGATCTGGATTATGTTCCAAATAAAGCTAGAAACCAAGATGTTAATGTTGTTGTAAGTAATTCACTTGGCTTTGGTGGACATAACGTAGCTCTCATATTTAAAAAATATTAATCGAAATTTATTGTTAAAATAACTGACTTAAAGGGTGCATCCTTAAAGTCAGTTATTTTTTTGTTTATATCCGATTTCACAAGCATGAGTGCAATGTTAATCCTATAAACTATAAAGAAGCACGTGCCCAAAATATGCTCCCAATGCAAGAGCATGTACATAATTTTCCTTATATGCAAGATGGACTGACGCATTGAAAATATCCTTCTGATTTTCATTATTCCTAACTTCCTTGCATATAATTTAATAAAAACGTAGGACAAGCCATGGGTGGTTATTATATGGGACATGTTGTTTTCTTTTTAATAGGCTTTGGGCTAGCTGTTACTGGTGGAGTAACGTTAATTGCATATATGAACTTTTTACCAGCAGGAGTATCGTGGTTAGAGTATTTTTTATTTGTCGGGGGAAGGATAGAATGCTATTTCTTGCCAATTGGTCTTTTCATAATGACAGTAGCCATATATTCATTTCCGAATAAATGATGACCTGATAATTTGCACTCTCTCGAATAAATTTTTAAATGATGGTCATAATGTATTCTAAAGTGTATGTTCAAAAATACTGGTATAGTTGGTAATTTTGAACAGCCTCAGGAAAGGATTCATTCAGAGTGAGGGGTGTTGTATGTTATACTTACATGATGTTTGGGTGAACTGGTTTGAAGGAGAAGAAAACGGGTATAATGTATGTTATTTTCATGAATGGCGAAAAGATGATGGAATAGAACTACTTGACCAAGTCCCTTTGTTATACATAACAGAATCCCTATATCAGTACATTGAAAATGATATGCATGATTTACCACAAGGTTTACTGGATGCTATTTATAAGCGTGCATATACAAGAAAGGGGCAGGATCGTTCTGTTGTTGACTATGCCTGCATAGTAACGGATGGAAATGATATATTGGTATTTGATACTATTGGCTATCGTATTCCAATCCGTAAGAGTCGCTTAATCCCAAGGCAAGAACAGCTTGTTTATGAAATGATTGAAAAATCTAAACCACAGAGCTTTGGATTTGATGGTACGAATTATGAAAAGGAGTATCATATGTTATCCATGTCTCCTGACTTAGTATTTGGTTTAACGAGAAGAGAGAGACAGCTGAAGCAATTATTAATGATGGGTTTAGATCAGTTACGTACATCTAATAATTTAGAAGAATTACGATACTGGTTAACCGAGTGGAATCCAAAAAAATATCCTTTTATTCGCTTTATGGATGAAGATGAGGTATGGCAAGCCTTGTACGATGGAGTAAAACTTGGATGGAGCATAGCCCATGAGGAACTTTGTGAAAAATTAATAAAAGGGCAACCATTTCTTGAAAAAATGTGGGAACTTGAAAATCAATACGCCGAGGGTATATCGAAGCAAAAGTCAAAAAATCAGTGAGGAAATTTTTCTCGCTGATTTTTATGCTTTATAGCTCGAAGTTAATATGGCAATCGACAAATTAGTATTAAGATTAGCTGTGGGATGCACTGAAGATAGAGCTTATTCCTTAGATAAATTATTAGTTAACATAGATATACAAAGAAAAATGCCTAGAGGCAATGATATGCTCCTTTCAATGTAGACAGATTAAGAAATCTATTTTCCTTAGAGGAAGCATATCATTATACTCCAAGCTTTTAGGTATTTTCTTTATGATTATTTTCTAACTCGTCCTAATCCCATTGCCTTCTTTGCTTTTTGAATTGTTTTATTCGCAACAAGTGAGGCTTTTTCTGCACCTTGATCTAGGATATCGTCCAACAAATCAGATTCTAGAATTTCATAATAGCGCTTTTGGATTGGTTCTAGTACGGAGATGACAGCGTCTACTACCCCTTGTTTGAAATCCCCATATCCTTTTCCTGCATATTTGGCTTCTAATTCTGCAATAGTTTCACCAGAGAATGCAGAATGTATATCTAATAAATTGGATACGCCAGGTTTGTTTTCTTTATCGTATTTAACGACTCCCTCAGAGTCAGTAACAGAACTTTTGATTTTCTTCTCAATTTGCTTTGGCTCATCTAACATAAATATGGAGGCTTTAAGATTTTCGTCTGATTTACTCATTTTTTTCGTTGGCTCTTGTAATGACATGATGCGTGCACCGACTTTTGGGATGCTAATTTCTGGGATATTAAACACTTCTAGGAAGCGATTGTTAAAGCGTTGGGCTAAGTCACGAGTTAGCTCTAAATGCTGCTTTTGGTCATCGCCAACAGGCACTAAATCCGCATTATAAAGAAGAATATCGGCTGCCATTAACGATGGATAGGTAAATAGAGCAGCAGAAACCGCATCTTTTCCTTCTGATTTATCTTTGAATTGTGTCATGCGTTCTAGTTCACCCATGTAGTTAATGGATTGCATCATCCAACCTAGCTGAGTATGAGCAGGGACTTCAGATTGGATAAATAGTGTCGCTTTTTTTGGATCGATTCCAGAAGCTAGATAGATCGCTGCTAATGATCGGATATTCTGGCGAAGCTTTAAACGATCCTGTGGTACGGTAATTGCATGTTCATCAACAATACAGAAATAACAGTTGTGGGTTTCCTGAAGCTCCACAAACTGGCGAATAGCACCAACATAATTTCCAATGGTTAATGAACCACTTGGTTGGATTCCTGAAAAAATAGTTTTCATGATATTCACTCACTCCTTATTTTTTTGCATTAAAAAAAGCCCATTCATTCCCTAAAGAAGGGACGAATGAACCGCGTTGCCACCCTAATTATCTTAAAAAATATTAAGATCACTTTATTTAATAATCGCTCCAAAGTCCAATTCCTGTTTACCTTGATGCTTGTTTCCACCAACCACAAGCTCTCTTAAAATCAGCGGGTAAATAGTACTACGCCTTTTTCATTGCTATATATATTAAGTTTTTTATATTATATATAGTCTTATTCGGAAATGCAAGAGAAAATATCTAATGAGCAGCCATTTTATGGTATTCTAAAAAAATGAGTGTCAGGGGGTGGCGCGTATAATATTTCAAACAAAAGCATGGATAAGAGAAAAGAGCAATGTTGGTTTTATTAACGGTACAATTATGTTTTCTAGTGTAAAGCTAAATGTATACAGTTTTAATATAGATGGTGTCCTAATTGATACTGGGGCACCAAGACTGTTAAAGGAATTTAAAAAGTTCTTTATAGATGTGGATATTGATCAGGTTGTCATTTCGCATTCTCATGAGGATCATATTGGGGGAGCTGCCTATTTGCAAAATGAACATGGTTTACCAATTTATATGAATCGAATGATGATCGAGGAGTGTTCAAGAAAAGCGAATTATCCATTTTACCGAAAAATGTTTTGGGGTAGCAGAAAGCCATTTGAAGCACAAGAACTTGGTAAAACGTTTACTTCAAGGAATGCAATTTGGGACGTAATAGAAACTCCTGGACATGCAATCGATCACCTTTCCTTCCTAAATCGAGAGATAGGACAGCTTTTTTCTGGAGATTTATTTGTTCAGCCTAGAACGAATGTTATTCTACGAGAAGAAAGTATTCCGACTATCATGGAATCTATTACTCATGTATTAACCTATGATTTTGGTGAACTATTTTGCTGCCATGCAGGTTATGTGAAAGAAGGTAGACAAGCATTGATTCGTAAGCTCCAGAATTTAAAAGAATTAGAAGCATCTATTTTAGAACTACACAAACAGGGCTATCATGAGAAAGAGATTCAAAGGAAGCTCTTTAAGAAGAAATATCCAATAACTTTCTTTTCATTTGGAGAGTGGGATTCAATTCATATTATCCGATCGATTATAAAATCTTAGAATCTTGTTGCTGAGAAAGAATAGTTACCCATAAAGACAAATGAATTGGAGATAATAATAAAGGAAGAGCAGAGTAATAATATTCTGCTCTTCCCCTCGTCATTAATAGCCACCACCGGTATAACTTACACCGACGATGATTAGTAGAATGAACAACACGACAATTAAAGCAAATCCAGCTCCAGATCCGTATCCGCCGTATCCGCCACCACTCATCTTCAGCACCTCCTTTACTAGGGGTAATATATTATACTTAAAATAGAAAAGAAGTTGTGGACACGTATATTAATATAACAACCTATTTTTATGGATAATATATTGTGCATAGGTTGTGAGTTAGGATGATACAATACAAAAGCATGAAATATAAAAATAAGATTCTAAGAAATATGTAAAGGAGTAAAGGAAAATGAAAGGAATTATTGTTAGAAAACCAGGTGGACCAGAACAATTACAAATAGCTGACTTAGTAGTACCAGATATTAAGGAAGGTGAATTACTTGTTAAAGTACATGCAGCTGCTGTAAATCGTACAGATATTATGACAAGAGAGGGTAGAGCTACATATGCTAATAATCCCATTCTAGGTGTGGAAGTAGCTGGTACAGTTGAAAAAATATCGGGTAGTGGTCCTTATCAAATTGGTGATCGAGTAATGGGATTAGTTAATGGAGGTGGGTATGCTGAATATGCAGTTATTCCTACCAATCGTGCCATAAGAATTCCGGATAGCTATACCTTTAATGAGGCTGCGGCTATACCAGAGGTATTTTTAACTGCCTATCAAACGTTATATTGGATAGGGAATCTTAAACAAAACGAAACAGTATTAATCCATGCAGGAGCAAGTGGAGTTGGGACTGCTGCTATCCAGTTGGCAAAGCAAATCTCGAATGCAAAAATTATTGTAACAGCTGGTTCTGTGAAGAAACTAGAATTCTGCAAGCAACTAGGTGCAGACTATTTAATTAATTATAAAGAACAAGCATTTGAAGAGGAAGTAATAAAGATTACGGACGGTGAAGGTGTTGATATCATCTTAGATTTTATCGGTGCAAGTTACTGGGAGAAAAACTTAACGAGTATTAAAAAGGGGGGGAGATGGGTATTAATAGGTGTGTTAGGCGGTAATAGGATTGAAGAGCTTAATATAATGGACTTGATGACTAAATATGTCCAGTTATATGGAACGTTATTGACTCCAAGAAGTGATCAATATAAAGAGGACCTAACAAAAGAATTTGCAGAGGTTGTAATTCCATATTTGGATAGAGGACAAATAAGACCAGTTGTGGATACTGTTTTTGCATTAAAAGAAGTAGCTAAAGCACATGAATATATGGAAAAAAATCAAAATGTCGGAAAAATAATCCTACAAATAAGTGATTAACCTCATGAGTAGAGTTGCTCAGGTGAGTAAAAACAATAATTAAAGAAACTTGTCTCCAAAGGTAATCATTGGAGACGAGTTTCTTTAATTAACATTTGGTGGTTACTTTTTCATTATATTTCTTATCACTATTATGCTTGTATTTTTCAAAGTTTAGAAAATCATTTGTTGTATAATACGTATATACTATTACCATTTAAAATTGTTGTATCAGCTAATCTCCAAGAAATATCCGAATAATAGTACTTTAATTAACTACACCTAAAAATTCGGTAACCTAAATAGCTTTGGAATTTCAGATGCATTTGTTTGTGGTATTCCATTACCATAAAAACATCTTCCTCTATACCATCTGAAAGAGTAAAATCAGGAGTGTTTTCCGGAGATGGAATTGTGGAACTAGGATAATCTTTTTCTATTGTGACATGTTGAAATCCAGCTTGCTTGAATTCCTCCAACCATTCTTCAATAGTCAAAATTCTTGATAGTTGGTAAAAGTGTTTTACTTTTTCGATTTCTTCTGCTACGAGTGGCCTCTCCAGTACCATTTCTACAGCGATTAAACTTCCAGAAGGCTTTAGAACTCGTTTGAATTCTCGCAGGGTCTTAGCCAGGTCTGTAAATGCAATAACAGATTCAGATAGTACAATAGTAAAGGATTGATTGGCGAATGGCAGACTTTCTGTATTCGCTACCATAACTTGAACAGGTAAGTTAAGTACTTCAAATCTCTTTTTTGCTTTCTCAATCATCAGCTCATTATTATCAATAGATGTAATTTTACAACCATATTTTTGTGCTAAAAATGCAGAAGTTTGACCTGTTCCACACCCAGAGTCTAAGATGGTAGTATCATTCTTTATATCCATAGTAGAAAAAATTTTTTTCGTTAACTCAAGTCCCCCCGGATGTGCACCTCCAACCCCTAATATTGCTAATGCATCAAGATAAGAGTATTTCAATTTCTTCCCACCTTTATGAATAATACTTCGTAACAGTTTATGTTAGTTGGTATCTTTTGATATAAATTCTTTTGTTTCGAATTTCTATTTAACTCGACAATATGTGACAAATGCGAATGATAAATTTATAATGGATAACGGATAGGATTTGTAGTTTGGTTTAAGCTAATAAACAGTAAGATATTAGGGGGATTTTAATGGCGAAGAAGAACAAGTTTTCTACATATTTAACTAATATGGCAACAAATCTAAAAGAGTCTACCGATTTCTTTTCGGATTATAAGGTGAAAACGGAAAAAGACCTAGCGATTTTTGCAAATAAAATGACGGAATATGAACATAAGGGTGATGAGATTGTTCACGACATCATCAAAGAATTAAACAATACATTTATTACGCCTATTGATCGTGAGGATATTTTATTACTTGCTAATAGTATGGATGATGTTTTAGATGGGCTGGAACAATGTGCTGCATTATTTGAAATGTATGCTATAACAGATATAAATCAATACATGTTACAGTTTGTAGAAGAAATAAAAATATGCTCCTATGAAATTTTGGAATCTGTTGAGCTATTAACAACAAAGAAATATAAAAACATTCGGGAGAAAGTTATTAAAATTAATGCGGTCGAGTCAAAATGTGATGTAATCGAAAGAGAATCCATTAAAAATTTATTTTTGACAGAAAAGGATCCAATTCGCATTATTCAATATAAGGAAATTTACCAGAGCTTTGAGGAGATTGCGGACGCGTGTGAAGCGGTTGCAAACACGCTAGAAACAATCCTCATGAAAAATGCGTAAAGGGTGCTAACAAATGGGAAGTTTATTTGTCATTACAGTTTTAATAATTATTTTTGCATTAGTCTTTGATTTTATTAATGGATTTCATGATACAGCGAATGCAATTGCTACATCCGTGTCAACAAAAGCATTAAAACCTCGTCATGCCATTATTTTGGCAGCGACTATGAATTTTATAGGAGCCTTGACCTTTACTGGAGTGGCAAAAACCATTACAAAAGGTATTGTTGATCCATTTACATTACCCAATGGATCTATTGTTATTCTAGCTGCATTAATAGCTGCAATTGCTTGGAATTTAATAACATGGTATTTTGGAATTCCAAGTAGCTCCTCACATGCACTTATTGGTTCAATTGCAGGTGCAGCAATCGCTGCTGCTGGTATATCTCATATTCAGTGGAGTGGCTTTTTAGGGATAATTGCTGCACTAATTATATCTCCGCTTCTAGCATTTGGTATGGGATACGTTATTTACTCTATTATCAAGGTTATTTTCGAGAATGCGAACCTTGCCAAGACAAATCGTAGGTTCCGGATGGTACAAGTGCTTACTGCGGCTGTACAATCCTATGCACATGGTACAAATGATGCGCAGAAGTCAATGGGAATCATAACATTAGCATTATTAACAAATGGATATTTATCTGTCAATGAGGTTCCGTTTTGGGTACAGCTTTCTTGTGCTACTGCAATGGCACTTGGAACCTCAGTAGGCGGTTGGAGGATTATTAAAACTGTTGGGGGAAAAATCATGAAAATCCGCCCAGTAAACGGAGTTGCAGCCGATTTAACTGGAGCTACTGTTATCTTTGGAGCAACACTAATCCATCTTCCAGTTAGTACAACTCATGTAATCTCTTCTTCGATTATGGGAGTTGGTACTGCCCATCGCGTAAAAGCAGTAAACTGGGGAACAGCTAAGAGTATGGTTATTACGTGGGTAATCACTTTACCAATTTCTGCAACAATCGCAGGCTTGGCGTATGTAATCCTATCATTTTTTATGATATAAAAAGGGAATACTCACTTTAAACAACCGAATATAATTTAGATTTAAACCGTATGCAATCAAGTATTTCACCTGATTGCATACGGTTTTATCATTTTATAAGGAGTTTAATCCTTCTGTCGATTTATCAGAGCTTCGTCTATCGGCTGGTTGAATTCATTTATGGAACATGTTCCAGTTAGAGGATGTGGATGTATAAATTTCCTAGTATAAATGCAATCTATAATGAAGCATTGTTATTTTTTTGAGGGGATGATTGGGGTGAAAATTAGAAGACCTAAACCGTTAATTAGTAAAGTGAAGCTAAAAGAAACTTTAAATCCGAATCAACAAGAAAAAGAGAATAATGAAGTTCATGCTGACAATACAGTAAATGCAAATTCCTCAAATAAAAAGAAAGAAAATGGGGATATAATCTCAAATGACCTATCGAAAAATGAAGAAAAAATTCGCTCCATTTATAAAAATTGCTCCGATGTAATTTATCGTACGTTTTATATAGGTAACAAGACAAAAGCTTTATTAATTTATATTGAAGGTTTATCTAATGAACAAGAAATTGAAGAAAGTGTCCTTTCTCCATTAATGAATGAGAGGAATATGGAAACAGAGATTCAATCATTAATGATGAAAACGGTCAGTGCTCCCAATATAAAAGAAGTAAGTACGTATATAGACTGTGTTAATGAACTCTCTGTTGGGAAGACGATGATTTTTGTTAGTCAAAATTCTTCAGCATTTTCCGTCAGTTTAACAAAATGGGAGAAGCGGGCAATAGAGCAACCTGAGTCTGAAAGCGTAGTAAGGGGACCACGAGAAGGGTTTATTGAAGATATAACAGTGAATACCTCCTTATTGCGGAGAAGAATTCGTAGTCCCAAACTAAAGCTTGTTCATTATTCAGTAGGAAAATACTCCGAAACTAGTGTAGTAATCGCATATATAGACGGACTTGCGAGTGAGGACTTAATTGAAGAGGTTAAAAGACGGGTAAAACGAATTAATATCGATGGAATTCTTGATAGTGGAACAGTAGAGGAGTTTATTGAAGATCATCCCTATTCTCCTTTTCCACAAACCTTGGCCACAGAGCGTCCAGATGTAGTTACAGCTAATTTGTTAGAAGGTAGAGTAGCTATTTTAGTGGAAGGCTCACCGTTTTCATTAATTGCCCCTATAACCTTTTACTCCCTATTACAAGCAAGTGAAGATTACTATGGTCGATTTCTAATCGGAACAGCACTTCGCTGGTTACGATATATCTTTCTAGTCATATCACTTTTACTACCTTCTTTATATGTAGCAGTTCTAACCTTTCATCAGGAAATGATACCTACTTCATTAGTGATAAGTATTATAGGCTCTAGAGAGCAGGTGCCATTTCCAGCAATTGTAGAGGTATTAATAATGGAAATAACCTTCGAGGCATTAAGGGAGGCAGGGTTACGATTACCAAAACAGGTAGGGTCTGCTGTTAGTATCGTTGGGGCTCTAGTAATTGGAGATGCAGCAGTTTCAGCAGGGATTGTTTCACCACCAATGGTAATTGTTGTGGCGATAACAGGAGTTGCTTCGTTTACAATCCCTCGTTATTCAGCTGCAATTGCTCTACGGATGCTTCGATTCCCCATTGTAATACTAGCTGGGATTCTAGGACTTCTTGGGGTAATGCTAGGGATTATCCTGATTATTGTTCATTTAGCATCCCTACGCTCATTTGGAGTTCCTTACTTAAGTCCAATGGCTCCAATGCAGGCAAATGAAATGAAGGATGTGTTAATACGTGCTCCTTTATGGAAATTAAATAAACGTCCGCATTTTACTGGTGACTATAATGAATATCGTCAAGCACCTAATCAAAAGCCGAATCCTTCAAAGGGAGGAGATGGATAAAGTTACTAAACCAACTGTACGTAGTGAGGTGAATAGACTTGATAGAAAAAGGAAGAATTAGTGCTTTACAGATGGCAACTCTCCTTTATCCAACTATTATTGCAACTGCAATTCTACTCGTCCCGGCAATTACTGGAGAATACGCTAAAAAAGATATGTGGTTATCGCCGATTTGGGCTTCACTAGCGGGGCTCTTCGTTATATTTTTGGCAGTAAAATTAGAACAGAGATTTCCAAAACAAACAATTATTCAATATAGTGGAACAATCACGGGAAAACTTATTGGAAAATTAATTGGGGTATTAATCGTTCTATACTATTTTCACGCTACAGGAATTATCCTTTTAGAGTATGGGAACTTTGTTATTGGAAGTTTTCTTCCACGTACGCCATTATTAATTGTTATTGGAAGTATGGTTTTAGTTTGTGGACTGGCAGTTAGAGGCGGTATAGAAGTTATGGCTAGAACTGCCCAAGTGCTTGTGCCATTTGTGATTCTTTTTTTTACATTAATAATGATTTTGTTAACTCCCGAATTGAATCTGGATAACTTATTCCCAGTAATGGAATATGGACTAAAACCCTCACTAAAAGGGGCAATTATTCCAGCAAGCTGGTTTTTACAATTATTTATCATCGCCTTTATCCTACCAGTCCTTAAAAAGGGTGAGAAAATTGGAAAGGCAGGCATTCTAACCGTGATTACTGTTATGATTACCCTAGTAATTACTAACTTAGTAACTTTGCTTTTATTTGGTGTTATCACAACATCATTTACCTATCCAGTGATGGAAGCAGCGCGGTTTATAAGTGTTGCTGATTTTTTACAGCATTTAGAATCTGTCGTAATGGCCATATGGGTAGCAGGAACCTTCATTAAGGTATCATTATTTTATTATGTCGTTGTCATTGGAACATCCCAAGTCTTACATATATCGGATTTTCGTCCCATTGTGTTGCCTATTGGGCTATTTTTAACGGTCTTGAGCTTTTGGACAAGTTCTAGTTTACAGGAGCTCGAACAAATTCTAATTACTAGCTTTCCATTCTATGATTTTTTTGTTTTAATTATCATTCCTATGCTTCTATTGGTAATCGCAAAAGTACGGAAAAAAGGAGCTACTAAGAATAGAAGGATTAAAGAAAGGTGAAAAAGTAATGCGTAACTATTTTAAACATAGACGTTTATTATTGCTCATTTGCACCTTTCCTTTTCTACTAAGTGGATGCTGGGACCGAATAGAAATAAATGATATGGCAATTATTGTTGCAACAGGTATTGATTTGACAGATGAAGGAGAAGTTGAATTATCCGTGCAAATTGTAAATCCTCAAGGACTAGGTGGTAGCGGTAGTGGCGGAGGTCAATTGGGAGGAAGTGGCAGTGTCGGGACTATGGTGTCATTAGAGAAGGCAACTGGTAAAACAATTTATGATGCTCGTTCCAAACTCCAAGAAAAAGTGCCACGTAGTCTATTTCTTGGGCATAATAGAGTTATTTTAATTGGAGAAAGATTGGCTAAACAGGGGATAAAGCAACATGTAGATTTTTTCGCTAGACACCCATTTCCCCGAATCAAGGCATATGTATTTGTTACGAAGGATAAACCAATTGAATTATTGCAAGTAAACCCAGATTTAGAAAGAAGTACAGCTGAAGCGGCTAGAGAGCTGGCTGATCAAAAATTTGGGTTAGATGTTACGTTAAAGGATTTATTACAAATGCTTGCAGAAGATACTCGAGGGGCTGCTTTGCCATACCTATTGGTTGATAAGGAATTACCGGGTAAGGTTGGGCTAAAAGTCAATGGCTCTGCCATTTTTAGTAACGGGAAATTGATAGGAGAATTGGATGATGAAATAAATCGAGGTCTTCTCTGGTTAATAAATAAGGTAGACCAAGCTTCCGTTACTATTGAGCCTGAAGCGGCAGCAGGTTATATATCGTTTTCGATTATCAATGCTAAAACAAAAATGAAACCAACGATAAACAACGGAAAATGGAAGATGACGATAGATATTCAAGCTGATGATGATATTGTTGAAAATAATACCTATTTAGATGTAATGAGTCCAGCTATTTTAAAAAAACTAGAAGGCCAACTAGGGGAAACTATTCGTCATCAAATATATGACACATTGGAGGTAATTCAAAAGGACTTTAAAACAGATGTACTTGGTTTTGATGAAGCTTTTCATAGTCATTATCCTAAGGAATGGGCTACGGTAAAGGATAATTGGGCGGATACATTTTCCGAAGTTGATGTAGAGGTTAATACGAAGATTTCCATTTCTCGGCCAGGTAGATCAACAACTCCACAAGGTGTTCCAAAGGACAAGGTGATAGAATAATGAAAGCTCATTATATTATCGGAATTATCGTAGTAGCAATTATAGTTCTCGTGATTGAAAGGAAAAGGATAAATAAGAGTTTAAAAAAAGAGAAAATTGTAATGATCATTTTTTTAACAATGTCAATCATCCTTTCAATTGCTTTGGCATATTTTCCTGAATTACTTGGACCATCAGACCTGGTTCATAAGGTGTTTAGTCCGTTTGGTAGGTTATTTAAATTATAAATCTGATAGGGCTGGGATATAACTACATGAATCAATATAGAAGCGGAATAATTTACTGCTTTGTGGGTGAAATTTGGGTGCCTTTGAAATGGAAACCACTTTTTCTTCGCCATTCTATTTCTAGCAGATGTCATTTCTGTACTGAAAGTGAAAGCAGAGTATATTTCCGTGGTGTCGTACCTATTTCGTTATTCTACTTTGTTTTTTGATTCCATCATGTTAATCCCAGCTTCTTTTTATTATTTCTCCATTTATGGCAAGTACATTTCTTTTACTTTCTTTAAAATCTGTGAAAATACTATTCTTTTCTATGAAAATGTTTAAACTACAAAATATTGGAAATAATTACTTCTATACGAGCTTCGTATGCAGGTACGAAGAAAGAATATATGAAGAGGTGAAGATATGAAGAAATATGGTTTACTGGGATTAATAGGAATACTTGTTATTGCTAGTTTAATATTCTTATTAACCAATGGTGAAGAAAAGAAAGATACAGGTAAGAAGGAAGCTAAACAAGTTCAGAGGAATGATGATCCTGAAGCAATACAAGTATTTGAGGAATCCATTGAGGTGATTGCATCTGATGATGGAAATATTAATGCAAATAAATTATTCATTCCTTGGACTATTAATAAGGATGGTAGCACCTTTTATCTTAGTCAGCGAGATGGAACAATTGTAGCAATTGATGGTGAATTCGGATTAGTAGATGTACAAGGAGTTGATTTAAAAGAGGAGATTTTTCATAAAGGCGAAGCTGGTTTTTTAGGCTTCACACTTGCACCAGATTTTAAGGATACTAAGAGAGCTTTTGCTTACTATACGTATGATAAGGGTGGAAAAATTACTAATCGAATTATCTCCATAGTACTAGAAGGCTCAACCTGGAAAGAAGAAAATGTCCTATTAGATCATATTCCCGGTGGAGAAAAAGATACTGGTGGGAGAATTGCTATAGGTCCTGATGGTAAGCTATATGCTACAACGGGTGATATTGGAAAAAATGATTTAGCACAAGATTTAGATAGTCTAGCAGGTAAAATATTACGTCTAGAGTTAAATGGTGAAATTCCAAAGGATAATCCATTTGAAGATTCATATGTGTTCTCCTATGGTCACCGAAATTCCCAAGGAATCACTTGGGATGATCAAGGGCATATGTACAATTCAGAACATGGGGAAGATGGTCATGATGAAATAAATTTAATTGAAGCTGGTAAAAACTACGGTTGGCCAGTCATTCAAGGAGATGAAGAAGCAGATGGCATGGAAACTCCTTTAGTACATTCTGGGGACAGTACATGGGCGCCTTCTGGAGTTGCATTTAGGGATGGGAAATTATATGTTGCATCCCTTGCAGGAAAGAAAATTTTCACATACGATGTTACAACGGAGGCATTAACTGACTTCTATGACGAGGCTGGAAGGCTACGAGATGTGTTTATTGAAGAAGATGCATTATTTGTCATTACAAGCAACCATGATAATCGTGGTAAACCCACTGCGAAGGATGATCGATTAATTCATATACCTTTAGCTGAAAAGACAACTTCCAATTAATTTGTAGATAATAATAGAAAGGTAATGGCCATTAATATTGACCATTACCTTTTATTCTTAGTTACTTTTTAATGATGGATTGAAGATAATCAACAACAGCATTGATTTCTTCTTCTGATAAGCTATCTCCAAATGGTGGCATATTACCACTTCCATTCTTTACCTGTGCAATTAGCTCATCTCGTGTTTTCTTCGAATTAATTAATTTCGGTCCGTTATGTCCACCGACTCCCTCAGCTCCATGACAAGCTAAGCAATTGTTCTCATATACCTTTAATCCTTTTGTTGTACTCTCATCTCCATCGGATGCAGTCATGCCCTGACTTTTATCATTATCGGTATCCTTAAAGAACGGTGATGTATTAATCTTGTCCTTTGGTACATCATCTAAGGATGCATATTGTCCTTCCAACGAGAATGTAAAAATCTTATCCCCATGCGTAGTTCCAGCTAAGGAGTTTCCGCCTGAGAAAATGGTGATGTATTGCTTTCCATCTATTTCATAAGTTATAGGAGGTGCATTTGCTCCAGCATCTGTTTTAAATTCCCATAACTGTTTACCGTCCTTCGCATTATAAGCGATAATCCGCCCATCATTATGTCCAACAAACACAAGGTTACCCTTTGTTGTTAATACGCCACTATATGCAAGAGCATCCCATTCATGCTGCCATGCAATTTTATTCGTTTTTACATCAATTGCAGTTACAGTTCCTCGGTTAGGAGCGTTTTCGATTGGCTGCATAACACTACCTATCCAATTCTGTCCTTGCTTATACTCATTTGCCTCATCACCTTCATGATGGGCATAAGCAAAGTAGGTCCAGTTTCCTAACACATAAAATAATTCTGTCTCCGGATTGTAAGCTGAAGGTGGCCAGTTTGCTCCCCCCTGTGGAGATGGTGTAATGGTCACCGGCTCATCCCAAAAAGGTGTAAATAATTCTCCAATCTTGTAATCAAAGTCTTTACCCAAATCTTTATTCTTCATTTCATCTGTAATCGACTGAGGTACGAAGTTATCGCCGATTGGATATGGCTGGGTAGCGGCTGTCTTTTGTCGTTTTTCTTGTGGTACTGGTCGATCCTCTATACCTATTAATGGTTTGCCATTTGTTCGATCAAGTAAGTATACCCATCCAGTTTTTCCTGCTTGGCCAAGTCCCTTTCTCATTTTTCCATCTATTGTGGCATCAAATAGAATGACAGGGTTAGGCGCATCTAAATCCCAAATATCATGTTTTACTTCCTGAAAATGCCACTTATATTCTCCTGTAGTAGCATCCAACGCTAAGATGGATGCTGAGAAAAGGTTATCTCCCTCACGATTACTCCCATCAAAATCTGGAGATGCATTACCAGTTGATAAATATACCATGTTTAAGTCAGGGTCAATTGCTGGTGTTTGCCATATTGGGGCACCACCCTTTAGCCAGCTATCGTTATCCTTTGGCCATGTTTCATGACCAACTTCACCTGGTCCAGGGACTGTATACGTACGCCATATCTCTCTTCCCATTTTAGCATCGTACGCTGCTAGATATCCACGAATACCGTACTCTCCACCTGCAACCCCAGTATAAATTTTTCCATCGTAATATAGTGGTGCAGAGGTAACGGTGTATCCTTTTTCCCAGTCGGCGACTGTAGTTTCCCAAAGGAGTTTTCCGGTTTTTTGATCAAGTGCAACTAGCCTCGCATCAAGTAAGCTTACATAAACTTTTCCATCACCAATAGCAACACCACGGCTTATCCACCCGCAGCAAGGAGTATCTAATCCGTCGGCAAGTTGGGGAACATACTCCCAAATGATTTCGCCAGTCTTAGCATCCAACGCTTGTACGACATTCGCTCCGGTAATGCTAAACATGATTCCGTCGTATACTAATGGGGTTTGCTCGCCGGAGTATTTAAACTCAAGTCCAGAGCCTAAGCTAGTCGCCCATTCTAGCTTTAATCCTTTAACATTCGATGCATTCACCTTGTCTAAAGGAGAATATCTTCTATTAAACAAATCTCCGCCATGGGTAATCCAATTAGTAGTTGGTGGAGTTGTTAAATCTTTAGCTGAAAAGTCTGGTGCTACTTTTCCGGTATAATCCTTATGCTGAACAGTTGTATGATCCTCCTTTTCATTTGCATCGGATTCTTCATTTTTATTTTTATCTGGTTGCTTATTTCCTGTTTTGTTTTCTTCAACCGATGGCTCAGTGCCTTTCTCCTGCCCTACATTTTGATAAACTAAAAAACCTACTACAACTATAATGACGATTGCGGCAATGACAATCCAAGTTTGTCTGTTCATCTTCTTATCTCCTTTCTTACTGAATGAAAATCAGTGGTTTATCTGGTCTAACTAAGTAAAGCATTTGCCTTCAAGTACTAATTATGAAGGCGAAATTCACATATAATTTGCCCTTATATTTGTAAATTACCCTTTTCGACTTGAAAAATCTTAGTGATTTATTTTTATGATCTTTTCATAATTTGTAAGGTCTTTGCTATGAGAGCAGATAAGATAGGAGGAACAAACAACAAGTACGTAAATGGTGAAGAACGTCATACAGACCAAAGTGTTGCATGAACTGCTAGCTTTGCTATTAGGATGCTAGTTTCAAGTAGTTCAGTACAATAATAATTAATTAGGAAATATTTAGGTGAATTTCCGTAAAATGTCCATTTTTTCGAATGGATGAATATAATGGTTAAGGGGAAGCTGTCATGCTGAACGTTATTCGACAATCATTCTCGGAATCTGACAAAAATCTATTTTTGTCATTCAAAATAAGATCATTCTGTTTTATAATAGATTTAAAGTGTTGCAAACGATGAGTTGTATCGCAACTTGGCGGGAGCAAGCTTAATTTTTTATCTAGGAGATTGATAGAATGAAAAATTTACAGCTTAAGAGGTTTACTATTCCGCTAGTTCTCCTACTAGTCATTGCACTTCCATTTGCGATACCATTTAAGAGTAGTGGGGAAGAGGAGTTAACTGCATCTGATCATACACAGAGAAAAACAGTAATTCAGCCCTTAGATCAAAATACGAATTTCAAACGTTTTGTATTTGATTCTGGTTATCATTTCGAATATCCTGATGCTGTACGTGGTATATACGTAACTGGGCATTCAGCAGGTGGTAGTCGATTTGATTCCTTGATAAAACTCGTCAATACAACAGACTTGAATGCGATGGTAATTGATATTAAGGATGATTTTGGAAATTTAACATTTACACCAGAAAAGGGGTCCCCATTTGCGGAGTTAGGGCAAAATTATATTAAGGATCCAGTTAAAATGATGCAAACATTAGAAGAAAATAATATCTATCCAATTGCTAGGATTGTTGTTTTCAAGGATAGTGTGCTTGCTAACTCTAATCCAGAATTATCTTTTACAGAAAACGATGGGACTGTTTGGAAGAATGGACGTGGAGAATCCTTTGTTAATCCGTTTTTGAAGGAAGTTTGGGATCATAATGTAGCAATTGCAAAAATTGCAGCAGAAATGGGATTCCAAGAAATTCAATTTGATTATGTACGATTTCCAGAAGGCTTCGAGCGTCGTGATAAAGAGCTAGGCTATTCGGAAGGTGAATATGCCGATGACGATATTGATAATGTTCAAAAACGAGTTCAAGCTGTAACAGATTTTGTTGCATATGCTAAAAAGGAATTAGAAGCATATGATGTGGATGTTGCAGTTGATATATTTGGATATTCAGCAACGATTCCAGAGGCACCCGGAATTGGGCAGAACTTCTCAAAAATTTCTGAAAATGTTGATGTTATTTCGTCTATGATTTATCCAAGTCACTGGTCTAACAACTATTTCGGAATTCCACTACCTGATAGAGAACCTTACCGTTTAACGGATGAATATGCAAAGGTTGAGAATGAGGTCCTTGGTAAATTAGCAAATCCACCGGTCTCCAGACCGTGGATACAGGACTTTGAGGCTCCGTGGATTTATAATGGTACTGGTATACCAGTTACACAATATGGTAAAGCTGAGGTAGAGGCACAAATAAAAGCTCTTCAAGATAATGGTATACATGAGTTCTTAATTTGGAATGCTGGTAACTCATATACACAAAACGTTGATTATACACCATAATTAATGAAAAAAAGCGAAACTTTTAGTAAAAGTTTCGCTTTTTTTCATATTCCTGCACATACTTAACCTATACAGCATGAAAGCTGATTTAACATTTTTCTTTGCTTTCGTTATACTAACAAGGACAAAAGAAGAGGGAGTAGATCCATGGATTGGTATGAAAAGCTAAGTAAGTACTTTCCTATTGAAGAAATGAAGTCTAAAGAGCATATGGAGCTTTTATTAAAGGAAAAGGGTGATGTTTATCATAAAGATGAGGGATCCCATCATGTACTCATGTATGCTGAATTCGATACCTTTATTTTTATTGATTATTTATGGGTATCTGCAAAATCAAGGGGACAAGGAATCGGCCATAAGCTTATAGAAAAACTAAAAGAACATAACAAACCGATTATTTTAGAAGTTGAACCAATTGATTATGATGACAGTGATACCGAAAAGAGATTGTCTTTCTATAAGCGAGAAGGTTTTACCCATGCACAATCGATAGGCTATAATCGACGATCGTTAGCGACTAATAAAGAAAGTCCAATGGAAATTCTATATTGGTCTCCAAATAATGAATCAGAGGAAGTAATTTTTAAAAAGATGTGCAAAATGTACGAATCTATTCATACCTATAAGGACGAAGAAATATATGGTAAAGCATATCAACCAGTAGAAGAAGTGTTAATTTATGATGAAGACCGTGAAGCAGAAGATATTCTAGCTAGATTGGATAAAAAGTAATATGCACTTGAAATACAAAAATTAAAAGATGGCAGGGATTTAACTCGCCAAAGGTAGTTGTGAATACTATCTTTGGAAGAATTTTATTGATCCCTGCTGTTTTTTTTATTATTCCAGAAATTTCATGTATTTGAATCTTCTCTTGTAACTAGTGTGTTACTGTTACTTCATATCAAATAAGTAAAGGGATTTTTAACAAAAGGTCAAAGTAGAAATGAAGTTTTTTTAAAATGAAATATGGGAAGAAAACCAAAATAAGAACTTTTTATGAACATTGAGAAAGTAGCAGTATGCACCTATCGTTTACTTGACAAGTATAGTATACTTAGAGATATAAGTTATTTAAACTTATTATAATTTAATAATAAACGTAGACATACCTTAAGGAGTGAAGTAAGATGGTAACACTCTATACCTCACCAAGCTGTACATCATGTAGAAAAGCAAAAGTTTGGCTTGAGAATAATAATATTCCTTATCAAGAAAGGAATATATTCTCGGAAGGCTTATCACTAGATGAAATTAAGGAAATTCTTCGTATGACCGAAGACGGTACAGACGAAATAATTTCTACACGTTCTAAAGCTTTTCAAGAATTAAATGTAAATATTGAGCAGCTTCCGTTAAAGGATTTATTTACGTTAATTCAACAAAATCCAGGTTTATTAAGACGACCTATTATTTTGGATGAGAAGAGACTTCAGGTAGGTTATAACGAAGATGAGATTCGCAGATTTTTGCCAAGGACGGTACGCACATTCCAATTACGTGATGCCATTCGCATGGTAAATTAAGGATACAATGATATAAAAAGTAATTATCGCAGATCGAAATAGACGGTCTGCGTTTTTCATCACTAATTATAGGCAAATAATTAATGACAAATAGATAATATTACGTTAAAATAATACTTTAAATAATTAGATATAGGCATATTAATTTTCAAAATGCAATATGCTAACATACAATATAGGAAAGAGACAAAAATCCATTGATATAGATAATGCGAATAAGCTCTTCTCAAGAATTTCAAAAGAAGGGAGAGAATTACATGGAAATCGAAAGAATTAATGAGAATACGGTAAAATTCTTTATCTCCTATGTAGATATTGAAGATCGAGGGTTTCAGCGAGAAGAAATTTGGTACAATCGCGAACGTAGTGAACAATTATTCTGGCAAATGATGGATGAAGTAAACTACAAGGAGGACTTTCATGTAGAAGGCCCTTTGTGGATTCAAGTCCATGCGCTGGAAAAAGGATTAGAGATAGTAGTAACGAAGGCTCAGCTATCTAAGAACGGTGATAATTTGGAATTCCCGTTGGATGATGAAGGCTCGACAATAGATATTCCAATTGATGAAAAAGTTGAAACATATTTGGAGGAAAAATTCGGTAAAAGTGAAAACGAAGACCTCGATGAGGACTTTATCGAAGAAAACCTTTGGATTATTGCAAGCTTTGATGACTTTGAGGATGTAATTCAGTTAAGCCATCATTTCCAAGAAGATACGAATAGTGAGGAAGAAACACTATATTATTATAATGGTAAATATTATCTTTATATGGAGTTTTCACAGGATGTTCTCGATGATCATGCACAAGAGGATATTATATCACGCGTATTTGAATATGGAGAAGACTCTGATATGACCATCCACGTACTTGATGAATATGGTAAGAAAATATTTGATACCAATACATTTGAAGAAGTACGATCCTATTTCTCAGCATAATTAGAGATACCTAAATTGGTATCTCTTTTTTTGTTATAAAATGTAGAAGGAAATTTGTCACCTTTATCGAATTATAGAAGTTGGAGGTGATTTTTTTGCTTCAAGCAAAATTGAAAACAGGAAAATTAGTCACATTATTTCACTTAACTAGGGATGAAATAGCAATACTTCGAGTAAAGGAAAACTTTTTCTGCCCTACCTGTAATGAAAGGGTTATTGTCAAAGCTGGTAATAAGACTATCCCACATTTTTCCCATGTAGCTAGGACACACTGTCTGTCATATGACAAGGGGGAAGGCGCTTATCATGAGACGGGTAAGTTACTACTATTCGAGTGGCTCCGCAGACAAGGTATTTCGGTGAGATTAGAAGAATATATTCCAGAAATAAAACAGCGACCCGATTTGCTTATATGCCTAAATAGGAAAAAAGTAGCTATCGAATATCAATGTGCTACTACTACTCCACAGGAAATACATTCACGGACAAAAGGTTATCAATCTATGGGAATAACTCCCATCTGGATATTAGGAGCAAACCAATTCAAACGGATTGGAAGAAACACCATAAAGATAAATTTATTCACGCTTCAATTTCTTCATCAGTTTAATGCCAAATTTTCACCTACTTGGTACTTCTTTGATTCTCAAACCTCCCATTTCATCATCACAAAAAATCCCTATCTAACCCGAAACAAGCAGGCAGTCATAAATATTACCATGAAGAAACTTCATCAATTACGGTTTGTTGATTTGTTTAAAGCAAGTGATATAAATTTGAAATTGTTATTTCATGAATGGAAAAAAGCAAAATATCGCTTTAGAATAAGCCAGCCAACCAGACCTTATGGTAGCGAACTTGTCTGGCAGCGGTGGCTATATGAAAAAAGAATGCACCGAGAGCACATTACACCTCTCGTATATCTTCCGGTGGCGTCTCAATTTCTAATGAAAACAGAGCCCTGGGATTGGCAAAGTAGAATCTGCCTGGAGATTATAGCCCCAATCCCTATAGGAGGAAGATTTTCTTTAGAAGCCTGTGAAACAAAACTACCTCCCTATCAAAAGCTCCCATTAATAAATGCCTCGTTAAATCCTATAGAAGAATTTCTTCAACTGTTAGTACTTCTCCATATTTTAAAAGAACTACCAAATAAAGCCTATGTAAAAATTGCTGAAATAAAGCATTTTGACCACATAGAAAAAGCAATTTTAGGTGATGCTAAAATTATCGACAAGATTTGCAAAATTTTGAGTGCAAAATACGAGCATGATTCCTAATTGTTTCGTTATACTAAATAATATAGTTATTCAGTAAGAACTTTTCCTTTAGGACATAGAAGAGGATATAATAATTCTTTGTGAATAAGGGAAATAGTATTCTTCTATTGGAATACAATTGTTTTCTAACCGAATTACTATTTATAGAAAGAATGATAAAGGAGGAACAAATTTGGCAAAGCAGGCGAAAGAACTTCAATCAAGAAATGAAGTACCTGTTGAACGTACATGGAGATTAGAGGATATCTTCGCTACGGACACAGAGTGGGAGGAAGAGCTTAATAGCTTAAAAGGAGAAATTCCTAAAATTACAGAATATCAGGGGAAGGTAGCGGATACTGCTGATTCACTTTACAGTGTATTAAAGCTTCAAGATGAGCTATCGGAAAGACTAGGAAAACTTTATACATATGCGCATATGCGCTATGATCAAGATACTACTAATTCCTTTTATCAAGCAGTGAATGCTAAAGCAGAAAGTATTCTTACACTAGCACAAAGTTCGATGAGTTTTTTAGTCCCAGAGATATTAAAAGCAAATGAAGCTGAAATAAAAGGTTTTTTAGCAGAAAAGGAAGAACTAAGACTCTATGAGCATGTATTGAATGAAATATTGAGACAGCGAAAGCATGTGTTAAGTGAAACAGAGGAAGCACTATTAGCAGAAGCCTCTGAGGCATTATCAACTGGTTCACAGACCTTTAGTATGTTAAACAATGCTGATTTGAAATTCCCTAGTATAAAGAATGAAAAGGGAGAAGAAGTTGATTTAACACATGGTCGCTATGGAACATTTTTAGAATCAAAGGACCGTCGTGTAAGAAAAGATGCATTTGAAGCAATGTATACAACATATGGTCAATTTAAAAATACGTTTGCTTCCACTTTAGGTGGAACGGTTAAAGCACATAATTTTGATGCTAAAGTGCATCATTATGATTCAGCAAGACAGGCTGCTTTGGATAGTAACAATATCCCGGAGACGGTTTATGATAATCTTGTTGAGGCTGTAAATGAGCGCTTACCATTATTACATCGCTACGCTAAGCTTCGTAAAGAGGTACTAGGTATTGATGAGGTTCATATGTATGATATGTATGCACCTTTAGTTCAAGATGTCGATATGGAAATCCCTTATGATGAAGCTCAGCAATATGTGTTTGATAGCTTAAAGGTTCTTGGCGAGGAGTATGATGAAGTTCTAAAAGAGAGCTTTTCTAATCGTTGGATTGATGTAGAAGAAAATAAAGGAAAACGTAGTGGTGCTTATTCTTCAGGAGCATATGGCACAAATCCGTACATCTTATTAAACTGGCAGGATCGAGTTAATGATCTATTTACTCTCGTTCATGAGCTTGGCCATTCTGTTCACAGTTATTTTACAAGAAAATTCCAACCATACCGTTATGGAAACTATTCTATTTTTGTTGCTGAAGTTGCTTCCACTACCAATGAAGCATTATTAAATGATTATATGTTAAAAACAATAGAAGACGAAAAACAAAAGCTATATTTACTAAACCATTTCTTAGAAGGATTCCGTGCGACCTTATTCCGTCAAACAATGTTTGCTGAATTTGAACATGAAATTCATAAGCGTGCACAGGAAGGGGAAGCATTAACTGCTGATTATTTAACAAGCATTTACTATGATTTAAATAAAAAGTATTTTGGAGAAGATGTTGTATCAGATGAAGAAATCGGACTAGAGTGGGCAAGAATTCCTCATTTTTATTACAACTACTATGTCTACCAATATGCAACTGGATACTCAGCAGCAACAGCTTTGGCTAGTAAAATCCTATCTGGTGAAGAAGGAGCAGTTGATCGTTACTTAAACTTCCTAAAAGCAGGAAGCAGTGACTATCCAATTGAAGTATTGAAAAAAGCTGGTGTCGATATGACTTCAAAACAACCTATCTTGGATGCATTAGATGTGTTTGAAGAAAAGCTGAATGAAATGGAACAGTTATTATTGCATAAATAATAGAAAAGGATGACTACGTGTCATCCTTTTTCAATTTAGGTAATTGATAATTTCAGAAATTGTGGGCTAGCTGGAAATTTGGAATATCCCCCTATTTCTGAGATTCCCAATAGATTTATTTAAATTTATCCAAATAAACTCTACCGCATTCTCCCACGATATTTATTTCGATGCGCGAACAAGAAGATAGTAAAGTAAATACAGAAGAATAATATTGGTAGTGTAAAGTAGAGGGGAATGAGCTTCATTAGCCCGAATAAATTTAATAGAAAAGCAAAAAACGTTATGATAATAAATAGATAGGGTAATAACTCACGCATGGGTCGAGCCTCCTTCTTTAAAGCATAGTAGTCTTTTAAATGTATATGTTACAGGAATATGGATTAGAAGTGACAGATTTATGAACTGATGAGCAAAGTCATTGAAAAATTCCTTTTAGCTTGATATATTATATATGTGAGATGAATCACAAACAAAACCCCTTTGTTTGATCATGAAACTTTCTCCCATCCCCCTTTGTTTATATACAAAGAAAAGAGAAAATAAGGATATACGCTGCCCCGTATATCCTGTTTTTTTTATTTGTTTTTAGTTTTTAATCGTGCTTAAAATAATAAAGAACCAATGGGAGACTCCCTTGGCTCTACAATAACATACTAATGATGGCTATTTTTTTCCCCAACATACTGCCAAAAGGTACCATGTTTAGCTGGTATTTTTTCAACTAGTTGTTTTAATTGAAGCTTCTTCATTTCTCTTTCGGCTTTTTCAATAGACCAATTATAAACAACAGATATTTCCTTGGAAGCAACAACCTCATAATGTCGAACGAAGCTTTCAAGTGGCGGATGTTGAGATGGGATTGGTGTGTGATCTAACATTTCACTTAATACACGTACATAAATATCATAAGGATAGAGTCCAGATATTTTGATTCCTTGCTCCTCAATATTTTTATGAAAGAAAACCATCGTAGGCATATAATCTATTTCCATTTCATGGGCTAGTTTAATGTCACATTGTAGTGCTTTTTTTGCTGAGACAGCGTATAAATCAGCTTTAAACTCTTGTAAATCAAGCTTTACTGCTTTAGCGCACTCCATCAGCACCGACTTATCCGAAATATTTTTCTTTTTTAGAAATAAATACTCTTGTACCTTTCGTAAAAAAGCTTTGCCATAACGAAGCCCTTGCAATTCCGCTGCTTTTATCGCTAAATAAGCAGTAATTGGAGAGTGAATGGGATTTTCTATCCACAAATCACCATCACAGCTCATACCTGTTCTGGAAGCAGTTCTTTCCCAAATCTCTTTTAACTTCTTTGGTCGATCAAAATTTCCATGATTTAGCGGTTTGGATGAGCCGGAAATAATGGGGCGTAGTGTAAATAACCTGCCATACTCTATAGAAAGCTTTTTTAAATATGGTTCAAGTGACCAGCATTCAGGACACATAGGATCAATAAATACGTATATTTCTATCGGTTTTTTTGCTGTAAAACAACTATATTCGGGCGATGTGTTTTCTTTCTGTGAGTTCATTAGCACAGTGCGTTCCCAACTCACATTGATTCTCCTTTCTATGGTTCAGGTGTATTCATCATATGATTAGCCGTCATGGTCAATTTTTCAAATATAGCTGTAAGATAAGGTTCTTCGATTTGAGCTTCTGTCAAAGCTTCGGCCATACATTCTAACCAGGCATCTCTTCTTGATGGTGTAATTTCAAATGGTAAATGTCGACGACGCATCATTGGATGTCCCCGTTCCTCTGAATAAAGTCTTGGTCCACCAAAAAATTGGGTTAGGAACAGACTTTGTTTTCTTGCTGTCTCTGTTAAATCCTCTGGGAAAATCGGGATCAGTAAGGGATGTTTTGCAACACGTTTATAAAAAGCTGTAACTAATTTATCTATTGTTTCAAGTCCACCAATTGCTTCATATATTGTTCCTGGTGTCATCGTAATTTACTCCTTTAATATTTGTTTACATTTTAGCAACATTAAATATACATGAGCAAATTATCTGATTGGATGAGCAGGCTACGGGAGACTCATGAAAAAGCGAGCAATCTTATTGGGTGTATCTTTTTTAGTAATATTCCAATCGTTTAATACTTTATTTATTGCCTGTAAACCAGAGTTGTGATTATTTGCTTCAATTTCTAATTCATAGTCTTCTTGATTATGATAGAAACTCTGATCTAAGACAAAGATAATCCCATCTTCTTTATACTCTCTCCGAATGGTTGTCAAATTACCAAATGGTTTCAATTCTTCAACTCTTATTCCTAATTCCAATAGCCGTTTACTTGTGGACAATTTAGCAATAGGATTCCCGTTCATCCACTGCATTGCTTCCATTTGGGTTAAGTCATCGTGTGTTTCTAATAAACCATCCTGATGTGGCTCCTTTAATGTAAGCTGGTAAGTTCCATTTTTTTCTCGTATCCGCAGTGCTGAATTTTGTTCCCTTAATTTAAAGTCAATCGTTTCAAAATAATGATTAATTTGTTTTTGCCCATCCTTTGGAAACGGAAGGTGGTTCAACAATTTTAAATACTCTTGTTTGGTTAAAAGGTTTTTAAATTCAATTTCTATTTCCTGTGTCATGGTAACCTCCGACAAAATCGGTAATTATATTGATTATGGCCAATGAATTGGAAATATGCAAAGAATATCCATTATAATTATGGTAGAATAAGGACGAATCATGTATTTAACTAGGTGGTGTTTTGATGAATTGGGAAGCAATACTTGCGCCATACACACAGGTAGTAGAAGAATTAAAGGTAAAATTAAAGGGAATGAGAGCCCAGTTTGAATATGAAGCTAGACATTCGCCAATTGAATTTATTACGGCACGTGTTAAGCCTGTAAAAAGTATTCTAGAGAAAGCAGAAAAGAGACAGATTCCACTTGATCGAATTGAGACGGATATCCAGGACATAGCTGGTGTTCGTGTTGTTTGTCAATTTGTAGATGATATTTATACAGTGGTTGATATGCTTAGATCAAGACAAGACTTTACCATTATTGAGGAGAAGGACTATATAGCTAACGAAAAAGAGAGTGGGTACAGATCTTATCATATGATTATTGAGTATCCCGTCGAAACGATACACGGAAATAAGGTTGTACTTGCGGAAATCCAGATTCGAACATTAGCTATGAATTTCTGGGCAACGAATGAACATTCACTAAATTACAAATATAAGGGTAGGATTCCAGCTGAGATTAAAGCTAGGCTACATCTTGCTGCAGAAGCAGCCTTTATGCTAGATGAGGAAATGTCAAAAATTAAGACTGAAATCCAGGAAGCACAGCGTATCTTTTATCGGAAATAGAAAACATTGCAGTAATAGGGTGGGGTAGAATATGAATTTTAAAATAGTTTCTAAAGGTGACGACAGATCGAATCAAATTAAGTTAAAAATGAAGCAGCATTTAATTGATTTTAATCTAAATTATAATAAAGAGGAACCAGATTTAGTTATTTCAGTTGGGGGAGATGGAACATTTCTTGAAGCATTTCATCGGTATCAAAATCGATTGAACCAGACTGCTTTTATTGGTATTCATACAGGACACTTAGGCTTTTACGCTGATTATGTACCAGAGGAGCTAGAAAAGTTAGTAATTGAAATAGCTAAAACTCCTTACCAAATCGTAGAGTACCCTTTACTAGAGGTAATCATTCGTTCTAAAACTGGTAGTCAAGTGGATTCCTTTCTAGCATTAAATGAAGCAACGATAAAAACAACGGAGGGATCTGTTGTATTCGATGTCGATATAAAAGGAGAACGGTTTGAGACCTTTAGAGGTGACGGCTTATGTATCTCTACCCCATCTGGGAGCACTGCCTATAATAAGTCACTTGGTGGGGGGATTATACACCCTTCTCTTGAAGCAATTCAATTAACAGAAATGGCATCCATCAATAATCGAGTGTTCAGAACGATTGGATCACCACTTATTCTACCAAAGCATCATACATGCCTATTAAAGCCTTTGGTGGATCGGAGTTTTCTGATTACGATAGACCATATTACACACAACTACACCAATGTAAAGTCTATTCAATGTCGGGTAGCAAAGGAAAAAATTCGTTTTGCGAGATTTAGACCGTTTCCTTTTTGGAATCGAGTGCGCGACTCATTTATTCAGGACAAAAGGTGAGCGTATTCATGAAATGGACCTTTGAAAAAGAAAATGTAATGATTTTACGTGACTTTTTACGTGAAGAACAGGGCTTCTCTAGACGAATTCTAAAAAGCATTATATCCGATGGTGGAGAGATATTGGTTAATGGTAAATCTGCTACGTTACGATACAAGCTTAAACATGGTGATAGGATAACAGTTAAGTTTCCTGATGAAAAGAAAGGGAATCATATGCTCCCAGATGATATTCCCATTCAAATTGTATATGAGGATGACTTTGTACTTGTACTAGACAAACCAGCAGGAATGGCAACGATTCCGTCATTACATCATCAAACAGGAACCATTGCAAATGCGGTATTATTTCATTATGCAAAGCAGGGACTACCCTATACGGTACATGTTGTTACCAGATTGGATCGAGACACTTCTGGTTTATTACTAATTGCTAAGCATCGCTATAGTCACTCTAAATTATCGATTGGACAAAAACAAGGTCGGGTAAAACGAAAATATATTGCAATTGTGGAAGGAGTTCCAAAACCGACTAAAGGTGTTATTCATGCAAATATTGGGCGGAAAGCTGATTCCATAATCGAAAGAACAGTACGCGAGGATGGACAGAGCGCTATTACCAATTATGAAGTTGTTAAAGATGACGGACAATATGCCTTAGTTGCTATTCAACTAGAAACTGGGAGAACACATCAGATTCGGGTGCACTTCTCGTATATAGGATATCCACTAGCTGGCGATGACCTATACGGTGGAAGCTTGGATAAAATCAATCGTCAAGCATTACATAGTTGTGAGCTTCAATTTGAACATCCTGAAACAAAAGAATGGCTAGCATTTACTAGTGAAATACCTGACGATATGAAGAAAATCCTTTCCAGTTAAAAATTAATTAATTGGAAAGGATTTAAATTTTTCCTCGACAAACGGTTGATTCGATGGAACAGAGACAGTAGTTTCTTCAGGTAGCCGAAAAGCGGTAAGCATATTACCGAATACACATCCTGTATCAATATTAATCGTTTTCCGTACGATTCTTGGCTTTAGAACAGGAGTATGGCCATATACAATCCATGTATCTCCATCATATTTCTGTGCCCAATCACGACGGATAGGCTTACCTTTTGCATCAAATTCACCAGTTATATCCCCATATAGAACAAAGGTCTTAACCTTGTTATCGTAACGTCCTATATAACGCTTTTTTATTCCTGCATGTGCAACAACAGCATTTACTTCTTTCAATTGTAAATAAAGTGGGGCCTCTTCATATAGCTGGATGAACTGTTGCCGTATATTGGACTTCGCTTTCGGATTAAGTTGCTCAAATTCTGCTACGGTTGTTTCAAGTCCATGCTGTTGTTTTACTTTATTACCTAAAAAGAATCGATAAAGCTTATTACAGTGATTTCCTGGTACATATTTAGCAACCCTCTGAGTTACAACCATTTCATAAACGAGCTGGATAACTTGTAGTGAAGCAGGGCCTCTGTCAGTTATATCTCCAACAAATACAGGAATTCTTCCATCTGGATGTAAATAAATTCTTTGTTCTTTACGATAGCCTAATTTTTCAAAGAGCATACAAAGTTCTTCATAACAACCATGCACATCACCTATAACATCAATTTTCATTCCAGTAGCCTCCTCTATATGAAAAGCGAGAATAGTATGTGCTATTCTCGCTTATTCAAACATATATTTCTTCGTTCTAGAATGGATATTGAGTACTAAACCAATTGCAATAAGATACGTTAATGTCGAACTTCCCCCATAGCTTAAGAAAGGTAGTGGAAGTCCAGTGATTGGTAAAAGCTGAATAGACATTCCGATATTTTGGAAGATTTGATAGGAAAACATGCCGACGATTCCAGTAACAATATAGCTTCCATAGCTATCGTTACTTTGGATGGCAATATGGATTAGTCGATAAATTAACAAGAAAAATAAGGTAACAACTATACTAGAGCCGATAAAACCGAATTGTTCAGCTATAGCGGTGAAAATCATGTCAGTTTGACGTTCGGGAACAGAAACTTGCATTCCTTCAATGCCTTTACCAAAAAGTTGCCCCGAACCGATGGCCATTTTTGCACGAAGTAGCTGGAATCCAGAATCTGAATATTGTTCGGGATAAATCCACCCATAAAATCTGCTGGTTACGTGTTTAAAGACGGATTCATTCAGAAAGACAGCAACAGTATCTGGAAAAATAAAGTAAGCAGCAATGATAATTCCCATTACTCCAAGCCCAACTAATAGAATGAAAAATATTAGACGCCAACGTATACCTGAGACTAGAATCATTGCTCCAGCTATAGCACATAGAACAAGGAAACCACCTAAATCTGGTTGTACTGCAATTAATGCCATAGGAGGTAGAGCCAATAGAACCATTTTAGCAAGTAACCAAAGATCACTCTTAGCCGTTTGTTCCACAACCTTATTATTATGGCTGTACATAACGTGCGCAAAGGCTAATACTAATATAACCTTCATAAATTCTGCAGGTTGGATTGTACCAAGCAAAGGGAAAGCAATCCAGCTCACAGCATTATTGGCTTCAATAATAATACTTCCTGGAAACCGAAAAAAGAGCATGAGTAGCATAATCATTCCAATTCCGTAGAATATCCAAGTTAACTGGCGGAAACGATCGTAATCGATTAACATAATGAGGGCAATAATAATGCCCCCACCAATATACCAAATGATTTGTTTTAAAAGAAAATGCTGCTCTGCTAATTTCGCGGGAAGTGTGGGCTCTACTGTAGCAATTGTAAAAACACTAACAACGCCTAAAAGCAATATAATTGAAATTAATGTATAATCAATGTTATTTTTATTAGTATTCATTTTGTATCATTACTTTCTATTTATTCTTATCATATATAAGTTTACACGATTTCCTGCTTTTTTTTAAGTTTTAAAAGCATTATATTATTATACCATTTAATTCAAATGTTAGCTGAACAATTTGTTGGGGTATGGTATAACTATTATAGTAAATATGAAGGAGGTTGCGCCATGGAAAATATGGAAGAGCTAAAAGTTGAAAACATAGTAAAAATCAAACAATTTCTCACCGATGAAAATCTAGAAGGATTTAGAGAATACTTTTTGGATTTACACCCCTATGATCAGGCAAAATTTTTCATGGAAGTAGAAGCAACCCATCGAATGCGTATTTATAGCTATCTTTCACCTGAAGAAGTTGCTGGGATTATGGAGCATATCGAATTAGAAGACGCACAAATCTTCTTTTCTGAAATGGATCCACGATTTGCATCGATGATTTTTGCTGAAATGGCCACAGATGATGCCGTAGATATTTTGAATGAGATGGAGAAAGACAAGGTGGTAAGCTTCTTAACGATTATGGACGTAGAAGAAGCAGATGAGATTAAGGATTTACTCCATTACGAAGAAAAAACAGCGGGTAGTATTATGACAACGGAGTATATCTCCGTTTATAAAACTCAAACGGTAAAAGATACAATGGCTCAATTAAAAAAAGATGGGCCAGATGCAGAAACAATTTATTATTTATATGTCATAGACGATGACAAAAAATTAGTCGGTGTACTGTCTTTACGTGACTTAATTATATCAGATGATGAAACGAATATAGAATCCATCATGAATGAGAATGTATTCAATGTGTCGGTTGCAGAAAATCAAGAAGATGTAGCAAAGATGATGCGTGACTACGACTTTCTAGCGGTACCCGTTGTAGATTTTCAGCGTCATCTAATAGGAATTATTACCGTAGACGATATTTTAGATGTCATTGATGAAGAAGCAAGTGAGGATTATTCTAAATTGGCAGGTATCTCTGATGTGGATCGGCCTGATACAAACCCATTCATCGCTGCAAAGAAGCGGTTGCCATGGTTAATTATATTATTATTTCTAGGAATGTTGACCGCAAGTTTGATAGGGCAATTTGAAGAAACTCTAAGTAAGGTGACAATTCTTTCCATTTTTATTCCATTGATAGGCGGAATGGCAGGAAATACAGGAACCCAAGCATTAGCGGTAGCTGTAAGAGGTCTTGCGACAGGGGAGTATGAGGAAGATGGTAAATTAAAGTTAATTCTTCGTGAAGCAGGTACCGGCTTAATTACAGGAACAGTTTGTGGCATTATTATCGCTATCGTGATTTTCCTCTGGCAACATAACCTGTACCTAGGCTTACTAGTTGGCCTATCTATTATGACTACCTTAGTTATCGCGACCTTAGCTGGTTCCTTAATTCCACTTGTTATGTATCGGATGAAAATTGATCCAGCAGTAGCATCAGGACCATTCATTACAACAATTAATGATATTATTTCTGTATTAATATATTTTGGTTTAGCAACTACCTTTATGAATTTGTTATTGTAGTTAGTAACTATTTTGTATATGAAAAAGGAAAGTCCTTCAAAGTGATGAGGGGCTTTTTTGTATTTCTTTAGATAAAGATCTAATCCAGAGAATGATATTCATGAAGCCGGAAAAAATCATCTGTAGTTAAAAACGTAAAAAAATACGGGAGAAAGGCTTGAGGATATCTCTAAGCTAAAATAGAAAAAACAAGATGGCTGCTATTTACATAAAATTATTCTCTCAGCATCTAAAATGATCTAATAGGCAAATAACACAATTCATTTTCCTCGTTCATATACTATGTTGATCAATGTTCTAGAGAGGAGAAAGTATATCGTGACAAAACGTAGTAAGTTTGCGAATGAGCCATTAATGTATATTCATCAACCAACTGTTATTAGACCAAGTGCCCCTATGCAACATACGTATAGAACACCTAAAAAGGAAGACAAGATAGAGTCTGTCCAGAAACCGGTAAAAAAATATCCGAAGCCAACGAAACAACGAACGAATATAAGTGCTATATCAAAGGATATTGTACATGACTTAAAAGAAGCTCCCCCAAATGCAAATGATCTTGCTAACTCAGCACAGAATACAAGTAACAAGGATTTAACTGGAAATAGTACACCAGCAGAACCATCAGAATCACCTATACCGATAGAACCACAGGATAATAAAGATAATAATGAAAAAAAGAAATTTAGAGACATGTCAATTCTGGAAAAGGTGATGTATTTCATCAATACACCAAATCATTTACCAAGAATGCGATGTGAAGTTATTACAGAGGAAAAGAAATATCGAGGGATTATCAAGGATTTTCAAGAAGACCATATTATAATGCAGGTAGGTCGTAGGATGCCGACTACTAGTATTAGTATTAAGGATGTTAAGGGAATTCAGCTTATAGGCTTTTAAAAAAATGACACCATGGAAAGTCGAGCTTTCCATGGTGTATAATCTAATCAATCAAATACACTAATAGCTGGTAAGCAAGTTACATGACAGAAGCAATCTAGGTCTACCGTGATACAAATGCCAGTGTTTTGTAGATTATCAGTTTCTTGATCGCAAGGATCTTTTAAGTGCTCGCAATCACATTGGTCATCTGGATCAAGCAATAATTCTAGAACCGCACAGCATTCTTCTGTTACACTCTTCACACGGAAAATGAAGCTTGCTTTTATGTCGCCAATTGTACCTAACCCGTTACCACGTTTCGCCCCAAATCCTTTAAACGGCTTACAGTCACCTGCACAATATAGGATTACAGGAACTGTATCCAATCCGTTTCCAGGATTTGTTTCGCCTAATAAATCATTGATTGATTGTTCGCAGCTAGTTTCGCAGCAGTTTTCAAATACATCGTTTTGAGCATCGACAATATCGCGAAGAATCTCACATACGCAGGAATCATTTTCTCTTCCTTCTACTCTACCATGGCCACAACCCATGAAACATTTCTCCTTTCATTACTTTATTGACTTATTGTCTTTAATAGAATATGTGTATAAAGGCATATTGTGTGGGCACATGTACAATATTCTATTCTCGACTAATGTAAAAAAAACGTATTTACAGAAAAAAATAGTGAAAATATAGGGCAGTTGACTATACCCATTTGGGTAGTTTTCATAGACTAATAGCGAGCAAATTCTTATGAAGGAGTGACCATAGATGTCTGAAAATAAGAAGGTTATTCGTGTTAAAGACCTAGTAATTGAAGCGGAAAATGTCATTATTGAGACGAAAAGACGACATGATCCTTTTTTTGGGGGCTTTAGACGTGAGAGGGAAGAGGAGCGCTTAGAGTCAAGCATTAGAGAGTCAGTGAGTGTCGAACGCGATGGAGACGACGAACGCGACAGAAGACCTTTCTCCTGGATTTAACATATGAAGCAACAAACTTACCATATCCCATACCCATAGCAGCTTATATAGCTGCATTTTTTTAAAGCGAGGAGGGACAACACCCCATGGATCGTAATAAACTAATTAAAAATCTTGGCATTATCGAGAAGCACCTTGAACGGAATGAAAAATGGTTTCAACAGCCAGAAAAGAAAATGCTTGCTTTTGAAAAAGATATGGATGAATGGAATAGACGTTATCTAAAGACAATTGGAGATATAGAGTATTGGATAAGAGAATTAGAAAAGAAGATGGAAGGGTAATTTTATTTGGACAGTCATAAACTGTAGGAGAAATACGAATATTTTAAATAAAGGTTGAGGAGGTATGGATATGGGATATATTTTACCAATTCAACAACATGAATATGCGGATTATCAAAGACGAATGGTTACGCGAAAGAGAACAGTATCTTCTGTAAAAAAATCATATCGTGCCATTTTGCAATCTACTTATGAAGAGCTTCGAAGTGAGGAAGAAAAAAGGAGTCAACAAAACCATATTCCTTCTACTAAAGAAGAACAGGCTATTCTCTCCTATCCAAATATGGATAGGGTTTATTCCGATATTACTGGGATTGGGCAATTTTTCAATGAAAAGTTATAACTGGACTGTCTAAAAAATGATAGTCCTTTTTTTATTTCTTTATGTTAAGATGATTTAAAATAAATAAATAATGGGGGATATTATGGAGAATTGGAACGAATTAAGTGAACCCTGGAAAAGGTGCTTCTTACAAGCGTGGAAAGCATATTGTCATGGTTCTATACCAATTGGTGCGGTTCTTGTTGATTCAGAAGGAGAAATTTTTCTAGAGGGTAGGAATAGGGTACATGAACTGACTGCACCAGAAGGACAGTTATGTGATTGTCGAATCGCTCATGCAGAAATGAATGTATTAGTTCAAGTCAAAACAAGTGATTATGAAAAACTGTCTGGTGCAACGATTTATTCGACGATGGAACCATGTATTCAATGCTTTGGTGCAATTATTTTATCACGGATAAAAAATATTTCCTTTGCTGCTATTGATGATAAGCTTGCAGGAGCTACTACTTTAGAGGACAGGCATGGGTTTATCAAATCAAGAAATCTGAATATAGCTGGTCCATTTTCTCACTTAGGGGAAATTCAAATCATCTTACGTACAGATTTTTTATTAAGAATATTCGATTCTGAATATGCTGATCCATTAATTGCGGCACATGAGAAGGATTATCCAATTGGCGTAGCCTTAGGAAGACACTATCATCGTAATAATCGACTACAAGTAGCAAAGAAAGAAACAATTCCTTTTGGAGAACTGTTTAATGAGTTTTCTTTTGATATTAAGCGTGCAAGGGAAGGTTATACCTTGGGAAAATAAAAGAATTGAATGTTAGTTAATGCTTATTAGAAAAATAGAGTAATAAGGGGTGCTAGCCATCGATAAATTACAACGTAAAGACTGGAATAACAATCATAAACGATTAAGAGAACTTCTTAAAAAATCTGAATATCATTTAGAGGCTATTCAGTTGTTTCATTATCAGCATAGTTGGTTACATTCATCAAAAATAAATCAATTAGACTGGAATTATTCGACCTTACAAGACAATCTGTTAAATGGTTTAGACGTGGAAACATTTCGAAGGTTCCCGGTTTCTAACCCAGATACTAAAAATTCCATCGCATGGCATCTTTGGCACATAACGAGAGTAGAGGATATGACAATGAATATTTTAGTAGCTGATAAAGAACAGGTATACACGCTAGAAGATTGGCCATCTAAATTGAATATTCATGTGTATCATAGCGGGAATGAAATGGTTGACAAGGATATAGCACGATTAAGCTCCACCATTGACCTAGATGAATTATTAGTCTACAGAGATAGGGTAGGATTACAAACGCGTCGCATTATTTCAGCACTAACACCAGAAGATTTAAATAGGGCAGTTGAACCTAGTCATGTAAATCGCTTGTATCAGGAAGGTGCGCTATTACCTGAGGCGAGCGGTATTGCTGAATATTGGGGTAAGAAATCAATTGCTGGCCTTCTGTTAATGCCGGGGACTAGGCATAACTTTTTACACTTAAATAAGGCCATCCGAATTAAGGAAAGCTTACAAAGGAAGGTTCGAGGTACTCGAATAACTAGATGATATAACAGCGAATATCGATATGCTTCCCCTAAGGAAGATAGAAAAAAAATTGTTTTTACCTTAGGGGGAGTTTTATTTATTCCTGTTTTTCCGATTGACGAAAGGTAATACTAGCAAATCTTCATCCTTCATATATTCTGCATAAAAGACATCGTTAACATCATCATAACCTTGTTCTTTCAGTTGTTCTATTAGCCATTGCTCTGTTAGATTTTTTTCCTCTAAATTATCATAAATTATTTCACCATCATTTATTAATGTAGTGGAGAGCTGTACTGGTTGAGGGGCAAGCTTCATATCCTTTCTGTTCGGAGTTTGATAATCAGATTTTTTTAATACGGAGATAGCACCATTTGTTTCTAGTATTGCATACTCAACTTCTTTTAACGAAAATACATCCTTTTCTCTAAGAAGATGTTGTAGTTGATTAATATCAAGCTTGTTTTTTGCCATTACATTGCGAATGAGCTTACCTTTACGGATAATAATCTCTGGAGACCCCTCTAATAAAAAACGTGTTCTTTTAAACTTTTGGGTGATCATTTCAACGAAATAAATTAACCCACCCCATATCAATATGACAAAGCCGATGTGAAGAACACCTGCTTTTTCCTCAAATAGAGCACTTCCTACTAGTTCACCTAATATAATGGCGGAAATAAAATCGAACGGAGTAAGTTGCGATATTTGCGTTTTTCCAAGTACTTTTGTTAGAAAGTACAGGATAAAAAATCCAAAGACTGACTCTATAAACATTTGCCAATATGAAAGCACTTCACAGCGTCCCCTTTCACCTTATAGGATGACCGGAATATGGTAAAACATACATTTCAAATTGGCGATAAAAATATTGCCCCTTCTCTACTTCGGAAAGTAAAGAAGGGGCAGTACTATAAAACTATAAGGATTCCTTTATCATCGTCACATGAGGAATACCAGCATCCAGAAACTTATCGGAAACTGTCTTGTAGCCTAGTTTTTGATAAAAGCCTTCTGCATGTGTTTGGGCATTTAGCTTGGCTCTTTTGTAGCCATTTTCTTTTATAATCTGTTCCATTGCAGCTATAATTTCCTTACCATATGATTTTCCACGAAATTCATTCAATACACAGATACGCTCTAATTTACCGTATTCTTCAACAAAACGCAATCTACTTGCAGCAATAGGCTTATTATCCTCATAGCCTACAAAATGAATTGCAGTTTTGTCATATTCATCTATTTCTTCTTCGACTGGTACCTTTTGTTCTTCCACAAATACAAGGGTACGTATACGAAATGCATGTTCTTTTTCTTTAGCATTTTGTGTTATTTTTATGTCCATACTTATTCCTTTCCAAATACAAAAGATTCATATACTGTCCATGAACCATTCTCGAGCTGATATAGAAGTTGGAAACGATCTATTATTTCTTCAAATTGAAAGTTTCTCATTTTCAAACGACCAAAAACATCAGAGTATTCATCGTCAAGTAATTTTTGCCCAATCGTAATATGCGGTACAAATGTATATTTCGTATTTTGTGGGAATTTTCCAGAGTGTAGCTTCTCATAAAGACCATCAAGCTGTTGATTTGGTTCGACTTTCAAGTAAATGGTATTCGTTACTGGAACGAAGGAGCTAACCTTATTGATACGAATTGTAATCGGTTCTGTTTCATTAGCAATGCGCTTCATTTCCGGTACTAGCTCGTCGATTAATGCATCATCTGCTTCAAATGCCTCTTTAATTGTAATATGTGGTGGAATTAATGGGTAGTGCGGGTCATAACGTTTACGATATGAGTTTGCCTCATCTTGAATTTTTTTGGAAGGGAAAATTGCAATACCGTATTTCATGTTATACCTCCTACAGTTTATTTTAATTATTGTTTATGATTTCTCTTAATTTATAATAAAAAATAAGCTAAGAAAAGTGTTTTTTTACCTATTTAAACAATATTGTAATTAATTTCCGAAAATGGATGTCAAGGCATTTGTCATATCTGCTTGCCAATACTTCCAAGTATGTTTGCCATCAGGTATCTCTTTGTAGAAGTATGTGAGCCCTTTTTCATCTAAAAGCTCTTTCAGCTTTCTGTTAGGTGTTATGAAATCAACATTTGGCTTTTCAGTTGTCTCTACATTCGTTTCAGCTGTACCTATTGTATGATAAATATCCAAAGCCTGTATCTTATTTGCATTTTGAACAGCTTCTAGTACGATGTCATCCACAAGCGGAGACTGCATAATGACTTTTCCAAATGTATTTGGATATCGGATTGCCGTTAGTAAAGCGAGAGTACCTGCTAGTGAATCTCCCATTAAAGCACGAGTTCCCCCCATATGATAGGTAGGAAGGAAGTCATCTAATAATGGAATAACCTCCTTAATTAAAAACTTCGTATATGCTTCATATTGTTCACCCTTTGGATGATACTTTTTTAATCGATCGTACCGATCCTTATAATGAATTCCAACAAAAACTGTATTTTCAATTTCAGCTTCCTCATGTAATCGGTCGCTAAATGTAGCAACCCTACCGAGCTGATAATAATCATTGCCATCCTGCATGATACAGATATGGTATTTATACAAAGGTGAAAAAGATTCTGGCAAATAGATTTTTAGTGTAATTGTTTCATGTAAATAATTACTAGTAATTTCTCTTTCAAGCATTTTTCCTTTTCTGCCCATTTTAACTCACCTCATTAGCTTCATAACCATAGTTTACCATGAAAATAGGGGAGTTGTAATGTTAACTACCAACAACTTCACGAAGCTGGCTTTTATATAGGTTGTAGTAATGTCCTTTCTTGTTCAGTAGTTCTTCATGACTTCCTTTTTCTAAAATGTGCCCATGCTCTAGCATAATGATTTGGTCTGCTTCCTGTATGGTATTTAAGCGGTGGGCAATGATGAAGCTCGTTCTCCCTTTCATCAATTCCTTTAAAGCTTCTTGTATTTTTAGTTCGGTTATTGTATCAATATTGCTAGTAGCTTCATCTAATATTAATATAGAAGGCTCTGCAACAAAGGCCCTTGCTATTGTTAATAATTGTTTTTGCCCCTGACTGATTCCACTACCGTCCTGGTCTAGAACGGTATCATAGCCTTCTGGTAATTGTTCAATAAAATCATGTGCATTGGCTTTCTTAGCTGCATTTTCGACCTCTTCATCTGTCGCATCTAAACGGCCGTAGCGAATATTTTCACGAATCGTAGCATGGAAGAGGAAGGAGTCCTGTAAAACGAAAGCCATATGAGACCGAAGACTAGAACGTTTCATATTCTTTAACTCAATTCCATCTAATGTAATTCTACCACTGTCATAATTATAAAAACGGGAAATCAGATTGATCATGGTAGTTTTACCAGCTCCAGTATGTCCGACGAAGGCAACTGATTGACCTGGAATCGCCTCAAAGGTCACATTAGATAATGTAGCGTGCTCTTCATACCCAAATGACACATTTTCAAAGGAAAAATGCCCATTTGTATGAGTTAGCTCTATTGCTCCATCTTCATCTAGTTCTTCTTCTACCTCATCCATTACATGGAATACGCGCTCCGCACCAGCTACTGCAGAAAGAAGTAAATTAAATTGGTTAGAGAGCTCGTTTAATGGTCGGGTGAACTGTCTCGCGTACTCGGTGAAGATAACAATTACCCCAACAGTTACTAATTCTGTATTTAATGCAAGAACTCCACCAACCAGCGCAATCATACCAAAGCTTAAAAAGTTAAGCATGTTCATTACCTTTGGAATAAAGCCAGATATCGTTAATGACCAGAACCCAGAATGATTTAGATCTTTATTCCTTTTCTCAAATTCGTTAATAACACGCTCCTCTTGGGAATATGTTTTGATAACATGCTGTCCGGAAATGGTTTCTTCCACATAACCATTGAGCTCTCCAAGGCGCTTTTGCTGAAGTTTGTACAATGGACCAGTACGTCTAGTAATCCAACGGGTAGCAGCAAACATGACTGGAACAATGGACATGGTTACGATGGTTAGAAGTGGGCTTAAATAGAGCATAACTGCGATAGTTCCAATTAGAGTAATGATACTAGAAAACACTTGGATAACAGATTGATTCAACGTATTATTGACGTTATCAATATCATTGGTTACACGGCTCATTAATTCACCGTGCTGTCTTTTATCAAAGTATGCGATTGGTAAACGGTGGAATTTACGGAATAAATCAGAACGCAAATCGTACACGGTATTTTGGGCAATTCCGATCATCCAAAAGCTTTGAAGAAAGACAGAAAGGGAGTGACATATATAGACGGTAATCAAACCAATCACTAATAAACCAAGTCCGGATACTTCCTTCGTAACAATGAAGCTATCAATTGCCTTACCAACCATAAATGGACCGAGTAAGCTCATAGCAGAGCTGATGAGAACCATTAAAATAACGAGCCATAATTTTGCTTTTTCTCTAGCTAAATAAGACCAAACTCGCTTTATGGTACCGACCGCATCATTTGCTCGTTTTTTAGTGACTTCTTCCGATATCGATTTGATTGGTATTTTTTTATATTGAAAAGGATGTTTAAGCGCTTGTTTAATGGACATGTGGAAGCTCCTTTCCAAATTGGGATTCAACAATCCTCTGATAAAATTCGGACTCATGCATTAATTCTTCATGTGTACCGATTGATAAAATTTTTCCTTCATCTAATAACAAAATTCGATCTGCGTTCATGGCGGTTGAAACCTTTTGTGTAATAATCAATAGAGTATTCAAGTCGTCCTGAATAGCATCTAATAATCGGGCTTCAGTCGCTAAATCCAGTGCACTAGTACTGTCATCTAGCATTAAGATTTTAGGTTTCCGAATTAATGCTCGAGCAATAGAAATTCGCTGCTTTTGACCACCAGATAAATTTACCCCTTTTTGACCAATTTGTGTTTCGTACTGTTTAGGTAATTCCATAATGGTATCATGTATTTGCGCATTTTTTGCTGCTTTTATTATTTCATCCTCTGTTGCATTGTCTTTTCCCCAAGAGATATTGTCTTTGATCGGACCACTAAATAAGATCGGACTCTGTGGAACATAGCCAATGCTCCTGCGTAATGTATCCAATCGATAGGAAGTGATTGGTTTATCATCAATAAGAATTTCACCGTCTAATACATCATATAGTCTTGGAATCAGTTGAAATAAGGATGACTTACCTGATCCAGTTGCACCAATAATTGCTAGCTTTTCCCCGGGATATACGGTAAAGCTTACGTTGAATAATACAGGTGAATCAGAAGTAGGGTACTGAAATGATACATCCCGAAAATCAATTTTTCCTTCTGTTACTATCTGGTTCATGTCTGCATCGTTATGATCTAATAGATCAACCTCCTCTAACAGTACCTCGCTAATTCGTTCAGAAGATGCCTTCGTACGTGAAATCGCCATAATAATGAATGAAAACATTGAAATTGCCATTGCTACACGCATCGCATAGTTCACAGTAGCTACCACATCTCCAACTTCTGTAGTACCAGCTAGGGACTGATTATTCCCAATCCAGAGAATCACAATAATACTTAAGTTCATGACAAAAAGAAGAACAGGCATAGATGCCTCTATAAAGCGAAAAGTTCTTCTCGTAACATCACGAAGATTTGTATTCGCATCCTGGAAGCGTTCTTCCTCAAAGTCGCGTCTGAAGAAAGCTTTGATTAACCGCATTCCTGCAAGGTTCTCCTGCATTACTTGATTCACATTGTCGATGCTTTTTTGCACATGGTTAAACATTTTAGAGGCAAACTTTAATACCCATAATAGGAATCCTATTAAAAGTGGAACGGTTATTAGGAAAATAATCGCTAATCTTGGATTGACGACAAATGCCATAATCACGCCACCTATTGCTAGTAATGGTGCCTTGGCCATGATTCGCAGCCCCATGAAAATAGTGTTCTGAACCTGGCGTACATCATTGGTGAAGAGTGTCATAAGATGGGATGTTTGATAGTGATTCAAATTTGCAAAGGAAAATTCCTGGATTTTTCGGAACAGCCTTTCCCGAATATCATGTGCAAACCCCCAGCTTACGTGGGATGAAAAAAAGGAATTAGTCAATCCAGAAATAAATGAGAAAAGTGCAAGCCCAATCATAATACTTCCCCACATAACGATGTTACCTAAATCTTTATTTAGTACGCCATCATCAATCATTTTGCCAAGAAAGAAAGGAAGTAGTAGTTCCACGGCAAGTTCAATAAGCATCAGACTGAATGCGACAATTGCACCAATTTTATATGGCTTTAAAAAAGAAAAGACCGTTTTCACAAAAGTAAACCCCCGTTGTCGAAATAATGAAACTTTTTATCGTAATATATTAGATGATTATAATTATATCGGATAAATCGATATTGTTCCAAGGATATATTTCGAGTGTCGAATAAAATGGGAGTCAATAGGTTAGAAAAAATAACAATTAATATAAAGGAATAGAATATATAGAAAGTAATACTGCGGATTAAAATGCTAATACTAGGTAATTACATGATTTTAACGATGAATTCCACCAAGGACAGATGGAGGTCAATGCATGTCCTATTAATGAACTTTTCTAGATTGACAGGTTTTGATCCTTTCCATATAATAATAGATACTAAACATGTATAATAACATGATTCCGTAGCTCAGCAGGGAGAGCGCCACCTTGACAGGGTGGAGGTCGTTGGTTCGAGCCCAATCGGAATCATCAGCATAAACATTGATATAAAGCGATTCCTTAGAAGTATAGGAATCGCTTTATTATGTTATAATCCTTATTTTGCCTACACTTTGCCATCAGAGTATTTCACTTTTCTACTGTAATTATAAGATTGGAATCGATTAAAAGCACTTGTCCATATTAATAATCCCTTTCTCATAAATTATTTTGCTTTAATGCTTTTCAAATCGCATGAATGTAAAGTTGAATGAATTGTACATGAAATACATTCATAATATCTTTTCTTGTTACGTTAAACTGCTTGTCTAACATAAAAGTAGGTATGCAAAAAGGATAATCCAGACCTTTATATCATAAAGAAAAAGACCAAGAATTGAGAGGGTTTTTAGGAAAAGACGTATTTAGCCTCAGAAGAACAAAGAATGGTATAAGGCAGAACTTAAAATTATACAACTACGTGAAGAACTGGATGAAATAGAATTGAACAATAGATTCTCATGATATAGGTGCGTGTGGTTGCGTTGTTTGTTATTAATGTTACTGACAATTGGAGGTACATTGGTTTTGGGGTGAGTAATAAATTTACAGCATGGGGCACAACCCTTTTCGTTATTTACGAATAACAACATCAGTACCAATTGGGACTCTAGATGCTAAATCCAAAACATCTCGGTTATACATTCTAATACATCCATGAGAAACATTCTTACCAATTGAAGATGGGTTATTTGTCCCATGTATACCGTAATGAGGTTTTGACAGGCCCATCCAAAATACACCATATGGTCCACCTGGATTAGGTTGTTTATTAATTATTTTATAAGATCCATAAGGAGTAGGCGACACTATTTTTCCAACAGCAATAGGATAGGTTTTTATAAGGGTGCTTCCATCAAAAAGTTTTAATTGATGTTTTGACATTGAAACATTAATCCATTTCACCATGATAATCAACTCCAATTTTAAAAATATTGTATGAGGAACTTTACTAATTTGTTAATCGATAGGAGATGATTCAATTCTTCGGAAACATAGATTTACTAAACAGAAGAGGGAAATGCGAAGTAAAGGAGTGGAGAATTATGCAGCAGTTGTCATTTAGACTACCTACTATTGATAAAGATGCTACAAGGGATGCAGTTGAGAGAGTTAGAAAAATATAAAATGTTTTTACTTATGGATCCGGAAGAGAATGAACCAAAAATTACTTCGCAAATTTAAATTAGTTGCTTCTGCATCAAGTAATGTATTTCATTCCACTTGAAGATGTAGACAGGCAAGCATAAACGTATTGATATGACTCCAGCGCTAAAGAGGGAACTGAAAGAGTATATTGAGGGTAAAGAGGATCATGAGTTTCTTTTTAAAAGTAGAGAGGGCATAAACAAGCCAATTGGTCGTAGTATGGCATACAAGATACTAAGGGAAGCTGCAGAGTATGTTAGTTTAGAAGAGATTGGTACACATACATTACGCAAGACGTTTGGTTATCATTTCTATAAGCAAACAAAAGACGTAGCTATGCTACAGGAGATATTTAATCACTCTAGCCCAGATATTACATTACGCTACATTGGAATTAACCAAGACAGTATTGACAAGGCAATGAAAGAATTTAGGATTTAGAAGCTTATACGAAAACGGGTAAGCTTTATTTTTTGTTCTTTAACCCTATTAATTAACCATAAAAAGGTATTGTGTAACTCATTTTAGTAGATTACGATAGAATTAAGAATGACAAGGCTTTCAGCCTTTAGTTGAATTCAACAAAATATAAGATATGGGTAACTAATAAAAAGGGGGATTATATGAACACTAAAAAATCAATTGAATTAGTAGAGGAACTATTGCAAAGAACTGAATCACTTATGTTTAATGACGAGGAAGGTTTAAAAGAAATTACAGAAGAAGCAAAAATGATTATTAGAAACGTTTTTAAACATAATAATGATTATTTAAGGTCTATGAATTCAACTTTGTTTTATAGTCTAGCTTATCCTTCTTCTCCTGAATTTGACAGAACTATTTGGGAAAACGGGAAAAGAGGGTATATTAGTACTTTTAAAGCAATGAAAAGGGAATTAGAATTATTTGGTGATCAAGACGAGGAAGTTATTGTAGAAGAAGAAATGAATGTAAATCATAATGAAAAGAATGTATTTATAGTTCACGGACATGATGAAGCTTTAAAGCAAACAGTTGCTAGGACAGTTGATCAAATAGGATTGAATTCAATTATTCTAAGTGAACAAGACGATGATGGAAAAACAGTTATAGAAAAATTCGAGGGACATGCAAGCGACTGTAGATTTGCTATTGTTTTACTTTCTCCCGATGACATTGGTTATAAAAGGTCAGACAGTCCTGAAAAAGGAGCTTACAGAGCTAGACAAAATGTGATTCTTGAACTTGGTTATTTTATTGGTAAATTAAGTAGAAAAAATGTTATTGCTATAGTTAAAGATGATCCTTCAGGACAATTAGAAATTCCGTCAGATATTGCAGGTTTACTTTATACTCAATTTGATAATTCTGATGGTTGGAAGTTAAAGTTAGTAAAGCGCTTAAAAGCATGTGGATATAATGTAAGTGCTGATAATTTATAAAAAAGTATAAGGCAGACAAATGGGAGATAAAAAGAAGTGCATAATTTAATAGAAAGAATTTTAAAGTAGTAATAAATTGAACGAACTATAAAAAATGGGTAATTTTAATATATGCAAAGGGATAAATTAATTAATGTGGGATGTGTTAACAAGTGCGGAACAAAAAGAAGAGACATAAAAGAGTTTGCCCTTGTGGTTCAAGAAGTTTCTTTGATGAATGTTGTAAGCACCCTAAAGAGGGAGAAACTCCGGACCACCTTAGAGAATTAATTACAAGTGTAGTTAAGGAGTCATTTAGATTGTGTCGATTTCCAAGAGGTGAACTTTGTTTATATTCATCCTACTTAACTAAATATCTACTAGAGATATTTGAAATAAGAAGTTACGTAGTGGCTGGTTCTTCTAAATGGAAATACTATCCTAACTTTTTTCAATTTAAACCTGAAGCAAAAATGAGGGAATTCCATGCTTGGTTGGTGACTGAATATGGGGAAATAATAGATTTAACTTGTGACGATTTCGGAGGACGGACTGATTCACATTTGATTTCTGGTGTTAGAAAGGGAATTCAGCCTCCTAAAACATGTTGGAGTAAAGTATTAACCGATAGAGAATATATTGCTCATGATATAGGAGCGAAAGTATTTAATATTGATAAAAAGGTATTAGACATGTTAAAAGAAGTTGCTACTAAGTTATTAAATGAAATTTAATGGCAGAAAAAAAGCAGAGCATTTACAAATAAATAATTTATGGTTGTATTGTAGGAAAGTTTAATAAAGGCATCTCACTATTTTAGGGTGAGGTGCCTTTTTCCACTGAGGTGATATTATGAAACTAGCAAATCATCTAAGTAAAGAACAACATGAGAAATTAAAGTGAATCAAAAAGGATAAGCGTATAGAGAACAATAAGGAACAAATCGATTGGCATGAGATTATGGGAATGAATCGAGATACGTATAAGCACGGTAAAGGTGGAGCGATTAGAAGAAATTAATTGAAGGAATTTCCTTCCTTTTGTCGAATTAAGTCAATAGGGAGGAATGGTAATGAATTTTGATAGCAGATATTTAATAAGATGGGGTATGCCAGGATGGTTGTTTTTATTATGGGTTTATACAAAGTTTATTATTGATGGAAGAATTAAACTCACCGATATTGATTTACAATTAACTAACATCCTGAGCAATGTTTTAATCTTTACAGTTATTGGTTTAATTGTAGGTTTTATTATTTACCAAATTTATTTTTCTTTATCTTGGCTTAATAATGGAGCGAATAATATTAAATACACTATTAACGTCCTAGAAAAAATTGATATAAAATTACCCTCTAATAAACTAAAAAAATACTATTATACTGAGTATTTATGGCATTCTAATATAATAAAAATGGATGAATATAAAATGAACTACTTAGCGGAGAGATATAGACACTTACTAAATAAGAAGCATGACCTCGGTTCAATTATGATTAGTTTAATTATCTGTTTACCTGTTAGTTTTGCAATGATTACAGATGCTTTTAGCCTTTATACAGTTGGTTACTGTTTCTTAAATCTTTTTATTTTATTTACAGTAATTAGAAGTTTTTACTATTATTCAAGAAACCTTGATTATTTTATGGCAGAAGTATTAAAAGATTTGCTGTCTTCAAAAAACAATCTAAATAACTAGGGATATTAAAATATGCACCTTTCGAGGTGTTTTTTTATATCCAAAAAAAATTAAAAGGAGCTTGTTGATCATGGCTGACAATAAGTCGAGCGAATGCATAAAGTTTTTAAGTAAAGAGAAACATCAGAAACCGCATATGGGTGTTGATTTTGCAACAGGTAGGGATTTCACTGTAATACTAAATGTATCAGATGCAATCAAAGGATTAAAAGCAGTGCAACGTGAGGCAAAGAAAGCTACTGCTGCATTGAAAGAGTTAGCAGAAACGACACCAGATACTTTAGACGGTGTGGCTATAAGCAAATCAATTCAATCGGCTAATGGCTATAGTCCTAATAGCGTTGTCTTTGATGAAATGCATTGCACTGTCCTAAGTGCGGCGGCAAAGTGCAAGAATCAGTAATATTAAAAAACATTGAAGGCACAGAAATAAAAGAGTCTAATACTTGCCTAGATTGTGGGGGAATTATGACTAATCTATTAACAGTCACATGTGATAACTGCTATCAAATAACAAAGGTAGTATTCAAAAAACGATATCTGCCTAAATCAATTAAAGAGACCTACTTTAATTGTCAGGAGTGTAATAAACATTACACCAGTTTTGTTACTGATAAAAAAGTAAGAGACCTGCAGAAAAAGATAGGACGGCTAAAGTGATTACCATCTGATAAGTACCCAGTACATGAAGTCCTTCAGTTACAAGAAGAATTGAATATTAGAATGAGAAATTTGAAAAGTAACTTGATAGGTAATGTGTAAACGATTTTCAATAGAACAGTCCAAGCTTTTTTATAATAGTGATGCTTGGAGAAATTGTCGAGAAACGATTATTGCAAGAGACTTAGGACTGTGTCAAATCTGCCTACCTACCGTAGGACTTGTACCAGCACATTAAACATCTTCGAGATTTTTGGGAATTACGTTTTGATCCAGACAATCTCATAAGTGTTTATGCTTTATGCCACAACAAACTTCATCCAGAAAAGTGGAGAAAGAAGCCAAAAAAGATAAACAAACGAATTAAATTAATCCAAACACAGAATCCAGAGATTTTTTAAATAAAACACGCATACCCCTCCCTTTCAAAGTGGCAGGAAGAATCCCCGGGAGGCCTCCATCCTTTTCACCGCGGAAGAATTTTCATGAAAGGGGGTACCGCAAAAATTGTATTTTTAGAAGGGAGTTTTTTATTATATCCGTACCAACTGCAGATAAGTTGAGAGATTATCTTGATGACAATTATAAAGAGTCAGATGAAGAGTTAATTCAACTCCATATAGAGATACATAGCTTTTAACGAAAGCTAAAAAAGAAATTTCAAAACAGGATTTGATAAATTATTACACCAACAAAGCAGAGGCATCCAAACTTACAAATAACCCTCTTGTTGTAGAATTAGCAAGGACTGTACAAACATTAAATAACTTATTATAAGAATTATCTGTTAAAGGATAGATTGTATGAGTAACCCAATCAATAAGCTCTCAGTCATTCTTCCTTGCCATAGTTATAACATTTTGCTACTATGTACCTTACGACCGTTCGTTAGTTAGGGGTATATTAATGAAGAGTGATCAAATAAAAACAGTCGCTTTAAAATACTTTACGATACATGGATATGAAGGTGCGTCTTTATCCCAGATTGCAGAAGAGGTTGGCATGAAGAAACAATCGATTTATGCACATTTTAAAGGGAAGGACGATTTATTTTTACAAGTATTACATGATGCAAAGGAAAATGAATTATCTGCTACACGACAATATTTTAATTCACTTAATTCGTATAATCCTAAAGAAGATTTATATGGATTTCTAAGGTTTGTCATTAATCTATTTCAAAAAAGTGAGCAGTTAAAGTTTTGGCTAAGAATGTCTTTTTTTCCTCCGGCTCATCTTGCAAAGGAAATAGAGGCAGAAGCTGTTGATATTGATGAGGTAGTACACGAGCTTCTTGAGAATAAATTCCAGACCTGGCTTGATGCATCCTTACTTGTAGGATTTTCGGCAAGAACACTGACGCTTGCCTTTTTAGGAGTAGTGGATTCCATCTATCTGGAACTAGTATACGGAAATGATGAAAAAAGACTAGAAGAAAAACTAGAGGCATCATGGAAAATTTATTGGAAAGGTATCTCACAGCGTTGAATTAGCAAAAGAGAGGAAAATTATATGCAAAAACCTATAAAAGAACAAAAAATGATTATCATTATATTACTTAGCAATATATTTATCCCATTTCTTGGTATCGGACTTATTATTCCGGTAATGCCTTCATTTATAAATATCATGGACTTATCAGGACAAACAATGGGTTATCTTGTGGCGGTTTTTGCTGTTACACAATTACTTGTTTCACCAATTGCTGGACGTTTTGTTGATCAATTTGGTAGAAAGAAAATGATCATTATCGGGCTATTCCTTTTTGGAGTATCGGAGCTCATCTTTGGGTTAGGAACACATGTGTCAGTGCTTTATGTTTCACGAATGCTCGGAGGAGTTTGCGCAGCCTTAATTATGCCAGGAGTAACTGCTTATATAGCTGATGTTACTTCCATTAAGGAACGTTCTAAAGCTATGGGATATATGTCTGCAGCCATTAGCACTGGTTTTATAATTGGACCAGGGATTGGAGGATTTATAGCGGAGTACGGTATCCGAATGCCGTTTTACTTTGCAGCAGCGATCGCTTTTCTAGCTTGTATTATTTCGATATTTATCCTAAAGGAGCCACTTACAAAGGAACAGCTTGCTGAAATCTCTGCGAATTCAAAACGAAGCAATATTTTAAGAGATTTAAAAAAGTCCCTTCATCCATCATACTTTATCGCATTTGTTATTGTTTTTGTTCTTGCTTTTGGATTGTCAGCATATGAAACAGTATTTAGTCTGTTTTCTGATCATAAATTCGGTTTCACTCCAAAAGACATTGCTGTGATTATTACAATTAGCTCCATCTTTGGAGTACTTGTACAACTTTTCCTGTTTGGAAAAATGGTAGATACACTCGGTGAAAAGAAATTGATCCAAATTTGCTTAGTAGTCGGAACAATTTTAGCAGTTGCTTCGGCAGTAGTATCAAGCTTCTTAATGGTACTAATCGTTGCATCGATCATCTTCTTAGCATTTGATTTATTACGACCTGCTTTAACCACTTATTTATCAAGGGCAGCAGGTAAAGAACAGGGATTTGTTGCAGGTATGAACTCAACCTATACGAGCTTAGGTAATATCGTGGGTCCAGCCCTAGGTGGCATGCTATTTGATGTGAACATTCACTATCCATATTTGTTTGCCGCAGTTATTATGTTTTTAGGCTTTGGATTAACATTTATTTGGAAAGTATCATTAGCTGAAGTGGATGCAGACACAATTAAGATAGGCTGAACTATTATTTTTGACGTGTGAAAAATTGTTAATCCATCCTATACTGCCCCCAATTGTTAATTTAGTTTATCAATAACAATTGGGGGCAGTATATCTTATTAAGGTAATCAGCATATTAACTAGATTAGTTAAAAAAATCCTCTACTAAACGATTAATTTCATCAGGTTTCTCCATAAAGGTCCAATGGCCACAATTATGTACCTCATGTAATTCAACATGGGATAGGAAGTTTGTTAGTAGTTTTTTTATTTTCCTTGGTGGAAGGATATCGTGACTTCCTTGCGCGATAAATATCGGTATTTCTTTAAGTTTATCTAGTTCTGTCGTAAGATCGTAATTATTGCTAATATCCTCACCAATGAAATGGTTAACCGTCTGGTTCATCATAGTCTGACCTTTATTTTCTATGGAACTTTTTGCAAATACATAATATGGATCTAAAATTTGTAAAACATCCTCAACCGAAGCAGTTCCTTTGTTCATTTTTCTTTCTACATGGACTAGTTTAACTTTGTCTTTTATGGAGATTTTTTTCAATAATTCTCTTTCAAAGGATTTAAGTCCAGCAGCATTTATTCCGATAGTAGCAGTAAGAAAAAGCTTCTTCACCTTTTCTGGATAGGTAGTTGCATAAAGCAATGCTAAAATACTTCCCCAAGATTCTCCAAATAGGTTCATTTTTTTTAGATTTAGTTCCTTGCGTAATTCTTCTAATGTTTCCACTTCTTCACGCATCGTATATTGATTGTTGGGGTCTCTTTCAGATCTACCACACCCCCTCTGATCATATAAAACTAGCCTAAATTTTTTGGATAAGGGCAATATATACGGTAGGAAAAAACGATGCTCACTACCTGGTCCTCCATGTAGGAAGACTATAGCTTCTCCTTCTCCAATCATCTGAACAAAGATTTTTTGTCCATTTATCCTTTTATATTGAGCTGTAGACATAGCAACCTCTCCAATATTGATCATATTACAATATGTTTATTAACAGTCCTACTACTATATGTAAGCAAAAACAATCGAAAAAATGCTTACCTAATACAAAAACCTTCCATACCTCTTCAACAAGAGAATATTTCTAAAAATCTACACAGGTGGAAATGTCCACTTGCTATCCTTTTTTCGGGTGATTCTTTTTGAACCAGTGTTGTATTAATTTCTTTTCTTTCAATCTGGTTTATTTGTACTGATATTCAATTAATAGGGATTGGTTAAATATGCTCCGGAAAAACCCTATAATTGCAAGGGAAAATAAAAGGGGGAGGAGAAAGTCAGAAACAATAGAAGAGTGGCTAATTCGGTTGGGGAAAAAGATGGATACTGAGGGTTATCAGAAAGTACGCTATAGTATTTTATACGTAACCTACAAAGAGATTATGGATCTGAAAAAGAGTCTTAAGGTAATGGAGGAGAATTCTTCCCGTATAAAACGATTATCTGAGAACAATAATAAATGAATCTATTAAATCGAAGAGAACCTCAGCTTGATGATATTTTTAAACCGCACCCCATTTATAATACACAGTATGTTCGTTAAGGATGCGGTTCATTTCGGGTTCTTATTTAGATATGTGGAAACTTCTGTAAGGTAGATTTGTGTTTTAGTTCGATTCCCCTTGATAACATATAAAAAGAAAATAAGAGGAAAATAAAGGCAAGTAAAGGGAAGTATAAAATCCACTGAGAATCATACACAAAGGATCGCCATTGCCCGATTAGACCTGCCCAATCCCTACTGATGGAAATATATACTGGTGGGTCACCTCCACCTAAGCGAAATATGGTACCCCCAAGGAAAAGATTAAAAATGCCCAACTGCCCTATTAAGGTAAGAACCAAAATGATTTCTTTTACAAACATGACAAGTAGTGTTCCTCTTAAATGTGGTAAAATATGCTTCCATAGAATACGTAATTTACCTGCGCCAAGTGCTTTAGTCGCTATTATAAATTGCTCTTTTCTTAGCTCGCTTGTTTTACTATACGTAGCAGCATATACCCCAGGGAATCCTATAATAACCATTAAAAATGACTGTAATAATACTAACTCCATTACAGATAATGAGGAATTAATAGTTATACCAACAAGTAAAAAATAAACAATTAAAAAAGCAGGGATACTACCAAGTAGCCCGAATATTGACTGCTTTGTTTTTTTCTTCTCTTTGTTAGACAGCCCAAGCCATATTCCGAAAGAACCACCAATTAAGATTCGTAAAAATGCAACCCCAATCCCTACAAACAAGGTATATTTCGCTCCATATAGTAGTAAGGTCAGGATGTCATATCCCCATTGATCAGTCCCAAGAAGGTGCTTCTTCGAGGGAGGATAGGGGGAGGTGTAAAAGCCGAAATCATCGGAGCTGTTATAATAATATCCTGTAGGCTCTACATAGTCCTTTTCATATGGGGCAAAAAATGGTCCGAAAATGGCTATGAGTATGAGGAAGCTGCATGCAGTGATTCCTAGCCATAACCGCCAATTACCCATGTGCAAACACCCTCTCCATGATCAAAATGAGTAGCCTAAGCAACCAATAGATTAGTAAATAAAGCAGAACAAGTGAAAATAATGTATTTACAACAAGATTATATTGATACATTGTCCCACCAAATAACAATGTAGTAAGTCCTCTTACATTAAACAGATACTCCACAATAAATAGATTGCTCATCATTATAGCGATAACTTTATGTAAATCTGCCTTTAAGTAAGGTAAGACATTACGAATGACATGGTGCATATAGATGTGCCGCTTTTTTAACCCTTTAGCTTTTGCAGATAAAATATAATCTTCAGCAAGCACATCGTACGTCCGCTCTGATAATGTGCGAATTAAGTAAATCGTAGGTATCAATGTTAGTGTTATTAATGGCAGTAAAAAGGCATTTTCATCTGCGGAGCGGGAGGCAACTTTAGCTATCTTAAATCCAGTTGACTGATAGATAAATACAACTCCAAGCTGTAAAAATAAGATTAAAATAAAGTCAGGTAAGGTACCAAGGAAACCGATGATGTCCTTCACCCACTCCCTTTTCGATTTACTGGACCACGCTGAAACTAGCATACTCATACAAATAGTAATAAAGCCAGAAAGGGTAAGATATTGTAGTGAAGTTAGAAAATAAGGAGGTAAATCGGCAAGAAGATTGTATGTTCCGCTTTTTCCAACCTGATAATGAAAGATTTCTCCGTTCCCTATACTGGCGAAATAATCTTTGACGTAAAAGAGTATTACCTGGAAATCAATTCCTAGATTTCCTTCTGTAATAGTGATAGAAAATGGGATGGTAGCTAATAGGAAAATAAATGCCGCTACGCCAGCAATGGATAATGTAGTACGCATAATCAATCTTCCTCGTTGAATTATTTTTATAGACTAAATAAAAATTATCACTAACGAAAAATTTGGTCAAGTCGTAATTGTTAAAAAATATATGCATTTATTTGGAATTTTATCTTTCTATTAGTTTTCGTTATAGCTTTTTAAAGAAACCCTTCATTAGTATGGTCAAATTTTAGGAAGTTAGGTCTTTATTAAGCTCAATGTGGATTTCTTATACGCAAGAAAGTCTTATATACTATAATGTATATATTCTTAGCAATGCTTGTAAGCGTTGAGAAACTGGATAAAGATTGGGGGGAGTTTTCTTGAAAGTTGCATTGATTACGGGTGCAAATGGCGGGTTTGGGAAATTAATTACGATTGAGCTGATTCGTGCAGGGTATCATGTTATCGCGACAATGAGGAATAAGGAAAATGGCAGGGAGCTAGAGGAGAAGATTAATCTGCTCGAACGGGGAGAACGGCTAGAGTTAGTAGATATGGATGTGACAAATGAAGCACAAATCACATCAGTTTCTGAGCTAGTAAGTCAAAAATACTCAAAATTAGATGTTTTAATAAACAATGCTGGTTATTCGCAAGGTGGTTTTATCACTGATTTACCTATGGAAGAATGGAAAAACCAATATGAAACGAATCTTGTTGGTTTGGTTCAAACTACGAAATACTTTTTACCCTTGTTGAGAAAATCTCCAAATGGGAAAATAATTAATCTTAGTAGTGTCAGTGGTTATTTTGGATTTCCAGGTATGGGGCCTTATTGTTCGTCAAAATTTGCTGTTGAAGGATTCAGTGAAAGTCTAAGGCTTGAGCTGCTTCCTGAAAATATTTACCTTTCATTGGTGGAGCCTGCCTCTTACAAAACAGGGATATGGGAAAAGGGTCTTGCCATAGGGGCATACATAAAGGATGAGGATACGATAAAGAAAAAAGTATTTACGCTTGCACAACAGGCTTATCAAAATGCTAGTGACCATCCTGAAGAGGTTGCGCGACTTGCTCGAAAAATATGCGAAACAAAGCACCCAAGACTACGCTATCCTATAGGGAAGGGTGCTAAGTCCTTATGGTTCGTTAAAAAATTTTTACCATGGCATGTTATAGAAAGGTTTGTATTGAAAAAATTACAATAAACAAAGTCGCAGTTAGATCCTGCGACTTTGTTAAATTGGGAGAGATTATCGTATAAAATTAATCAAGTACTTTTTCCATTGTTGTATAAATATCACGAAATCCTAGTATACGATAAAGATTTTTTGCCAAATTATTTTCGAATACATTAAGCTGCACTCGTTTACATTTTTGTTTTCTAAAGTTATTCATTGCTGCATGACATAGTTTCTTCGCTATTCCCTTATTACGATGTGGAGGAAGGACATATAATTCTGGAATAATTCCGATTTCCTCATCTGTAAAAGGATCAAATGTTATCCCTACTCCAATCCAACCTAGAATCGTATCATTCTCATACCATATTAGATAATATCCACCATTTGAGAGAAAAAGTGAGTTAATTTGTTTAGCCTTTTCTAAATTTGTATCGAATAGTCCATTGGTTGACTCTATAAAAACCTGATGTGCATGTTTCAGTATTTCATTCGTTTCTTTTTTAGAAGCTCTGCGAATATACATGATATAGCTCCTTTCGATTATTTAGTAATTCTATCCGTCTAGTCTATTAACCTTTTACTATTCTATGTCAGAAGTCCTAAATAGTTCTTTCATGCCTAAATACATAAAACATAGGATTCTATCCTTATCAGCATTCTAATTAAAGACATATAGTATTGTGTAATCAGTTAAGGAGGTGTAATAAAATGAGTGGCGGTGGAGTTGGATACGGAGAAGGATTTGCGTTAGTAGTAGTTTTATTCATTCTGTTAATTATTGTTGGTACTGCTTATGTTGGAGGTGTGTATTAATAGCAATTAATATTGTAGCTTAGGGAATACCTTTCATATTCAGAGAAGGACCCTATGGTGAATACGGTTGGTATGGATAGAGTATTTGGTAGCCGTGGTTTAGGATTTGGAGCTGGTCTGAGGTTTTGCACGAAGAGTAGTGTTATTTTTATCCTTCTATTTTTTGTCAGTGGCGCTTTGAATAAGATGCATTATCAATTATTAGAGATTTTGGATTAAAAGCATGGTTTTCTCTACCATAATTTCATCTATTACCTTTAAATTCCTCTCTAATCATAAAGGAAGAGTAGCCTACTAGGTTACTCTTCTTAGTTTTATCAGCTTTATGGGAAAAAATAGATCCAAAAAGATTTGGATCTGACAATGAGGAGGAAGTCTATTATCTTTTTATAAAACGAGAAACCATAGGGCTAATTTGGGAATAAATATCATTAATTTGTTTGACAGTAGTATGAACCTTTGTTAAGTCAAGGTTCCCATCGTTATCCCGAAACATAGCAAGTACATTGCTCGTCGTGTTCGGTTGTCTTCTTTGTTCATTTCGCGGTACAAATCTTGGACGACTAGGTGGCATCGGTCGCCTTCCTGGGACTATTGGAAGCATGCTGAACACCTCCTATTTCATAATGTTTCATTAGGAGAGTTTTTCGTACTAGAATGCTTAACGATTACCAGAAGAAGAAAGGAAGTAATGCTATAGAAGTTATAGCACCTAAGGCTAGCCCATAACCAAATCCACCAAAAAATCCATATCCATAGCCACCTAAATTTCTAGCACCATCTATAGGACGTAAATATACCCTTCTTCCATCAACACGATGAATGATTCCGCGATGAACCCTACCATCACGGGTTACAATTTTGACAGCTCTTCCTCTATAACGATTACAGAGACCATGATAATATTCTACAGACAAATGATACACCTCCATTAAACTTTACTTCATCATATGAAGCTAGTTAAAAATGGAAATGGACAAATGTATTAGGGTAATAGTGGAATATGAAAATGGTGCTAGTCAATAAAAGTGACTATTCCTAGTAGTGCCCAGACGCCTATTATTTGACCTCATATTGCCCCATCATGCCAGCATCCTCGTGTTCGAGAATATGACAGTGATACATAAAAATTCCTTTATTCTTAAAACTAGTAATGATGCGTACGGTTTCGCCCGGCTGTATAAGTATAGTATCCTTCCAACCAGTCTCATTTTCTGGTGGTTTTTCTCCGTCTCGATCAATTACTTGAAATTGGACACCATGTAAATGAAAGGGGTGGGCCATACCGCCTTTGATACCAGTTCGTTGATTAGTAACTTCCCATATTTCCGTATCATTCCATTTTACTTCTTCATCAATACGGGTCATATCCATTGTTTTATCATTAATGGTAAGAGTTGCCCCAACACCTGACATTACAAATTGTCTTGTCTTTACAGCATTATTTGGATCATAGTGAGAAATCTTTGCTAATTGAGTTGGAATCTCGTTAACTCCCGACTCTTTATTCGTCACAACAAATTCCATTAATTCGATTTTGGCATCGGTTGACACATCAACAAGACTTACCGTATCTCCGGTTTTAAATTTGGAAAAGTCTACAAGTACTTCAGCTCGCTCTGCAGGGCTTTGACGAAGAGTAGTCATTTCCACCGGCTCTTCCAATAATCCTCCATCACTAGCTATTTGATAAAATTCACTTCGATTACTTAGCTCAAAATGATAGGTTCTACCATTAGAACCGTTTAGAAGTCGAAGTCGAACAATTCCTTTTGGAACTTCAAGATATGGTTTAATCGCACCGTTTACCAAATAGGTGTCTCCGTAAAGTCCCATCATAACATCATTCATCCCAGGATCATATTCCATGCTTCCAAAAGCATCTAGTTGTCTATCTTGAATAATTATCGGGAAATCGTTCACGCCATATTCCTTAGGTATGGCAAGCTGGTCTGAATTTTCATCTTCAATATATATAAGTCCAGCTAAACCTTCATAAACCTGCTTAGCGGTCTTTTCCATCATATGCGGATGGTACCAAAGTGTAGCAGCTGGTTGATTAATTGTAAATTCCGGCTCCCATCGTTCACCTGGTTTAATTCCAGAATGTGGACCACCGTCCATTTCGCCGTCTACTCGAAGCCCATGCAGATGAAGTGTGGTGGCTTCGTCAAGACCATTTTTCATTTTGACTTTAACCTTTTCACCTTCTCGAACTCGAAGCACTGGGCCAAGATAGTTTCCATTATAGCCTAGTGTTTGTGATTCCACTCCGTCCAAGATTTCAAGCTTTCCTTTTTGTGCTGTCAAATGGAATTCAGCTTGATTTGGGTCTGGATTTAAATCCTCTAGTAGTGGAGGAAGAGGTAAGGCTTTCCGTGCTGCTAATTCAGAAATATCCGTTGTTTTTTCGGATGCTGTATCATTTAAAAAGATAAATTTAAAAAGAAAAAAAGCACCGATTACTACCAGTACTATGGTTCCACCAAAGAGGAAAAGCTTTTTCATCAATAACAATCTCCAATCTAAACGAAATAAGTGACTCTACCAAACACTTATCTTCTATTTTACGTTGAAATTTATAAATTTGATGGACATTTTCTAAACGTTTTTTGACAATCTATGGCTATTCCTTGTGAAAAATATCACACCTACTGTGATAGAAAGCTCTACAAATTGATATTTATGAGATGGGTAATCAAATGCTTGTATTTACTGGTGGGGATCCAATTGAGCGCCGAGAAGTCTTCGATATAGTTGAAGATGCGACTAGGAAGTTTTAAGTGTATCAATAATTGGCAGAGCAGAAGACACTCGGATCGATACCTTTGTTTTTAAACTGTTGAAGTACTGATTTTTTTATTCAGAATTTATTTGTTGATAGAGTTGGGGAGTACACCAATAAAATAGACGCCAGGTGACACGGGATAATTGATAGATTACGTGGATACCTGGCATCTATAGTATTGGAAAGAATAATAGTTAACGATTACTAGTTTTACTTTTACAATTCCTGTATTTTACTATTTAGTTAATGTTACAGATCTCTATAGGACATCCTTCACAGCCGATTTCACTTTTAAGATAATCGATGTCTCTAACTAAAATTTTACCCGTTTTATCAATAGAAATAACATCTAACTTTCTTAAATCGACAAGCATACGATTAACGCTTTCCCGGGTAGCTGCACAGAAATTAGCTAATTCCTGATTAGTAAGGGCTACATCAATCAATGTGCCTTCATCCTGTTCAAGACCATAGCTATTTGCTAAACGGATTAAGGTTGAATATAGTGCACCTTTTTTTCCGTTTAGTAGTAAATCTCTTATCTTTGAATGGGACTTACGCATATGGATACTGGTCCACCTCATATATTCAAAGGTTAACACTGGATTTGAAAGTAGACTTTCTTCAAGCTCATCTTTATTAATGACAAAGACCTCACCAGGAGAGAGTACTTTTGCACTTAATAAATAGTTAGGATCATCACTAAATAAGGAAAGTTCGCCAACTAAATCATCGTGGCTACATATTCGGAGGATTAACTCTTTTCCATCGGTAGTTAACTTTGAGACTTGAACAAGTCCAGAATTAACCATATAAATCTCGTTGGCACCTAAACCTTCATGGAAAAGATAGTTACCTTTATATATTTTTCTTATTGTACCTATTGAGGTTAAAAGATCTCTTAATTCAGTAGAAATTTTCTGATGTGTACTGTTACGAGATCCTAACATGAGACCAGACAGCATCGTAAACATCTCCTTTCTCTTGTGATTACCTTCGCTTTCTTTATTCTTAGTTTAGCACGGGAAGAGAGATTACTTTTGTCCTGCTCGTTACGATATTGTGAAATATGTTCATGCTAGATAATACTGAATTTAAAAGGTTAAAGAGTGAATAGGAAAATTCGATTGAAGGGGAATTCCAAGTCCAGAGTATTAATAGGTTAATGTAATGAAGAGCTGCTAGTAGTCTCTATTAAATTCTTATTTAAGCTAGAGTAAAGCTAAATAAAAAAGATTTGTTTTCTAGTAATCTGAATTATGCTAAAATTTTCCATATAACATAGGTAAGGGGACGAAATGATGACCACTATTTATTTCGTAAGACATGCTCATTCCATATATACCCCCGACGAACTGGGTAGACCACTGTCCGCTAAGGGATTAAAAGATGCAAAGCACATAACAGAACTTCTAAGAGAAAAAGATATTGACCTTGTATATTCAAGTCCCTATAAGCGAGCAATTCAAACAGTTCATGGAATTGCTCAGCATATTAGTAAACATATTATATTGGAAGATAATTTTAAGGAACGAAGACTATCGGTAGATCCTGTGGAAGACTTTCAAGCAGCTATCGAAAGGGTTTGGCACGATGATTCCTTCTCCTTTCCGGGTGGCGAATCCAATCGAGACGCTCAAAAAAGAGGATGTAAAGCATTAAAAAACATACTTGCCGAAAATGAGAGAAAAAACATTGTAATAGGTACTCATGGCAATATTATGGTACTAATGATGAGCTATTTTGACAAAACGTATGGATATCAGTTTTGGAGAACGCTAGAGATGCCAGATATTTATAAGCTTGTTTTTAAAAATTTTAGTTTAATCGATGTTCAACGCATATGGAAGTAGTTTACGTATTTTGAAATTATACGAAATAAAGGGGACAGTAATTATGCAGATAAGGACATATCAACCAGATGATGAAAAGGGATGGGTGCGCTGCAGAGTATTGGCATTTTTAGATACTGCATATTTTGATAATGTTTTGAAACAAAAGGAAGCGTATGATCATTCCGCAATTGAACTTGTTGCAGTAGAGGATAATCAAATCGTTGGATTATTAGATATAGAGTATGAGAAGGAAGAGCGCACAATTTGTTCAAGAGGATCGGGTCTTGGTGGTATGATATGGCATATTGCTGTGCATCCCGATTATCGTCGTAAAGGCATTGCTTCAGAGCTTCTAAAGAAAGGGGAAGAAATTGCAAAAGAAAAGCAGCTTAACCGCTTGGAAGCATGGACACGAGATGATGATTGGGTCAACGCTTGGTATAAGAAGAGCGGATTTAATAAGGTTGATTCTTATTTGCATGTATATTTGGAGGGAAATGAAGAGCTAAGTGGACATATAAAATACACGGTTCCCGAGCTATTTCCAGTCGTAACATTTGCACATTATGTGGGTGAGAATAAAGAACAGATAATGAAAAAGTTTAACCGCGTTCATGAATGTGTTTGTTATGAGAAGGTGCTTGTCTAGTATCATTTTTTGGAGGTTACAATAAGCAAATACAACAACCCATGTTGATGGAATTATGATGGTTTTTACAGAAGCTAATGGAGCGACAGATGGAGAGATTTATCCAAAGGATAATATCGAAGCAATTATTAAATAGAGTAATGGTTATACGATTATAAGATGTTATAGATAATTCTAGAAAGGGAGATGTTGAGTGGTTAATTATATTAAACGTGTTGGAACAACTTATTTGCCTGTTAAAGATCCAGAAAAGGCGTCCTTGTGGTATCAGGAAATACTCGGAGCGATAGAAAATTACCGGGATGAAATGAAAGCAATTTTAGATTTTGCTAATCAAAGCTTTTTCTTGGTCAAGGCGATGCCAACGGAACATATAGGATTTAAGGATGCCAATGGGAGAATACACTTTTCTTTAACGTTTGAAGTAGATGGATTGAAACAATTAGAAGAATTTCATGCCTTTCTTCAAACAAAAGAAGTAATATTAGGAGAAATCGAAGACCGTGGACATCCTGGCTACAACTTTGTGTTTTATGATTTAGATGGCAATATCTTTGATGTATGGAGTCAATTAAGCCCAAATTTTAATAAAGGTTGAGGTAGGAGGGGGGTCCTCCTTTTTCTTATGTATCAAATATGACAGGAATTTTTAAGAAATGTGAGGTCATATAGTCTGCTTTTTGAGTTAATCTATAATAGAATAGATAGTGAAAATTAATGAGTGGGGTGTACCGATGAGTTTACAAATTACAGAAGAGGCAGCGAAGTGGTATATGGATGAGATGGGTTTGGAAAAAGGGGACTATGTTCAATTTTTCTTGAAGATATATGGTGGGATTCAAACAGAGCATCCAAATTATTTTTTAGGAATATCTGTAGGCCTTGATGGAGAAATCGGTGTAAATCAACAAATAGAAGGAATTACTTTTTACTTTAATGAAAAGGATGCTTGGTTCTTGGATGAATATGATATGAAAGTAGTAATGGGGAAAGACGAAGTAGAGTATCAATTTACAAAAAAATAAGAAATGAATCTCTGGATATAATAATCCTTGATATGAAGTTCAAGGAGGAGATTATTATGTCTGAACAGAATAAGAATCAAAATCGTGATACAGGTAAACAAAAGAACCATGGAATTAAATATAATACAGAACCTAAGAAAAACGACAAACAAGATGTCGAGATAGCAAGTGATACGGAGTTTTTAAATGTTAATGGAAAGAAAAACAAACGGAAGCGTGATAATGGGTAATGGTTATCTGCCTGTCCAATAATTCTGGACGGGCTTACTTTTTTCGTTTCGATGAATTTTCATTTTGATATATAATCTATAAATCATTTGTGTGTTTTTTCACAAATGGATATAATGAAAGGGAATTGGTCAGGAGGGGAAGTCAACATGAAAATTGGTATTGATAAAATAGGATTTTATGCCCCACATATTTATGTGGATATGAATAAGCTAGCTGTTGCAAGAAACGTAGAACCAGAGAAATTTACTATAGGTATTGGACAAAGTCAAATGGCTGTTGCCCCTGTTACACAGGATTCGGTTTCTTTAGCAGCAAATGCAGCATTAGAAATTATCGATGATGAGGACAGAGAAAAGATTGACTTTGTCATATTTGGTTCTGAATCTGGTATCGATCACTCTAAATCGGGTGCTGTTTATGTGCATCAGCTTTTGGGATTAAATCCTCATGCAAGAGCAATTGAAGTAAAACAAGCTTGCTATGGAGCTACTGCTGGAATTCAAATGGCAAAAGGACATATCGCTCTTAATCCTGATAGTAAAGTGCTTGTATTAGGTTCTGATATTGCAAGATATGGTCTAAAAACTTCTGGAGAGTCTACGCAAGGCGCCGGTGCAGTGGCAATGATTATTAGCGCGAATCCAAGAATCATGGAATTAGAAGAGCATAATGTTTATCTGACAAATGATATCATGGATTTTTGGCGTCCAATATATTCGGACATGGCTTTTGTAGATGGAAAGTTTTCCAATGAACAATATATTTTATTCTTTAATAAGGTATGGGAAGCATATAAGGAAAAAGCAGGACTTCAATTAAGTGATATGGAGGCAATCTGCTTCCATCTTCCGTATACAAAAATGGGTCTTAAAGCTCTCAGAACGGTTTTAGATGAAGCTTCTGAGGATGTTCAAAATCGTTTACTGTATAATTATCAAGCTAGTACAACATACAACCGAAATGTAGGGAATATTTATACCGGTTCTCTTTATTTAAGCTTACTATCTCTACTTGAGAATAAAGAAGAATTACAAGACGGAGCTAGAATCGGCATGTATAGCTATGGATCTGGAGCAGTTGGAGAGTTTTTCTCAGGAATCTTACAGCCTGGCTTTAAGAAGCACCTTTTTGTAGAAGCTCACCAACAACTATTTGCTAGACGAAAAGAAGTGTCTGTAGAAGAATATGAGGTAATATTTGAAGAAACCCTTCCAAAGGATGGATCAGATATTGAACTAGACATAACGAAGGATCCAGCAGCGATTTGTTTAAGTGGGACAATCGATAATAAGCGTCAATATGTAAATAAATTGCGCTAACATAAAGCTCTAGGAATTTTTCCTAGGGCTTTTTTTAAAAGGTAATAATGTGTAGGTGTAATAGTTTATACCTAGCATATAAAATTGTGAATGGTTAAAGGATGTCAGGTAGAAAATAAGAGATAAGAGATAATAGATAGGATGGGAGGATAGGGATGAAGCTGTTCATCGAATGGAAATATAAAACTCCAACGGGCACAGAGATAGGATTCAAATCAGAAGAAATAACTCCGGAAAAAGCCTTATTATTAGCGGAAGACATAGTTAAAACTGGGCGAGTAAGGCAATTAACTTTATATGATCAATACGATACAACATGGACCATAAAGGAACTTAAGAAGTATGTGACAAAGGTAGAAGCTGTTCCACATGATATTACTGTATTTTTTGATGGTGGTTTCGATGGGAACACGAAGAAGTCAGGATTAGGATGTGCTATTTATTTTGAACAGGGAGGAAAACAATATCGCATTCGAAAAAATGCTCTTGTTGAGGAGTTAAATACAAATGGTGAAGCGGAGTACGCAGCATTACATTTAGCAGTAAAGGAGCTGGAATTTCTAGGTGTTCAACATATGCCAGTTATATTTATTGGTGATTCTCAAGGGGTTATTAATCAATTGAATGATGAATGGCCATGCTATGATGCTGAATTGCTGCTATGGATTGATAGAATTGAAGGGGATGTTGAAAAGCTAGAAATTAATCCAGAATTTCAATTAATATCTAGGAAGAAAAATGGTGAAGCTGATCATTTAGCAACCCAGGCGTTAATGGGTGTAGAGATATATAGTAAAAGTGAAATATGATATTAGAGTCCAATTCGTATTGGTCTCTTTTTTTGTAATATAATCCCCATTAGATCTAATTTTTATTTACAATAGTAACTAAATAGTAAACAATAAAGTGACGCCTTATAACGTTAAAATAGGAGTAATCCTCTTAACATAGATAAAAGCAAATTCTAGTAGGGTGAAGATGAATGATAAATCAATATTTAACTATAGAAGAAGTTGAAGCAAATTGTAATCAGTTATCGAAAAAGTATGAATCGATGAGGGAAGGTTATATCAAATTATAGCACGTTGGTAAGAGGGCGATGCTACAATAGAAACTAAATTACTTGCAAGTTTCAAGGAACTCTCGCAGGTTGTCTTTATTCAATATCCAGATCACCTATATTTAATTAATTGGTTTCAGGATTATGCAAAAAGTTAGTCTATGAACCTGTCATAAGTGAGCAAGGAAAAGCAGGTTTTTCGATAAATACTTTGATAATCTGAATTTAGAAAGGGGAGAGAAAATGGAGAGACTTCAGTATATGGTTGCTAGTATTGAGTTCATTGAAGATAATTTAGATGGTGAATTATTAATTGAGGATATCGCTAAAGTAGCATGCATGTCCAAGTTTCACTATCAACGAATGTTTTCCATGTTAACGGGATTTACCTTGAGCGAGTATATCCGAAACCGTAGAATTACTAAAGCAGCTCAGGAGTTGGTATATTCTGATGCAAAGGTTATCGATATTGCTATTAAGTATGGCTATGAAAGCCCTGAAGCGTTTACGAAAGCCTTTCGAAAAATTCATAATGTAAGTCCTTCAATGGCCAAGAAGAGTAGTCAGTCCTTGAAGGCATATCCAAAGCTTTCCTTTCAAATTCAAATAAAGGGTGATGTGGAAATGGATTACAAAATTGTCGAAAAGGAAAGATTTTTAGTAGTTGGTAAAAGCATTAGGACTCGTACTGTTAATGGAGAAAATCATCGAGAAATTGCAGCATTCTGGAACGAATCCAATACAAACGGGTTATCGTCCGAGCTTGCAAAGAACTGTGGCCCGCTTGGATTATTAGGTATTTGTTTAGATTTTGATTCAACACAGGAGCATTTAACCTATTTCATTGGAGCTGAAAAGAATATCGATCAATTACCTTCTGGTTGGGAAGAAAGGGAAATCCCTGCCTCTACCTGGGCTGTTTTTCCAGTTCATGGTGCTATGCCTGATGCAATGCCAAAAGTATGGAACAGAATCTTCTCAGAATGGTTTCCAGCTACTGGCTATGAACATTCAGGTGGCCCAGAAATGGAAGTATATTTGAGTGATGAAGACCCATCATCAGAAGATTATTATAGTGAGATATGGATTCCAATTAAGAAATAAAGAACAGTGCACATGACTTCAGTTCATGTGCACGGTTTCTTTTAAAAGTCTATTTTCTGCTAATACCTAAGAAGTAGCCTCCTGTAGAAATTTACATGGTGTATGTGTTGTGACTATGGTTAGGGAATGCATAGCTCTTGTGCAAGCTGTATAGAATAGCGTTCTGTCTGATTCTTGGTGATAGTGATTGTTTGATGCATTTGGAACAATTACTGCATCAAATTCAATCCCCTTTGCCAAGTATACAGGAAGCACTAAAATTCCTTTTTCAAATGAATAGGTTTCTTCATTTATTTGCTTTACAGCTACTTTGCTTTTTAGTAGCTTAAAAATCTCATTGCTTTCGTGGAAAGTCTTACATATAATTGCTATCGTTTCATGTTTTTTATCCTGTAGATTATGGATGGTTTCTGTTAATACATCGACTAGAGAAGATTCCTCCTCCAGTGTGATAATTTCTGGTGGTTCTCCATGTCGATCAAAAGGCTCAATTAATTCGCCACCAGGAGCAAATCTTTTTGTGAAGTTAACGATTTCTTTCGTTGAACGATAGCTTTTCGTAAGTACAATCCTTTCATGATTTTCTCCTACAAATTCAGGGATTAGTGGGTTTAGACTCGAACCATATGTGTATATCGCTTGATTAATGTCACCTAATAAAGTCATCCGTGTATATGGAAATATTTCCTTAATAAATGCATACTGAAAAGCGGTATAATCCTGCGCCTCATCAATAAATAGATGGCGAACGGAGCGACTTTTCTGATCCCCAAGTAACTTTCCTCTAAAATAACGGTAGGCAGTAGCATCTTCCCAAGTGAGAAATCTATTCAGAAGATTTTCCTTCGTAAACGTACGTATCGCATCCCAATTTTCGGGGAGCGGACTTACATTCCAATCAGTAAAAAGCTTAAAATATGTTTCTAAAACATTCACGAACGCAAATTTACGCACTTGGCTTCGAACGTTTGCAAACTGTTTTTTTACTACCTCATTTCGGAGGATATCCTCTTCCAGACCAAAATCGTCTTCATCGATTCGTTGGTTTTCGTAGTAGGCTTGTAGATAGGATTCTTTATCTAACAGCTCTACTTGCTCCATGACCCAATCCTTGTCCTTTTCCCTATTCTGAATTAGACGTAATTCCTTTAACAACCACTTTGAAACAATTTCCATACGATTTGGTAAGGAGACATTTTCTTCGAGTTCATAAAAATAATCCGAAATTTGTTCCTTTGAAATTAGTATTGCATCTCGAAATGTGATATTTCGAAACTGAATGCCTTGGGTTTGGAGAGTAGAGACATATTTATCTACAAGATCCTTAAAGTAAAGACTAGATTTTAGCCTAATATTTTGTTTTCGTGTTTCAAATACGGTTGGATTCTTACATGTTAATGTAAATTCCATTTGTTCAAATGGAGATTCAACTGAAATATTCTTCTCAATTCCCTCACGAAGAAAGTCTATAAATGTTGTTTGTTTAATATTTGTTTCACCAAGTTCAGGTAAAACATTGGAAATATAGCTTGAGAATAAAGGGTTTGGTGAGAAAAGTAAAAGGTTATCAGAAGTTAGATTTCCTCGAAAACGATATAATAAATAAGCTATTCTTTGAAGTACAGCGGAGGTTTTTCCACTGCCTGCAACTCCTTGAACGATTAGCATATTACTTCGTTCATTGCGAATAATTTTATTTTGTTCCTTTTGAATAGTTGCTACGATACTCTTCATGGAGGTACTTGCATTATGACCAAGTGCCGCTTGTAGTAATGCATCTCCAATTGTAACACCTGTATCAAACATACCTTTAATTTTTCCTTGGCGGATGATATATTGGCGTTTAAGAGAGATTTCTCCATGTATTGTATCTTGGACAGTATGAAAGTGAGCTGGACCTGGTGAAAAGTCATAGTAAAGGCTAGAAATTGGAGCACGCCAATCGTATATTAAAAAATTTTCTTCATTTTGATCCATTAAGGAAGCAATCCCAATGTAAAGCTGTTCAAATTCCTCATCAGTCTCATCCTTAAAATCAACTCGGCCAAAATAAGGAGAGTCCTTTAAGCGTTCTAATGTTTTAAGTTGTTTATCAATCTCTCCATGAGATCGTTCTCGTTCCGAAAGTAATTCTGCTTGCTGTTTAATACTAGCCTGTGTTTCAATAACATCATCAAGCTCTTCAAGATTAACTGTAACATCTTCCCAAAAATTTTTGCGGAGACCAATAATACTTTCTTTTAATCCTCCTGCTTTCGAATTGAGCTTCTTCTCTTTGATGTTGATTTCTTGAATGACATCATTAACTCGTTTCTGCTCCATACGAATGTTAACGTCATTGTCCATTCCATCAACTCCAATCTTTTTCTTTTTAGTTGACTCCTCCGAATAGAAGTGATATAATAAAATAGGATAATTATTATCACATCATCGTGAAATCGGCAATCACTTGCCTATAGTAACATAAATAGGGGAATCATGCAACGTTTTCTTTGGAAACGTTTTTTGTGTTTTCTTCCTTCTTTATCCTATGCGTCAAGCCCTGTCCACGATTTCTATACTCCCATTATCAAATTCTTCGTTTTCTTTGTAGCTTCCTTTTGGAAAAATAAAAGTCCAAGGCATGCTTGTCCTTGCTTGAACGACAAGGTTAGGGTAAGTAAATGTATTTTCTGCGAATATTCTTCCATTATGGACATACTGTAAATTTCTTTTGATAAAAGGAAAGTCATGCTTCGTATAATTATGGATAAGAGCAATTAAGAGCAATTCATTTTTATAATTCATATCCCATCGAACTAATGTGATTTCAATGGAATTTCCTTTAGGTAATGCATTCTTAAAGCTATTCTCTATAATAATTCGATCCTTTTCGGAGATAGTCCTTGCCCAAGCATCCTCGTATATTAGTCTTTGCATTAAAATTCTCTCCTCTATATTCTATTTTTATAAAAAATATATCTATACTATATCAAATTAGTGATCGGATGTATTAAACGTATGAAGCTTTTTTCTTGTTAAGTAGGATAATTCTAGGCAAACTAGTAAGTAGAACGAAAACTTATTTAGGAGGAAAGAGAATGGAAATGACTGTTAAATGGAATGGGAAAATGGCTTTTACAGGATTAACACCATCTGGTCATGAATTAAAAATGGATGCATCACAGGATGATGGGGGAGAGAATTCTGGTGCCAGACCAACTGAGCTACTATTAAGCGCAGTGGCAGGGTGCACAGGTATTGATATTATTTCGATTCTTAATAAAATGCGGTTAAGTCCAACTTCATTTGATATGAAGGTATCTGGGGACCGAGCAGATGAACATCCAAAGAAGTTCACAAAGGTGAATATTCATTATGCGCTAGAAGGTGAACTTCCGGAAGATAAAGTGATACGAGCAATCGATTTATCTAAGAATAAGTATTGCACTGTAGCACATTCACTAAGTGCAGAAATTACAGTTAGCTATTCAATAAATGGTATTAATGGAGAGAGAAGCCTATAAGCTTTTCTTTTATTTAATCAACTCTGTTCAAGTTCATGAACAAATAGTGGGTAAAGGAAAAATTGCTGGTTATCATCCAAAAATAATGGTAAATAATCAATGAAAGTACGTATTCATGAAAACGTTAGAACGATAAAGTGTAAAATCAAGAAGAAGAGCTATAAATCGACAGAGAATGTCGGTTGTTTTTTAGCCTAAAAAGGGTTATATCTATTGACTTTTCAGTATATCAGTGTATAATGAATGACAATCAGTCACTGTGGAGGAAGTAAATGGACAATAAAAAAGAGCGAATAATTCATGCAGCAATGGATGTTTTTACAGAAAAAGGACTAGAAAAGACAAAAGTATCGGATATCGTAAAGAAAGCGGGTATCGCTCAAGGAACTTTTTATATTTATTTTTCTTCAAAGCTATCAGTCATCCCTTCTATTGCAGAAGTGATGGTGGAAAAGACACTTCATGAAATTATGCGTACTGTAAATATAAAGGATCCTTTCAAACAGCAAATGGAGGGCGTTATCGATGTCGTTTTCTCTGTCACAAAGGAATTTCGTGAAATTTTTGCTTTAGTGTATGCAGGATTAGCAGCAACTGAATACCTACAGGACTGGGAAACGCTATATTCACAGTATTACTCCTGGATGAGTAGGTTCCTAGGAAATGCAAAGGAAAACGGAATTCTTCGTGAGGATTTAGACCCTGATCAAACTGCAGTACTATTGATTGATCTTATCGAATCAGCCGCAGAACAAACTTTTTTATATTCTCATGGTGATAAAGATATGGAAGCAATCAAGAAAAAAGAGGTTTTAGAGTTTTCCATGTACGGCTTAGGTGTAAAACAATCATAGGACAGTAGAAAAAGTTACGAATCCCATAAGGTTAAGTAATAAAAGATGCTAGGTTTTATAGGAGTAGTTATTTGAAATAGATAATTTCCTTTAATGATTAAAGGAAATTTCTTTTAATAGGTGAATGACTGAATGTCAGTCACGAATGATGGAGAGTGCTAGGATGAATAAATCATGGATTTATGTTGTGTTAACCAGTTTGTCAGAATTAGTTTGGATTTATGGTTTTAATACGGCATCTACCTGGTGGCATTGGGCAATCATTGTAGCTTTTATACTAATGGATTTACACTTTTTAGCAAAAGCGTGTGAGGGTTTACCTACTGGAACGGTATATGCAATATTTGCAGGATTTGGTACGGTTGGAACATTTTTAATGGATACATTTATTTTTCATGAACATATCAGTACGGGAAAAGTGTTTTTCATTTTGCTAATAATAGCTGGAGTGATTGGGCTTAAGTTGTCAGATGATAAACCAAATAAAAAGAAAGGAGTTGCTTAACCAATGGGTTGGTTCTATGTAGTGTTGGCCGCGGTAAACGAATTAATTGGTGTTTGGGGCTTGAATAAATTTAATGAAAGAAAAAATGTAACGAATGCACTAGTTTATGTCGGTGGTCTTGCCTTATCCTTTATGTTTATTTATGCTTCATTTGATTATTTGCCAACAAGCATCGCTTATGCAACCTGGACCGGTGTAGGGACAGGCGGAGTTGTTCTCATGAACATGCTATTCTTTGGTGAATCGAAAAGTCTATTTCGCATGGTCAGCCTGCTAGCAATAATTATCGGAGTTACTGGTTTAAAGATTGTATAATAAAAGGATGCCTGTCATGTTCCACGTTTTAATGAATATGGGATGTGACAGGCATCTTTTTTGATAATCATAGGTTGCTCTAAAGGCAAGATTTTTAATTCGTAAAATTGCTGGTACGGGACATACTTTCACATCTTATGTTTATTCTAAATTACTTCGCAAAACGGTGATTACCGATAGTTAAAGTTAGTTGTCGTGATTTAATCCAGTTGCTCTTTGCAGTTTTAGGATTATAGAAGTAGATAGAACCACTACCTTGTCCTCTAAATGCAATAGCTTCTTTCACAGCCTTCATATCCTCAGCTTTATATCCACCGTTGATTTCTCCGTTTTCTACTGGTGTAAATGCGTAGTGTCCATTTGAACGTTCATAGATTACCCCTTTAATAGTGTTCGGGAAATCCTTGTGATCAACACGATTAAGAACGACAGTTGCTACGGCAACTTTCCCTGCATAGGGCTCTCCTTTTGCTTCAGCATGTACTAGCTTTGCCATTAATTCTTTGTCAGCGATAGAAACATAGTCTGGTATTTTAATAGTTTCTCCAGCTAATAAAGTACTTCCAGATCGATTATTAGCAATTTGTAAATTATCTATAGTAGTACCATTTTTCTTGGCAATAGACGAGAAAGTGTCACCCTTTTGAACCGTATAAGGTGCTGCACCAGCAATAGATGGTAAAGTCAAAATAGATAATGACATTGTCGCGGTAACTAATAATTTTTTAAGTTTATTCAAGTTGTTAACCTCCTAGTTATTTGCTAGTTTTGGGCTACAACTAGAGATTACTAGATGTAACATAACTTATCAGTAGGAAAATATGGTAGTCCATCAGAAGATACGAAAGATGCTAGGTTACCACTTGGATAAGCAATTGATTGGAATGTTATTCCAGTCTGAAAAAATCTCCACAAAGCGGAATTAACTCCAGAAAAATCCTTTATTCTAACAATTATTTCAAAAATGTTACCTTATTAATGGAATATGTCGTAAGAATCCTAGGATGAATGGAATTGCTGTTAAAAAAAGATGCTTAGCCGGATGGTAACATGGTATCCTGTTGAATGAAGGTCATTAAGAATGAGGCTAATACCTAAAGCCAACTTCTAATAAAAGGACTGGGTTCAAAGTTAAATGCAAACTAGGCTATTCACAGAAGTAAAACAGACCTTTTTTACTTTTTGCTGTTTTTGAAGGAAAGAATGCAAGGTAATTTATCGTTTGGGGAAAAGGAGACAAGCATGAGTAAATGGTTTCTATTAAATTTTTTATTACTTGGTATCATCGTTTGGAATGTGGTTCACCATCCAAATATACAGATACATGTATGGATAGGACTTTTGGGCGCATTATTGTTTTTATATAACTGGATGAGGAATGCTGTTTTTGAAACAATTCGTAATGTACCTAATCGGAGGACAAAAGTAAGACTTGCACGCTTTTCAAAGAAGGTAGTGACCATTCATCGATGGACAGGGAATATTGCATTTTTAGCTATTATGTTGCACGGAACGCTTGTTATTTACCGGTATGGATTTACAATATATAATGTGAAAATGCTTGTAGGAGTACTGGCACTACTTGCCTTAGCATTCCAAGTGCTAACTGGATGGCTGAGACTATACAAACCTACTATAAAACTTAGATATGTTCACCTCTATACCGGTATGACCTTATTCTTTTTAATTCTTATCCACATGCTTCTCTAAGCTGTTTTTAAAAGATAATAAAAAGAACCGTTTTCCCATTGCTTTGGATTACGATTCTTATGTTTCATTCGATACACATGATCTTTTTTTGTTTTCGTTTTTCTTGTTCTTAGATTTAACTGAGCATAGGGGCTGCGATTTATTTCTGGATTTAGTCTGCCCTCGCGTACAAGTTTTTTTCGGTGCTTTAATGCTTTTGATTTACTCATTTTCCTACTCTCCTATATATAATTTGGCTACCTTTAGCAGCTTTTAATTTATTATGAACTAAAGGTAGCACATGTCAATGTATTAATAAAATTTAAAATCCTACTCTACCACTTATATCATCCGTTACCCAATCCTGCTTCTGTACTTTCTTTTGATTTACTTGTAAATCATTTACGATTTTATCTATATCGACCTGTTTCTCATAATGCCAATCAAGTGCTATGGACATATATACTTCATTTAACTGTGCAATGGATAGCCCTTTTGTTTTACTGATTAACTTCTCCAGTTGATTTTCTTCTATAAATTGGCTGATACCCTTCTTTAATAAATAATTTTTTCTTAGAATATCAGATGGCTGTTTAATTTCATAAGCACGATCGAAGCGTCCTGCACGATTAATTAAGGCGGGATCGATTTTTTCTGGGTAGTTTGTTGTTCCAATTAGAAAAATACCCTCTTTAGATGTTGCTCCATCTAGAGTATTAAGAAATACGGATCTAGATTCTTCAGGCATGGAGTCGATATCTTCTATCACTAGAACCATCGGGGCTAAACGTACTACTTTTGAAAAAATTTCACTTATTGAGTAACTAGAAGTGAATTCTGTGATTTGCCAGTAAACAATTGGAGCAGCAACACTTCCTGCAATAGATTTAACTAACGTAGTTTTTCCATTACCTGGACTGCCATATAATAATATCCCTCGTTTATAAGGAATATGGTACGTCTTAAAGAAAGTCCCGCTATGTAGGAAAAATTCATCAATGGAGCGAAAAATATCTGTCTTTATCCTATCCTCCAGTAATACGTCCTCCCGTGCGATCTGCTGAGTGATTTTTTCTTTTGACCTAGTAAGTCCTTCATCAGTATCTGTAAAAACTGTAATTCCATCTAGCATAAACTGACGCTCTAAATCATCGATATACTGTAGGAAGTCGAGGACTTGTCCGTCATTTTTTCCAAATAAATAGCTTTCCGTAAACGGGTGTCCATAACTATATACCGGCAGGGTAACTATTGCAATATCAAATACTGAAAAATAATAAATGTTATTCGTACTAGATGGCTTAATCTCGTGTTTGCCATTATCTTTCGGTAAAATATCTGCATGACCAAACGAATCGTATACACTAGCAACTAACTCAAGCTCTTCGGGTTTATTTTGCAGTATATCGCTAATTATTTCGTTAAAATCACCAGCATTTCTTCTCTCGGTATTATATAGCTGGAAAGAAAAACCATATTTTTCATTTAAGAATTCAATAACTTTGTTTATTGCAAACGTGTACTGATAATAATAGTGTAGCTTACGACTATCAGGGTTCTCGTATTTAATTAATGTCTCTACTTTTCTCATGAACAAAACCTTTCTACAAAATATAGTAATGATAAAGAAAATTATAACAAATAACTACAATTCAAGCTACTGAAGGTGCAACACTCTAAATGGAAAAGAAACACTCCCTTGCCGAGAAGATGATGACAAGTAATCTTTTTATTGGTATAATGGTAAAAACTTTTACAACTAAAATCGTTGAGGAAGAGAGTAATTATTTGAAAAGCGAAGCGAGCTGGGGATGGTGGAAGCCTAGTGCATGATCAAATAATGAACCGGACTTTGGAGATGCTTTCCTGAACCTTAGTAGGGAAAGACGGGGAGAGACCTCGTTATCAATTTAGAGTGGTTTTTATATGTTATAAAACAATTAGAGTGGTACCGCGGGATTATTATAGCTCTCGCCTCTTTAACAATGAAGAGGTGGGGGCTTTTTTAAATGGAGGAGAATAATAATGAATTACAAACAAGAATTCGCAAATGCATTGGAACAAATATTGGATGGTGTACTATCGCTAGAGGAAATTTTAAGCATGATTGAAAAACCAAAGTTTAACCACATGGGTGATTCCGCTTTTCCATGCTTTCAACTAGCGAAAATATATCGTCAATCCCCTAAAACTATTTCCGAGGAAATTACGCAAAAAGTGAACGTACCCCTGTTTGAAAAAGTGGAAGCAACAGGAGGATATGTGAATGTTTTTCTTAACAAGAAGTATGTAACAAAGCAGACCCTCGAATTAATTTTTTCGGAGAAAGAGCGATATGGATCTTTCCATGTTGGATGTGGTAAAACGATAACCATTGATTATTCATCTCCTAATATCGCAAAGCCTTTTTCTATGGGCCATCTTCGTTCTACTGTTATTGGAAATTCTTTATCCTTGATAGCAGAAAAGCATGGATATCACGTTATCCGAATAAATCATCTAGGGGATTGGGGAACACAATTTGGCAAGCTAATCGTCGCTTACAAAAAATGGGGTGATGAGGAAAAAGTAAAAAGAAGCCCTATAAAAGAATTATTGGCCTTATACGTTAAATTTCATGAAGAAGCGGAAAAAGATCCTATATTGAATGATCTTGGACGAGAGGCATTCAAATTGCTTGAAAATGGTGATAAGGAAGCCATGGATCTGTGGGAATGGTTCCGGGATGAGTCATTAAAGGAATTTATGAAAATATATGATCTACTAGGGATAACCTTTGATTCCTATCATGGAGAGGCGTTTTATAATGATAAAATGGAGCAAGTTGTAGACCTGCTGACAGAGAAAGGGCTACTGGTGGAATCGGATGGTGCAAATGTTGTGCAACTTGAAAATTTTCCACCATGCTTAATTAAAAAGCGAGATGGAACTACATTATACGCAACGAGAGACTTAGCTGCAGCGATTTATCGTCAAGACAATTATCATTTTGACAAGTCAATTTATGTGGTTGGCAATGAACAAACCTTACATTTTAAACAGCTATTTGCAGTACTTGAAAAATTAGGCTTCAGTTGGCAAAAAGGGATGACCCATGTGCCATTTGGGATGATTTTAAAAGATGGTAAAAAAATGTCCACTCGTAAAGGCAAGGTAGTTTTACTGGAGAATGTGATTAAGGAAGCAATACAGTTAGCCTTAGCTAATATTGAAGAAAAGAATCCTAATTTAATTGATAAAGAGGAGATTGCTAAGCAAGTCGGTGTAGGAGCAATCATCTTCCATGATTTAAAAAATGGTCGCATGAATGATATTGAATTTTCATTAGAAGACATGCTTCGTTTTGAAGGAGAAACTGGTCCTTATGTACAATATACACATGCCCGCGCTGCTGCTTTATTAAGAAAGGGAAATTATGTACGAGAAACTGATTATAAAATAGAGTTACATGATGAGGAAGCATGGCAAATTATAAAGGAATTACTTTCATTTCCAGAGGCGATTGAGAGAGCTATGTTAGGCCTTGATCCATCTCAAATTGCAAAGTGCTTACTTGATTTATCGAAGGCGTTTAATAAATACTATGCTTCAGTAAAAATCTTAGAGGAATCTCATAAACAAGATCGATTGTCATTGGTATTTGCTGTGAAAACTGTCTTAAAGGAAGGGCTACGTCTATTAGGAATACAAGCTCCAGAACAGATGTGACTAAAGATACAAACAATAGTGATAGGGACGATTAAAGTTGTTATAATAAGGTAATAAAAAAGATATAAACAACTATTTTTGAAGTAAGGGATGATAGGTTTGGCAGAAACTCACACATTTACAACCGGTGAAGAGGTTGCTAACGCGATAACACATGGGATAGGTGTATTGCTTAGTATAGCAGGCTTAGTTTTGCTCATTGTGTTTTCAGTTATGAATGGTACAGCTTTACATGTAGTTAGTTTTACAATCTTCGGCTCTAGTATGGTGATTTTATACACTTCATCAACTTTAGTACACGCACTTCCAAAGGGGAAGGCAAAAGATTTATTCGAAATTTTTGATCACTCTTCGATCTATTTATTTATTGCAGGTACGTATACGCCGTTCACTTTACTCGTTATTAAAGGTACGCTTGGCTGGACAATGTTTGGTATTGTTTGGGGGTTAGCTATTGCAGGGATTATCTTTAAGGCATTTTTTGTGAAGAAGTTTCTCGTCACCTCCACCATCCTCTATTTATTGATGGGCTGGATGGTTGTTATTGGCTGGAATCGCATTTTGGATAATGTTCCATATGGAGGAGTTGCATTACTTGTAGCTGGTGGTCTATGTTATACAGTTGGAACAATATTCTATATGTGGCGTGGTTTTAAGTTTCACCACTTGGTATGGCATATATTTGTTTTAGCCGGCACTATCTGCCATTTCTTCAGTGTACTTTTATATTTAGTTTAACCTTTTGAGCACCCTTTAGAATTATTATTTTTCGAAAGGGTGTTTTTTTCTTGTTACCATTTTGATTTTCATGCGTTTAATTGTTGAGGGGAGGAGCTAATGAAGCATACTATTAATAAAATTTATCAAGCATACTTTAACGATATATTTCATTTTCTCCTTTCTTTAAGTCAGAATTACCATACAGCAGAGGATCTCGTACAGGAAACCTTTATCCGTGCACATCTTTATATTGAAACATATAAAGGAGAAAATATTAAGTCATGGCTATTTACAATAGCACATCATGTGTTTATCGACTATTACCGTAAACATAAAAAGATGATTATAAAGGATGAACGTTATTTTTCCTTTATATCTGATAAGAAGATAGGAACAGATGAAGAAATCATCGTACAAGAGGAAATTAATGAGGTTATTCGTCTAGTAGGAAATTTACCTGAGAAGCATAGGCTGGCAGTTCTTTTGCATGATATTCACGGCTTTTCTCAGTATGAAGCAGCTAACGTAATGAATGTAAAGCAATCTTATTTTAAGGTCTTATTATTTAGAGGTCGACAGACAATAAGGCAGAGGAGGGCAAAGCATGACGGATGATTTTAAACGAAAACTAGAAGACTATGAAAAAGGTGTATTATCAGAAAGCGAAATGGATGAAATAGAGAAGGAATTAGAGAAACTAGAAACATATCAAGAATATTTAGAAGAGAACACATCTGAAGAATCAACTGATTATCGTATGAATGAACAAAAACAACGGAAAATTTTACGATTAAGTAAATGGAAAGCAAGATTTCAAACAGCATTTACCGCACTAGGTATTCTTATACTACTTACAATTGTATCCTCGGTGCTTACTTCTGTTTATTATGACTGGGGGAAACCGGATCGGTCAGAGGTATTCAGAAATATCATCGATTATACATTAACGGTAACAAATCCATATGGGTATTACGGTAGTACAGATATTAATGTAAAGCCTTTCTTTGGTTTAGAGGCTAATCGTGATTTCAAGAAGGTTATTGGAGATGAAAATGTTGTCGTAGGTGAGATGAAGGTTAATTATATATTTTCGTTAATGGGATATCCAGAGAATGAATATTATGGCAGGCTATCACAGGAAGGCCCGGCTTTTATTTTTCCAGGTGTAGGGGAAGCAGGCTCTTCAGATTGGGACCAATTAGAAAAGCTTCCAGAAGGAACAGTTGTTTCTGCCTATGTTTCTTTTTCTAATCTTTTGGATACAGAGAAAGTGTTTCAGTTATTCAGTCAAAAAAATATGGAGTTAATTTGGTTTGCAGTTGATACCGGCTTCGAAGAAAATGATAAATTTAATGAGGGCATCATTCATGACCCCATTGGTTTTCCCAATTTTCCTATATGGCATGAGGATGATATGATATTAGAATCTAGGGAGGAATCGAAGGGGTTCATTGGTGGTACAGTATCTGAGAGCTATTCATCTCCTGAGTATGAGGAAGGGAATGCTTCCTTATTACATCAACAGTTTTATAAAACCTTAAATTTTTTACAAGAGCATGAAAAGAAAGCAGACAAAATAATCTTTGGAAAATTAAGGCTAAAGGACCGAATAGCCTATTTAGAAAAAAACGGTATTCATCATTATGGAGTCGTGATTACAGGCCCAACTAAAGAAATACTCACCTTAAAAGATGAAAAATGGATAAGCAATTTAGTGGTAGATGAGGTAGGATTCTGGAATTGGGGAAGCTGGCGCGAGGAGATAGAATAAAAGATCATTCATTTGGGAATGATTCTAAACGGAACTGATGATAAATGATTATTTTGATGAAATTGGAGTTAAGAGCCTCTGCTTTTAACTCCTTTTATTATTCTAAAGCAAAATTTTTATAATTTTCGATTATCTCTTTAGTGGTACGATTTGTTTTGTGCTAAAGTAGAGGAGGAATACGTTATGCCCACCTTATAATAAGGGAGAGCCAGCCATGAAACGGGAGAAGCTAATTCGGAAATATGATAAACAAGTATCGGCTTATGAAACTAATCGGGATAACCCAACACTTGTAAAATGGAGAAGTAGAATTATACCAGACGCTTATGGTAGCGTATTGGAAATTGGGATTGGAGTAGGTGCGAATTTCGCCTATTACGAAAGGGAAAAGGTCAAAGAGCTATTAGGGGTAGACTTTAGTAAAGAGATGATTAGAGGTGCTGAAAGAGAAGCATCCAAGCATCATATAAAGACCAGTTTTATAAATAAAGATATTCGTCATGTACATTTCGAATCCAATTCGTTCGACTCCATTGTTTCAACTTTGACCTTATGCGGCTATCCGAATCCTGTTGATACGTTGAACAAAATAAATGATTGGTGCAGGAAAGATGGTAAAGTATTGTTGATGGAGCATGGATTAAGTACGAATCCATTTCTTTCAGTCACACAAAAGATAGTGGATCCACTTTTCAATAAAGTTTCTGGTTGCCATTGTAACCGAAATATGATTAAGCTAGTGGAGAAATCTAGACTGCAAATTGAGCGTGTAGAAAGATATTGGTCTGGAATTATTTGTTTAATATGGGCAAGGCCACGTGAATGAACCTCTGTCGAAAAAGACGATTAAGACTAAGACTGCTTAATTTATGAGAAGACAACCATTGGAGGAACAACAATGACACCGTTTACTGAGAGAGTCATCCAACTAATTCAAAACATCCCAGAAGGTAAAGTAGCAACATATGGTCAGATTGCAAGCTTGGCAGGGTCGCCAAGAGCTGCACGGCAAGTAGTACGAATCCTTCATTCGATGAGTAAGAAGTATCAGCTTCCTTGGCATCGAGTAATCAATGCGCAAGGGAAAATTGGGTTGAAAGATGAACAATCTTATTATGAGCAGCTGATGAGACTTGAGGCGGAAGGGATAGCATTTGGACAACATGATTGGATCGATTTAGAAATATTTCAATGGAAGACTGACAAAGATAGATGTTAGGGGGGTATCATGTGGATTTTTCTCGTCATCGCATGGATTTTATTGTTGTATCACTTGTCGACAATGAGACAGCAAAACGCATCTATTATCAAACAGAATAAAGAATTGATTTCTATATTAGAAGAGATTCGAGATAAATAAAATAGTTACGAGTGGCTTTTATGATATCTATTTTTGAATCTTTCTCAGCAAATATATACTCGTTTTATAAAATACATAGCATGGTACAATAAAATACATAACCTGAAAAATTGCTTATTAAAGCATTGAATATGAAACGCTTATGAGTTTGAAAGGGCATTATTTAACCCCATCAAATCCATAAGCGTATTAGCTTAAAATACCTTTGTAGTCCAATCCTCACAATTCCACATATCCGTTACTACCCCATCATAAAAGTCGGGCTCATGGGAGATGAGAAGAACACTACCTTTATATTCTTTTAGTGCTCGCTTTAATTCTTCTTTTGCATCTGGGTCTAAGTGGTTTGTCGGTTCATCGAGTACAAGTAAATTTGTTTCACGGTTAATTAATTTACATAGACGAACTTTGGCTTTTTCCCCACCACTGAGCACTTGGATCTTACTTTCAATATGCTTCGTAGTTAGACCACACTTTGCAAGAGCTGCACGTACCTCATATTGTGTGAAATGGGGAAATTCATCCCATATTTCTTGTATACAAGTATTGTTATTTTCGGACTTAATCTCCTGTTCAAAATAACCGATATGAAGGTTTTCACCTAATTGAACACTACCGGAAACAGGAGTAATTTCTCCTAAAATGCTTTTAAGAAGGGTCGTTTTACCAATTCCATTTGCCCCGTAGAGAGCAATTTTTTGACCACGCTCCATCGATAAATTTAACGGGCGAGATAAAGGTTCACCATATCCAATCACAAGGTCCTTTGTCTCAAACAAGTATTTTCCTGGTGTACGGGCTAGTTTAAAATTAAATTCTGGCTTTGGCTTCTCTACATCCAGTTCAATTACGTCCATTTTGTCGAGCTTCTTCTGACGGGACATAGCCATCCTTGCAGTAGCTGCATTGGCCTTATTTCGAGCAACAAAGTCTTTTAAGTTGGCGATTTCTTTTTGTTGTTTTTTATAGGCTGCAACTTGCTGCTGTTTTTTAAGCTCATATAAGCGTAAGAATTCATTGTAGTCGCCAGGATATCTAGTTAGTTCTTGATTCTCCACATGATAAATCAGATTGACGACACTATTTAAAAATGGAATATCGTGTGACACTAAAATAAAAGCATGATCATAGTTTTGTAAATAGCTTTTTAGCCATTCGATATGCTCGAAGTCTAAATAGTTGGTTGGCTCATCAAGAAGTAATATCTCGGGCTTTTCTAATAGTAATTTAGCTAACAGTACTTTGGTACGCTGACCACCACTTAAATCATGTACATCCCGGTCAAGTCCGAAATCATTTAACCCGAGTCCATTGGCTACTTCCTCGACCTTTGCATCGATTGTATAAAAATCGTTGTTCGTTAAGGTATCCTGCATTCTACCTGTATCTTCTAGAAGTTTTTCCAATTCCTCTGGTGAAGCCTCTCCCATTTTGGCAAATAGCTGATTCATCTCTGCTTCCATATCATATAAATATTGAAAAGCAGTTCGTAACACATCTCGGATTGACATTCCTTGTTTTAAGACTGCGTGTTGATCTAAGTAACCAACACGGATATGTTTTGCCCAAGTTACGTTACCAGCATCTGGTTCTAATTTTCCAGTAATAATATTCATAAAAGTGGATTTACCCTCACCGTTTGCCCCGATAAGACCAATATGCTCACCTTGTAATAATCGAAAGGAAACATTCTCAAATATTGCACGGTCACCAAATCCGTGACTTAAATCTTTTACTGTTAATAAGCTCATAATGATAACACCTTTTCTTTTTTTCAATACATTCTCTCTTATTATACGGTTCAAGCTCGGGGAAAGGAAGAAAATTTTAATGTTCAATAGGTGTTGTTACCAGATACTAATACTTGGTATAATATTCTATAATTGTAGCTTAAAAATTATCTAATGAGTTAGAATGGGGGACATGTATGCCAACAAAGAAGATTGCTTTTGTTACAGATAGTACTGTATTTTTGACCGATGAGCTGAAAGCCCATCCAGATATTTATGTAGTCCCGATTGTCATTATTTCAAATGGAGAAGAATATGAAGATGGTATCAATTTAACCTCAGAAAAGTTATATGAAATCATTCGTACAGAAAAAGAGGTTCCCAAAACCTCACAGCCAAACATTGGTAAATTTAAAACGCTTTATGAACAATTAAAGGAAGAATATGATCAAGTAATTGCCATACATGTTTCATCTAAATTAAGTGGAACAATCTCTAGTTCTATGGCAGGTAAGGATGCAGCTGGATTTGAAGTGGAAGTAGTAGATTCTTTTTCTCTTTCTTTTGCGATAACTAGTTTACTAGAAAGGGGACTGGAGCTTTCCGAAGAAGGTAAAGATGCCAAAGAAATTGCAAATGAGCTTCGTCATATGACAAATAGACAAAGGAATTTAATATTACTAAGCACACTGGAACAGCTATTCAAAGGTGGTAGAATGTCAAGTACCCAATTTGTATTAGGCAACCTGCTAAAGATAAAGCCTATTTTATCGATTGGGCCTGATGGTGAACTAGGGCTAAAAGAACGAATTAGATCGGAGAAAAAGGCAACTCGTAGAATTATAGAATTATTGAAAGCGTCAGCTGAAAAATATTCTGTTAGAAGAATAAATATTGCCAATGCTAATGCAATAGAGAAAGCGGTAGCGTTAAAAGAAATGCTACAAAGCGAGATGCCCAATGTTGATATTAGAATAGGTGAAGTAAGCTCTTCGTTAGCGGTTCATGCAGGAGAAGGGGCAATTGCTGTTTTTTGGAATATATAAGTAGACGACATAGGTGAATGCCTATGTCGTTTGTAGTTATTTTTCATAGCGTAAGTAATTATAATTAGATGTAGGAATCCGAATAATAACATTATCTTCTTTGTCTTTATGAATTTCATATTCTCGATATGTTTCTATAATATAATCTTCTTCTTCCTTCATATCCTCAAGGATAAATTCATAGGTGGTTGCGACAGATTTTTTATCGATCTGTGCGTCTGCATCTACCGTGTCCTCATTTGCGAATTGATAATACCATGAATTCTCTATTTTACCGGCAGGATCGTCATTAAGACATGTTAATATAAGCACTAATAATGCTCCAAGCATGGAAATTCTAGTTTTCATATCTCTACTCCTTTCATATTTTTTTACTAATATATATGCATGTCCCATGTAAATAATTGATAAATTGGTTAAAATGGTGATGAATGAGTTGGAAAGGGGAGAAAAGTATGTATCGAAAAGTTGAAGATTTTTTACAGGACTGGAATCACGAAATGGAAGGGACCCTACGTGTACTTAAGGCAATGACTGATGAAAAACTTAATCAATCCATTGTGGATGGGCATAACACGTTAGGGTGGCTTGGATGGCATTTGGCGACTGCACCAGCATTTTTCTGTGGTGAAGTAGGATTAACAGTTACGCCAGCAGGTGGTCCAAAGGATGTACCGAATAATGCTGAGGAAATTGTGCAAGCATATAAGAAGATTTCCGAAGATGTTATCCAAGAGGTTCGGACTTTTACAGATGGTCAATTAGAGGAGACAGTTCAAAGCTTTGGGGGGCAAATCCCAAGGGGAACACTATTACGTAAGATGATTGATCACCAGACCCATCATCGTGGCCAAATGACAGTTTTACTAAGACAGGCAGGCTTAAAGGTTCCCAGTGTTATGGGGCCAACGAGAGAGGAACAAATGTAGGTGTAAAGAAGGCTAATTTATTAGATTAGCCTTCTTTTTTGTGCCGAAGATGCTGCTGAAGAACTGGATAGAAATACTAAATTAGCAACTATATTAGGGGTTCTACGAGCTTCTGGCAAAGTTAGAAAAGCATTAGAGGAATTGAAAAAGGAATAGGTGAAAGGAGCAAGAGGATCCATTAGCTGGAGACCTAGCTCCTTTTTAATATGGATTAATAGACTATCGTGCTCCATTTCTTCCTTGTGTACCTTGGTTACTCTTACGTTTGTTTTTCCAAACCCGATTTTGATTCGTTGTGTCAGGAAATGTTTCTCCAGCATTTAATTCAATCTGTTGTGGATCCTTCACACTACTACCTGTTTCCCCTATTTCGATATAAACCCCATTATTTGGTGCTTTATCGCCAGGACGAAATTGTGTCATCTCACCCATTTAGTGTCACTCCTTTTTATAATCTGTTTGTAGTATGAGTAATTAACTAATTTTTATATACGTAATATTTATGTAAACAATTTGTATTTGTCTTAAGAAATTTCAAAATGATTATAATTACCTAAGTTTGACAAATAGTGACAATGTAATAGTAATTTTTTTCCATATTAGTAGGACTTGATTCCTTTTTGTGAAATATACGTGAAATTGAATTAAGGATATAGTTAAAAAGTCTCCCGTTATAAAAGTCCTAATCTTGCATTTTCATGGTAATTTATGGAATTGACTTTTGAAACCTTTATGTAATTATTTATGTATATCTAACCAAATGGAAAAATTCACATAATTAAGAAATGAGGTCTAGAAGTTGTTAGAGTCGAAGCGAAGAGCCATTATATTTTTTATTATAGCGATTTTATTAGCAGCTTTATCTGGTTATTTTGTTTTACAAAAGGTAAAAGATCTTAATGATAATCTTGGAACTATGGTGAAGATTTATGTTGCTGATAGAGAGATCTATTCGAGAGCTTTAATTACTCCTGATGATGTTACTACTACAGAAATTCCAGCTAAATACATACGAGATGAGTATATTACGAATGTGAATGATTTTCAAAATACTGTATCGATTGTACCTCTATCAAAAGGACAAATTATTACGCAGAATATGCTAAAACAAGCCTCAACTGTTACAGAAGAAAACAATCGTTTAATTACAATCTTGCAAACAGCTAATGTCTTTTTTGATGAACGATTATATGACATGGATCGTGTCGATATTATCGTTTCTCATGAAGTAGAGGGGAAGAAAGTTACTGAAGTATTTATGAAAGACTTAAAAGTAGCTCGAATTGCGACAAATAATGAAACTAAGGAATTTAATGGAGTTCAAGTTGAAGTTCCATTTGATGAAGTTACTGATTTGATCCATATGTTAAATTACGCAGAAACAGTAAGAGTAATTCGAGCAAATGTTGGTCAAATGCCAAATCAAGGTAATCCTTCTGTTGAGGATCCAGAAAATGAAGATAGCAACTTAGAAGGTTCTGAAAAGAAAGATACGACTAAAGAAGATGTAGAGAAAGAAACTACTACTGATTCTAAGGAGTAAATCTATTAGTCTACATTGAAGCAAATCGTAATGGGGGATCTGCATGAAAAGAATAAATGAAATCTATGTAATTGGGAATAACGAGGATTTACTCTCTTCGATTCAATCACAACTTAGTCAGGAATATAAACTTCAAATGCTAGAAATAGATGAAATTAAAAAATTCTCTGTTCAAATTGTCTTGATGCTGAGAACGGATGAAATGTCTCCGCTAGATACTGCACAGACTGTTTTATCCTTATATCCTAAAGCACACCTAATTTATATCAGTGATATACCGAATTTCGAGTTGTTACGGGATTTAAATCGTATGGGTATTATGGAATATTTGGTTCTGCCAGATGAGGATTGGTTATTAGGAGATAGAATTCGTGAGATTGCAGAGTTGAAGCTTGCTAATCACGAACAGTCTTCAACTGTGGAAGGTTTTAAACGTGGCGGAGGAAAGGTTTTTACATTTTATAGTGGTAAAGGTGGGGCAGGTAAATCACTATTAAGTACTGCATTTGCACAAACACTAAAAGTGGAATCTACTGCTAAGGTGTTGTTTATTGACCTTAATTTACAATATGGCAGTGCCGAAACTTTTCTAGGTATTGATAGTAATAGGACAATTATTGATTTATATCCAGTTATACAAGAATTAAACGAGCATCATATTCGCAATGTAGCAGAAAGAGAGCCTCATTCGGGTCTAGATATACTAGTAAGTCCTAGGGATGCAGAATTAGCCGAGCGAATTGATGAAGAATTTATTCTAAGACTAATTAGAGCAAGTAAACGTAGCTATGATTTCATTATTATTGATGTTCCCACTTGGATGGATGAAAGAGTTTATACCACATTAGAGGAATCAGAAAAAATTTACTATGTTATGAGTTATGACACTATTGCAATACGTGTACTAAAGAGTGTGGAAGAATTATTTCAACAGCTTGGAATAGTGATGAATGAGAAGATGGAACTAATTATTAACTATAGTGGAAAAGACAATGAACTGAATCAGAAGGATTTAGAACGATTCATTGGTTATCCAATTGCGGCTAGAGTTAGAAGGGATTTGAAGGGAGTCCAATCATTTGTCAATCAAGGAGTTCCTTTGAGAAAAGAACAAAAGGATAAAAAATTACCTCCAGTAGCAAGAGACGTTCAAAAATGGGTTCGTTCCATGTTAAAGTAGTAAACTTCTTTCACGTAACGTTGGCAGACAGAGAAAAGGTGGTGTGTAAATGGCTCTTTTTCAAAAAGTTAGTAAAGAAAAAAAGGGTAACCTACAACCGGACTTTAATGTAAATAGTACCTACATAGATGAGTTGGTCGAGCATTACAAGACAAGATTACTTACTGAGATAAATCTTGATCAGATTACCACATTAGATGAACGAGAGAAAAAGTTAAAAATCGAACGCTATATCAATCAATTTATGACCGAGGAAAAAGTAGTGATTCCGAGGCATGATAAAGAAGCACTTCTCTCTAAATTGATTGATGAAAGTGTCGGGTTCGGACCTTTAGAGCCTTTACTTCAGGATGACGATATCACTGAAATACTAGTTAACGGACCTAAAGAAATATATATCGAGAAAAAAGGAAAGTTGGAACAAGTAGATATTTCATTTAAGGATGAATCCCATGTAAGGCATATTGTTGATCGTGTAGTAGCACCGCTAGGCAGAAGAATAGATGAGAGTTCTCCTATGGTTGATGCTAGATTACCTGACGGAAGCCGTGTGAACGCAGTAATTTCACCGGTAAGCCTAGGAGGAACTATAATTTCTATCCGCAAATTTAGAAGAACTCCTTTTGAAATGAAGGACCTTAGACGAAACGGAACCTTTACGAAGGACATGGAAGAATTTCTACAAGCACTAGTTAAAACCAAGCAAAACATATTGATTTCAGGTGGTACTGGAAGTGGGAAAACAACACTTCTGAATGCTTTAGCAAAAGAAATTCCACTTGGTGAACGTTTAATAACCATTGAGGATTCTGCTGAATTAAGATTGGATCGAAATAACGCAGTTGGACTCGAGGCACGGCCACCGAACGTAGAGGGAAAAGGGGAAATATCCATCCGTCAATTGGTAAAGAATGCTCTCCGGATGCGGCCAGATCGTATTATTGTAGGAGAGGTCCGTGGTGCTGAGGCATTTGATATGCTACAAGCTATGAATACCGGTCACGAAGGGTCATTAACTACGGTCCATTCTAATACCCCTGCCGACGCAATAAACAGGGTTGAAGGGATGGTCGTAATGGCTGGAATGGATTTACCTACTCATATTATTCGTGAGTATATCGTCGGGGCAATAGATTATATAGTTCAAGTGCAGCGTCTAACTGATGGGACAAGGAAAATCCTAAATATAGCAGAGGTGTCTGTGAATAAAGAAAACAAAATTGAAGTTAAGGATATTTTTTACTTTAAACGTACAGGAATAAATGAAAAGGGAGAAATATTAGGGTTTTATACGCCAACTGGTACTATTCCAAAATGCTTAAGCCACCTTGATATTTTTGGGTATCATTTCGAACAAACATTTTTTGAGCCGAAAGGAGAGATTTCCGATGAATATCACCGTGTCTATACTCTATAGTTTCGCAGTGCTATTTTTATTGATTGGTATATATTTCTTCCTTGGCTACCGCGACAAAAAAAAAGAATGGACTTATAAGGTTAAAAAATGGTTTCCAGAGGAAGAAAGAAAAAGCTTTATTAGTAAATTAGGCGAACGCTATGACAATAAAGAAAGTGCAAAAAAGCTTAAAAGCAAATTACTAAACGCCAATCTTAAGCTATTACCATCGGAATACATAGGAATCCTATTAGTTGGTTCGCTTATATTATTTGTACTGTTTAATTTTATTTTCAACATGCCATTGCGATTAAGTTTACTGCTTTCTATTGGGATTATGATTGCATCACATTTCTTATTATTTTACATTCGTAAAAATAATTATGAAGCCCGTTTTAATGAACAATTGTCAGAGGTTTGTAGATTACTAGCCAATGCTGCGCGTTCTGGTCTTACGATTACACAAGGAATTGAGATTGTTTCAAGAGAGGTAACTGGTCCAGCAGGGGATGAGTTTAAAAGAATCTCGAACGAATTGAAACTTGGTGTTCCATTAGAGTCTGCCTTCCGTTCCGTTCAAAAAAGGAATAAATCTAGGGATTTCAATTTGTTTATTGCAACGTTACTTATCCAAAAAAAGACAGGTGGAAATTTAGCTGTCACACTTGAGACGATGGCAAATACATTTGAGGATCGTAAGGTTTTAGCACAGACCATTAAAACAATGACAGCTGAACAGAAGTATATTTCGTTTATTGTTCCAGTTATGCCTATTTTTCTATTACTAGTAATGAATAATGTTATCGAAGGTTTTATTGATCCACTCTTTTCTGGTTTCGGAGTCATAATTTTAATTTTATTTATTGGTGCTATTGTTCTATCGTTTTTAATTATTCGAAAGATCACAGATATAAAGGTGTAGGGTTATGGATGCATTAATAATTATAACAATCATAGGTTTCTGGTTATGTATTTTACTATTTTTAAAGCATATGTGGACTTTCTTACAGGAAAAAAAGAAGCGACTAGAATATGTCTCAGAAGTAACAAATATTGATCCTTTTGAAAAAAAGGAGAAAAAGAAAAACAAAAGGGCAGCTGTGTTTGAACAAATGACGAAATATGCAGATGATTTTTCGGATTTAGGACAGCGCATTAATTTCTTTAGTGAAAATCATGATGTTGAAGAATGGTTAAGGAAATCAGGAAATCCTCTTAAATTAACTGTACAACGATTTCAAGGTCTTAAGATTCTATTATTTTTTATAGGATTATTTATCGGAATATTAGTACTAATCATCGGATTTCCTTTTTCTCAATATATTTTAGCGTTTGCTCCTATTTTGGGCTACTTTCTTCCCATTCTCTTAATTAAAAGGGAGGCTAAGAAACGTCAGGAGCTTATTCGAAAGGAATTACCAGACTTCTTGGACACAGTAAGTACAAGTGTTCAAGCAGGGGTAAGTCTTGATCACGCTTTACGGGAGGTGATTCGACACTTTGATGGTCCTATCCGAGAAGAATTTTCACGTTTTAACAATGAAATTGATTTAGGGGTGCCGCGAGAAAGGGCTTATCGAGAGTTGCTAAGACGTAATGATAACCCCGAGTTCCAATCTCTAATTAAAGCGCTCATTCAAGGGATGAATTTAGGAGTTCCAATTGCCACTACCTTTAAAATTCAGGCAGAAGATATGCGACAAATACGTGAGGAGAAAGTGAAGGAGTTAGCAGCAAAGGCTTCTCCAAAAGTAACACTTGTAACAACCTTTTTAATTGCCCCTGTATCTATATTGATGATTGCAGGCTTGATGATCATGAATATGTTACTGGGTGACAATAGCTTATTTTCAATATTTTAAAAAATAGGAGGAAGAATAATGAAAAAGATCAATGGTTACTATGTAAGGGTAATGAACAAGCTAAATTCTTGGAAAAAGGAGGAAACTGGATCACAAACACTGGAGTGGTTAGGTATCGCTGCTGTAGTTGTAATTGTTGTTGGTATTATTTCTACAGTCTTTAGTAATGATAATAGTATCGGGGATACTGTAAAACAGAAGTTCTCTGATTTTGTAGATACGATTGGTGGAAAGTAATAAAAACTGTAGTAGTTTATCAGAGAAGTAAATTTTGCAATTTATAAGTTTAGGAGAGTTCTTTTATGAAGCGCTATACATTGATAATTACTATTTTGCTCATATTTGTTATTGCTTTAGCAGGGTGTAAAAAGGATAAGTCAGATGATACAGATAATGCAAAACCAGACAAACATACAGAAACGAAAACTGAAGAGGTTTCGAACTTAGATGAGCCAGATAACAAAGATAAGGAAGAAGAATCTAGTAACCTCAGTTTTCTTGAAGATATTGCCGAGCCACCCAGTAGCATTGCTGACGTTATTCAGCAAAAGGCAGGTCCTTATTCTGGTATCGATGTAAATGACGATAGTGTCATTGACCAAGTACTTGAAGATGTTAGAAAATTGGAGCCACTTCCTGAGGATGCTACGGAAGAACAACTAAATGCTTATTTTAAGTATTTATATTCATTAGTAGCAGAGGACTATCCAGATCCAAAAGATACTATTAAAAAATGGGAATTTGGTTCATTTGGAGATCCAGACTTACCTGATTCTCGATTCCACTTTAAAGAGAATTATAATGTTGAAGTTCTTCTTGATGGAAGTGGTAGTATGGGCGCATATATTGGGAATAAAACGATGATGCAGATAGCTAAGGAAGCAATTAATAATTTCATGAAACAAGTTCCCAAAGAAGCAAATGTATCTTTACGAGTTTATGGTCACAAGGGTACCGGATCAAATAGTGATAAAAATCTTTCTTGTAGTACAATTGAGCAACTTTATGGATATGCTCCGTATGATGAGACGGCGTTTCAAAAAGAACTGGATAAGATTCAACCTGCTGGTTGGACACCACTTGCAGATGCGCTTAAGCAAGCAGAGGAATCATTGGCTAAGTATGACACAGAAAATAATACTAACTTAATTTATGTGGTGAGTGATGGCGTAGAGACTTGTGATGGTGATCCGGTAGCTGTTGCTAAGTCACTTTCAAATTCTAATGCTAAACCTATTATTAACATCATTGGATTTAAAGTAGACAATGAAGCACAGGCGCAGTTAAAAGCCATGGCAGATGTTTCCGGAGGGATTTTCTCCACAGCTAATGATCAAAGTGAATTAGAGGAAGAATTCAAGCGAGCTGAAGAAGTATTAAAATCCTGGGAGCGCTGGAAGAAAGATGCTTTAAGAAATGTTGACGCGATAAGACTTGATAATAACTTTGACATTTTGAGTATAAAAGTAGAGTGGGGAACAAAAGAAACTAAACAGTCGAATAACATTGCGAGATTAGCGACTTTGTTTAGAAATGAAGGAATTATTACACGTGAACAAATGAATTATTTACGCAGTCTACGTGATGAAATTCGTGTTATTATTCGTGATGGTCAAGACGAAGTCGTAAAGGAATTAAAAGATATTAGTACTGATAAGTTAGACGAACTTAAAAAGTCAATTAATGAAAAATATGATAAGGGAACTGAAGAATAAATTTACCGATTTATATTTTGTACGATTGGAGGTGATATCCTTTGAAAACATTCTATAAGAGAATATTTGCTTTAATAGGAATTGTATTTCTCACCTTCTTACCTGTAATGACACCAACTGTCCACGCAGTTTCCTCCTGGTCGGGTGATCCATGGCAAGGTAGTCCATGGAATGGAAAGTCTTGGGACGGTAGTAACCTGCAATGGTCTGGGGATTCCTGGAATGGAAATAGTTGGAATGGTAATTCCTGGAATGGGAACAGTTGGACGAATCAATCATGGAGCCAAAATGGTTGGAATTTATCTGGATTTAAAGGTAATTCTTGGACCCAACAAGGCTGGGATGGATCAGCATTTCAAGGGAATTCGTGGACCAATACAGGCTGGGATGGTAATCAATTCCAAGGAAATCCATGGTCAAGCTCTGGGTGGAGTATGTATGGATTTACAGGAAACCCGTGGTCAAATACCGGTTGGTTAGGGAATGGTTATTCTGGAAATCCATGGTCTAACTCAGGGTGGGATGGAAACGGTAATGGACCTCTAAATCCTTGGTCTAATTCAGGCTGGAATGGAAATGGCCATCAGGGTAATCCATGGTCCAGCGGTGGCGGAGGTGGTGCTGGACCATTTGCTGGTCAACCAGGTTCTGGCACAACAATAAACCCACCGGGTCCTTATAATCCTTCAGCCCCAGAACAATTCTATGATACTGATGAGTTTAATGCAGCAAAATATGTTTGGGATAATATGATGAATGCTGCAATAGATATAGAGACTAATTATCCAAATGGTCTTCATGGTCTAGGTCCTAATGGTCTGAGTCCAGATTTCTTTAAAGGATTTATGGTTGATACCATTAAATTACAGCTTGGTGATCATATTGCAGTTGATCTTTATGACATAGGTGATACTGCATACAACATGTATAGTGGTTATAAGGATCTAGAAGCAATAAGGCAGGCTACGTTTGCTGCAAATGCTGCAAGCATGACCAATAACGCTTACCAAATTTCAACTGCTTCCAGATTTGCTCAATACGGTAATTTAATCAAGGATTCGGCAGATGTTTTTCTAACTAAAACTGAATTCGGAAATTTATCAAGCACATGGAGCTCAATGGGTGCTTTATCAAAGTTAAACTTTGTAGCTTCCGGTGTAAATGCTGGTCTATCAGCCTATAAAACTGGTGTTAGTATTGGAAATGCCATAGACACTTGGCAGAATACGAAAGATGGTTCTGCCCGAACCTCTGCAATAGCCGATATTGGAGCAAACCTCGGGGAAACATTAATGAGTGTCGGTGGTGTGGCAACGGCAATCCCAGGTGGTCAGGCTTTGGGGGCAGGCTTAGTAATAGTAGGCGGTGGATTATTTGTAGTCTCGAAAGCTACTAAATTAGTAGCAGATAACTGGGATAAAATCACTGACTTTGGGAAAAGTGTTGGTAACGGTATTAAAAATGCCGGTAAATCCATAGCCAAGGGAGCTAAAAAGGTAGGTAGCATGATCAAAGGTTGGTTCTCATAAACATTTTAAAATACAGGTAACAGAATAGAGATTTACTCTATTCTGTTACCTAAAAAATTAGGTGACATACATGCAACAAATTACTGCAAATGAGCTACTGAAGCTTGGAAAGAGGCATAAAAAGTGGAATGAGGATGTAACAATTGAACTATTCCCATATGCCATTAATAACCATCGCTATTATTTAGCGTACTATTTAGGAAGGTTTTCTCGAGAGATAAAAAGTATTGCCATATTATCACCTGATTCATCTAATAAAGATGAAGCGTTAGATGCATTGAAACAATTGGTCTATTTTACTATTACATTTGATAAGGTAGAGAACAATACAAAAACAAGAGCAGAATTAAATTTTGAAATCTATGGAGAAATTCGAAATTATTTAAGAAATATATTGAATTCAGGTGTATTGCAACCGGAATTCATAGATATTTATGATCGTTCTTATAAAGTAGTAGATAAAACGCTTAGATTACAAGATGAGATGTTAGAACTTAGAAGTAGAGTGAATAAGTTTGCCCAAGATATTCTTGATAGAGGGTATTTCATTGATAGTGATATTGACGAGGTGCTTTCATTATTTCCTGCACCGGGGTGGATACAATATCAACAGTTCTATGATAGTTATCGTTATAGGAATGATTTTGATGTTATTTATAAAAATGAAAATAATCCGGAGTTAATACCATTTTTCAAGTTTAGAGATCCCAAAACCCTGTTTAACATGACTAGTGGTATCGCTGAAGAACAATTAAAAAAATCACTTGATATCGTAACTGATAAGCAGGATATGAGTAACTTCAGTAAAGAAGACTACTTTAATTATTGGACTAAAAAGTTTGAAAAAGGTTTATCCGATCGATATATACAACTTAGGAAAATTATCCGAAATCTCTAGAAATAGGTTAGGGCACACTGATTAATAAAGGAGTATATTAGATGAAAAAAACAATCTGGTTTATTAGTTTCTTAAGTTTACTTATTTTAACTTCATGTAGTACATCACCAGAAGCAGAAGAAATCGCAAAATATCACAACGATTATGTAGAGAATGTAAATTCACTAGCCTCACAGGTAGATGAGCAAATACAGAAGTCATTTGCTACAGAAAGCCCTCAGGAAACTTATGATTTACAAACTGAAAATGTTTTACCTTTAATTGATGAAATTAAGAAATATATTGAAGATATGCAACCTGAATCAGGAGAAGTGAAAGAACTTCATGAGATGCGATTGAAACAGCTTTCTGCTTGGGAAGAAGCATTTAAATTACAATATCAAGCATTAGAGAAAACGGTAGCGGAAGAATCGGAAGAGGAGGTAAGCAAATTATTAAAGGAATCAGACCAAAAACTGTTAGAGGCTGCAGAGTTAGGGCAGCAGGCTGATAACAAATTAGTTAAACTGGCTGAGGAACATGACGTTACTATAAATTAAGGGTTAGGGATAACAATTAAAAGAGCTGTTTATGGAGGATTGCCTTATGAAATGGCTGAATAAAATTAGAAAAAGTGAAAACGGAAGTGCCACTATTGAATTTCTTGGTATTGTCCCATTAGCTTTAATTTTTTTAATGATAATATGGCAGTTTATTGTTGGAGTCAATGCTGTAGTAGTGGCTAAGTCTGCGGTGAACGAATATGCAGAGGTTTATTCTGTAACAAAGGATTTGAATGACGCTCGGGATGCAGCAAAAACTATTATTGATGCAACTGGAGATTATTTAGTATTCGATAGTTTTACTACAGAACCTGGGGAATATGATAAAGAATTTACAGCTGAGCTTGCTGTTAATATTAAGTTAGTTTTTATTCCTGAATTGTTTAGAGGTTCCGTACCAAGCATACCATATAGTGCAACGGCATACGGTAGGGTGATAGAGTGAAGAACATAATATCATATTATCGGAATGAGCAAGGTAATGTTGTTTTGTTTGTAATAGGTATGTTAGGTATTATGATGGTCTTATTTATATTAGTAGTTAATCTTAGTTCTGCTCTAGCTACTAAGCAGCAATCGGAAACGACTGTCTCACAAGCTAGTTTGGCAGCCACAAGTGCCTTTTATGAAGAAGTTAGAAGAGTTATTACCGGTTTCTCTTACCCAGAACCAATTCCTCCTACCGAACCTGATCCTGAAGCAGATTCATCTGCCTGGGAGGCATATCGTGAAGCATTAAGAGAATATGAAGAAAAGCTAGAAGTCTATAAGTTCTTTACATTATTTGATAATTATGTTGCTTCAGCTAAAGCGGGTCTTACTGGTTTGGAATATCGTGACTGGTCTGACAAAGAATTAGAATTACAAGCTTTTGATGTAGTAATTAATGGCGCCTTAACTAATGGTCGTCTGCTTCAAGAGATAGTAGAAGGTCTGTTAGTAGGGAATAATAGCATTCAACAAGCAGCAATTACTATGGGAATTCTGACTATTGAAAAGAATGGTGGAATTTTAGAGGAAGCTACATTAGATATTAGGGAAAATCGAATCGAAATTAGAGCAGCTACTGAAGCTACATCAACTGCCTACGACGGCTTTGTAGAAAGTGTAACAGAAAAGCTTTACCAAGAGTCATCTGGTCCAAAGATTGATTTTATTAACTTGATATGGACAAAGACACTACCAGTTTATTTAGAATATGAATGAGGTTAATTCTTGAACATTAAGAGGAGATAATTATGAAAAGTCCTTTTCGAAATACATGGGAGATATATACTGGAAGATTTGAGAGAGTATTGCTATTAATGTTATTTACAACACTACCATTATTAATAGTTCATTCATTTGCTACAAATTATATCTATGCTATCACTCCTAGTATGGACCCATTATATTCATTTGCAGACATTTATTATGGACTAATAACCATATTATTATATATTTTTGCACAAGTACCATATGTTCGGTTTGTCTATAACGAATACAATGATATGGAGCGAAGTTTTCAAGATGCAATTTTCCAATTCATCGTATTAGGTTTTACGGTTTTTATATTTGCAACGATTGTTTCAATCTTATCAATCATTGGTTTTTCGCTATTTATAATTCCTGGTTTTATTATATTAGCTCTTACCCTACCAGTACCATATGTAAGTGTATTTGATAAGAAATCAGTATGGAGGTCATATAAAGAAGGGATACGAATTGGAAAGAAGCACTTTTGGAAAATCTTTTTATTGATATTAGTAACGGGTTTACTTGAAATGATTGCGGGCGTTTTGATTACATCACAAATTTTTAATATTACTAATTCCTTTGCTGCACAAATAATTACACAAATCGTATTGAATTTAATCTACTATCCATTCATTGTCATGCTACTAAGCTCCTGTATGATTAAATGGCGTGAGGAACAGAAAGTATTAGAAACACGTGATGAAACGGAAGTTGCATGACTAGGATTTATTGAAAGTTGACGCATTGAAAACACAATGCGTTTGCTTTTGTTCAATTAATTGCACTTCCCTATATCAATTTACAGTTTCTTTCAAATACTAAGCAATTTACTCCACATTGATAAAGCAATTTAATTCCTCGTTAAAGTCATTTTAATAAATAAAATTCCCAAATATAAAATGTAATAGGGAGAGATTTATTTTGAAAAGGTACTGTGGGAAAGTCCTTACGATTTTTGCTGGCATTATATTAATTTATTTTACTGTTTTAACTCCAACGGTAAATGCAGTTACTCCATGGTCTGGTAAACCCTGGAAGGGAAACCCTTGGAAAGGAACGCCATGGGGTGCGGGAGAATTGCAATGGGAAGGTGTACCTTGGGACGGTAACCCTATAAATGGAAACCATAATGGTAATGAAATGAATAAAGATGGTTCTGATGACAATTCAACAGAGGGAAACGAAACGAATGAATCCTCCGAAAGTAATCAGGAAAAGCTATGTTTACCTGGTGAAGGTGGTTGCGATGGAACTAATGGGAAAAAGATTGATTTATCAATTGAGGAAGAGATGGATAAAGCAATAGAGCAATTTCTAAAAGATAATAATGTCAAAAAGCCTCTATTTATGTCAAAAAAAGCATATGAAAAAGAAGTGGAAAGACTAAAGCAAAAACTAAAAGCGGAATTTACTAGATTAATAGAAAGACCACATGGAACTGTGCAAGATGTTGATATTCCAGATAATGTGTTGGCAACACTTGCACAATCAGGATATACTGAAAACCATTTGGGAAAAGACGGTAAGCAGGACAAGGATAATAAATTATTAACTTATGGTTGGAAGGAATATGAAAGTGTAGAATATGATTCTGGTTTCCATGCACGTTTATATAAAAATGATGATGAAGGTAAAATCGTAGTTTCATTTGGTGGAACGGAAACAGATGATATGAAGGACCTGTTAACAGATGGCCGTCTTGCCTTAGGATACAGTGATGACCAATTTGAAGAGGCACTTAAATTTGTAAATGATATGATGCTGGAACATCCTGATAAAGAAATCGTGATCACTGGACATTCACTTGGTGGAGCTTTGGCGCAATATGTGGCTATTAATAAGGGAATACCAGCAATTACCTACAATGCTCCAGGGATAGATACTCGGGACTATGGTTTTTTTGAAAATCCATTGAAAATATTTTTTGGTGATGGAAACATGGTAGCTGTAGAGAAATTCTTAAACGAAAATGGACTACTACATAACTTAGTTGAGAATCATATCATGGAAGATGATGCAATTGGGAGCTATCAAATTCATGTAGGGACTACTTATTCATATTCTAGCGACGGAACAGTAACATGTCGTGATGATTATAGTAAAGAGAAACATAAAAGAGATTTACCTACCAAAAAGATACCTGAGATGTGGAATGATTTTAAAAATGATTTACCAAACCATGGAATGAATAAATTTTTTGATATGATGGTTCCATGTTAACGTTATTACTAAAAGTTGCATGATATTGACAAAAAAACGGGTCTTATACTGAAAAGGGTGAGAAGTATGATACGTATGGTACTGGCAGGTTTTTTCTCATTAGTTTTTCCAGGAATAGGTCAGCTATTTAATCGACAATGGATCAAAGGGACTTCTTTTATCGTTATAGAACTTTGTCTTATATATTTTGCCGCCCCTGTAGTATGGGTTGTGATGATTTACCGTGTAATTTGGTTGATTAGTATTATTGATGCTTCAGTCATTGCTTATTTAGTCTATAAAGGGAAAAAAGAATTACACGTCCTAAAAGGATGGCGGGCAGTTTTAGTTGTAGGATTGGCAAATCTTATTATTTTACCAATCGCTTTATTACCATCTCTTCTTCCTCATATTTCTTACTATTTAGCAGTAACACAAATGACAGATGCCGAGGGAGGCTCTGCCGAACAGTTGCAGGAAGAAAAAAAGATATATGAGGATTATTTAGTGGAGACGTATGGTGAAGAGTTTTCCCTGGGTGATGCAACATTTAATTCAAATTATGGTCATTATTTAGTAGATGCATCTCCAAAAACCAATTCTAATTTGGTTTTCGGAGTATATCAGGATTGGAATGATAAGATTAATGATTCATACATTGATACTTTATGGGGAGAAGAGGCGAGAAATGAGGTATCTCCTATCATTGAGAAGTTATATGAGGATGTTTGGATGAATCATGTAGAAGTCGCAATCAAAGCCGGGTCAAAAGAGAAAATCCTAAGTGAAAATAAGCAAATAATCGGTTTCAATGAAGGAAGAAGTAAATACCCGCAAGATTATTATTATTGGGTAGAACTATTAGTCTTTCAAGACTACGATAATCCAGAACAAGAATTAGAAAAATTATATGAAATTATTACTTATTTTAAAAATGCGGAAATTCAAGTTGCTAGTTTTGATGTAAAATATTATGATGAAACGTTGCTAGAAAAAGAAGGAAGTGACATAGAGCCTGGTTACAAATATAACGAATATGCCACACATTTTATTTCACTGAATAAGGATAAAATCAATCAAATTAATTCGATTAAAGATCTGGAAGAACACATGATAACTTTGGAGTAATTTAAAAAGAATAAAGGTTTTAGAAAAAGTACAATCCTATTTTTGAACTAGTTTAGAGAAAACTAGTAAAAATTCATAAACATCAGATATAGAGGAGAAGTATCTCATTAACTTTTGTAATCATAATAAATTTACCATTCTGAAAAGTGGAGGATACGCAGTGATTGTAGAAAAGGATTATCAATTTTCAGGAGATAAAGAAGTACTTAACTATTCAAGCATTTGGAATAGGTTTGTTGCTTGGTTGATTGATATAGTAATCGTTTTTTTCTCTATATTCTTTATAAAGCTCATTCCGAATGGAGTAAATGCTATAACATCTCTATTATTTTATAGCAGACCAGTTGATGAATATTATATTAATTATTGGGTCATTCAAATTGCTATAGTTGTGGTAGTATTCTGGTTGTATTTTGCATTGATGGAAAGTCTATCAACACAAGGAACAATAGGGAAAATGATCGCTGGAATAAAGGTGGTAAATGAAGAGGAAGAGAAAATATCATTTGCTAATGCATCAGGTCGGTTTTTTTTACAATTAGTATCCCTATGTTTACTTGGAATTGGACATCTGCTTGCTTTATTTTTCAAAAATAAGCAGACGTTATACGATGTGCTTTCGAAGTGTGTAGTTATTAAAAGGTAAATTTTAACAATAGCCTTGCTAAAAAAGATGAGGATTTATACCCTCATCTTTTTTTCTCTAAAGGTATGTACTCCAGTTGTATTAGTGGTGGTTTTAGTGTATAAATTATTTAGATAATAATGGAATGGATGTGAATTGGTGGGAATAGATAGTAATTCGATTATGGATAACTGGAAGCGGAATAGTGTTCTTTTCCTTAGTAGCCAACTGATTTCTATGTTTGGCTCATCTTTAGTGCAGTATGCGATTATGTGGTATGTGGTGTTGAATACCCAGTCTGGCGTTATGATGACCATTTATATTTTATGTGGTTTTATTCCAACCTTTATATTGTCCCCATTTGCTGGGGTGTGGGCAGACAGATATGATCGGAAGAAACTAATTATTATTTCAGATGGTTCTATTGCCTTTGTAACACTAATTTTAGCGATTGTTTTTATGTTAGGATATAATTCCCTTTGGCTTATGTTCTTGGTAGCTGCCATTCGTGCAGTGGGGACTGGTGTGCAAACCCCATCTGTTGGTGCGATCCTTCCACAGTTTGTCCCTGAGGATAAACTAACTAAGGTAAACGGGTTTAACGGTAGTATTCAGGCATTGGTGATGTTACTTGCCCCAATGGCAAGTGGTGCATTGTTAGGGTTGGCGACGATAGAAATAATCTTCTTTATTGATGTGGTCACAGCTGCCATTGCAATTTTCATTTTCATAGTTTTCTTAAAGATCCCTGCCCATAAAAAGGCAAAAGAGAAAGAACCTATCAGTTATTTTGATGACCTGAAGAAAGGATTTACTTATATTAGCCAACATGCATTTCTAAAGAAGTTTTTCCTTTTCTTTGCCTTATTCTTTATTTTAGCATCTGTTCCATCTTTTCTTACTCCATTACAAGTAGCACGTAGTTTTGGGGATGATGTGTGGCGATTAACAGCTATAGAAGTGGCATTTTCTATTGGAATGATGATCGGCGGAGTCTCTATTGCAACCTGGGGTGGATTTAAAAATAAAATCCATACGATGACATTAGCGAGCTTGATGTTCGGTGTCTTAACAGTTGGTCTTGGGGTCATTCCTAATTTTGTTATCTATCTAGTCGTAATGGGAATAACAGGAATTACGATGCCAATTTTTAGTACACCTTCAACGACACTCCTACAAGAAAAAATAGAACCAGATTATTTGGGAAGAGTCTTTGGTGTAGTGGCAATGATTTCAACGTCGATGATGCCACTTGGTATGTTGATTTTTGGTCCAATTGCAGATGTAATTGCGATTGAGTGGCTATTAATAGGCACTGGCATTTTCATGTTTATCGCTGGGTTTTTCTTAATCGGAAGTAAGACATTGGTAGAAGCTGGTCAGCCAAAACCAATAGCTGTGACTGATGGAAATGCCTAATGAATAAAGAAAAAGTTTTAAAGATATATGCTTCTGTACATCTTTAAAACTTTTTTATTTTTTCTATTGACCTTTACGTTGCGTAAAGGTTTATGCTAATAATTGTCAGGGGGCGAAGTTAATGGAATATACCGTCAATAAGCTTGCCAGTATGTCAGGAGTAAGCGGCCGTACACTCCGATATTACGATCAAATCGGGCTACTAAAGCCGGCAAGAATAAATTCGTCCGGTTATCGTATATACGGGCAACAAGAGGTTGATTTATTACAGCAAATTCTATTTTATCGAGAATTAGAAGTTAGTCTTGAGGATATCATGGAGATTATCAATCAACCGAATTTTGACAGGAGTAAAGCACTGAAAAATCACTATGAACATCTGAAACAAAAACGAGCCCGCCTAGACAAAATTATGGCTACAGTTGAGAAAACAATTGCTAGCATGGAAGGAGGAACACCAATGCAAGATATAGAAAAGTTCGAAGGGTTTAAGGAAAAACTCATTGAGGAAAATGAACAGAAATATGGTAAAGAAATTCGAGAAAAATATGGTGATGATACGGTTGAAGCAAGTAATGCGAAGTTACGTGGTATGTCACAGGAAGATTATGATGCGATGACAAAGCTTGGGGAAGAAATTATGGTGTTATTGGAAAAGGCCTATCATACAGGTGATCCAGCATCAGCTGAGGCACAGTTAGTTGCTGAAAAGCATAAGGAATGGCTCATGTATTCTTGGTCAACTTACTCGAAGGAAGCACATGCTGGACTAGCTGATATGTATGTAGCAGATGAGCGTTTCACTGCCTATTATGATAAAGCGGTGAAAGGCGGAACAAAGTTTCTACGAGATGCCATCAGAATATATCTTGGATTAGAAGAATAAATAGCCAGGCACCCTCAGAGATTTTTTAAAAACTCGGGGGTGCCTGAATCCTTAATCAAGATCCATTGTCCCTTTTATTCTAGATAAGTATTCTGCATATTTAATAAAGAGTAAACTGATGATAAAAAAGGTCACCCCCAGTAAAAATTCCTGCCCGAGTATTGGTACAACATTTTCGTAGTTTCTTTCGTTTAGTATTTGTTTCGTTAATTCCACTCCTCTAGTTAGTGGAATGAAGTCTGCAACATATGTTAGCCATGTTGGCATAATCGATTGTGGATAATTAGCACCACTTAATAGCAATAAACTACTTGCAAGTAAATTTGCAATCAAATTCATCGATGGAGTCCAAAGGCAAAAGCAACCAATGATTAAACCTAAACCACAAGCAGAGAAAATGGAAACGAGCCATACACTTAGTAAAGGCAGTATTGCTTCGATAGGAATCTTTATTTGAAAAATTAGTATGCCGAAGATCAAACCTATCATTGATGTGAACAAACCATTCAGTATGTGAGCAATAGAACGTGATAGAAATAATCCAATTTTATTTGCAGGGGAGGCCATGACGAGTTGTAGGGTACCCATATACCTATCAGATGTAATAATAGTCATAATTCCAAACACAGAGCTCATGACACAGAGTATGAGTGCATTAGCACCAATATAGCCGACAAGCCCTTTTCCGTCATATACATAATTAACTAGTACAGCAAAAAATAACAATTGACTTAATGGGTTTAACACCATTACAAGAATATAGACCTTGGGATTTAACCATCCGAATAATGCCCGATAGGATAATAAGCTGTGCCTAAAAAATCTTAATGTAGCCTCCATTAATACACCCCTAACTTACCAGAAATTCTTGCCTTCTTTTCAACTGCACGATAACAGAAAATACCTAGTACCATGTAAATCATCGTTACTACGACTAGACCGATTAGCGATTTTTCAATCATATTTATTGAAAATTCATTTGTTGAAACCGCACGGAGTAATTCAATTGCCCAAGTAGGTGGTAATAGATAAGAAATTGGTTGCACCCATATAGGTAGAATAGAAACCGGAAACATGAATCCACAAATTAAATATATTGGATATTCAATGAAATTCATCAATGCTTCCGCTTGTCTCGAAAGTGTAAATGCTAGAGAAAGAAAAAATGAAAATACCGTTAACGCTAACAAAACAAAGAGAGTGCACAAGAAGAAAACCATTGGATTCGGAATGGTTATATGAACACCAAATAGGAATACCAAATAAATAAACGATATTACCATCGATAAAAATCCCCAAATTGTATTACCTATAATTTTTCCTATCAATACGATAAAAAAGGGGACAGGTGAGACAAAGATGATCTCTAATGTCCCGTAATAGCGTTCACGATTGATATCGCTAGCTGACGAAAAGACGATTGAGGACCATAATGCCATAAAACCCGATCCTAAAATAACATAGTGAAAAATATCCTCTGGCGAACGAGAACTGTAAATAAATATAGCGATAGTAGCTAAAAACAAAGGGGAAGCCCATATAATAAATTGAAACATCGGTCGTGCCATCGACAACCCCATATGTACACGTATCGTTCGTAACAAGGCACGCATCATGACACTTTTCCCCCAATTAATTCTACATAGACATCCTCTAAGCTTGGCTTTGTAATGGTTAAATCTTGAATAGCAGCACCATTCAAAGTTTCGTAAATAAAAGGAACAACTGTCTGTGGGTCATGTGTATGTAGTTTAATATTTGTTAGATAACCCCGATTTTCAGCTTGAACATGGTGAATAATTGGCAAATCGGAGAGCCTATGGATGTTTTTTTCAGAAGTCCCCAACGTAGTGAATGCAATGATCGAAACATTATCCGCTTTTAGCTTGAAATTTTGTGGCGTGTCAATTGCTACCAAGTTTCCCTTGTCGATAAATGCTATTCGGTCACAAAGTTCATCTGCCTCATACATATAATGTGTCGTTAATAATATCGTAGTTCCTCTATTATTTAATTCTCGGATAATCTCCCTCAGCTTTCGGGCACTGACAGGATCAAGCCCAATAGAAGGTTCATCTAAAAACAGTATTTTAGGATTATTAACTAAACCTCTAGCTATCTGTAGTCTTTGTTTCATCCCTTTTGAAAAGGTTTCTACGCGTTGATGAGCTACATCTTGCAAGTTAACCAACTCTAATAATTCATTGATTTTTGCTTTTTGTACTGCTCTAGGAATCCTATATAGATCAGAGAAATATGCTAAGTTATCATAAGCAGACAAACGCCAATATAGATTGCGTTCTCCTCCAAGAATAAAGTTAATATGCGGTCTCAGCTGTTTCGTTTCTGTGACTGGATTAAAGCCTAGAACTGAAATTTCGCCAGATGTTGGCGTCAGCATGGTTGTTAACATTTTAATCATCGTTGTCTTCCCAGCGCCATTCGGTCCAAGTAATCCAAAGATTTCCCCCTCTTGAACAGAGAAAGATATTCCCTTTAATGCTTCTACTACTTTTTGTTTTTTCTTAATAATACCTTCTTCTGTTTTATAGGATCTTTTTACATGTGAAACGTCAATTATGGTATTATTCATTCCATTCACCTCAATAATATTAGATGACTATCTTATAAGATGATTGTATTATAACGATTGAATTTGTCAAGATAATTTTTGAATGGAATAATTCATCGTAAATAAACCATCTTAGTATTAGGAGGTGTGCAGATGGGCAAAGATCGCCAAGAAAAAAAGCTAAAGAAGAGCAGACGTATCGAATCTGATCGAGATGTAGGATTGAAATATAAAAATTCCACCATTATGTCCAGTCCAGAAGAGGCTATGGAATTGAATGATGGAAAGAAATAATTGTTATCGTGATCCCTTCAGTATTAATGGAGGGATTTTTGTGTGCATTCCTATCTTTCCAAGTCATTTAGTTATAGCTATTAGTTAGAATTTAGTTCAAAAATGAATTTTCTCAACGTCATTTAGGAAGAAAATTGAACAGAAAAGAATAGTAGAGGGCGGTAAACATCATTTCGGATAATGACTGAGATTAAAATGAAGCATAGACGATCTCTAAACATCATTTCGGAAAAACAATGAGATTGAAAAGAAGCATAGAAGGGATCTAAACGTCATTTCGGAGAATAAATGAGATTGAAAAGAAGTATAGACGGTCTCTAAACATCATTTCGGAGAATAAATGAGATTGAAGAGAAGTATAGAGGGGCTCTAAACGTCATTTCGGAGAATAAGTGAGATTGAAATGAAGTATAGAGTGGCTCTAAACATCATTTTATAAAATAATTCTCGGCAAATTGAAGAATAGAAAGATGCAATTAATTTTATTTGCTTTTTCTCATCAAATTCTAATCTTCTTATTATTGTCCTATCAGAATCAATGGGTATAGTGTAGATATACAAAGAAGGAGGACACATGATGATAAAGAAGAAATTATTAATTGGTGCACTTACATTTGGATTAATTGCAACAGGAGTGACAGTAGCTACAGCGGGTACAGATAAGGTAAAGGAAGACATGGCTGAAAACGCCTTAATATCCATAAAAGATGCAGAAAAAATTGCCCTAAAAAAAGTTAATGGAAAAATAAAATCAATAGAGCTTGATGATGAAAATGGAAACCCATTCTATGAAATAGAAGTAGAACAAAAAGATAAGGAATATGAAATCTACATAGATGCATATACTGGTGATATTGTTCATATGAATGAAGATATCGAGGACGATTCGGAGGATGTTGAAATGAATCAAGCGATTGCTTCTAATCTTATTTCGGAGTTGCAGGCAATTGACATTGCGGAAAGTGTTATGGATGGAACCGTGACAGAGATGGAATTAGATAAGTCAAATGGTCAATATGTTTATGAAATGGAATTGAAAACGGATAATGGCCAGGTGGAAATAGAGATAGATGCTATTACCGGTGAAGTACTACGGAAGGAAGTAAAAGAGAAAAAAATTGTACAGTCTAGCGAAACTAAATCATTTACTGAGTTTCAAAAGATATCAAAACTGATTAATGTAGATGATTTAAAGGTTCAGTTAGTAACAGATAATTCTAGTAAACGTATTATTTTATTCCTAGATGCTAATGGCCGTGAGAAATATAAAACGATTTTTATTAAATCTACTAACCATCTTAAACTAATCGAAATCAATGGTGGGTTAGTATTTAATGGGAAAATATAATGAAAAAAGCGCCGATATGGCGCTTTTTTCTTATCCCCGTGAAAAGTGGACGGAACTCTCTTCTTCACTTACGACACTAAAAGAATTCCCATCTGGATCAAAGAAATCGAACCCCTTCATGACACCGTAATCCATTATTTCGGTTGTTTCGATTCCTTTCGCACGAAGCTGCTGAAAGGCAACTTCGATTTGATCAACTACAAAATTGTAATAGACATTTTTCCGTTTCCCTTTAATGGTAAATTCAGTGGGCTGTGGACTTTCAACCTTAATTAATGTTAGCCCCTTTGTATCCTTAGGAAATAAGTAATCAACCCCATGATCCTCTCCATCTTCTTGCCATTCATCAATCTTGACTACTCCAAGATTTTCCTCATACCATTTTTTAGATTGTTCTAGATTCGTTACAGGAATAAATATCCCACCTATCTTAAACATATTACTTCACTCCTCACTTTTGTTTTCAGTTATAAACGATTATAATGTATGAAAAGTTACATATTTAATAATATTTTTTAAAAATATTTTTTTTGGTGATGAAATGAATATTAATGAATTAAGGATAGAGTCTATCATAAATAAGCTCTACCACTATTGTTTAACTTTAACCACATCTAAATGGCATGCAGAAGACCTAGTACAGGAAACCCTTATAAAGGTACTTCTATTAAAGCAAAAGGAACCAAACCGAGATATGAATCTTACTTTTCTTTATACTATTGCTAGAAACCTATTCATGGATGAGAAACGAAGAGAACCACTCCTCCTAAGTGAATTCGATGGATTATTGGGAAGTGGAATGGATTCTACAGAATGGGACAGCTTACTTGAGATATTATATAGTCAGCTTCCTTTAAGGCAGGCGATGTTAATAACATTAAAGGATGTTTTTCACTATACCTCCGAAGAAATATCACAAATGCTTAGAACCAGTAATGAATCGGTAAAAACAGCACTCCATCGTGCTCGGAAAAAGTTAAGGGAAGATCATGAATCTGTTTCTAAACAAGAATCTAATTCTAGTTATATGATTCAAAAAATAACCCAAGCTATCAAAAAGGAAGATGCACATAAAATCTTCTATTATTATCGATTATTAGAGACAAGGAACTATACTGTCAAGGGAAGTAGAGTGAAGGATTTACATTTCATTTTCTTATCAGACCCTGATGGGAATATTCTTCAAATAAATACGTAATTTGAAACACGAATAGAGAAGGTGGAATAATTTTGGGCTATGTAGAAGACCTGAGAAAATTGGTAGGGCATCGACCACTGATATTTGTCGGTGCTGTTCTAGTTATAGAGGATAATAATGGAAGAATACTCTTACAACAGCGTAAATTTCCAAATGGGAAATGGGGTATTCCTGGAGGACTAATGGAATTAGGTGAATCGACAGAGGAAGTAGCTAGGAGAGAACTACTGGAGGAAACAGGTTTAATTGCTGGTGAACTCCATCTTATCAACGTGTATTCAGGAAAGGATCACTTTATTAAAGCGGAGAACGGTGATGAATTTTATGTAGTAACAGTCGCTTATTATACGAATGAATACAGTGGTATATTAAAGGTCGATCAAACAGAGTCGATTAATTTTGAGTTTTTTTATCCACATGATTTTCCTGAAAATATGGTAGGGAGTCACTTCACTATTTTGCAGGAATATTTAAAGGGGAGGTCTAAGTAAAGGCCTCCCCTTAGTCTTTAACATAAATAAAATGCTGAAGACTATGAAAAAAATCTTCCGTAAAGGTTTTATTGCAGCTAAAGTATTTTATGTTTCCAACCTTTTCCTCAGTTACAAAGCCTGTTTTTTTTAAAATCTCTAAGTGATGGGATACGGTTGCAGTTGTAATTCCTAGGTATTCCGCCAACTTTGCACCGTATTCTTTTTTTCCTGAAAGCAGGTTAAGGATTAATAATCGATTTTGATCAGAAAGTGCTTTTAGCTTAATTTCTAATTCTTTTCCTGTTTCCCTTGAATCCGAAAGTGGAGTTGCACAGCCATAAACAACAATACAAATATCGGAATTGAAAATACGCATTCGGTGGGGTGTGAAATAATAAGACGGGATAAATATGTACATTTTGTATAAGCTTGTTCGTCTAAATGTTTTCCCCATGACGTATTGTGCTAGGTTAAGTGGCTGCATTTTTAATGTTTTTACTTCTATCATTGACTCTTCGATGATTTGCATATGCTCCGATTCTGCTTTTCTTAATGTATTCGATTCTGCAATCTCAAGTAGAAGCATAGATGTTTTAGTACGAATTCGCTCTATATTGGAGAATAGGCTTATCATAAAATTTCGTTTCTTAGTCGTTTCCCACAATATGTTGGCATCCAAATCGTTAATCGAAGAAGGATTATCTAGTAGCTGATTAATTTGTTCCATTGGAATGAATTCTGATAAAAGATGATAAATATATTCGCCATTAGATAATGTTGAGACCTTATGTAAGAATTGCTTCATGTCATTAAAATATGGGCACGGTAAAATGAAATTTAGTAGCTCCATAAAATCCCACTCAGTAACCTTTTTCCACTCCTCGATAAAGTTCTTTGAATCCTTCGATATTTCAAGGGAAAGTTCTTGATGGCTTGCTTTGGCGAACTCATGTCGTGTTGGATTTACAAATGAAGATAACAGCGATATTGCTTCTACTACAGGAGAGTAAATGTGCTCTACTACCACGGATGGCGTGTATTGATTTTCTTCTTTTTCTGTGGCCATAATTTACCTCCTTTATTATTTATTTAATCATATAAGATAGCTATCTTATTAGCAATACTATTCATTTTATATCGATTTACTGGACCTGACAATTTTTATCGCAATAACCAATTGAAAAAACTCGTTCTAGGAACAGCTAAATGATAGGTTACATGATGGACTTTAGACCTGTTTTAATGAGGGACTTTATGCCCTTGTCCATACTAGTGCAAAGGATATACTAATGGAAGGGAAGAAAGGAGAATATTTTGTGAAAGAATTAATTATTTATGCAAAAAAAGGAAAAATGTTTTTCTATGGAATCCTATGTTTAATTTTTATTGCAATCGGTATATTTTTAACGGCTGTTAGCTTTTCAGAGACTGGCAGTGATGCATTCAAGTTTAGGGTGATAGGAATTATTTGTGTCCTATTTTTCGGCTTAATCATGGTTTATTGGGTTAAAAGTATTATTCAACGGAAGCCTGCACTCATTGTTTCGGCAGAAGGGATCCTTGATCAGTCTACATATATTGCTGCAGGATTAATCAAATGGGAAGAGATTTCAGATATCGATTTTGTGGAATTAAGTGGACAAACATTCTTAGGTATTTATACACATGATCCAGATTTAATCATTAATCGTTCAAGTTCGTTTAAAAGTATGCTAAATAAAATGAATAAAGGATTATTGGATACGCAAGTGAATATCCCAGTGAAAATTCTTGATTGCTCTATGGAAGAGCTAATAGAAACAATTAATTATTATTTTAATGATGACGTGCAAGAAATAAATGAAAACGAATAAACTAGGTTTGTGCCAGCTCTCTATAATTCATAGGACTGGCACTTTTTTGCCTTAGCCAAATATCTCTCCACCATTGACATGAAGTACTTGACCAGTTACAAATCTGGAATCATTAGACGCTAAGTAGACAAAGGTCGGTGCAACCTCGAACGGTTGGCCTTGACGGTCCATAAGGTTTTCTACCTGTGTCACTTGATCTGCAGAGAAGCTAGAAGGGATTAATGGTGTCCAAATTCTTCCCGGAGCAATTGCGTTAACTCGGATCCCTTTATCCGCGAGATTCCTGGCTAGAGCTCGAGTAAATCCAATAACTGCTCCTTTTGTTGCTGTATAATCTATCAATTGATCATATCCTTTAAACGTTACAACAGATGAAGTGTTTATAATGGAGCTCCCTGCTTTTAAGTGTTTTAAGGCTTCACGAGTTGTGTAGAAATGGGAATAGATATTAACTTTAAATGTATCATCAAATTGTTCATCCGAAATATCTAGTAAACTCAATTGTTGAAACTGGATCCCAACATGATTGCAAAGGATATCCAGTTTTCCGAAATTCTCAACGGTTTTTATCACGATAGCTATGCATTGATTCTTATCTCGTAAATCACCAGGTAAAAGAAGACATTGTCTACCAATTTGTTCAATTCTTCCTTTCGTACGATTTGCATCCTCATGTTCATTTAAATAAGCTATTGCAACATCAGCACCTTCTTTAGCAAAGGCAATTGCGGCTGCTGCTCCCATACCACTGTCTCCACCAGTAATCAAAGCTACTTTTCCTTTAAGCTTACCACTACCATTATAATTTGGATTCTCTATGATAGGTCGTGGTACCATTACGCTCTCTATCCCCGGTTGTTCAAATTGGCGCTGCTCAGGTACGGTTATCGGCACTTCTTCAAATTTAGTTATCTTACCGTAGTTAGGGTATTGGGGATAATTTTCTTGATAAGGATTTTCTGTAGACATGTCATATAGCCTCCTCTTCATATGTTCCTTTGATACCCTATTCTTACTAGGTGAATAATGTGCCTAGTTAAAGAAGGCATTGTACAGACCCATTTTAATTAGCAACGAATAGGATATAGTAAAGGGAGGGATTGAAGTGCGGTATTACTATAATCCAGAGGTAAGACTATTACTTATTCCACAATCTGATCAGAAGGTTACTGTCACATATACAGCAAGCCAGAATCGATTTAAGCTACCATTAATTGGACCAAGACCACCATTTTATACGAATCCAATCTATCAGCCTTATTATACTAAACTATAAAAAAGATGCTTGCCACCGCTATTATTCGTGGTGCAGGCATCTTAATCATTTTTAACTATGCTTGATTGGTGACCTTGGTAGTCGCGTCAAATCCTAATTTACTAATACGATTAATAATATGTACAACATCTAATTTACTAGGGTTAAAGGTTACAAATCCGTTTTCTTCTTCATAATAGACTTCCACTTTAGATACACCATCTAGCTTCGTAAGCGATCGTTCAATTTTTGCTGGACAGTTCGGACAGTGCATGCCCTTAATTTCTAAAGAAATAGTTTGTTCCATTTATATATGCTCCTTTCCAAATTTATTGTCTTCAATCCATCATACGGATTTTCATTAGGATATATGTATAGTATTTAATTGGAGGGACACTTTCCTTCGAGGAAAGTTCGAGTTATATTTAATGGTAGAAATACGTTGAAGCTACAAGGAAAGGTGGACCAAGAAGCATGCCTACGGAAAAATTATTTTATCAGGACCAATACTTAGGACGGTTTACAGCGAATGTACAAGAATCAGCTCAAGATGTGAACGGACGATATTATGTCGTATTAGATCAAACTGCATTTTATCCAACAGGTGGTGGACAGCCACATGATACGGGAACGATAAATGATAAAGAAGTATACGACGTAGAAGAAGTGGATGGGGAGATTCGCCATTATATATCAGAACCGATTGAATCGAATCAAGAATGTGTCGGAGAAATTAATTGGGAAAGAAGAATGGACCATATGCAACAGCATGCAGGTCAACATATCATAACAGCAGCCTTTGAAGAAGAGTTTGGTTATAAAACAGTTAGCTTTCACTTAGGAAAAGAGCTATGTTCCATTGATTTAGAAGTAGATGAGATAACAGAAAAGGAAGCAAAAGAGGCAGAAAGAATCGCGAATATCATCATCCTCGAAAATCGTTCGATTGAAACGAAGTGGGTACAAGAAGAGGAAGTTCACCAATTCAAGCTAAGAAAAAAACTAGCTGTAAAGGATCATATTCGCCTTGTCATTATTCCTGATTTTGATTATAACGGCTGTGGGGGTACACATCCCAAATCAACTGGAGAAGTCGGTTCTATTGAAATCTTGCATTGGGAGAAACAAAAGAAAAATACTCGTGTTTACTTTGTTTGTGGGGATCGAGTTCGAAAACAGCTTCATGAAAAACATCAGGTTCTTCAAAACCTAACCTCCCTGTTAAGTGTTCCACAAGAACAATTAGTGGAAGCAGCTAGTCGTGCGTTACAACATACAAAGGAATTAGAAAAAACAATTGCTGAAATGAAAGGAAAGCTTATTGAATATGAAGCAGATGAACTTTTAAATAATTGCGAGAAGACAGAAACCTATCAGCTTATCAGAGCTAGCTTTACGAATCGAACCATACTTGAGCTTCAGCATTTGGCAAAAACGATTGCTGCAAAGTCAGATGAAGTCGTAGCCTTATTCGTTAATGGAACAAGCGAAAAAGTTCAAATCGTGTGCGCGCGAGGGGGAAATGTTTCCATTAGTATGAACCAGCTCTTAAAGCAGGTATTACCAAAAATTAATGGGAGAGGTGGTGGAAACGATTCAGTCGCACAGGGCGGAGGTGAAAGCCTAATTCCAGCTGAAAAATTGTTGGACATGCTAACAGAAGCGGTCCTTCACAAAAAGTAATTTTATAGCAAAAGCAGGTTACCACACAAACTGGTAGCCTTTTTTTAAATGACTATTCCATTAATGATTGCTAATAACAGTATCCTATAAAGCCCAATGACCTTATGAGCATGAATAGGCCAAGTTAGGAATAGGATGAAGTAGGAAAATGAAATTGGTTAGGAGAGGTTATTGTGGTGCAATTTATTTTGGAATTTTTTACAACGGAAGAGAAAGCGACGGCTATCTTATCAAGCCCATTAATCGAGCTTATCTTTTTAGTACTTATTTTTGGCTTTCTAATCACTTTTTTTGTACATCTAACTCTATTCAGTAAATTAAGGAGACTGCGTAATTACATAGTGGAGACGAATCGTTTAGATATGGAACCACTGGCTTCTTTTCAGAAACAATATGAAATGATTCAGCAGGAGGATTCAGTGGCAGCTGAAACATTTGTTCAAGAGAGATTTTCAAGCTGGAGGGTATTTGGGATACCTGTGATTAGTTTAATTAAACTAATTCAGATGACAGTTTCGGTATTCATATTAATTGGTGTACTCGGGACCTTTATTGGTCTCACAATCTCGTTAGGAAGCATTAGCACTACAGGAGACCAATTAATCGAGAATATTGCAGCAGTACTAACTGGAATTGATGTTGCCTTCTATACTAGTATTGCTGGGATGGGCTTCTCCTTAATCATGACTGTCTTATTAAAGATATTGAATACAGAGCATATGCTGACTGATATTATGCTAAAAGTAGAAACTACTTTAGAAGGTAAAAGTGATAGCAATTTAGTCCGACTTATTCATGTGTCAGAAATGATCAATGAATCCATTCTAAGCCTGAAAGAAACGAATGAGAAATCACTTGGTAATGTTGAACGAGCCTTTACTGGATTTAAAGAATATACAACAGGCTTACAAAAATCAGCAAAGGATTTAGCTCTATTTAATGATGGATTATCGAAGAATTTAACAGAATTTAATACGCTATTCACTCAGATGAAAGAAGTTACGGAAGGATTTGGGGAAGGGACAGCACGATTGAATGAGAATTTTGCTTCGCTATTTACTTATTTTCAACGCGCAGAAGAAAAGCATGAAAAAATGGTGCAAACTGTTGAAGGTACTTATGAAAAAATGAAAGACGTTTCGGATACCCAGCTAAATAGTCTACACCAAATAGAAACTGTTGTTTCGGATTTAAAACAATTTACTTCTTCAGTACTACACGTACAGAAGGGAATACAGGAATCCTTTACGAAAATGAACCAACAAAGTGACCAGCTTGTGCAAAAAATGGATCTTCATAACAAAGAATTCAAACAAATTTTCGGAAGTGATTTATCTTCAAGGCTTGCCGGAATTACGACATACCTTGGAGAATTGGCTCAGGATTTCAATCGCTTTGGAGAATCTTTAGCTGGCCTACCAGAGGCACTACAGGTTATTAACAATACTCAATCAGAATATAGGCATCTACTTGCAGATCGTTTTGAGGAGCTCAAGCATTTCAATCGAACATTTAGTAATCACTTAAAAGATCATACAACAGATTCTTTAGCATTTGAAAGACACTTACGGGAAGCAACAAAAACGTATGAGCAGGTAGGAATTAAAAATAATCAACTCATTCAAGAAATTGATACGAAAATATCTCGTTTGAACCAGGTCTTTAATCAACGTGAGAGCCAATTAGAAAGTAGTATCAACGCCTTAAAGGACACTTTCACAAATTATGTTACAAATTTAGAAAATGTATTTGGTAGTCGGTTAGAGCAGGTTACCCGTACGATAGCAGATTCCATGGACAATACAATGGGCCAAATAAAACGTGAGTTTGTAGAAATAAAGCGAATTAATGAACAGATTCAACAAAGTAATTCGCAATATACACAGCAGTTGCTTCTGGATTTAGGAAGAGAATTACAAGCCTTCATCAGACAAATTAGTGTCGTAAATCAACCGGCACCATCAAGACAGACTGGTATAGGAATGAATCAAAATGGATACTAAATATCAGCGACTATTTAAACGGGAAAGTGATGAAGGGCATTTTTGGCCGTCTTTTACGGACGTGCTTACAGTAATTTTATTATGTTTTATTTTACTTTTTATTGTCATGATGGTCATTAAATCATTTCAAATAGAAGAAATGAAGCGCACCATAGACCAGATTATGGGTGTGCGAGTCGAATTAGTGAATGAATTAAAACGTGAGTTTAGTGATGCATCCTCTGGGATAACAATCGATGAGAAAACGGGAGCGATTATTTTTGATACAGATATTTTATTTGCGTTTGACGAGTCTGAATTGAAATCTAAGTCCTATCAATTCTTGGATGATTTTGTACCGAAATACTTAGATGTACTATTAGCAAGCGGGTATGAAGACTATATAGCGGAAATTATTATTGAAGGGCATACGGATAAAAGTGGCAGTTATTTGTATAATTTAGAGCTTGCACAAGACCGTGCCTATAGTGTGGCCTCTTATATACTCGGTAATGAATTTCCGCATAAAGCAATTCAAAGCCATTTAGCGGAAAAATTGACAGTGAACAGCAAATCCTACACAGATTATCGGACAGATGAAAATGGGGAATATAGTGCAGAGGATTCAAGGAGAGTCGAATTTAAGTTCCGATTAAAGGATGAGGAAATTTTGAACAGAACTAGGGAGATCTTGGTACAGGATTGAAACCCAGCTAATTCATAAAACAGCATATTTACGTTCCTCTCATTCCATACTAATGGAGAAGGAGGGAAGATAGGTGGCTAAACGAACAAAGAAGAACGACCCACAACAAAAAAATAAAAAAGGCTTTGATTCCAGTAAGCAGGACACTGAGTTCTCCAAGGAATTTGGTAGTGCAAAAGCGAATCAAGCTCATAAAGAAAAAGCGAAGAAAGCTCGTGCTAATAAAAAAGGTAAATAATATATTGATAAAGGAGTTCGTATCACAATGACCCAATCGAACAAAGAAAAGGAGAGACAGTGGAAGGCAAATAAACATGCAAAAAACCCTCATGGTAAAGTAAAATCATTTGAACAGCTAGCAGAAGAAGCAGGGAAAAATAATTCAAAATAAATTTTGAACTAGAGCTAGATATTACGTATTATCTAGCTCTTTCTAAACAATATCATGTGATACAAGGAGAAGATACTTATGGAGAAACTAACCTATGAACAAGCGATAGAACAATTAACGAAACTATTTGGTGAAAATGTCAAGAACACCTTTGATGAGCAACTAAAAATAGCTGGTGAGCATGGAATTCCAAATTTTAACCTTGAAAATAATGAAGGATTATCCGTTGAAATTTGGGTTGACTGGGATAAGGAGTCAGATTTATTAAGCTATACGATTGTTCAATAAACCATAATTCTTAGTTAACTGTATTTCAGGGTACGGTATAATGATCTTAAGAAAGGGATATCAATCATAGGATCTTTTCTTAAGGAGTGCTTATTTTATGAAAATACTAATTGCAGTTGACTCTTTTAAGGGTTCCATTTCCTCCACTCTGGCGAGTAGTGCAATCTCAGAAGGTATAAAGGAAGTATACCCTAAAGCAGAAATATTGACTGTTCCACTTGCTGACGGGGGAGAGGGGACAGTCGAGGCTCTCGTGCGTGCAGTTGGTGGACAATTATACAGAAAAGAAGTAGTTGGACCATTGGGAAAAAAGATAGAAGCAGTATATGGCATGACCCAAGATGGAGCAACAGCAATTATCGAGGTAGCTTCAGCATGTGGTTTGCCATTACTAACAGAGAAAGAACAAAATCCATTACTAACGACAACCTATGGTGTTGGAGAATTGCTGATCGATGCAATGGAAAGAGGCTGTAGAAAATTTATTATAGGGTTAGGTGGGAGTTCTACAAATGATGCGGGTGTGGGTATGCTCCAAGCACTTGGGTTCAAGTTTTTGGATGCTAACGGAAAAGAGGTTGGCTTTGGTGGCAAGGTTTTAGCAGAGATTACTCATATTAAAACAACTGAGAAGCATCCATTACTTGAACAATGTTTCTTTCAAGTAGCCTGTGATGTTCAAAATTATCTCTATGGTAAGGATGGAGCTGCATATGTATTTGGTCCTCAAAAAGGTGCAACGCCAGAGATGGTTGAAGAATTAGATAAGGGATTAAGAAATTTGGCTGAGGTTGTAAAAAAGGATTTGGGTATAGATATACATAAAGTTAAAGGAGCAGGTGCAGCAGGTGGATTAGGTGCTGCCTTTTCAGGATTTTTACATAGTGAAATGAGGTCCGGTATTAATTTAATACTAGATCTCATCGATTTGGAATCAAAATTACAAGATGTTGACTTAGTAATTACTGGAGAAGGAAAGTTAGATGGACAAACTTCAATGGGGAAAGCACCCAGTGGTGTTGCTCATATGGCAGCTAGAAGAAATATTCCAGTTATAGCGTTAGCAGGAACAGTCAAACAGGAGGATTTTTCAGTAAACAAAGACGGGATGACTGCATGCTTTTCAATAATCAATCGCCCTATGGAGCTCAAGGAGGCAATGGATTTGGATACTGCTTATCAAAATTTACGGTTTACTACTTGTCAGATTCTTCAATTGATTAAAGCTATAAAAAAATAATGATGATAGCATAAAAGGCAGTAAGAAATTCCTTACTGCCTTATCTTTATCAACCAGCATAATTTTTTTGTGCTTCAATTCGGAGCTTCTTCTTTTTGTCCATTTTTCTTTTTATATAAAAAATGACGAATAGGATTACTGCAATCCCTGCCATAAAGTATGTGAGATACTGTGTGACAAATTCCTCTGATGCGCGGCCGTATAAATAAAAGGCGAGTCCAACAACATAGAACTTTACTGCTCTACCAATAGCTGCATATCCTATTAGCTTCCATAATGAATAATGAAAACAACCAGATAAAATGGTAAATACTTTGAAAGGAATAGGTGTAAAAGCACCGATTAGAATAGCTGCCTCTCCATTTTTCTTAAAGGAAGTGGTTGCTTTATCAACCCATTTCTGTTTAAGAAACTTATGCAGTACTGGTTCACCTAGAATTTTACCAATTAAATAGCCAAACGGGGTTCCCATGATACAGGCAACATAGCCGATAGTTGCAAGTAATAATGCCTCTTTAGGCTCAAGCATGCTTAAGGATACTTGCGTAAAAAATGCAGGTATCGGAAAGATTACTGCATCGATGAAGGAATGAATAAACATTCCGATGGAACCAAAATCTTTAAAAAACTCACTAACCTGTTGGACCATGACACATCTCCTTTTGAGAGGGAATATTGAGGATTTTTTAAATTATATAATCTAAAATAAGTCGTCTATATAAAGTAATTTCCAATTTTTCTAATAATTATAGCCATTATATCATAAAAATAAGTGACAATCCCACAAAAAATGTAGAATTATGTCACTTTTTATTTGTTTGGCTGTATCCTAACCAAGGATATATTTACACTAAACCTTAAAGGTGCCAGCACTATATAGTAGCACTGGCACCTTTAACGTTATTGTCTATTTTTAGGAAAACGTTCTTTTCCTTTCATTTCATTTAGCTCTTTTTTGCTCTTGTGTTTTTTCTTTTTATCCTTCATGCACTAATCCCTCCTTTATAGGATTAGTGTGAGCGTATTTTGGGTAATGTATGTAGTATACTAAGTAATTGCGCGATGAGCCAGCTTTATAAAAGGTGTCAGAAATGCAGTTACCTATCTGACATCCTTTTCTATTAGTTTTTGCCATCTTTTCATAAAGCCCTTATATTTAATGGCGGCTTCTTTTTGAACTTCTCTAGGCATCGCAATAGGATCCTCGATGCCATTTACCAGTAGGGTAATTTTAAAACGATGTCCTGGCTCATCAATAAAATAGGACCCAATCTTAAAAATCTCTGCTTTATCAAATAAGTCATTCAATCGCAAATTAATTTGCCTAAATGCTTCCATATCTACATTTCTCGTATATCCAATATTGATAATGAGCTGCTCAGCCTCTGTAAAATCTTCTGGAAGATATGGTGTTGATATTAAATGTTTTAATGGCTCATCAAAGGAACTTCCTTCGATGGAATGTAAGAATAATGGTCCTCTTTTACGAAAAATAAACGTTTTAATATCCTGATAGTCGATGTTAATTTTCCCAGTTTCATCCACCATTTCACGCAGTGTATTGATTGTTCTATCTTCAATTGTGTCAAATGCAATTCGAGCCTCATGAATTGGTGTCGAAGGGTCAATTGTTTCCATTAAACCATCGCTTTCAAAGAAGACTACAGAATCACAGTAGTCTCGCATAATATAATATTGCTCTCTAGCGGTCATTTGTCTTCTTTTTCCTTCAAAGCGGAATGGAAAGCGGAAAATGCCAATAAGTAAAGGCTTTCGTTCTCGTAGTGACTGTAGCTGTTGTCTTAATTCTTGTGTTTCACTAGCATTTCCACCGATGAACCGGTAAAAGCATAATTCATTACGCTCAAGCTCAACACGTATCGAATGCTCTTTATCGGAAAAGTCCGTATCCATTTTAAATGGTCCAAATAATCTTTCCATGTCGCCGCTCCCAACTCTATTATTTCTATATGTTCACCATAATATCAGATAACCCTAGGAATGTATGTCACATTCTGTTGTGAAAAAGTACTAGTTTTGTTGAAAGCCGTGGTAAATAATAGATTGAGCTCAGAAAGATACAAATTTTTACAGAAAATGGTGTCTGTATCGATAAAGGGTTGTTTTCAGCCTTCAGTCCGATATGTTCTACAGAAAAAGTAGGGATTTTTTGATTGTTAAAATCAGTCGCGGTTCCGAGGTTATTAGCTGTAGAAATGAGTATGATAGGAGTAAGAAATCCAAGGGAGGAAATAACCATGAACATGGCTTTAAATAAAATAGTTGTTGACGAAAAAATGAGGGAAATGAGAAGATATGCCTTCGAAACAAATTTATACAGGGAGTCTAAGCAACAGCTACCAAAAAGTAAAAATATAAAAAAGTATCACCTATCCAATATTTTTAGAAAAGTAAGCTAACAATGGTAAAGGATTGCTTCCAAGTGGAAGTAGTCCTTTTTTCTGTTTTTTATTGAGAGCTTGTTTTAAAAGAATTTCAGTAATAACCTCCAGAGAATCTATTATATATAAGATAAATAGTTCGTTAGTGAGGGGAATAGCATGGTATTATTTTTGGCTGTAGTAATTGTATTAGGAGTAACTTTTATGTTTTTTGGTCAGAAGAATATTGTGAAAGGTATTGGTTTTTGGTTAGTTGGATTAGCAACTTTATTTACTTTCTTATTCTTGCTTATCGTCATGTATTTTTCAACGAGTCCTACTCCTTCTACAGGTTATATTTTGGAGGAGGAGATTGTGATTGAGAGCAGAAATTTAGATGACAAATAATGTAGGAGATATTTGTCTTGTTAAATTCATTTCTATCGCACATAATGAAACCAAAATATTTTACTAGATAAATAGAAAGGAGCAATTAATATGAAGACAGCTCTAGTGTTTGGAGGAACACGATTTTTTGGTGTGAATTTAGTGAATGCATTAGTAGAAAAAGGTGTTTCCGTTACTGTTGCAACAAGACAAAATAGTAAAGACCCATTTGGAGACAAGGTAGAACGTATTAAGGTTGATCGGTTTGAGGAAGCGTCTATCCAGTCTGCCATGCAAGGGAGAGAATGGGATGTAGTATTTGATCAGCTTTGTTATTCTTCCAACGATGCTGAAATTATAATGAATACCTTAGCTGATAAGATGAAGCGTTATGTTTTTACGTCCACACTGTCTGTCTATGATGAAGGTGTAAATATGGCTGAGGAAACCTTTGATCCTTATACCTATGAACTGAAGATGGTTGACAGGAATGATGTTACATATCAAGAAGGAAAAAGACAAGCAGAGGCGTATTTTTTTCAAAAAGCTACCTTTCCAGTCGTAGCAATGCGAATTCCAATTGTACTGGGTGAACACGATTATACGGAAAGATTATTGCATTATATCAAAAGTTCCAAGGAAGGGAAAAAGGTATTTTTTCCAAATCCTGATGCGAAGATGGGATTTGTTCATCAACAAGAAGCTGGTGAGTTCCTAGCATGGATAGCAGAGAAAGACTATACGGGTCCTATCAATGTTTGTGCTAATGGAGTGATTAGCATGTCAGATTTAATGCAGCTCATTGGCGAAAAAACTGGAAAGCCCCTGACTGTAGTCTCCGATGAAGAACATAATTCCCCTTATGGTGTTGGGGCTACATGGACAATGAGTAATGATAGAGCAACCAAATTAGGGTATCATTTTAGCAATTTACATGATTGGTTGCCTGAGTTAGTTACTAAATTAGCAAAATAATAGGGTGCCAGATGTTCCGCGGATTTTGTTTACTTGCAGGATATCTGGGCATTTTCTTTTTTACTGCCAATTAAGGATCTTGAAGTAAATAACATTACTAATCCATTTAAGAAGGATTTCTTAGATCAAAGTGCCAAGAAAGTGCTACATAAGTGGACAATGAAATTCTTTGTTATGTATATGGCTATTATGATCGCCATCTATCTCGTAGAGTCGTTTGGGATGAATATGGTATCTGATATAGTTGTTGTAATGGGAATATTTATAATTCTTGCCGTCCTAATAATTGAAATCATGTTCCTTGTGTTAATTTATAAATATAGGGGATTGAACTAGTGTGTTCAATCCCCTGTAATAGTTAATTGTTCCTGCGATAAAAAGCTTTTCATAATTTTTAAGTATTCTGCTGGTTCTTCGATGTAAGGCATATGAGCACTTTTCTCAAAGATGTGGTATTTGCTGTTCGGTGTCAATTGACTAAAATAAACGGTTGACTCTGGAGTTGCTTCATCAAAACGACCACAGGTATAAAGTGTTGGTACTTGAATCTTGTGTAAATCTGGAGTACAGTCAAAGCTTTTCAAGTTACCTGCTACATGAAATTCTGATGAGCCCCACATTATATTATATATTTCAGGGTTTTTATAGTTTACCCCTTCTTTTAAAAAAGCAGGTCTTTCAGATTCTGGCAATCTACAAACAAAATGATTATTAAAGACTTTGATAGCTTCCTTGTATTCGTCGGATTCAGTCTCCCCATTTAACTCACATTCTTTTATTATTGACTGAACCTGATGTGGTAGTTTTTCGATATTTTCAGCTTGATCCTTTGCCCATAATGGGGCACTTAAACAAGGACTGGAAAAAACAATACTTTGCACACCTTCAGGATTCTTTAAATAATATGCAGCAGCTAAAGTAGTCCCCCAGGAGTGTCCGAGAATATGGAACTCTTCTAATCCAAGACCATCTTTTAACTGCTTAACTTCTTCTACAAATCGATCAATATTCCATAAAGAGGTATCCTCGGGGCGGTCTGATTTCCCACAACCAAGCTGATCATATAAAATAACGGGTCTTACATCTGCTAACTCTTTTAATCCTTGCAGTGACCAGTGAGATGAACCCGGGCCACCGTGTAAAATTAAAACAGGTGCGTTATTCGTACTATTATCATGCTTCTGGTACCAAACCTTTCCTCCGGTTACTTCGATAAATCCTTCTGTGATTGGCATCCTTTATTCTCCTTCCACTGTTTCGTCTGTTTTTTATCATACCATTATTGTAATTATACTTGTTGCACCAACATAAAAAAGAATCTCGTCCTGTTAAAGATAAATCTTACTACTTAGCGAAATCAAAGTACTTAGTTAATAGATATGATAACCTCTTACATTCTGGTTGCTCCGCTAAATTCCCAATTAGTCCATGAATTATAGCAGAATTGTATGTTAACTCTCCTATTTGTTCCTTTAGTAGTATCAATGAATCTTTCGTAAGAGAATCTTCTATTTTTTCCATTGTAGAATTTATTTGCTGTAAGAGAACATCCTTTTGCATTTTTTCCTTTGGAATTTCTTGAAACATTTCCAAGCTTTCATCCGTAATAAACGGTGTGGTCATATGTTTAGCTAATATATCAGTTTTCTCTTCAAGGGATTTCGAAATTAATGCGACATCAAAGTCAATCTTATTAAAAAATAGAAAGCTCGAATAACTGTTTATTAATCCTTTAACAGTATAAACTAAATCATATTTTATCGTTGTAATTACATCACCATAGACCTTTTCTATTATTGACAAGATTGTCTGATCAGTTTTCCGGTCGTAATACCGTAATTTTTCTAGAAGTTCATCGTCTAATGACTGTGTATGTTCTTTCATAAGCAATTTGACAAAGTCTGCATGTTTTATGAATGTTTCAAAGGTAGTGTAAAAAAAACGATACAATGTAACAGGTAAGTCTCTTCCGTTGACCAGGTAGTCAATATCGGTTGTTAGCTCCTGCATAAAATGGTCGATTAATGCTAAAATCAACTCATCCTTTGATTTGAAGGATAAGTAAAAGGCACCCTTCGAAATGCCACAGTAATCTGTAATCTGTTGGATGGATGTAGTTTCAAACCCTTGTTTTGCGAAAAGCTCGAGTGCTTTTTCCATAATTAACTGTTTTTTATTCATTTTGTAAATTCTCTCCTAAAATAACGTACATATAGTTGACAAAATGACCGGTTAGTCATTAGTATAGAAAAATGAGTTCGTATAGTCAATATAAGGTAGGTGTAAATGTGAAGAATTTTGTTAATTTTGTAATTAAGAATAAGTTAGCGGTATGGATATTAACGATTATTATCATTTTCTCTGGTATGTACTCTGGTACTCGGATGAAAACTGAAATGATCCCAGATATATCTATTCCTTATTTAATGGTTACTGGTGTTTATCCAGGAGCTACACCTGAAAAGGTCATGGAAGAAGTATCTATTCCAATAGAAAAAATTGTTGAGAATCTTGAGGATGTAAAAGCAGTTTATTCGAATTCGTACTCCAATATGGCAAGTATTCAAGTAGAGTATGATTATGGAATTGATATGGATGAAGCAAAACGAGCACTAGATTCTGCACTTGATAATGTGACATTACCTGAAGGAGCAGAGGCACCAACCATAACAGCTATTAGCATGGATATGATGCCAGTAGTTGTTCTCAGTGTTAGTAGTGATACGGAGGATATCGTTGATTTAACCTCTACTGTTGAAGATATTATTCTTCCCAATCTAGAAAAATTAGATGGAGTTGCATCTGCAACAACAACAGGTCAACATATTGAGGATATTGAGTTGCGATATGATGAAGAAAAAATGGCTGCACTTGGTATAACTGAAGATGATGTCAAGCAAATGATTCAGGCAAGTGATATGTCCGTATCCTTAGGACTGTTTGAATTTAAAGAAGGGGAACAGGCAGTAGCAGTAGATGGGAAGTTCATGTCTGAGGATGACTTGAAAAACATGTTAATCCCTGTTACACCTTCTGAAACACAACCACTTCCATTTGTGAAGCTTAGTGATATTGCTTCGGTTGAAGTTGTAGGTAAAGTTCAATCAGTATCTCGTACTAACGGTGAAAATGCGATTGCCATTCAGGTAGTAAAGGGTCAGGATGCCAATACTGTTGATGTGGTGAATGCTGTTAAAGACTTAATGAAAGAAGAAGAGGGTAAGATTGAGGGCTTAAATGTTGATATTTCCCTTGACCAAGGTGAGCCAATTGAAGAATCTGTAGCCACTATGGTTGAAAAGGCAGTCTTTGGTGGATTAATCGCAGTGCTTATCATTCTACTTTTCTTACGCGATTTTAAATCAACAATAATTTCTATTATCTCTATCCCATTATCGATTTTCATAGCGATGATGCTACTAAATTGGATGGATATAACATTGAATATTATGACGCTTGGAGCAATCACTGTAGCGATAGGACGTGTAATTGATGACTCCATTGTTGTCGTGGAAAATATATACCGGCGTCTACATCTAAAGACTGAGAAGCTTAATGGTCGGGCATTAATACGAGAAGCAACACTTGAAATGTTCAGGCCAATTGCTTCTTCAACCTTAGTAACAGTTGCGGTATTTGCACCAATGATATTTGTTGGAGGCATGGTTGGTGAGTTATTCATGCCATTTGCCCTTACCATGACATTTGCATTAGGTGGATCACTTCTTGTTGCAATTACTGTAGTACCAGCATTGTCTCATTTCCTATTTAAGAAAAAGCTATACAGTGAAAAAACAGAAGTGAAGCATAAAGAAGCTGGAAAATTAGCGAATTGGTATAAGAGTATTTTAAGGTGGACACTAAACCATAAAATAATTACTTCTACAGTTGCAATTCTTTTATTAGTAGGAAGTTTATTATTAACACCACTAATTGGATTTAGCTTTCTCGGTAGTGAAGAAGAAAAAGTTATGTACTTAACGTACACACCAGCAACTGGTGAATTACCAGATGAGACATTAGAAAATGTAACAGCAGTTGAACAAGAAATGCTAAAACGTGATGATATAGATATTGTACAGCTTTCCATAACTGACAACGATCCACAGGCTTCCATGATGGTTGGCGGTGGTGGGGCATTGATGTATTTAATCTTTGACCCTGATATGAAGGATTTCCCAAAGGTTCGAGAAGAAATTGAGGAGTATGTATTTAATATTGGACAGTCTGGAGAATGGAAGAGTCAAAACTTCTCAACGATGTCATTTGCTTCTAATGAACTAAGCTATACATTATATAGTGAAGACTTAGATAAACTGAATGATTCAGTTGATAAGGTTGAAGAAATATTAAAAGAGAACAAAGGGCTGAAGGATGTATCATCCAGCAAAGAGGACTCCTATGTTGAATATACATTTAAAGTAAGCCAGGATGAATTGCTGCAATATGGCTTAACAACTGGGCAAATTGTTATGCTATTGAATCCTAATCGAACGGAGGACGTTCTAACAACCATCGAAAAAGATGGAAATGAATTGAATGTTATCGTTCAGCACGAACAGCAAACAGAGAAACCTAAGTCTATCGATGAATTATTAGATACAGAAGTAGAAACGGCACTTGGAACAACAATGCCACTATCTGAATTGGTAACAGTAGAAGAGGGAACAACTCTAAATACATTAGCCCGTAGTAAGGGTGAGTATTATGCATCTGTTACTGGAACAATTTTAGAAGATGATATTTCAAAGGTATCTTCTGAAGTTGATAAGGCGGTTGATAAGTTAGAGCTACCAAAAGGTGTTTCTGTAGGTGTATCTGGAGTAACTGCTGATATGGAAGAAACATTTACACAGCTTGGTTTTGCTATGTTAGCTGCTATTCTAATCGTTTACTTTATCCTTGTCGTAACGTTTGGTGAGGGGCTAGCACCATTTGCAATACTATTCTCCCTACCATTTACGGTCATTGGTTCTTTAGTAGGTTTATTAATTGCAGGTGAAACTATATCTGTGACAGTGATGATGGGGCTATTGATGTTAATTGGTATTGTCGTAACGAATGCAATTGTATTAGTAGACCGCATTATTCATATGGAACATGATGGCTTAGAGATGCGTGAAGCTATTCTTGAGGCAGGAGCTACCCGACTACGTCCAATCCTCATGACTGCTATTGCAACAATTGGAGCTCTGGTTCCGATGTTGTTTGGTGATGCAGGTGGAGGTCTGATTTCGAAAGGTCTAGCAATTACGGTAATCGGTGGACTTGCGAGCTCCACATTGTTAACATTGATTGTCGTACCAATTGTCTATGAAATCCTATCCAAAATGTTTAAGAAAAATCGTAAGGAAATACAGGAGAATTAAAGAGAAATGAGGGCCAATAATAAGGTCCTCATTTTTTTATGTTCCCAACGACGAAAAGTGTATGCATAAGCTAAGACGTTTGACCATGTATAGTTATTAGTGACTTAGAGGTATTTGTTCTATTATAATGTGGAGAGATATTGTGTTTTAGGAGGAAATCAATATGTTTTATGCAATCATACAGTCTGATGATACATGGATATTATGGGCATTTTTAGCAGGTTGGGCTGGTATCAGTATTTATCTGGAACAAAAATATGAATGGGCTTCAAAAATATCAGGTGCGATAATTGCTTTAGTAGGTGCGATGTTACTGGCTAATTTTAATATTATTCCAACCGAATCACCAGTCTATGACACCGTATGGAGTTATGTTGTTCCACTTGCAATACCGTTACTTCTCTTTCAATCCAATATATTAAAAATATGGAATGAAAGTGGAAGGTTACTGATTATTTTCTTAATCAGCTCGATAGGTACTGTTGTTGGTGCTATTGTCGGATTCTTTTTATTAAAGGATCTTATACCGGAATTATATAAGGTTGTAGCCATGATGACAGGCTCTTACATAGGTGGTAGTGTGAACCTTGCTGCACTTTCCGCTAGATTTGAAACACCAGGAGAACTAATTTCTGCCACGGTTGTAGCAGATAATCTCATGATGGCGCTGTACTTTTTAGTGTTAATGGTCATTCCGACAATTGCCTTTTTTAGAAAAAGATTTAGGGCGCCACATCAAGAACTAGTGGAGCAATCTTCAAACAAAGAAAACAAAAACCAAGCTGCATCTTATTGGAAGGGAAAGGAAATTTCATTACAGGATATAGGATTGGCAGTTGGTTCTGCGTTTGCATTAGTAGCCATTTCATTTAAGCTAGCAGAAATATTTGATAAGCTTATTCCTACTGATGGCAATTTTATTCTAACAGCTTTAAATGGAATTTTTGGTGATAACTATTTAATGCTGACGACAATCACCCTATTATCGGTGACCATATTTTCTCGTTTCTTTGAAAAAATCCGAGGTGCACAAGAAATAGGAACCTATTTAATATATATCTTCTTCGTCGTTATAGGAGTACCTGCCTCCATTCCTGTAATTATACAAAATGCACCATTATTGTTTGTATTAGTGTTTGTTATGGTTGCATTAAACATGTTTATTTCTTTCCTTTTTGGTAAACTATTTAAATTTAATCTGGAAGAAATAATACTAGCAAGTAATGCCAACATTGGTGGTCCAACAACAGCAGCAGCAATGGCTATATCCAAAGGGTGGAGCAAGCTAGTAGCTCCAGTTTTAATTGTTGGTACACTTGGGTACGTAATAGGAAATTATATTGGTGCTGCAATTGGGGTATGGCTGGGGCTATTTTGATAGGGGAAAGGCGTCTGCCTTTGCCCCCTTTTTTTTGTTTCCGTATTGTTAGCAGCTGCTATTGAAGATATGATACTCCATTAAATAGTTACAATTTAGATGGTAGCTGATTAACATCATTTAGGTAGATATTATGAATGAGATGATGCATAGAGGATGTGTAGACATCATTTTGGCAGATGGATACGACTGAAATGATACATAGAGCGTCTGTAAACATCATTTTGATAAAAGGATATGAATGAAATGATGCATAGAGGACGTGTAGACATCATTTTGGCAGATGGATACGAATGAAATGATGTATAGAGCGTCTGTAAACATCATTTTGATAAAAGGATATGAACGAAATGATGCATAGAGGACGTGTAAACAACATTTCGGCAGAAGGATACGAATGAAATGATTTCTAAAGGACATGTAAACATCATTCACCTCGAAGATTACCCAATAAAATGAATCTTAGTGATTAACTAAACATTATTTTGGTGGAAAACTAAAGTTGTTCTTATTCTGTGTTTATTTTTAACGGGCACATAAGGGGAGAATAGGTATAAGTGAAGCACTGTGGCTCGATTAATTAGAGGTTGAAATAAAGTAAGAATGTGGAAGAAGCAAAATTAGCTTTCACATGCTCAAAATAGGATAACGAAAAGAGCTAGGCAGTTTATTAGCAAAGCACGCAACTTTTATTGTACTATTACATGAGAACTAATCTCATTTATCATTAGTAACGTATGTTCTATACAAATATTTGGAAAATCATATTTAACGTCTGAAATATGCAGTGCGTAGTAGAAAGAAGGGAAAACTGTTGGAAGCATACCGTATTAATCCAAAGAACGGACTAGAATTCGGTCTTTATACATTAGGGGATCATATCGCTAACCCACATACAGGAGAAAGAATCTCAGCAAGACAACGAATAAATGAAATAATCGAATTGGCATCGTTAGCAGAGCAAGCTGGTATTGACTTTTTTAGTGTAGGAGAGAGCCATCAGGAGTATTTCACAACACAAGCACACACTGTTGTATTAAGTGCGATTGCTCAAGCAACGAAAAAAATTAAACTAGCCAGCTCTTCAACGATTATCAGTACACTGGATCCTGTTCGTGTTTATGAGGATTTTGCTACTATCGATTTAATTTCTAATGGTCGTACAGAGATAGTTGCAGGTCGAGCATCAAGGGTCGGTGTTTTTGAATTGCTAGGATATGATTTAAGAGATTATGAGGAATTATTTGAAGAAAAGTTTGAATTGCTACTCAAAATTAATGAGGAAGAAGTTGTCAATTGGAGTGGGGAATATCGAGCACCACTCAAAAATGCAAAAATACTTCCAAGACCAGTGAACGGATCCTTACCGATATGGAGAGCCGTTGGTGGACCGCCTTCGAGTGCAATTAAGGCTGGTTATCGAGGTGTACCGATGTTTCTCGCTATGTTAGGTGGACCTGCCAATAGCTTTAAACACTCCATTGACGCATATAGGGAAGCCGCTAGACTGAACGGACATCAGCCAGATGAACTTCCAATAGCTACAGCAGGATTTTTCTATGCTGCTGAGACTACACAGCAAGCACAACGAGAAACATATGACTTTATTAATGAAGGTATGAAGCTAACCAATGGACGTGGATTTCCGAAGCAGCATTTTGCTCAAGGTGCACATCCTCATGATGTGATGAATATTGGTAGCCCTGAGCTAATTATTGAAAAGATTTTATATCAGCATGAGGTTTTCGGACATCAGCGATATATTGCACAGATGGACTTTGGTGGAATTACTTTCGATAATTTAAAACGAAATATTGATCTAATTGGTGAGAAGATTTTACCAGTAATAAAGAAGTATACTCGGGAGAAATCGGAGGGACAATCATGAAAATAGTAGGCTTATCCGGGTCTATTGTTGGTTCAAAAACAAGAACGGCAATGGAACATACAATAAAGATTTTAGCAGAAAAAAATCCGGATATGGAGATTACATTAATTGATTTAGCAGATTATGATATACAGTTTAGTGATGGCCGAAATTATTTAGAATATGAAGGAGATACTGGATTTGTTTCTAAGGTGTTGATGGAAGCGGATGCAATTATAATTGGTACACCTGTTTTTCAAGCTTCTATCCCAGCAACATTGAAGAACATTTTTGATTTATTACCTGAACGTGCGTTCATGGATAAAGTGGTTGGAATAATTATTACTGCTGGTTCGGCTAAGCATTACTTGGTTGCTGAGCAACAATTAAAGCCAATCCTATCGTATATGAAAGCAAATCTTGTTCAGTCCTATGTTTTTATTGAAGATCAGGATTTTTATCGTAAGGAAATTACAAATGATGATGTATTATTTCGACTAGAACGTTTAGTTGATGATCTTATTTTATTAGTCAAGACATACCAGTCCATGCAAGAGACGAGAGAGGCAGAATATGGATTTTAAAAGAATCTGGTGTTGAAACCAGATTCTTTCTTAATGTATTTAAAATAGTACTGTACTTTTTACATTTGCTAGGATTATAATTATCATATTCTTTTGAACAAAATAGGAAAAGAAAAGAAGCGTGTATATTGTGAGAAGTACAAAATTAAATATGAAGCAACAACTCACTTCGTTAATGAGTAAGCACTTATCAGGGAAATCGATGAGTTATAAAGAAATTATAACCATCTTTATCCCTATTTTTGTTGATCAAGCATTCTTAATATTTATGAGTATGCTTAATACAGCCATGATAAGTTCATCAGGGGTTGCGGCTGTTAGCGCTGTAAGTATGGTAGATTCCCTTAATATATTCCTTGTAAATGTCTTTATTGCAGTTGCAACAGGTGGAACTGTTATTGTAGCACAGTATAAGGGAACTAAAAATATGGAAATGGTCTCGAAAACAGCTGCACAGGCTGTTTCCGCTGTTACTATTCTATCCTTATTATTAAGTGTATTTGTCATTGTATTTCATTCGCCAACGATTCATCTTCTATTTGGAAATGCTGAAGCGGATGTGTTAGCCAATGCAAAGCTATATCTGATAGGTAGTGCCATATCCTATCCATTGATAGGTATTTACCAAGCGGTGTGTGGTGGTCTTCGTGGAACAGGTGATACGAAACCAGTACTTGGACTATCATTGTTTATGAACCTAACAAATGTTCTCTTGAATCTATTTTTAATAACGATATTAAATCTGGGAATTGTTGGATTAGTTATTTCTGTTATTGTCTCTAGAACATTAGGGATGATCGCATCCGTTGTTTATTTGGTGAGATTTAATGAAACGATTCGACTGCGTCTGAAACAGGCATTGCATATTGATCTTTCTATTCAAAAGAAGATCATGTATATCGGAATGCCATTTGCTGCGGAGCAACTATTTTTTAATGGTGGTAAATTATTAACGCAAACGTTTATTGTTTTCTTAGGTACCTATTCCTTAACGTCATATGCTATTGCAAATTCAATTGCTTGGCTTTATCAAATCGGGCCTAATTCCCTTTGTATTGCAATCGTTACAGTAGTAGGACAATGTATAGGAAGAAGAGACATAGAAGATGCTAGGAAGTTTATTAAATCGTTTTTAGGACTTTCAGCCATTTTCTTTGTGGTTTCGGCAATTATCTTTTTGCCGCTATTCCCATTAATGATGAAAATGTTTAATCCACCTGTAGAAATCATAGGTACTATTTTCATTATGGTTTTATTGAGTGCAGTTTTTCATCCGATTTTATGGTCGTTTAGCTTCTTATTACCGGCGGCATTACGTGCAGCTGGTGACTCTAAATTTACTTCTGTAACCTCTTTATTTACGATGTGGATTGTACGTGTTGTACTTGGGTATATCTTTGGTATTACATTGGGCTATGGAATCATAGGAGTATGGATAGCGATGATTCTTGAATGGGGAGTTCGTCTATATTCGTTTTAAAGGGCATAAATGGTATGCTCATCAGTTGATATAGAACGAACTCTACGTTTTGCTATTCATGCTGCATTTTGAAATGAAGCATGAGGTTTGTCTTCAACCATAACTTATGCAACAATATAGCAGATAACTAAAAAAAGAGGTGTACGCATGAAAATAGAAATATGGTCAGATTTTGTATGTCCATTTTGTTATATAGGAAAACGTCGTTTAGAACATGCTCTAGAGCAATTTCCCTATCGTGATAAGGTTGAGTTAGAATATAGGAGCTTTGAACTTGATCCGAATGCTGCAATTTACTCAGGTAAATCTATTCACGAAGCATTAGCAAATAAGTATGGAATGAGTTTAGATGAGGCGAGACAAGCTAATGAGAATGTGGGCCAGCAAGCTAAGACAGTTGGTTTAGACTATGATTTTGATGGTATGAAACCGACAAATACATTTGATGCACATCGACTAGCAAAATATGCAAGTACTGTCGGAAAAGAGAAAGAGATTACGGAAAGCCTTCTTCATGCTTATTTTGTTGAAGCTAAGTTAATCAGTAATCATGATACATTATTGGAGATAGCAGAATCTGTAGGATTAGATAGAGAAATGACTTTATCCGTTTTAAAGGATACAGACCGATTCGCAACTGAGGTTCGTAATGAAGAGATGCAAGCTCAAGCATTTGGAGCAACTGGGGTACCATTTTTCGTTATTAACCAAAAGTATGCTATTTCAGGCGCTCAACCAACGGAACTGTTTTTAAGTGCTTTAAATCAGGTATGGGAAGAAGAAGCGCCAAAGCCAAAATTGCAGAGTCTCGTTGAAGATGAATCCAATATGGTATGCACTGATGAGGGTTGTATCATACCTCCAGAAAAGTAGAAAAGTGACCTTGCCGATAAGGCAATGGTCATTTTTTCTATATAAAATTACCATCCCTCTTGAATACTACATAATTGCTGGATAGGTTGGAACAATAAAAGTAGTGTTTTATATGATTTTAGGAGGTAGACATTTTGCCACAGGTTAATTTACATGAAAAGCTACAACGGGTAAGTGAAATGGTGAATGATGCCCAAGAGGCTGTAATACAAGCTCAGGGTCAGAATCTACATGTGTTAGAGCATGCGTATAGCTTACTTAAACAAGCAGAGAATGAGTTAAAAAATGTTCAAAATCAAGCTGGGGCCGAAGCAACTGAGAATCCACAGTTCCAACAGGCTTTTGAGGAATTACATGATGTCCGACAGCAAGTACAAGAGGCACAGCAAAATATTGCGGACATCCCATAACTATGAGGAAGGAAAGCTTCATTCGAAGTATACCTTCCTCTTATTATGTTTTTGAAATAGTAAAAAGGACCCTTTATACTCAACAGAAACCTCTTATGAAATGGTACTTTCGAATCAAAAATTGTCATATCGACTTTATTCGAAACCTTCGTAAGATAGTTGACGTAATACTGTTGACTATCTATTAAGGGGATGAATTATTTGAAGAAATGGTTAGTAGGAATTGCTTTCGTTTTTACTTCGTTTACTCTTGCTGCATGTAGCGAAAGTGCAGAGGAAGTCTATACAAAGGCATTAGAGGCAGCGGAGAAAATGGAAAGTGCAGAAGTTAGTACAGTTTTGAATCAAGAAATATCAATGGCAAATGAGGGGAAAGTAACTATTGAAAGCGATATGGAAGGTTCTGTGGTATTAGAGCCATTAGCAATGCACCAAAAGGGTAAAATGGCTATGTCCTTAGAGGGCGAGGAGTCACTTAATATGGATACAGAGATTTATCTTGTGGATGATGAAATGTATGTGTTTGAGTCACTCACGAATCAATGGATAAAGGCTGATAGTTCATTAATACCTATAGAAACATTAACGGCGGATCAACCAAATGTCACAGAACAACTTAAGATGGTAGAAGACTATATTCAGGATCTTGAATTTGAAGAAAAGGATAATGAGTTTATATACAAGCTAACTGCTGATGGTGAGGATTTTAAAAAGCTTACGCAGCAAATGTTAGAGGAATACCTTCCAAAGGATATTACAAATGAAATTGGTGATTTATCAACACTATTAGAAGAGATGGATATTAAAAAATTATCTGTTGAGATGGTTTTGGACAACAAAACATACGACTTAAAGAAATATAATCTCGTTATGGAAATGACAATGAATGTTGAAGGCGAAGATATTTCTATTATCCAAAATGTGAAATCAACCTATAAAAAAATCAACACAATTGATAAGATAGAAGTTCCACAGGAAGTAAAAGATGACGCAGTTGATGCTTCTTGATTTTAAAAGCAAGAACAAGGATTGGTCTAAAGAGATCAATCCTTCCTTTTTGTAGAAATATCCTATATCTCCTTATTTCCCCCTATTTCAATTCATAAATCATAATTTTCCAATAATAAACACCGGCTTGAGAGCTAGGTACTAAGTTATGATACAGAAATGTAAAGTTGCTCTAAAGTTGATGAAATCTAGTAATGATATACTCTTCATAGTAGATTTTTAAATAAAGAGAAAGAGATACTACGAGAATAAGAGGAAAGCAGGGGAAAGCTTGAGAAAACTAACCGCAATTACCTTCGCTGTTACCGTACTATTTGGTAGTACAATAAATAGTGTTCAAGTTTTTGCAGATTCGAAGGATGATCTACAAGATATTCAGAAGCAACGTCAAGATATAAAAAACAATCTGTCAGGTGCGCAAGCAAAAATTGCAGATGTAATGGCTGAAATAGACGATTTAAATGAGGAAATTCAACGTGTAAACGAGGAAATTTCTCAAAAACAAGAAGTGATTGATCAGACTGATAATAAAATACAAGGTACTGTTCAAGAAATTGGGAAGCTTCAGCAGGAAATCGCGGAGCTTCAGGATGATATTAAAAAGCGTCAGGATATCCTGGAAAAAAGGATGTCTTCCTACCAAAAAACGGGTGGTTCTATAAGCTATCTAGAGGTTTTATTTGGAGCGCAAAGCTTTACGGACTTTATTAGCCGAGCCGCCATAGTAAGTACTATTACAGACTCAGATAGTGAACTAATCGATCAATTAGATTCAGATATAAAAACAGTGGAAGAAAAGAAGCTTGAGTCTCTAAATAAGCTTGATCAATTAAATGAAATGAGAAAAGAGCAAGAAGAAAATCTTGCTGCTATTCAGGGGAAAAAACAAGCAAATGAGAATAGTAAGCATAAACTTGAGAAAAAACAATCCGATTTACTAACCAACATTAACGAATTGAAGTCAAAGGATAGTAACCTTGCAAAAGTGGAATCAGATGTAAAGGCAAGTATTGCTGCTGAAGAAGCTAGAAAAGCAAGAGAACTGGAACAAAAGTCAAGTGGAACTGGCCAACCAATCAAGAATGTAAAGGGTAAAACCATTACTGTTACCGCTACTGCATATACTGCAAGCTGTGAAGGGTGCTCTGGTGTAACAAAAACAGGAATAAACTTAAAAGCTAATCCAAATGCCAAAGTTATTGCTGTTGACCCATCTGTTATCCCACTAGGATCAGTGGTTTATGTAGAGGGTTATGGCTATGCGATAGCAGGTGATGTTGGTTCAGCTATAAAGGGCAATAGAATAGATGTATTTGTATCCTCCCAAGCAAAAGCATTAAAATGGGGAGTAAAAAAACTTAAAGTAACCATACAGTAATAGAGATGTGTGCTTTTGTTTACTAGACAAAAGCCACATCTCTTTTTTTTATCTAAGGATTCCTTTATACTAGAAGGATGATTGTATAGGAGGATATAGAATGTCTGTAATAAAACAATTTAATTTAACACGAACATCCCTATTAACGTTTTTAAGTGAGTTAGATGAAGAAGCTTTGGACAAGAAAACAAATTACTTTGACAATACGATTCGTTGGTATATTGGTAACACTTTATTTATGGATGAGAAATTGTTATTTGTTAGTAAACAATCTCGAAAACTTCCTGAGGAATATGCCCAATTATTTAGTTCGGATATTCTTTCGTCCGAATGGACAATAAAAGCACCATCACTAGAACAGCTAATAAATGATTTAGAGGACCAACAAAATCGTATTAATAACTTTGATGAGTTTTTCTGGAAATCAAATGTAAAGTTTAAGGTTCCTTATGGGCATGTGGAAACACACGGTGACTTGTTAATAATGCTGGCGCATCGTGAGGCAGAAATTTTAGGTAGAATGAAAGCGATGAAGCAAGTAGTGGAGGCTGAATAAAGACATCCAGAGTCGGAAAATCGACTTTGGATTTTTTTAGTTATAGAATTATGGCTATTTAGTAGTTATGGTGAAGAAAAGTTAGAAAAATTAAAAGGAAATGGAAAAGAAGTGTCGAAATAATTATGTAGTTATTAAATGGATTAAGTTGAAGGGAGAGTAGCAAATGGAAAGTGAACAAAAAAGATCCCCATTTTATAAAAACTTTTTATTTTGGTTTCTACTATTACTTATTGGTTGTGCGGTGTTTGGATTTGTAAAAGGGGACGAACTCCCAAATTGGTTGGAATTTATTCGAAGATTATTACGTTAATTAACTCTATTATTTAATAGTTTGCTATGATCAAAGTTATAGTAGAGAGGTCCCTCATTGTAATAAAAGGGACCTTCTTTCTAGTTATTTATACATTTCTTCATATTCTTCAAAATCCTGTACCTCGATTACATCAGACCAATGTAAAACGGTTCCTACAAAATCTCTTATATCTAAACCTCTCATTTCATAGGTTTCATCCGTATTTACAGTTCCTGTAGCATCTTCAATAAATGTAACCTTATATCCACGATCATAAGCAGAAATTGCTGTGAACATACAACAAAACTCTGTATTAAATCCAGTAATGAAAAGATGCTCTACACCTAGTTCTTCAAGTAAGGTAGCAAGATTGGTTTGAAAAAATGCACTAGGAGTTTCCTTCTCAATAATGTAATCTGCATATTCTTTTAGATTGGAAACGATTTGTGAGCCTTCAGAATACCTATGAAGTTGGCTTTCTTCATGTTGATCGAAATGTTGAACGAATATAACAGGTTCTTTTTTGCTTTTACAATTTTGAATTATACTCTCTATTAAGAATAATTCTTCTTTAAAGTCACGAAAATTTACAATTCCGTATTGAACATCAATAACTAATAGGGCTTTTTTCATATATAAAATCCTTTCTTTGTTAGTTATGAATTTTTAGAGATGGAATACCACATGATGTTAAGCCTCCTAGTAATAGTAAATAATTATTCTATTTATATTTCGATAGTTAGTATAGAATTCCTGCTTTATCATAAATAGTTATTATCTTGATGGATAAGTCATGATAAAATAGATTAACAGAATTTTTAAAAGTCAGAATTATAGTGAGGGTACTAGCGTGGATAATATAATTATTAGTTGGAAAAATCCTATTCGATTGTTAACCTCCGTTGGATTGGCTAGAGTTGGAGATTTTATTTATTTAGTCGCAATAAACATCCTAGTATTTCAGATGACTGGTTCAGCCGCAGCGGTTGCGGGTTTGTGGGTAATTGGACCGATGGTTAATTTGTTAACCAAGTTTTGGACAGGGAGCTTTATAGATTATCGAAGTAAGCGCAAGATTATGATTATAACTTATATTTTCCGTGCTTTTTTGGTATTTTGCATTCCTTTTTCACCAAGTATTTGGTTAATTTATCTCATTTTAGTTTTCTTAAGTGTTGCCCAGTCATTCTTCCAACCTTCCTCCATGACATATACAACACAATTAATTCCTAAAGAGATTAGAAAGCGTTTTAATTCTATAAATTCATTAACATCTTCTGGTGCTTTCATTATCGGACCTGCAATAGCTGGGGCATTGATTCTCGTTACTAATGTCAATATTACATTGGTGATTAATTCAGTTGCATTCTTACTAGCTGCGATTCTATTGCTTTTACTACCTGAAACAGACAATTTTGAGAAAAATACTGCACCCAAGCTATCGTTTAAGCAAATAAAGGATGATTTTACTGTAAGCATAACTTTTATGAGGGAAAATAGTTATGTGGCATTTGTCTATATTTCCTTTTTGGCAACTACTATTTTTACATTTGCCATGGATACGCAAGAAGTTGTATTTACGCAACTTGTTGTTGGGTTAACTGAAATGGATTATAGTATGTTAATTAGTATTACTGGTATTGGAGCAATAGTTGGTGCATTCTTGGTGTCAATCTTTACAAAAGGTATTTCGATAAGACTATTAATTATTACAGGTATTATCATGCAAACAATAGGTTATTTAATTTATGCTTTTTCTTGGTCTTTTTTATCAATTGCTACGGGTTTTGTTATTCTAGGTTTTTTTAACACTTTCTTAAATACTGGAATCGTCACATTTTATCAGAATAATATTCCCGTGGATAAGATGGGAAGAATAACGAGTATTTTCCAGCTTTTCCAAAGCAGTGTACAGATAATATTTGTTTTATTAGTGGGAGCTGTAGCTGAATTAATTCCACTTCGACTAACGATTATTATTCTATCAATTTGTATGTTAGTAGTAGCTATAATCATTACGGTAGCGGTATTACACCCTGTAAAGAAAGGGTATTTCAAAGAAGCTTAAAAGGAGTATTAAGATGAGAACGGAAAAAGAGATGCTTGATCTAATTTTAGATGTAGCAAAAAATGATAAACGAATCCGCGCAGTATATATGAATGGCTCAAGAACAAACCCAAATGTGCCAAAAGATATATTTCAAGATTTTGATATTGTGTATGTGGTGAAAGAGACGGAACCATTTATTCATAATGCACAATGGATTAGCGTATTTGGTGAGCTACTAATGGTACAGGAGCCTGAAAAAATGGATAAGGAAATAGGCGAAACTGTGGATTTAAGCCAGAATTACGGTTATTTAATGCTTTTTTCGGATGGGAATCGTATTGATCTACATATCCAAACGAAAGACTATATGTTACGTACCTATAAAGGGGATAGCTTAACGATGCCCTTACTTGATAAGGATGACTGTTTACCACCAATTCCGAATGCATCAGATAAAGATTACTGGATTACGATGCCAATAGAAGCAGAATATTTTAGCGCGTGTAATGATTTTTGGTGGTGTACGCAGAACGTAGCTAAAGGTATATGGAGAGAGGAGCTACCATATGCAAAGGAGATGTTTGAAGCGGCAATTCGTCCAAGAATTAATCAACTAGTTTCTTGGTGGATTGGAATACAGCATGATTTCCAAATTTCACCCGGGAAGATGGGGAAGTATTTTGAAAACTACTTACCAAAGCCATATTGGGATATGTATCGTAGTACTTACGCTAATGGAGAATATGAAGAAACTTGGGAAGCGCTTTTTGTCGCATGTGAACTATTTCGATTAATAGCGATAGAAGTTTCTGAAAGCTTATCCTTTAAATATCTTTATGAAGAAGATAGGAACATGACAAGATACTTAAAGAGAGTGAGAGAGCTTCCGAAAGAAGCAGTTGACATTTTTTAATAGATTGGAGCGGGAATAAATGCATCTATCTTTAATAAAAGCAACGGTTGAGGACGCAGAAATAATATTGAATATGCAAAGGAGAGCATTTATGCCATTATTAGAAAAGTATCAGGACTACGATGTTAATCCTGCAAACGAAACGATTGAAAGAGTAATGGAGAGGATTTTGAATCGGAATGGTGGCTTTTATAAGATAATACTAGATCAGCAAATAGTAGGTGCCATTTGTATTTCTCATCGAGATGGATATGAGTGGATAAGTCCAATGTTTATTTTGCCTGAATATCAGGGGAAGGGAATTGGACAAGCCGTCTTAATAGAAATAGAATCTATGTTTCATAACTCGAAGGTTTGGCAACTAGCTACGATTCAAGAGGAAGAGAGAAATTGTTACTTGTATGAAAAAATGGGTTATGTCAGCACTGGAATATCTAAGGAAATAAATGATAAGGCGACACTAATCTATTATAAAAAGGTAGCGGAGGATTATCATGGAACCTAATTGGCTTAAGTGGGCAAAAGAGTTACAGGCAATTGCCCAGGCTGGTTTAACATACTCAAAGGATAAATATGATTTGGAAAGGTTTGAAGAGATACGAAACATTAGTATCGAGATGTTAGCAGAACGAACGACATTGGACAAGGAAATAATTAGAAATCTGTTTGCCAATGAAACTGGGTATGCTACGCCAAAGGTAGATATTCGTGCAGTGGTTTTTCACAATGGAAGGCTATTAATGGTAAAGGAAAATACGGACAATAAGTGGGCTTTACCTGGTGGGTGGGCAGATATTGGACTTTCGCCAAGTGAAGTTGCTATTAAAGAAGTAAAGGAAGAGTCTGGATATGATGTTAGAGCAGTAAAAATGTTAGGCGTTCTAGACAAAAAGTGTTATCTCCATCCGCCTTCTGCCTATCATGTTTATAAAATTTTTATCCAATGTAAGATTATAGGTGGACACCCGAAAATAGGGTTAGAGACTAGTCAAATCGGTTTCTTTTCGGAGGAGGATATCCCCGAATTGTCGGAGGGGAGAAATACGATTACACAAATTAAAATGTTATTTAATTTCTTAAGGTGGCCTAATAAGGAAGTATTTTTTGACTAGTAGGCAAGGTGAACTTATGATTGAATTTGTAGGTCTAAGCATATTCAGATTGCTGTTCATGTAATTAATCGCAAAGCTTTAGCAAGCAGTATGATGGGAGAATGTTTGAGGAAAAGCATTCTTCAGTATGGAGATATCGTTGTAGTGGAATAGTGGTAGTTTTATTACTAGTAGTATCATATGCCCCGGTCCATAACATCATTCTCAATTGAGTAACTAGCTGATAATTCCAGACACTCTTGCTCTTTTTCTATGTTCTTTATAGCTTTCCGGTAGTTGAGTTATTTAGATTTAGAAAGTCAGAAAATCTCATTATAAATAATTACGTTCAACAAATAGTACTAATTAATTGGGAATTCATGTGAAAAAAATGATACAATAGAAAAAGTATATAAGTTGATGGAGCTTTTTTTATTAGGAATGTTAGAAGGGAATTTATGACGTAACATGAAAAACTATCAAGAAGTAAAGCATATATTGAAAAATACAGTTAAAACAGGAATTGTTGTGTCGAATTTAATACCAATGTTTGCCGGCTTAACCTTGGCTATGTTTACATATGGATATGGGTTAACAGAAAAAATTCCTGAAATGATTTTGGCTGTTATTGGTACTGCACTAATCATTGCATCGGCCGGGGCATTTAATAATTTATATGATCGAGATATAGATGCAATCATGGAAAGGACAAAAGTTAGACCTACTGTAACAGGAGAAATTGGTTTTAAAACTACCCTTTGGTTAGGGATTATCATGATGATTATTGGGGTAGGAGCATTAGCATTTACGACATGGTTAGCTGCATTTTTAGGGTTTTTAGGTCTTTTCTTATATGTTGTCCCATATACCATGTGGTCAAAGCGTAGAACGATTTACAATACGGAAATAGGTAGCTTGTCTGGTGCTGTACCACCACTTATCGGTTGGGCAGCAATCGAACCAAATATAGTACATCCAGCGCTATTAGGATTATTTGTGATTGCTATTCTTTGGCAAATGCCGCACTTTTATGCAATAGCGATTAGAAGGCATGATGATTACAAGGCAGCGAATGTGCCAATGTTGCCGGTTGTCAAAGGAATTAGAAGGACCTACCTACAGACTAATTTTTATCTTATCATTATGATTTTAGCTAGCTTTCTATTAGGTACATTAAGTATTGGTCTGATGTTAGTAGGATTACTTTTAGGCGGACTTTGGTTGATTTTAAGCATCACAAGTTACCAACCAGAAGACTCCAATAAATGGGCTAAATCACTATTCTTATTCTCGCTTTTATATATGTCGATCATGTTTATGACGATTATCATATATTCTTTAATGGGTATTATTTTTAAATTATAAAATTAATAATCTGTATAATGATTTAGAAGGAAAAAGTTCCAATTAGAGCTTTTTCTTTTTTTGTCTTTATAAAGAGGCCCATTCCAATGACATACCCTAGCAATAGGAAATTACTAGAGCGAAACCGTGTTATCGTTAAAATAGGAAAATAGTACAAGGTAACAGAAATAATACTAAGTCTATTGTTGTGATTTTCCCCAAGTAAATTGTTGAAGCAAGTAGATTGATGTCTATATTGCATATTAATACAATAAAACGCATTACTATATGATTATTTTTCTTTCCAAAACTAGGAAAGCTCCATAGTAGTGAAAAAGAATTATTCGCAATTATATTGATATTATAATAAAAACTATTGTTTTAAAAATCTGTATATAACTTTTTTCATAGTTTTTAAATAGAATGAAATGGGTATAAATATTCATTTTTAAATATTCAGAAAAAATGGACATAAATCGACAGGATTCTCCAATGTTAATGTTTTATAGTTACCTTAACAACTAGATTCCTTACCTTCAACCTGGCATATTATCTATTCTTATGGAAAGGAGGATAGTGTGTTATCATTCATTGAAAATATTTGTGATGGGGAGGAATAGTTTTGAAAAGAAGAAAACAGGCAAGAAGATTTAGTGTTATTGCGATCATCTTGATGATTTTCTCGTTATTCACTCCTGCCTTTGCAGGTGCCGAATCAAAAGGAACACCTCACACCTCCTTAGTAGATTCTAAGGAATTGATTCAGGCAAAAGTGAATCAAAGTCTGCTAGATTCATTTTCTAAAAACGAAAAAGTCACCTTCTTAATCAAATTTAAAGAACAAGCAGACCCAATGAAGGTTGCAAAAGAAGCGAGGGCAAATGCTAAAAAGGCAAGTCTATCGGCCTTCAATCAAGAAATTGCCCAACGGTCTGCTGTTATTTCTGAATTGAAATCAGTAGCTATAGAATCACAACGGAAGGTTACTAGTTTTCTTGAAGCAGAAGCTGAAAAGGGAAATGCAGAGGATATTAAATCGTTCTATATAGTTAACGGTATGGCCGTTACAGCAACAAAGGAAATTGCAGAGAAGTTAGCAACTTTTCCTGAGGTAGAAAAAATTCTACCAAACGAAAAGCGTCAGTTATTTAAGGGACTAGAAGTGCAAGAAACTCCTAAAGTCGGTACTCAAAGTATTGAGTGGAACGTAGATCGTGTCAATGCTCCGGATGTTTGGGGATTGGGAGTTGACGGTGCAGGTGTGGTCGTAGCAAATATTGATACTGGTGTAGAGTGGGAACACCCTGCCTTAAAAGAAAAATATCGTGGCTACAATTCTGCAACCGGCCAAGTAGACCATACGTATAGCTTCTACGACCCAGTAAATGGACGAACTACACCTTATGACATTGATGGGCACGGAACACATACGATGGGAACAATGGTTGGTAGTGAGCCAAGTGGTTCTAACCAAGTTGGGGTTGCACCAGGTGCAAAGTGGATTGCTGTACAAGCATTTACTGCTAATGGTGCATATGATGATGATTTACTTGCTGCAGCAGAATGGATTATGGCTCCTGGTGGAGATACATCCAAGGCTCCAGATGTTGTCAACAACTCATGGGGTGGTGGCCGTGGTATCGATGAATGGTATTTACCTACGGTTATAGCTTGGCGTGCAGCGGATATTTTCCCTGCATTTGCGGCAGGTAATACAACACTAACAAATCCAGGAGGACCAGGATCTGTAGCATCACCTTCAAACTATCCGGAATCATTTGCTGTCGGAGCAACAGATTCTAATGATATGCTTGCTAGTTTTTCATTAAGAGGTCCATCACCATATGGAGAGATTAAGCCTGATATCTCAGCACCTGGTGTTGCAGTTCGATCTTCCTATCCGGGAGGCGGATATGCAAGTGCAAATGGTACCTCAATGGCAACGCCTGCAGTTGCTGGTGTAGTAGCTTTATTAAAGTCAGCGAACCAGAGTTTAGAGGTGGATCAGATTGAGCAAATCATCATAGATACTGCTGTACCAAGAACAGACAGTCAATATCCAGATAGCCCTAACCATGGATATGGATATGGATTGATAGATGCTTTTGCAGCGGTTTCTTCTATTGCTGACGGTTTAGCTAAGGTGCAAGGTCAAGTAACCATGGATGGAGAAGATACAGAGGCACCAGTCTTTGAACATGCGGCTCCATCTGAAGCTTACTCTGGACTTGATCTAGAACTAAATATTCAAGTGAGTGATAATGTTAGTGTAACGTCTGTACAGTTACAGTATGGTGACCAGACATTGGATGCAACACGTAAGTCTGGAAACTTCAAATCGGGAGAATATCAAGTAGTAATTCCTGGTGAAGCACTAGAAGTAGGTACATTCACTTATAACTGGGTAATTAATGATTTTGGAAATAACGAAGTAGTTAGTGACTCATATCAAGTTGACATTAAGGCAGGGATTACAAATGGCTACTTTGATGACTTCGAGTCGAAGCCAATGGGATGGCAAAAAACGGGAACCAATAATGTGTGGGAATGGGGAGTACCAACTTCTGGACCTAACGAAGCATATTCTGGTGAAAACGTTTATGCGACAAACTTAGCTGGTGACTATAGTAGTAGTATGAATGCATCCCTAATCATGCCACCAATCGATGTTGCAGAAGGCGAATCCTATCTGCAATTTAAGAGCTGGCACAGCTTTGAATACAGTACTTCCGGAACAGCTTGGGACTACGGTGAATTAGTCATTTCGAATGACATGGAAAATTGGACAACCCTAGAACGATTTGTCGGAGCTTCTGAAGGTTGGTTAAGTAAGGAGTTTGACTTATCAGATTATGCTGGTCAACGTCTATATGTCGGATTCCATACTTACTCCGATGGAAGTGTAACAAGACCTGGTTGGTATATAGATGATGTTGCCCTAACGGAAGACTCTATGTACAATCAAGATGCTGTTGCACCGACTTTCGAACATTCTGCTCCAGGCCAAGCATATAAAAACATGGCACTTAGCTTAAGTGTAGATGTTCAAGATGATTTAAGAATTGGTGGAGCAACACTTCATTTCTTAAATAGTGATGGCGAATGGCAAGAGCTTGAGGCAGAGTTGAGTTCTGGAAATGAAACAGAAGGGACGTTCTCGGTAATTGTTCCTGCTGAACATGTAAGTGGTGATTCTTTCACATATAAGTGGGGCGTGCGCGATTATGCACGTAATACTGTTGAAAGCGAAGAGTATGTTGTGGCTCTAACGGAAGGGATTACTGTTGGATATTCGGAGGACTTTGAGAATAACCCAGAAGGCTGGACATTAATTGGTAGCAAGAATGTATGGGAATTAGGTGCACCTACCTCTGGACCAAATGGTGCTGTTTCCGGTGAAAACGTATATGCTACTAATCTTGCTGGAGATTATCCATCCAATATGAATGGAACTTTAGTTATGCCGGGTGTGAGTGTTCCTGAGGATGGAGCATATCTACAATTTAAGGACTGGCATATTTTTGAACAGTCTTCTACTGGAACAGCATATGATTATGGACGTGTGGTGGTTTCCACAGATATGGTTAATTGGACCAATTTAGCACAGTTTAACGGTGATTCAGCTGGCTGGAAGGATGCAGAGGTTGATTTATCTGCATATGCTGGTCAAACGATATATGTTGGATTCTTTGCTTACTCTGATGGTAGTGTGGCAAAAGCTGGATGGTATATTGATGATGTCGTTTTATCGGATACATCATTAAATCTAGCTAAGAACCCAGCAGATAAGAAAATTGTTACAAATGATGAAAAGGCAGAAAAAGAGAAGGAAGCAGCTTTAGACAAAGAAGCAAATGCTTCTTCCAAGAAAAATGTTGCTAAACCATCTAAAGATAAAGAACATGCTGTTGAAAAACAAGAGAATAAAGTTAGTGGTATTCCACTAGATGCAACTGTATCAGTATTAGAGACTGGTCGCTCTGTGGGAACTAACCCGCAGGACGGATCATATTCTATGGTAATTCCAGCTGGTTCGTATACGTTAGTTGCTGAAACATATGGATACCGTGCAAAGCAGCAAGCAGTAACCGTTGGAGCGGACGAAGTAGCGACAGCTAATTTTGTATTAGAAGAATTACCAAAAGCAACTGTAACTGGTGTTGTAACAAGTCAAAAGTCTGGTAACCCTATTGCTGGAGCAACAGTACTTCTGGTCGAGGATTCGAATGTAAATCCAGTTCAAACAGATGAAAATGGAAGCTTTTCCATTACAGCTTACGAGGGATCCTATACATTGAAAGTTCTTGCAGAAGATTACGTAGGACAAGAAATTGAAGTTACATTTGATCAAGATAAGTCATTAGATATTGCTTTAGAACCGTTCTTCACTGTACCAGGTGGAGAGATTGGTTATGATGATGGAACTGCAGAAAATGCACGTGCCTTCTACGATGCCGGCAATGGTTGGGCAGTTAAGATGTCACTTCCAGAAGGACAAAAGCAAGCAATTGTAACGGAAGGGGTCTTCCAATTCCATGGTACAGATTGGCCATCTCCAGGAGCTACTCCTTTTGCAGTAGAGGTATGGAGTGCTGGTGAAAATGGACTACCTGGTAAGAAACTTGCAGGCCCAATTAATGCCGAAGCAATTCGTGATCTAAATCAATGGACTGTAGTTGATTTAAGAGAACATAATATTCAAGTTGATGGTGACTTCTATATGGTTTATATTCAAACGGTTCCTTATCCAAATTCCCCTGGATTAGCGACAGATGAAAATGGACCAAATGCAAAGAGAAGCTATCAACTGGTCGGTGGAGCTTGGGAGCCTTCTCCTGCTGACGAAGGTAACTACATGATTCGAGCTAGGGTAGCATATGGTGTTGCAAAGCCTACAATTACTGACCCTGTGAATGGAACTCTTACGAATGAGGCTGCTGTATCGGTTCATGGAACTGCTTCGCCAACTACTTCTATAAGTTTATTGAATAACGGGGAAGAGGTTGGAACAGCTGATATTGGTGAGGATGGACAATTCAACATTGACATCGAGCTAGCTGAGGGTGAAAATACGCTTCAAGCTGTTACGTATGTTAATGGTGAAGAGGCGACAGAATCGGAGACAGTTACTGTAACACTAGATACGATAGCACCAGAACTAAACATTGCAAATATTAAGGATGGTGACCGTACAAATCGTGAAACGATTACAGTTCAAGGTACCGTTAGTGATACTAATCTTTCCACAGTAACAGTTAATGGGCAGCAGGCATCTGTTGAACCCGAATCTGGTACATTCTCAAAACGTATCCTACTTGATCAAGGGGAAAATGTCATTGAAGTAGTAGCAACAGATGGAGCAGGAAATACAACTACTAAAGTTGTAACTGTATTTGCAGACTTTACCGCTCCAGAAATCACAAATATAACGCCAAATGAAGATAAGCATCTGAAGGCAGGACAAACAGTATTAATTTCATTTGATAGTGAGGCTGGACTTGACGCTTCCTTTGCAGTTCATTTACCATTAACGAACATTCAGTCGTCTAATGTAACAGAGTTACCATTTGTGGAGACAACTGCAGGACATTATGTTGCATACTGGACAGTACCTAGTGGTGTTCAAGCAAATGGTGCAGAAATCGAATTAATTGCCAAAGATGATTTCGGTAATGAAACTCGTGCAAAAGCGGCGGGTAAGCTATATATTACCGATGGAAACGGAAATAACGGCAAAGGTAACGATAAAGGTAATGGTAATGGAAAAGGAAACAATAATGGCAAAGGCAAAGGTAATGGAAAGAACTAATTACCATTAACTATGAAGGTGTAGGAGCAGATGTGCTTCTACACCTTTTTATTTTATTGCATCTATATATTCACCCCATCTTCTAACTAATTTTATACAATATTGTTTTTGTCGAGAGGTTAAATAGGAGTATTCATTGAAAATTATTGAAGTGAACACTATAATAAGTCTATCCTTAAATTCTAAAGTAATTTATTATAAGTACTTGAGGTGCAAAAAATGGAGTTCAATATTGGCCCAAGAATGGTCAAGACAGGTCTTGCTGTAGCGCTAACATTATTAGTAACGGATTTGTTAAACCTAGATTTAGAAATTGTGGCGGCAATAGCAGCAGTGCTGGCAATGCAACCATCTATTATGCGATCCTATACCTATATAAAAGAAGTAGTTATATCCAATAGTATCGGTATCACCTTTGCATTGGCTGGCTATTTTTTACTTGGGAATCATCCACTATCTGTAGGGGCAATTGTCATCATTTCCATCGCAATTAATATCCGACTAGGACTAAATAAGACTGTTAGCTTAACTGTTTTAACCATTATTACTATGATGCTTAGCGGTGATCATGGAATTAATTATCTGTATATAATAGAACGCTTATCACTCGTTGCTATAGGTGTTTTGGCAGCATTCATAATTAATGCATTGATAATGCCACCAGACCATAAAAAAATACTATTTAATATGATTAAAAATACGCTTGATCGAACTAATTTCTTGTTGCGTGTGGTTTCCAATAAAACGTTAAGCATTCCACAAATGCGAGCTGAAGACCGAGAGATTGAAAAACGTATTAGTGAAGCAAAAAATTATTATGAAATTATTTCGGATGAACGAAATCGTTTATTTATCCGTAATCGATGGAATTTCTTTCGTAACATTATTATATATAAGCATATGATTCAAGTGCTTAGTAAAAAACACACATTGATTAGACAGTTGGAAAAGAACATTAACGAGATTGACATGTTACCAGGTAATAAATCATATTTAATTAAAAAGTTGGTTTTGGAAATAAATACGTATAGTGAAAATATTATCCTGTTATATGAAAATAAAGTCATATTAGATAAGGACCTTCAAAAAGAGACGAAAGCGGCGATGCAAGTAACTATAAATAATTTAATTGAAGAATTACAAGGTGCCGAATTCTCAAAGTGGGCTACCGTTTTTCCTATCTCTAATAGTATTATTGAGTTATTTTTTGAATTGAATAAGTTAGAACGTTTTGTTCGATTTAGGGATGGTAAAGAAAAATCTTAACAACAACAAAACTATCGCATCAAAAGAACCAATTAGATGATTACCATGAATCTAATTGGTTCTTTTAAATGAGTCACATAGAATAAATTTGCTCCAGATAGGCTTTTATGTTGGCGAGTTCTATTAGAGCTTGTGTAGAATCATGCTGATTTATGGCTGCTTCTAGTCTCAATAAACTTTCATGCACCCCCTCATATTCATTTTCATCGCCAATCAGCTGTAGCTTCCATGTATTGTCCTTATAATGACTGTTAAATTCTTTCCATTGTTTTTTAGAAATCTCCCACTCTTCTTCTTTAATTGATTTTTCCATTGCGGTAATTCGATCGAAAAAAGGCTGCCCAGCAATGGGATCATTACAAGCAGTAATGCATAAGAGTAGGCTACATAAAATAAAAATCCTTTTGAGCATAGTTACCCTCCGTTTTTCGTATGTTATTTCTAGATTGTCCAATACTAACAAATGTTTACACACTTTTGGGGTATTTAGTAGGGGGTAAAACGTATGCCAGAATATTTAATTACTATCATTCGGTCTATTATTGCTTTTATACTTCTTCTAGTTATGGCGAGAATTATGGGAAAGAAGCAAGTATCCCAGCTTACCTTTTTTGATTATTGTGTGGGAATAACTATTGGGTCTATCGCTGCAAGTATGGCTGTAGACCAAAACATAAAAATAACGAATGGATTAGTATCCTTGGTTATATGGGGCATCATCCCAATTATAATAGGAATGTTAGGATTGAAGTCACCTGTAATCATGCGAATAACAGACGGTAAGTCAGATGTTGTCATTGAAAATGGTAAAATTTTAGAAAAAAACCTTAAAAAAAATCAATTGGCGGTTAGAGAATTAATGGTAATGCTACGAGAAAAAAACATTTTCAATATTGCAGATGTTGAGATGGCCGTTTTTGAAACAAATGGGCAATTAAGTGTTTTAAAAAAATCAGAAGAACTACCAATTACTCCACGTACATTAGGAACAATAGTCGAAAGGGATCACGGCCCTACAATTGTTATCTCTGATGGCAAAGTTATGGAAAAAAGTCTACAAAAACTAGGGTATACAAAAGAATGGCTATTAGGTGAAATCCAAGCTCAAGGAGCTGAAGATTTTGAGGATGTATTCCTATCACAAGTGGATTCAATGGGAAATGTATATGTAGACCTCTATTCAGATGATCTCAAGCTAGAAGTGGTTAAGCCACGTCCCTTAGTAGCATCTACGTTAAAAAAACTGCAGGCAGATTTGGAAAGCTTTTCTCTACAAACAGAAAATCAAGAAGCAAAGCAAATGTATGAGAAACAAGCACAAAACTTACAAAATGTTATAGATAATATTTCACCTTATTTAAAATAATTCATTCAAATTGCTAAGAAAAATTTGACCTTAGGAGGATAATCCATGAAAAAATAAAAAGGACAAACTATAAATTTAAGAAATAGAGAGGTAGTGAAATTAGGGATACAGATCGCTAGCAATAGACCACAATGTAATTAAATGAAAGTTTAATTTGTTAATCCAAAGCTATTCCCTTTAGTTATGAATTGTTTGTAGTAAAAAAATGAAAATTTTATCGAATTTCGTCTTTATTTGTAATTTTTGTGGTATTATTTTACTAACCAAAGGAAATTTTGAGGTGGTATTGTGGAAGTTTTTGTTGCTAGACAACCAATATTAACCAAAAATCAAGAAATATATGGATATGAACTTTTGTATCGAAATAATAACCACGTTAATAAATATTCCCATACGGACAGCGATGTTGCTACCTCAGAAGTGATTAACAGTATACTGCAAATTGGGGTCGAAGATTTATCTGAGGGGAAACCGTTTTTTATTAATTTCACGGAAAATTTATTAACTGGCACATTACCATCCTTCCTTAAACCAGAGCTGATGGTGGTTGAAGTATTAGAGACTGTAAAACCGACTAAAGAAGTTATTGAAAGCTGTAAATTGTTAAAAGCGCAGGGCTATAAAATTGCACTTGATGACTTTGAATGGAAAGATAGTCATCAAAATTTTCAACAGCTAATATGCTTAGTAGACATAATAAAAATTGATATTCAAAAAACAAGTCGTTTAGAACAGTTAAAAATCATGAAGCGGTTAAATAATCATAAGGTTATATTTTTAGCTGAAAAAGTAGAGACTATCGAAGAATATAAACAGTGTTTAAAGGATGGATATACATATTTTCAAGGGTATTATTTTAGTAAACCAACCATCCTTTCGTCGCGTGATATTCCATTATTAAATCATAATTTATATATGATAGTATCAGAGTTATCTAAGGATGAACCAGAAATTGAAAGAATAACTAAAATAATTGAATCGGATGTATCCTTATCTTATAAGCTACTTAGGCTGCTTAATTCGCCTGCTATTGGACTATTAAATAAAATTAAATCTATTAAACAGGCAATTGTTTTACTTGGACTTATAGAATTGAAGAAATGGGTATTTGTGCTATCATTTCAAGATCACCTGGAAAAATCCGAGCAAATTATGCTTGAAATCATTAAACTTAGCTTAACAAGAGCGAAAGCAAATGAACTGGTATCGATGAACATTGGTAGGAGGAGTGAAAGCTCAAGCTTTTTCTTAACAGGTTTACTTTCATTAGTGGAGACGATATTCAAACAACCAAAAGAGCAAATATTAGAGAAGTTACCTTTAGACCAAGAAATTCTAGCTACTATAGGTGGGCAAGAGACATCCCTTACTCCAATTACTAACTTGGTTTGTGCAGCAGAAAAAGGGAAATGGGAGGAAATGGATAGCATATTACAGGAATTAGACTTAAGAATAGAAAAATTCAACGAACTATATCAGCAAGCAATCAAATGGGCGAGAGATGTAATGGATGGTTCTGATTTAGGCTATAAATGAATGATAAAAGGCATTCGATTTAATATAAATGAATGCCTTTTATTTTATGATGGTAAAGTATCATGCTTCCATAATGTTTCATTCCCACTATCAGGACAGGCTGGAAAGGTATCATCCTTCCTTAGCTTGGTGCGCTTTCCGGATTGACAAATATAAGAACCCGAAACTGGCACACCTTGTCCGGTACGATATTCACGATATTCATTGTTATCCATCATAACACCTCCAACTGTATTATCTCTCAAAACTACCTCCTTCATCCGAAAACCAATACCACCAACACGTTTACATATAATTACAGAATGAAACAGATAATATACTTGGAATTCGTATAAGGTAGAGTTTTCTATAGGGACTAAAAAGACAGTATGTTATTTTTGAAAGGTATTATAATATCAATTTAACCAAAACAAAAAAATGGAGCAATACTTTAAGCTCCATTTTTTTGGTTAGATTTGACCATAGGAGTTAACCTCAAATAAATCAATTAACTCGATGTGCTTATGATTATCCTTAAACCAATTTAAAGCAAATTCATTCCGAAATAGCACTAAATAATTATCGTCGCGATCACGAACTAATATATTCCTATCATCAAATAGAGATTCTTTGACTTGTTCTGTTTTTAGCCAACGTGGTATGCGTTCCCCAATTGTTTCAAATAATACTTCTACATTGTACTCATTTTCCATACGATATTTGAATACTTCGAACTGAAGCTCTCCGACAGCACCCAAAATATACGATTCTGTACGTTTATCTTTATATAATTGAATCGCTCCTTCTTGGACTAATTGATCAATTCCCTTCTTAAATTGCTTCGATTTCATAACATTTTTTGCCATTACTTTTTTAAAGATTTCTGGTGGAAACTTTGGTAACTCATCAAATTCGAAATCTGCTTTTCCTTCTAAAAGCGTATCACCTATTTGATAAACATTTGGGTCATAAATGCCAATTATGTCTCCAGCGTATGCCTCATCAATTGTATCTCTAGAGGAAGCAACAATTTGTTGTGATTGGGAAAGTTTAAATATTTTTTTAGTTCGTGATAGTTTAACACTCATCCCACGCTCAAACTTCCCAGAGCACACCCTAACAAATGCAATTCTGTCTCGGTGAGCTGGATTCATATTCGCCTGAATCTTAAATATGAACCCTGAGAATTCTTCTGACTCGGGAGCTACTATTCCTTCCGTTGTTTTCCGTGGTTTCGGAGATGGTGCAAAGTTGATAAATGTATCGAAAAAGTCATGGACACCAAATGGAGCTAATGCACTTCCAAAGAATACTGGTGTTTGCTCACCGTTTAGAACAGCATCTAAAGAAAATTGATCGCCAGCCTCATCCAATAGCTCAAGTTCGTCCTTGGCTGCTTTAAATTCTGATTTGGAAACCAAGTTTTCATAAGCAGATGTATTTAAGTTCGTATAAGGAATATGGGTCTCTTCTTCATTCCCATTGAATTTAATAAATTGCTCTTTATGTCGGTCAAAAATACCTAAAAAACGTTTTCCCATACCAGCAGGCCAATTCATTGGATATGTTTCTATTTCTAGTACCTGTTCAATTTCCTCCAATAATTCAAGAGGTTCTTTCCCTTCACGGTCGAGCTTATTAATAAATGTAAAAATAGGAATTCCTCTCATTCGGCACACCTTAAATAGTTTTATAGTCTGAGCCTCAATACCTTTTACAGAATCAATTATCATAACTACACTATCAACAGCGGTTAAAGTACGGTAAGTGTCTTCACTAAAATCTTCATGTCCAGGGGTATCCAAGATATTGACCTGAAAATCCTTATAAGGAAAATTCATCACACTGGAGGTTACGGATATACCACGTTGCTTTTCAATTTCCATCCAATCGGAAGTTGCAAACTTCCCTGATTTTTTCCCCTTCACTGTCCCAGCAGTGCGGATTAAGTTTCCATATAGTAATAATTTTTCTGTTAATGTCGTTTTCCCAGCATCTGGGTGGGAGATAATTGCAAATGTTTTTCGTTTAGCAACTTCTTCTTTTATTGTCATAGATGATTCCCTTTCCAAATTAAAGTCCAAAAATAAATTTACTAGTTGTTAGCTGTTTGGCCAGCATAATAAGTTAAATTTGTTTTTTACTTTTCCATATTACTATATTCGGGTAAGGATTGCACAGTTTACAAAACCAATACGTAGTTAAGAAATATTTTCATTGTTGACAGGGAGGCAACACTTCGTTAAACTATATTCAACAAAGTTGAATATAACGATACTAAATTGAATTGACGTTTAAGAAAACCGTTCAATATTACAAGCATATTATATAATAGAACTTTTTCACAATGATAACGTAAGCGCATTCAATAGGCTTCTCTAATAATGGCCTTACAGGAGGGAAGATCATGGAGAATAGACCAGATTTTGTTCAGCTAAAGGAAGTTGGACCACGTGATGGATTACAAAATGAGAAGAAATTCATTTCAACAGAAGATAAAGTAGCCTGGATTGATATGCTCTCAAATACTGGTGTAACGGAAATTGAATATTCGTCCTTCGTTAATCCCAAATGGATTCCTGCCCTAGCGGATGCCAAAGAGGTTGGAAAACGGATTAAACGAAATCCAAATGTACGATACTCTGCTCTTGTACCTAATATGAAGGGACTTGAAAATGCAATCGAAGCTGGGATAGATGGTGCGTCAGTTTTTATGTCAGCAAGTGAGACCCATAATATGAAAAATATTAACAAGACAATTGATCAGACATTTCCGGTACTTAAAGAGGTTATTGTGGCTGCAAAAGAAGAAGGGAAGAAAGTAACCGGCTATGTTTCAACCGTTTTTGATTGTCCATATGAAGGAAGCATTTCTCCAGAACAGGTTATTCGAGTCTTTGACCGGCTAATAGAAGATGGGGTTGATGATATCTCCTTAGGCGATACAATTGGGTCAGCGGTTCCATCACAGGTTGAAAGCTTACTTGATGAGATTTTAAAACGTTTTCCTAAAGATAAAATCATTTTACATTTTCACGATACAAGAGGTATGGCGATAGCTAATATTATGACATCGCTTAACTATGGAATTACAAGGTTTGATACAGCGATTGGCGGTTTAGGTGGTTGCCCTTATGCACCCGGAGCAGCAGGGAATGTGGCTACAAATGATGTACTTTATTTACTGCATGGGTTAGGAATTAAAACAGGTATCCAGGATAAAAAGATTCAGGAAGCCTCTATATTTATTCAAAACAAACTCGGTAAAAAACTTCCTAGCCGTTCGTTAGCCTATATGGAAGGTTCAGCTTAAAAATGAAACAACTCGAGCAAGTGTGATTCTTTTGAATCACACTTTTTTGTTCTATAAGCATCGTCTAGAATCTTACAAGGCAAATCAAAATTGGCTATAAATAATTTGTAAATACTTTATCAATATCTATGCTAATCTTGACCATTATCTAATCAATAATTTATTATTAAAGGAACATAACAGGATTATCATAGAGGGGAGAGGACTATCATCAATTTAGATAGTATAGGAACTAAGATAAAAGAAGTGCGACTAAGAAAAAAACTCACCCAGCAGCAGGTTGCAGACGCCTCTGGAATATCCAAGAGCATGCTGTCTAAAATTGAGAATGGACAAACCGCTTCAGCAATCGCGACATTATCGAAAATCAGTGAAACACTAGAGGTTTCTCTCTCATGGTTACTAGATGAACGAGAAGAGCAGGATTTAGTTCTTTTAACACGGGATAATAGGAGAGCGAGAATTGGTGATGAGAACATGGGTTATTCCTATGAATTATTGGCGAACCGTTCCCAACTATCTCGATTTGAACCGACAATCGTACACGTTACACCAAAAAACTTAAATTTACGTGAGGAATCTTATACGCATTCACAGGATGAATTTATATACATTTTAGAGGGATCGATTTATTTATTTTATGATGGAAAAAAATATTTTATGGAAAAGGGCGATAGTGCCTGTTTCCAAGGTTCGAAGCCACATTTATTTATACCTGTAGATGATAAAGAGGCACAGGTACTAACCTTTTTTATGGACAATATTTAATTCTTGATTTCTATTAGAAAATAACAGCATCTAAACGTAAGTTCAATTGATAGTCAAAAATAGTACAGTGAGAAAATGCACCCAAAAGTTAGAGTAAAATATCTAAGTCTTAGGGGCCATAATTACTGTGCTATTTTTATTGCAGCAGTATATATTACTTTTTCGCTGACAATTAAAACAGTACAACATCTATAAAAAGATACTCTTTTTGGGTTCAAATACGCATGCAATCATTTTGCCATTAAAAATCTATTTCGTTGTACACATCGATACAAAAGATTTTCACTTAAAAAATTATTTAGTTATTGAAATGTAACCGTTTTCATGTTACGATAACTATCAGAATTTATAGAATATAGGGGTTTAAAAGTAAAAAATTACCTGCGATTCTGAAATTCTACATAATAGCTTCTATTAATTTTTTCCATCTCTGTATATACATAAAATCACATTCCTTACTTTCGTTGGTCCCTCTCTAGGATATTCTAGAGGACTTACAATATATTTGATTTAAAGGAGGATTTTTATGGAGAAGGTTAAAAATAGGTGGTTAATTGCTGCATCAGCTCTTGGTGTCCACCTATCCATTGGATCTGCGTATGCATGGAGTGTGTTTACGAATCCAATGATTGACAAATACGGGTGGAGTCAGACACAGGTATCTACCGCATTTAGTATTGCTATTTTCTTCCTGGGGTTTTCAGCTGCGTTCATGGGGAGGTTTGTAGAAAAAAACGGGCCCAAAAAGTCTAGTATGCTAGCAGCATTGTTTTTTGGGATAGGAGTTGCTGGATCTGGTATAGCTACATTATTGGAATCATTAGTTTTATTATATTTATTTTACGGGATTATTGGTGGAATGGGACTAGGTATCGGTTATATATCACCAGTTTCAACGTTAGTTAAGTGGTTCCCAGATCGGCGGGGATTAGCAACAGGACTTGCCATTATGGGGTTTGGCTTTGCAGCCATGATTAGTGGACCTGCAATTGAGGGATTAATAGGTGTTGTTGGGATATCGAATACATTTTTCATTCTTGGTACTATTTATTTCTTAGTAATGACTGTATCCGCACAATATTTAGCTCCACCACCTGAAGGTTGGACTCCAAAAGGCTTTGTGGAGAAGCAAGAAGCAGGTAAAACAAGGATAAAGATTAGACCAGATTTGTCGCAGCTTACCGCAAACGAAGCTATAAAGACAAGACGCTTTTGGATGTTATGGTTTATGTTGTTTATCAATGTAACCTGCGGAATCGCTATACTAGCGGTTGCCTCACCAATGGCTCAGGAGATTACTGGTATGTCTGCTATCGCCGCAGCCGCCATGGTTGGCGTATTAGGAATGTTTAATGGCGGTGGTAGAATTGGCTGGGCTACCATTAGTGATTATATCGGTCGTCCAAATGTTTATACTACCTTCTTTATTATTCAAGTAATTGCATTTGCAATATTACCTTTTGCGTCGAACCCATTTTTATTTCAAATTTTATTATTTGCAATTTTAACATGCTATGGTGGGGGATTTGCTTCTGTTCCAGCATATATAGGTGATCTGTTCGGAACAAAGCAGCTTGGTGCAATCCATGGTTATATCCTTACCGCATGGGCAATGGCCGGGGTAGTTGGACCAATATTGTTATCATTAATCTATGATAATACAGGAAGCTACACGTTAACGATGACAATCTTTACTGTTATGTTCGTAATAGCTTTGGGACTATCTGTATGGATACGAGCTGATATCAGACGATTAAGAGGACAACAGGAACAAAAATTAACAACACAGCATGCAACAGCAGCAACAAAAGAATAGCTTTTAGAAATAATAGGGGTGGACTCATCAGAAGGTGAGTCAGCCCCTTATGGTTATTTTTATTCTGAACAAGGAGGGTTTAAGATTGGGAAAAACAAAGCATACAGGTCCAATTAAAATACCAAAAAAACCAGATTCAAAATTATGGGTTAGTAAGGTTCCGTTTGGTTTAGGGAAGGTTAAACCTCATCATATTAGGGATACAATGAAGGTCGTTTGGGAAAATAAAGATAATTTACCTTATGCCACTCGTATTTTAACACAGGGAGTGTGTGATGGCTGTGCACTTGGAGTTTCTGGGCTTAGGGATCAAACGTTAACTGGTCCTCATTTGTGTACAACTCGACTTAATGTACTTCGTCTTAATACGATGGGGCCAATCAAAGATAGCATACTATTCTCAGATATAGATGAACTTCGAAAATTGGATAGTACAGAATTACGCAAACTTGGTAGAATACCATATCCGTTATTACGTAAACCGGGGGACCGTAAATTTACGCGAATTTCTTGGGATGAAGCATTGAATACTATAGCAGATAAAATGAAAATGATTCAACCAAAGCAAGCTGCCTTTTATACTACGTCTCGTGGTATCACAAATGAAGTGTATTACACATTAGCAAAGGTATCTCGATTTCTTGGTGTGAATAATATTGATAATGCATCACGTATTTGTCACTCTCCTTCTAAAACGGCTTTAAGTCGTTCGATTGGTGTTGGTGCATCTACTTGTAACTATAAGGATTGGATTGGCACAGATGTACTTGTTTTTTGGGGTTCGGTAGCTGCTAACAATCAGCCTGTATCTACGAAATACATGTATGCTGCTAAACGAAAAGGAACCAAAATAATCGTTATTAATCCGTATCATGAACCAGCTATGGATAAGTATTGGATTCCGTCCATAGCAGAATCTGCTTTATTTGGCACGAAGATTGCTGATGATTTTTATCAAGTTAATATTGGTGGAGACATAGCCTTTATGCATGGGGTAATGAAGCATTGGTTTGAAATGGAAGAAAATATCCCAGGTTCTGCACTCAATCATGAATTTATCCGTGAGCATGTTAATGGAATAGAGGAATTAAAGGGAAAGGTCATGGCATATGAATGGGAGCAACTGGAAAAGTCTTCAGGGATCACAAAGGCTCGAATGCGAGAATTAGCAGATCTGCTAGCAAATTCAAAATCTGCAGTTTTTGTATGGTCAATGGGATTAACACAGCATCGCTTTGGAACGGATAATATATCACAAGTAGCAAATCTTGCTTTACTTAGAGGCTTTCTTGGTAGAGAACATTGTGGCTTAATGCCGATTCGTGGACATTCAGGGGTTCAAGGCTCAGGAGAGATGGGAGCAGATCCGTTTTCACTACCAGGCGGTGGCCTTGATAAAAAAAGTCGAGAGCGCGTGGAAGAAATATGGGGCTTTAAAATACCTGAATGGCAAGGGGATATCGTTGGAGTATCTTTAGAGAACGCACTTCTTCCGGATGAACATGAACGAAAACTTAAACTCTATTATATGTCTGGTGGTAATTTCCTAGAAACAATGCCAGATCCGGATTTTGTAAAAGAAAGTCTAGAAAATATCGATATTCGGGTACATCAAGATATTATACTAAATACTTCAACACTATTAGATGCAAAGCAAGCTGTTATCATTCTTCCGGCAATGACTCGTTATGAGCAGCCTGGTGGTGGTACGTCAACCTCTACAGAGAGGATGGTTTATTTTTCACCTGAAATTAAAGGTCCGAGAATTGAAGAGGCAAGATCAGAATGGGAAATATATGTAGATTTAGCGAAAAGAGTTAAGCCTGAAGAAAAGGAATTAATCGATTTCAAGGATACTCATGAGATTCGTGAAGAAATTGCGAAAGCAGCACCTAATTATGATGGTATACAACACTTGAAAAATAGAGGAGATTTGTTCCAATGGGGTGGGGCGTGGCTTTGTGAGGATGGAATTTGTCCGACACCAGATGGAAAAGGAAATCTCATTACTGTAGAAATACCAGAGCTGCGGAAACCTGAAGGACATTTCTATGTCACGACTAGACGTGGAAAGCAGTTCAATTCAATGATATATGGAGAAAAGGATCCGTTTAATGCTGCAGATCGTTATGATGTGCTTCTCAATGAAGATGATGGTAATGGTTTAGGCATTAAAGAAGGAGATGCCATCGTCGTTTTTAACCAATATGGTACGTTTACAGGTAGAGCGAAATTTGAGCCTGTGAAACCTGGGAATCTTGAGGTCCATTGGCCAGAAGGAAATTCATTAATACCTAAGGGTGTATACGAGGACTATGCGGGAATCCCCGAATATAATACTGCAGTAATTGTTGAAAAGGCAGAAACGTATTATGCCCACAAGGATACGAAATATGTAGAAAAGCGAGTAGAAGAGCTTGAATTGGAGCCACATTAAAGGATGAGCGTAATGGGTGATGGAAAACAGGATAAGTGGGAATTTATTCGATTTAACGGAAATGAGCCGGTTCCGGTTGCAGAGGAAATAGTTCGTGAGTTTCCTCTCACCATTTTCTTGAATGGTGAAGAGTTTGCAACCATGGTTTGTTCACCAAACCATTTAGAGGAATTAGTTATAGGCTTTCTTGCCTCAGAGGGAATTGTACGGTTATATGAAGAAATAAAAGATCTAAAATTGGATGCTGAACGAGGATTTGCTTATGTAGAGCTTTATCGTGAAGTTGACGTATCATTAGCGGAGCATTCCAAACGATTTATCGGATCCTGTTGTGGGAAAAGTAGACAATTTTATTTTAAGAGTGATGTAAAAACTGCTAAAACAATAACAAGCAAAATAACGATATCTGCAGAACAGTGCTATAATCTAATGAAAGAATTATTGATTCGCTCTGATCAATTTAGAAGGACAGGTGGTGTGCATAATGCAGCACTTGCAACTTCTGAAGGATTGTTAGAGGTAAGAAGTGATATTGGTCGGCATAATGCATTGGATAAGGTGTATGGCACTATTTTACAACAAAAAATCCCCTTAAAGGATAAGTTAATTGTTTTTAGTGGTCGAATTTCTTCAGAGGTTTTATTAAAAATATCGAAAATAGGTGTAGGAATCTTACTTTCTAAATCGGCTCCAACAGATTTGGCGTTAAGCCTGGCAAATGATTTAGGAATAACAGCAATCGGATTTGCTAGAGAAAATAAAATGAATGTCTATACACATCCAAATCGAATACGAGAAGCAGGAATCAAGTCTTGAAAATAAATTATTAATACATAGAGCTGTATTCAGTAATGGTATACAGCTCTGTGCCATCGATTAAAAGAAAGTTTTAGAAGGGCGGTTCAGTCATGAAAATCACGGATAAGTTTGGTCGTCCCTTACAGGATTTACGAATTTCAGTTACAGATCGCTGTAACTTTCGCTGTACATATTGTATGCCAAAGGAAATTTTTGGAAAAGACTATCCTTTTTTACCTAAAAGCGATTTGCTAACATTTGAAGAGATTGAGAGACTGGCAAAATTGTTTGTTAGATTAGGCGTTAAAAAAATTCGTTTAACTGGTGGAGAACCACTTTTAAGAAGGAATTTACCAGATTTAATAGCTAGATTATCGGCTATAGATGGCCTAGAAGATATCGGACTTACAACGAATGCAACTCTATTAGAAAAAATGGCTATAGATTTGAAGGCTGCTGGCTTAAAGCGAATTAATGTTAGTTTAGATGCGCTAGACAATGAATTATTTCAGAGGATTAATGATAGTGGTATTCGTACGGAACACGTCTTAAGAGGGATAGATAAGGCAATGGAGGTTGGACTAAAGGTAAAAGTTAATATGGTTGTGAAAAAAGGTATGAATGAGCCTGAAATTATTCCAATGGCTCGTTTTTTTAAGGAAAAGGAAATAACATTACGTTTTATAGAGTTTATGGATGTTGGGAAAACAAATGGTTGGGATTTTAGTAAGGTTATAGCTAAAAAAGAGATTTACCATTTGTTAAACCAGCATTTTGAATTAGAAGCAATTGACCCAGCATATCTCGGAGAAGTAGCGAAGCGATATCGTTATGTAGGAACTAGTACCGAGGTTGGGTTTATTACATCTGTATCAGAATCATTTTGTTCAACCTGTACAAGAGCAAGAATTGCCGCAGATGGAAAGCTTTATACATGCCTATTTGCAGCAAAGGGATTTGATTTTCGAGAGCTTCTACGGTCAGGAAAGACTGATAAGGAAATAGAGGAAAATATTATCGACATATGGAATAGTCGTGGAGACCGTTACTCCGATGAACGCACGGAAGCAACAGTAAAAAACAAAGATCGGATTGAAATGTCTTATATTGGTGGTTAGTTTTTTAAGGATAGAGGGAAGAAAATGAAGAATCGTTATTCACGACAAATTTTATATACGTATGTGGGGGAGAAGGGGCAGGAAAAAATAGGGGGAAAACATGTTTTAGTCCTTGGTTGTGGTGCGCTTGGAACTGCTAATTCTGAATCCCTTGTTCGAGGGGGTATCGGTAAGTTAACGGTTATTGACCGGGATTATGTGGAGGAAAGTAATTTACAAAGACAACAGCTCTTCACAGAAGAAGATTGTATCAATGAGTTACCAAAGGCTGTTGCAGCAAAGAAGCATTTACAACAAATCAATTCTACGGTCGATATCCGTGCACATGTCATGGATGCAACAGCTGCCAACTTACCTCCACTATTACAAGACGTAGATTTAGTGATTGATGCTACAGATAACTTTGATATTCGATTTCTAATGAATGACTTAATTCACCAATATCAGGTTCCATGGATTGTTGGTTCTTGTGTAGGTAGCACGGGAATGAGTTTTACAATATTACCTGGAGAAACCCCATGTTTGCGTTGTTTATTAGATGCGACTCCAATTTCCGGTGCAACCTGTGATTCAGTTGGAATAATTGCTCCTGCTGTTCAAATGGTTGTTGCCCATCAGCAGGCAGAAGCACTTAAATTATTAGTAGAGGATTACTCTGCTTTACGATCTAATCTAGTAACCTTTGATTTATGGAATAATCTCTATCATTCTATTGATATAAAACGTGCGAAAAGGGGCTCTTGTCCTACTTGCGGAGAGTATCCAAGCTATCCAAGCTTAAACTATGAAACTCAGACTAAGATGGAAGTGCTATGTGGAAGAAATACGGTGCAAGTACGGGCAAAAAGAAAGATATACCTCGATGAATTAGCCAATAGGCTTAGAAAGATAAGTGCTGTAAAGCAGAATGAATTTTTACTTTCCCTAACTTATCAAGGATATCGTGTCGTTATTTTTCAAGATGGAAGATTTCTAATTCACGGTACTGATTCTACAGACGTAGCGAGGAATATTTACTATCAATTGGTAGGGTAAAGGGGGAATAAGATTGGTAGAAAGAAGAAGGCCAATTAAAGTGATTGAAGCAATTGAGCGTGTCATGCGCTTTAAAAGAACTGGCAGTACTCAATTCATAGACATTGAAGATTCCTATGGGCATTTTCTTGGAGAAGATTTAATAGCTGACCATGATGTGCCTTTTTTTGACCGCTCGCCATATGATGGCTTTGCTGTTCGATCTAAGGATACTGTACAGGCTTCAAGGGAGAATCCAATAAGCTTTGAAGTCATTGGTGAGATTGGTGCGGGAAGTGTCTTTGAAGGACCTATAGGAAATCAACAGGCTGTACGTATTATGACAGGTGCACAGATTCCAGATAATTGTGATGCCGTAGTTATGCTAGAGCTAGCAAATGAATACGAAGCGGATGGAAAGGCAATGTTTGATTTAAAAAGAAGTCTGAAGCCTGGTGAGAATATTTCCTTCACAGGAGAGGATACAAAAAAAGGTACCGTGTTAGCGAAGAAAGGAACGTATATTAATCCAGGGATTATTGCGTTACTAGCAACATTTGGTTATAGGAAGGTTCCAGTCAGTAATAGTCCTGTGATCGGTATTATTGCTACAGGTAGTGAGCTATTAGAAGTGGATGCTGAGCTTGAACCAGGAAAAATCCGTAATAGCAACGCCTATATGGTGTTAGCTCAAATTAAACGGGCTGGAGGGATCCCATACTATTTAGGACAGTTTAGTGATGATTTTGATATTTGTTATCAGCAGGTTCATGAAGCACTTGAAAAGGTTGATATTTTAATTACAACGGGCGGAGTTTCTGTTGGTGATTATGACTATCTGCCAGCAATTTATGATAAATTGGGTGCAAATGTGTTATTTAATAAAATAGCAATGCGTCCAGGTAGTGTAACAACAGTAGCTGAACTAGGCGGGAAACTTCTTTTTGGCTTATCTGGCAATCCCTCAGCATGCTATGTTGGCTTTGAGCTTTTCACAAGACCAATGATAAGAGCATTTTTACATAATAAAAAACCATTTTTAAAAAAGGAGTATGCAATATTAGGGACAGATTTTAAAAAGCCAAATCCTTTTGATCGTTTTGTTCGCGGACACCTCACCTTTGAATATGGCAAATTAGTAGCTAATCCTGTAGGACTGGATAAGTCTAATGTGGTGACTTCCTTGGGGCAAGCAGATATCTTCATTCAATTGCCAGGTGGAACTAGGGGTTATGAAAAAGGGATGGAGGTTGTAGTCCTCTTATTGGAGGATCAGGAAGGGACCACCTATGATGATTTTGCGAGTAAAGGATTGAAAGTAAGAGGGAGAATAAACCATGGATAAAAAGCTATTTGAAATAGTGGAAGACCCAATTCAAATGGAAGAGGTAATTGAAAAGGTTACACGGAGAGAGGCTGGGGCGATTACCACCTTTCTAGGTACGGTTCGGGAATGGACAAATGGTAGAAAAACAATTTATTTAGAATACCAGGCTTATAAGCCGATGGCCGTTAAAATGCTGGCACAAATAGGTGAAGAAGTCGAAGGGAAATGGAAAGATACGAAGATTGCTATTACGCATCGTATCGGCCATTTACATATTTCAGATATTGCTGTTGCTATTGCAGTCTCATCACCACATCGAAAAGCAGCATATGAAGCTAATGAATACGCGATTGAGAGAATTAAACAGATTGTTCCTATATGGAAAAAAGAGCACTGGGAGGATGGGGAAACATGGATTGGGGATCAATTAGAGAAGATTTCTTATCCAAATGGTTCGCCGAATATAGAGAGGGGATAGTAAGAGTATGATTACTGTATTATTATTTGCTGAGCTTCAAGAGGCTACTGGCAGGGAACGGATTGAGGTTGAAGTAAATGACATGAGTGTATCAGAATTAAAGGATTGGATGAAAAGAGAATACAGTTTGCCACAAATTGATCGTGTTATGACCGCTGTAAATGAGGAATATGCATTGCCAACAGATAGGGTGAAATCTGGTGATGTCGTTGCCTTTATTCCACCGGTAAGTGGTGGATAAGATGAACGTATTGCAGATTGTTGGGTATAAAAATAGTGGGAAAACAAGTCTATCAAATGCTATCATCTCTTATTTTGGTCAAAGAAATATAATGGTTGGTGCCTTGAAGCATCATGGTCATGGTGGAGTACCAATAGGGTTCGAAAATACAGACAGTGAACAGCACCGTTCTTCCGGTGCTACCATTGCAGGAGTTGTAGGAGAGCATATATTTCAATTATCACATCATACAAAATGGGATAAAGAGATTTTATTACTTATTTATAAACAGCTAGGAATAGAGCTGTTAGTGGTAGAGGGCTATAAACAGTGGCATGATCCAAAAATTGTAATGGTTAGGAATGAATCAGACCTATCTATTTTGGCTGGATTAACCAATATTATCGCAATTTACGCACCTTTCCATTTAAAGCTACCGGTGGAATATCCAGTATTTCAGAATAAAAGTGAGCTTGTTGAATGGCTCTTTATGAGGAATATGAAGGGGAAAATTTAATGAAAAAAGAGATGGTTGGTATCGTATTAGCAGGAGGACAATCGAGAAGATTTGGATCCCCTAAGGCATTTGCTGAAAGAAATGGAATTCCATTCTATTTCTATTCTATCCAAGCCATGGATGAGCTTGTCGAATCGATAGTTTTAGTAACAAATGAAAGTCTATTTAAACAGTTTCGGAATGAAAAGCTTTCTGTAGAATTGACAACAGATCATCAGGATTTTGCAGGACTCGGACCACTTGCTGGGATATATACAGCAATGGAAAAGGTTGAGGCAGAATGGTATTTAATTGCTCCGGTTGATGTACCTTTTATTGAAAAGAGAATTTTTTCCTTGCTTCTTCCTTATCGTAGTAATAATCCTGATGTCATTGTTCCAATTGCTGGTGATAGGCTGCAGCCACTACTATCTATTTTCCGAGGAACGATGAAGGATAAAATTAAGGAACAACTTCTAGGAAAGGAATTATCCATAAAGCAGCTTTTCGATAAATGTACGGTTTCCTATGTAGAGATGAAGGATGATTTACTATTCACAAATATAAATAGTTTAGAAGAGTATAATTGCTATCTTGAATAACAGAGAAGGGAGGAGGATTGGGACATGCTCAGTAGACATCGACAGCATGAAATAAAAGCCGTACAATGTGCAGTGATTACAATCAGTGATACAAGAACGAAGGAAACCGACGCGAGTGGAAGGAAAATTATCGATTTGCTTGAGGAAAACGGACATCAAGTAATGCAGTACACGATTATAAAGGATGAAAAAGAGGTAATACAGCAACTATTGAAATCTGCAACAACAAATAATAATGTAGAGGCAGTTATCATGAACGGCGGTACAGGTATTTCCAATCGAGATGTAACCATTGAGGCAATTCAACCACTTTTTTCAAAGGAAATCCCTGGATTTGGTGAACTATTTCGCATGCTTAGCTACAACCTAGATATAGGCTCAGCAAGTATGCTATCCCGTGCTATTGCAGGAGTTATCAACAATCGCATTGTTTTCTCGACACCCGGTTCTACGAAAGCAGTAAAATTAGCAATGGAAAAATTAATTATCCCGGAGCTTGGGCACGCAGTAAAAGAACTGAGAAAGGATAAGGTAGAGTAATAGAAGAGGCTCACATACTACCAATTATAGCTTTCTTGTTAGGCTTTGATTTACTAGAAAGGCTTTAGTCTACCAAAAAGCAGGGAAGAAATTACAATCATTTGAATGATAAAGTTATTACTTCTGTTTAGGTGGTGCAGTTGCTATTTGGTAGACTTAGGATAAAGATACGAAAAAGGAATGGTCTATTAGTTAGACTCAAATAGACCATATTTATTATAAGATCTATATCGTTTATTTTCGTTTGAAATCGCCACTTTTCCCTCCACTTTTCTCAAGCAGGAATGTAGATCCTATAGTCATGCTTTTATCAATGGCTTTACACATATCATAAACTGTTAAGGCTGCTACGGAAGCTGCCGTTAATGCTTCCATTTCGACTCCGGTGCTACTGACTGTTTTTACCTCTGTTAATATAATGAGTTCCATATTATCTTTGTCTGAGCTCTCCCATTCAAAGGATATATTTACCCCGCTTATTGGAATCGGATGGCACATGGGTATTAATGATGCCGTCTGTTTTGCTGCCATAATACCGGCAACCTGAGCTACAGACAGAACATCACCTTTTTTTATGTTTTGTAGTTTAATTGCTTCATATACTTTAGTTCCCATAAATATACTAGTTCTTGCTTTCGCTACTCTAGTGCTTACTTTCTTTTCCGTAATATCCACCATCTTTGCTCGACCTTCTTCATTAAAATGCGTTAGCATCATATAACCTCCAATCGACTTTATAAATGATAGGGCTTTTTTTACTGACAAGAGATTGTACAAATTTTGCTACCGGTGAGGCGTTTACCTTGATACAAAAGGATTTCCAGAAATCAAAAATCGGTAGGGATAATCTCTTGCTTCACCAGAGTTATCAATTCCAATACGTTTGCCTTGTTCAATATGTAGTGGCTTTTTTCCTTTTGCTATAAATAGTGAAGAATTATAAAAGGTCTTTCCATAATCATCCATTGATATATGTAGTGCCTTAGTTAGCTTACCTGGCCCACTTGTTAAATTTTGAAGGCTTTTTACTGGGCGCCTTGTAAGCATTAAATCAATCCCAATAGAAGGCTCAATAGCTCGAATAAGAATTGCTTCCGGTATCCCTATTGGACCAGATACAACGTTGACCAATGTATGTGTATGCATCTGGTAGGTGTAGACATGCCCTGGTTCTTGAAACATAATCTCGGTACGTTTTGTTCTTCGATTTTGAAAACTATGTGCTGCTTGATCAACCGAGCCTAGGTACGCTTCTGTTTCGACAATCACACCTCCGGAAATTCCTTCGTCGGTTTCTTTCACTAATATACACCCCAATAATCTTTTAGCTAATTCAAGTGTAGGTCCTTCATAAAAACTTTGGGGTAGTGGGGTTAGTGTTAAATCCATCATCTTATTCCTTTCACTTTAGCTTAGCATAATCCTATCACTGATTACGTCATAATGAAAGTGCTTAAGAATAGTTCTGTGATAATATAGTAATATGAAAACGTATGGGAGGAGAGAGATAAGTGGCTCCAATTGAGAGAAATGAAATACCGCAGGAGATATTAGAATTTATTGGTGAAATAATAGCATTTGATTTTCCAGAACAGGGCTGTACTTCTGATGTTGTTGTTTTAACGAATAAAGAAAAAAGCTTCGTCTTAAAACGTTCTAAGAATGAACAATTTAAAGCTTGGTTAATGAGGGAAAGTGACGTATTGGAAATTCTTTCAAAACATACGGATCTTACCCCAAAAATCTATATGACTATCTCCCGTTTAAAAGAAGATGAGGGCTGGATTTTGATGGAGTATATCCCTGGAGTAACTTTGCGGGAAGCACTTCAAGATTGCAGAAACGAAAAACAGAGACAGGAATTAATTTTTCAATTTGGACAGATCCTTCGTAAATTACATGACACCCCGTGCCCACCTAAACTAAGCACTGATAAATTGTGGCTGGATAATATGTTGGAAGATGCAGCCTTTAATTTAAAGAATTATGAGGTTGATGGCTCTGAAAAATTACTTCAAGAGCTTCACCATAAACGTCCAAAAGATTACCAGCAAACACTTATTCACGGTGACTTTACGATAGACAATGTAATGGTTCATAATAGTGTAATCGTGAAGATTATCGATTGGAGTGGTGGAGCAAATGGAGATCCTCGTTATGATGTGGCACTTGCGATTAGGAAAATACCACAGGCATTCGAAAAAGAAGCGGATCGAGACATATTTTTTGCCGGTTATGGTGGGCGAATTATTGATGATAAGGAATACCACTATTTTGCAGACGGATTATATGAATTTTTCTAGTTGAAAAACTTGAAACTATTATGACTTTAGTACGTATTACTTGTTAGATTATTGCTTAAACATAATTGAAATAATAGGGGGAACAGCATTGGATTTTACAGTATTTAAAAATAAATCTGCTAAAGAACGAAAAAAGTTATCGAAAGGAAAATCGATAACACTATTAGTAATCGTTTTGTTATTGATTGTAGGGTTCTTATCGGTTGATTTCTTTACTGATCTCATATGGATGGACTCATTAGGATTTCGTAATGTATTTACAACCGTTCTTGGCAGCAAAGTATTACTTGCAGGTTTAGGATTTATTGTATTTATGATCCTTTCTGCCGTTACTTTTTTCTGGATTAGAAGTGCATACATTGGTCATTTAGGACATGAGAAGCTCCCACCAATGATGATTCATAAAAAAACAGGTAATGCAATTATTCTAGTATTAGCTGCTGTCATTGGATTAATAGGAAGTATCTTAGTACAAGAAATTGGCTGGGAGCCTTTATTAAAATTTATGAATCAAGCTTCCTTTGGCGTGGAGGATCCGTATTTTGGCATGGACATATCCTTTTATATGTTTACACTGCCTTTATTAAAAATAATGTTCAATTTGTTGCTAGGGTTAGCTGTTATATTCTTTTTAATTGAGGCAGGCTGCTACTCTGTATTTGGTATGTATCGAAAAAGTAAAAAAGCCCAAATTCATATGGGGATTACGTTAGGGTTTGTAGGATTATTTTTGGCTGGTTTGCATATGCTGGCTCCGTACGAAACATTGCTTACGAATAAGGTTAATTTGTTTCAAGAAAGTGCGGTTTACGGACTAAGCTATACAGATAAACTGATTAACATTCCGACTTCCTATATATTAGCTGGTGTAGCAGTAATAGGAACTGTCTGGATGATTATTGCGATGAATCGCGGCAAGATTTTTTCCATGATACTCCCAATCGGTGTATATTTGGTACTAGTAGTGGCTGGACAGCTTGCAAGTGTTGTGGTACAAAGCTTTATCGTTTCTCCTAATGAATTTTCCAAAGAAGAGCCGTATTTAGCTCATAATTTAGAATATACGAAGGCTGCCTATAAATTAGCTAACATTAAAGAGCAAGAGCATCCAGCTAATGATAGCCTAAATGTTGAAATGGTTGAACGTAACCAAAAGACAATTGAAAATGTTCGTATTAATGATGTTCGTCCTTTAGAGGATGTCTATGATCAAACACAAACAATACGTCCTTATTATTCCTTTAATGATGTGGATATGGATCGTTATTGGGTAGATGGAAAGTATGAACAGGTTTTTATTAGTGCAAGGGAATTGCGAACAGAAGACTTGTCTGATCAAGCAAAAACATGGGAAAACCAGAATTTACGCTATACCCATGGCTATGGAGTCGTGATGAGTCATGTAAATGAGGTGACCCCACAGGGACAGCCAAAATATATGCTAAATAATCTTCCACCACAAGGGGTGATGGAGATTACTAGACCACAGATATATTTTGGTGAGGAATCCTATGATGAAGTTATTGTAAAAAGTAAGAAGGATGAATTTGATTATCCACAGGGCGGAGATAATGCAACGTCACGCTTTGAAGCAGATAATGGTATTCCTATGACAGGACTAAATCGCTTGCTTTTTGCTATTAATACAGGGAATTTCCGTATGTTAGTCTCTGACCAGATTACGGAGGATAGCTTGCTACTTCAAACACGTAATATTGTTGAACGTGTAGAGCGAATTGCACCATTTTTCACTTACGATAGTGATCCGTATATCTTTGTAAGAGATGATGGGAGTCTGGCTTGGATAATGGATGCTTACCTAACGGAAGAACATTATCCATATGCTGAGCCGTATAAAAATGGTAAAAACTATATTCGAAATTCTGTAAAGGTAGTAATTGATGCATATACAGGAGAAGTGAACTTTTATGTGGTAGATCCGAGTGATCCATTACTACAAACCTATCAAAATATGTTTCCAGAATTATTTACAGTAGATATTCCTAAGGATGTACAGGCACATTTCCGTTATCCAGAGCATTTATTTAAAATACAAGCATCGAAGTACGGAACCTATCATATGTCTAATTTAGAGGTGTTCTATAATCGCGAGGATGTTTGGCATTTCCCAACAGAAAAATATTATAATAAAGATGTTGAAATGGAGCCTTACTTTGTGACGATGAAGCTTCCAGATTATGAAGAAGAGGAATTCATCATGATACAACCATTCACACCAAAAACTAGGCAGAATATGATTGCTTGGATGGGAGTCCGTAATGATGGGGAGCACTACGGAGAGATGCTTGTTTATCGATTCCCTAAGCAAAAGAATGTCTATGGACCGCAGCAAATCGAGAATCGAATTAATCAAGACAGTGTCATCTCCCAGCAATTGAACCTATGGTCTCAAGGAGGTTCAGAGGTTATTCGTGGAAACCTTTTAGCTATTCCAATTGAGGACACAATGCTGTATGTAGAGCCAATCTATATAGAATCATCTAATGAAACATCACTTCCAGAAGTAAAACAAGTAGTTGTAGCTTATGGTGACTATATAGTAATGGAAGAGAATTTCACGAAAGCGATGGAGAGAATTCTTCAAATTGTTGATCCTGAAAACAGTAGAACTGAAGAGAAGGGTCAAACCAAACCAAATGAAAATGACAAAGAGGATGAACCTATTAAAGAAGCGGAAGGAATACTTCTTGAGGTATCAGACTTATTTGATCAATACCAAGATGCTCTTTCCAAAGGTGAATGGACGAAAGCTGCTGAACTAATGACGCAAATTGAGAGCATCTTAAAAGAGTTAAAACAATAATTGATATACGGTAGAAAAAGTTAAAAGTGGTATACAGCAAATGAAGCTGAATACCACTTTTTAGCTTTTTTATTCTTCCTCATCTAGTTCTTTACTTATTTCCGGCTGAAGCTTGTGTTGGGGAATAGTTATTGATCTAGATATTTCTTGGTTTTCTTCATCCTCTATCACATTCCTTTTCATGTAGCGATGAAAGAATATCTCACAACCAGCAATAACGATTCCAGATAGTAAGGAAGCGTCTGCAAGTTGAATGTTTCTGTCGATAAATATTAGTCCAAGGAGATAAATTCCAACAAATGCTAATCCAAAATCACCAATTGTTGCCCAAAAGTTAGACACGTTAGGTAATATGAAAGCATCCCCGAGATATGCTACAGTACTGAGGATAAAGCTAATAAGTAATATATCACCTAATGAGACACCGTAAAACATACCTAGAATGAACCAAAGTGCGACGGTGGTGAATAAAATTTTTATGATGAAGGAAGGTACATATTTCAATCCGAGATGCCCCTTTCAAAAAAATATCTTGATATTACATTTCCCAGTAATGTCTTTTCCATTCTAAAAAGTATCTCTATTTATTTTCATTGAAACCATCTTCTACATTTCGCTATTAAGATAAACAATCAATATGGTGGCGTTTAGTCAGAAGTAATTCAGGGAGCATTGCTTGCCAAATATCTGACAGATCTGGGAATGGTAGGTAATGTGAAGATTTACCTACCGAAGATTGGGCGAGGTCATTAGAAACGGTATCCAAAAGCCAGGATTTCCACCCAAAAATCATTACAATCATGAGAAACGGTAACCAAAGTACATATTGCTTCCCAAATATCAGCTCAGCCAAGAAAAACGGTAACCAAAGCACATATTGCTTCCCGAAAATCAGTCCAGCCAAGAAAAACGGTAACCAAAGCACATATTGCTTCCCAAAAATCAGCTCATCCATAGAAAACGGTAACCAAAGCACATAATGCGCCCCAAAAACCAGTTCATCCATGAGAAATGGTAACCAAAGTACATATTGCTTCCCAAAAATCAGCTCATCCATAAAAAACGGTAATCAAAGTGCATATTGCTTCCCAAAAATCAACTCATCCATAGAAAAACGGTAACCAAAGCAAGTATACCTGCGCTGGCACTAAGTTTTATATCAAGAGATAATCCATAGTAACTTATTGTGAAGAGATAATGAATGTAAATTAACCTTTGTTTCTGAAGCGATAAGGGAGCAAGTTTTCGCTGGTAAAATTACCGGAAAGTTGATTTTCGGTACAATATTAAAGGGTTTAAAAATTTCCCAGAGTGTTTTATTGTAGGAGAAATTAAAATGAATGATGTGCATGTCTGTTTTAGATGTAATTTATGCTATACTGCTCTTCTGTTATGGAAGAATTGTAAAATTATTCTCTATTAGTGTCATTACAATAGTATCCTCCGAAAGTAATTTTTCATCATACTCTATTTTGACCTCACCATCATTGGTATCTACTAATACCCTCTCAACCCCTGTAAGTTGATTTAAAATCTCTTCCATTCTATAAATATTTGGTTCCTTAGTAGCCTCTTTTACGAATAGTGTATATTCGCGCATCGCAAAACATCCTTTTCGTTTTCTTTAGTTTTTGATGAGGTAAATTTTCTATACGTGAAATGGTTGTAACAGGTCAACCTTATTTTGACATATGTTTGTATGGTAGGGCGATAAATGTCCTTTTTCACATAACTCCAAACAAAATAAACAATGTTAACATCAAGGGGGATATGAAATGTATTATCAGCAACCAAATTATTACTATGGGTACTATCCTTATCCAGTCCCAGCCTATCGAGTGCCAGAGCCAATACCTACAGACGAGATTCAGCGAATCAGTGGTGAGGCGACGTGGACAATGGGGGGAGAGAGTACTAAATGTGGATTATCTTGGTCAACGAATAATCATATGACTGTTGCTGTCGGGAATAATTCACCTTATACATGTGGTCAAAGGATTCGAGTGCGAAATCCGGAAACCGGTAAAGCAATTAATGCTACTGTTGTCGATACTGTACATGGCTTTCCAAATAATCGAATAAATTTACATCGAAGAGCATTTGAAGCGTTAGGTGCAAATCCAAATCAGGGAATTCTTCATATCGAAATTGAACCGGTTCGAGATGAAGAAGAAGGAAGAAAGGGTGAATACCTACAGGAAATTGTTCAAACTGCTTTTTCACAAGCCAATGTAAGGGGATATGATTTTCTCGGAAAAACGGAAGACACATCTTCATTCGTAACTGAAAACTATAACTTCTTTGTCCAAACAAATGAAGGAGATTATAGTGTGAGAGGAACTGTGTCATTTCATCCAGAATCCGACCAAATAGCCGCCCTAAATTTAGAAATAATTTAGTAGTTATAGAGAATTTCTATAGACATAGGCATTTTACAGTGACATTACGATTGGAATAAAAATATACTATTTTATGAATCCAAATAGATTAAATAATAAGGATGACCTGAATGATCAACGGTTGGTTTGATTTTATCTTATTAGTATTTGCTTCCTTTCGATTAACTAGGCTGATTGTTTATGATAAGATAACACGATTTATACGGCAGCCTTTTCATAAAGAAGTTGAAGAAGTGGACTCGAATGGTGATGTAATAACCTTTATTGAAATAAAGGGGAAGGGATTACGACATTGGATAGGTGAGCTATTGAGCTGCTATTGGTGTACAGGAATATGGTGTACAGCAATTTTAATTGTCGTCTATTTACTTTGGCCAGTTGGTGGGGAAGTATTAATTGTTCTTTTAGCTGTTGCTGGTGCAGCTGGAATCTGTGAGGCAATTTTACAGCGATTGATAGATTAATCCGGATTTATAAAGGAGGTTGCATATGAACAAAGAAGTCAAGGAAACTAATCATACCTCCACATCAAAACCACAACAAAAAAGGTTGAAAAAATCTGGATGTGGATGTGGTCGAAGAATAAAAAAACAATAGAGAAAGGCAAAGGAACGAACATCTCGTTGTTCCTTTGCCTTTCTTTATTATTTCGTTATTTCTTCTTCTACTATTACTTTAGGTGTTTCATCCTGAACTGGTTTTGTTTCTTTAAGTTCAAAGGACAGACCGTCGCGATCAGCTACTTGTAATTTATTATTACCAACTAATCCTTCTAAAAGCTCTTTGACATCAATTCCTGAGGAGGCTTTTAAGGTTTCCTGTAGAGATGCCATTAAGTCAGTAGCATAACTAGTGACTTTATTTGCACCTCCATCTTTTCCGTTACCGCCTGTATCCACAACTGTAATTTTATCGATATTTCCTAATGGACTAGCAATTTCTTTCGCATACTGTGGAAGCATACGGACAACCATATCTAGAACTGCTGCCTGACCATATTGTTCAAATGCTTCAGCAATTTTACGCTTAGCCTCAGCTTCCGCAAGACCCTTCAGACGAATGATTTCAGCTTCCGATTCACCCTGTGCACGTTGTGCTTCTGCTTTCGCCAAACCGTCGACACGAATCTTCTCAGCTTGAGCTTTTGCCTCAGACTCAATTCGATATTGATTTGCATCAGCGGATGCTATTTGTTTTGCTTTATCAGCAATCGCAGCTTGCTCAACTGCATATCGGTCTGCATCGGCTTTCTTTTTAACCTCTGAGTCATATTGCTTTTCACGACGTAAGATTTCTTTTTCTTCAAGTTCGATTTGCTTTTGACGTTCAATAATCTTAATTTGCATCTCTTGTTCAGTTACTTCTTGTTTAGCGCGTGCGGTTTCTAAATCATATGCTTGGTCTGCTCGAGCCTTGGCAATATCTTGCTCTCGTCTAAATTCAGCAGTTTTTAATTGGTTTTCTTTCTCTGCTTCAGCAACCTCAGTAGCACGCTCTAGTTCAGCCTTCTTCGCTTCTTTATCAGCTTCTGCTTGTTTGATTCGAGTTTCTTTATCAGCTTCTGCTGTAGCTATATCTGCGTCACGTCTAACTTGTGCGATACGCGGCTTTCCTAAAGAGTCGAGGTATCCGTTCTTATCACGAACATCCTTAATTGTAAAGGAAACGATATTTAATCCCATTTTCGCTAAGTCCTGGGACGCGACACGTTGCACTTCTTGTGAGAACTTGTCTCGATTTTTATAGATCTCTTCAACTGTCATAGAACCGAGGATAGAACGAAGATGACCTTCAAGAACTTCCTTTGCCTCACTTTCACGGTCCTCTTTCGTTTTACCTAAGAATTGCTCTGCAGCAGTAGCTATTTCATTTACAGTTCCACCAATTTTAATGATAGCTGTACCATCAGCCATTACTGGTACACCTTGTTCTGTATATACTTCAGGAGTTGTAACATCTAGTTTGCTAGATAGTAGACTTAAAGGTTCGGCTTGTTGGAATACTGGCAGAACGAAGGTACCGCCACCACGAATAATTTTGATCTTGTTACCTGATTCGTCTGTATGTACTGTTTTACCATTACCTAAATAGCTTCCTGTCACAATTAATGCCTCATCCGGACCAGCAGTACGGTATTTCTTAACAAAGACTGCAATAAGTGCAATGACCAGAAAAACAGCGATTGCGATGAGGATGGTAAAGCCACTAATAATACCTAAATCCATTCAAAATCCCCCTTGTAAAAAATTAAATACGACTTATATAACCGTATTAGGATAAAGACATCTCGGAATCTAGATCATATGGAATGACATATAATACCCTATCCTTGATTTCTAGAACTAAAACCTCTGTACCTTCTGGAATTGGCTTGTTTTCATAACTCGTTGCAGGTCGTGTAACCATCCCGCTCTTTCCATCGATAACAACTTCACCAAATCCATCCATAGGTACGGAAATAATTACCTTTCCAACTCTCCCTTTTAAAGATTCTTCGGTAAAGGCAATAGATTCCTCTGCTGATGATAGTGGAATTAATACGAAGAAATGGAGTAAAGCACTCATGATAAAAGCAAAAGCGAGAGAAATCAGGAGAATTGCTGTACTTGACATTGGTGTAACTAGCTCTAAAACATACCCAGAAGAGGATAAGAAAACAATGAAGGCTAATAGTAGAGTTGGATTAAAAAATGGAATACCTTCACTAATCCCATCCATTATATCCCCGAAGAAAAGATATAAAACAGTAAGGCATCCAAAAATGATTAGTGAACCCAAGTAAATCGTCTGAATATCCACCCCAAATAATGTCATTTGCATCATCCTATCTATTGATTCGAAATTCCGATTACCTACTATACGATTCTATTGTATAGGAAGTTTCAAAAAATATAAATAATTTTTTCAAAACTCTACTTTATAACTGTTTTCTACAAAACTTAATATAATGTTATTGAAAAAAGAATTTGACAAAAATGTGAACAAATGAATAATATAGATGTAGAGGGGGATGGTTTACTATGAATCCATCAAAGATTTTGAGGGCAGTAAGCTTTATTAGTGGTATTTTAATAACCATTGGTCTTTTATTATTTATTTATGGCTTGTTTGTTAATAATGTAAGCGCTCTAATCGGGATAGGAATTGGGATAACAATGGGTGGAGTGTTTATTTTCATCATGGGAATCTTCTTGGTAGCGACAGAAGAAGTGGTGGAAAAGCATAAACAAAAGACTTTTTTATAAAATAAGAGCTCTGTCTTATGACAGAGCTCTTATTTACATATAACCCCATATTAAAGTTAGGAGTGTACCAAAAACAGTTACTAAAGCAATGGCAATACCATAATAGATACCCGTATAGATCGCATTTTTATCCTGTGACTCTCCAGCGTGCATAAAAAATACTAACTGTAATGCTGCTTGAATAAAAGCAGTTATAAGCAATATTGTCATACCAACTTGAAATGACATATCTGTAAAATAAACGCTCAGTGCAATAGCCGTTAGAACAAGGGAGAAAATAAATCCCATTACCTGTTTTGCAGGAAATAGTTCTCTCATCCTACATCATTCCTTTCAAATAGATGAAGCTGAATATAAAGATCCAAACAACATCTAGAAAATGCCAGTACAGTGAGAAAATAAAGGACTTATTTGTAGTGCCTACTGTGAATCCTTGTTTTTTTATCTGAAGGAATATAAATAGTCCCCAGAATAAACCAAAGGTAACGTGTGCACCATGGGTACCTAATGTCAACAATAACATTGCTGAAAATGCACTAGTTTGTAAGGTTAGTCCTTCGTGATAATAATTGATAAACTCATAGACCTCTACACCTAGAAAGGATAATCCAAGAAGTAGGGTAATAGCTAAAAATGCTAAAGTTGCTTTTTTATGATTAATTCGCATTGCGTGTGTTGCTAGCCCAATGGTAAAGCTACTTGTTAACAATATGATTGTTTCTAATAGCACTGGTGTAATTTCAAATACCTCAGAGCCAGATGGACCAGATCCAACACCATTGTTAAGTGTGAAATATGATGCGAATAGAGTTCCAAATAACATAATTTCAGCACCCAAGAATATCCAGAAGCCTAATATATTCATTTGGTTTTGCTGGGTACTATATTCAAGAGGCTGCGAATGATCAAATTTCATTAGAAGCACCTCCTAATTTCTTTTCGGTCTCTAGTATTTCTTCTCGAGAAATATAGTGTCCCGGGTCTTTTTCAAAGGATCGATATGCCAAGCAACCGATAATTCCTAAAGCTGCAATAATGACTCCAACCCATATGCTGAAGACGAATGAAAATCCAAAGATAAAGAAGAATCCTGCCAAAATAATTGGTAAACCGCTATTGTTAGGCATATGAATCTTTTTGATTTTTTCTGGGAATAGTACATGTCCATTTTTCTTTGCATCCCAGAAAGCCTCTGATGAATTAACCACTGGGTCAACAGCAAAGTTATAATGGGGAACTGGGTTTGGAGTTGCCCACTCTAATGAACGCGCATTCCATGGATCTTGCCCAACATTTCTTGGCGAATGACGGAAGCTGTAATACACATTGTACACAATTAGAATGAAGGCAATTGCCATTAATCCTGCTCCTATGAAGGAGACCATATTAAGTGGTCCAAAACCAGTTTCTGCTGAGTACGTGTACATACGACGTGCTTGCCCGTCTAATCCTGTTATATACATTGGGAAGAAGGCTAAACAGAAACCAATACTTAAAAACCAAAATCCCCATTTTCCAATACGTTCATTTAGCATAAAACCAAACATCTTTGGCCACCAGTAGGTTAGGCCGGCAAGCATCGCAAATACAACACCTGGAATAATAACATTATGGAAATGTGCTACAAGAAACATCGTATTATGATATTGATAATCGGCACTCGCAATTGCAAGCATTACACCTGTTACTCCACCGATGGTGAATAAAGGAATAAATCCAACAGAGTAGAGCATTGGTACGGTAAAGCGAATTTTTCCTTTCCACATGGTCAGTAACCAGTTAAATATTTTAATACCAGTTGGAACTGCGATAGCCATGGTTGTAATAGAGAAAATTCCATTTACAAGTGCACCATGTCCCATGGTAAAGAAGTGGTGTACCCATACTAGGAAGGACATAAATGATATAAGAACCATCGATGCAACCATAGATTTATAGCCATATAGATTTCTTCCAGAGAAGGTACTAATAACCTCACTATATACACCAAATGCAGGTAAAATTAATATATATACCTCAGGATGTCCCCATACCCAGAAAAGGTTTGCCCAAAGCATATCCATTCCGCCATTGGTAGACGCGAAGAAATGTGTACCAAATTGACGGTCAAAGGTTCCCATTAATAAGGCGATTGTAAGCACTGGGAATGCAAACACAATAATAGCATTTGTAATAAGGGATGCCCATGTAAACATTGGCATTTTCATTAATTTCATTCCAGGTGCTCTCATCTTAATAATGGTAACAATGAAGTTAATTCCAGTCATCAAAGTACCAATACCTGATATTTGAAGTGCCCACATATAATAATTAATCCCGACAGTTTCACTAAAGTCGGTTCCAGCTAGTGGGAAGTAATTAGTCCAGCCAGCATCAGGTGATCCGCCGATAACAAATGATATATTAAAGAGCATTGCCCCAGTAAAATATAACCAAAAACTAATCGCATTTAAACGAGGAAATGCTACATCACGTGCTCCAATTTGAAGTGGTACTACAAAGTTCATCATACCAATGATAAAAGCCATCGCCATGAACATGATCATGACTACTCCATGTGTAGTAAATACCTCATTATAGTGCTGTGCATCTAAAAAGCTATTATCCGGTACAGCTGTCTGTAGACGCATCATGACAGCATCTACTCCACCTCGGAATAACATTAATAGTGCAGATATGATATACATAATTCCAATACGTTTATGATCAACTGTGGTTAGCCATTCTTTCCAAAGATAACCCCATTTTTTAAAATAGGTAAGTCCTATTACGATGGCAACAACCGTTAGACCAATCGCTACCATTGATGCATAGATTAAAGGACTAGCATTTGGAATAGCAAACCGTTCAAAGAATTCCATCTTTTTTACTCCTCTCTAAGATAATTGATTCTTAGAATTATAGTTTCTTAATTGGATAGCGAACGAATAGTCTTAATGAGATGAATGCTCGCTATGATCCTGATCTGATTCCATACTATGATCTTGATCTGACTCCATATGGTGATGATGACCAGCATTTTCACCTTCAGGAGCTGGCGCAAATGATAAATGAGTTCCTGTAAATGTCATTTTTCCTAAATGTCCAGGTTCTAATAATTTATTGAATTCATCTTCCGTAAGCGGTTCTGCGGTAGAATGAATCTCTCCCACCCATTTATCAAATTCATCTGGTGATAGTGCAGTAGCAGTAAATATATTTTCAGCAAATCCTTTACCACTGAAATTTGCATTTCTTCCCATGTAATCGCCTGGAGATTCTGCTACGAGATTTATTTTAGTTATCATATCAGCCATTGCATACTTTTGACCTGCAAGCTGAGGTATCCAGAAGCTTGTTATTGGCCCATAAGAGTATAAACGAAATTCAACAGGACGATTGGTAGGGAAAAAGACATAATTAACTGTCTCGACATCCTGTTCCGGATAACTAAAATGCCATTTCCAGTTAGAAGATGAAGCATAAATAATCAATGGATCTTGATCCTCATACCCATCTGGAACAGATTCTACCTCATAAGTGGACTTAACAGACATTATTGATAAAAATGTAACAATTAACACTGGAACAATTACAATAATTGCTTCCAATATTGGATTTCCTTTTATATGTGGTGGTTCATAATCATCTGGCTGCTTACTTGCACGATATTTGACCAGCATGATGATTAATAATGTTATGACGATAATAACAATGAACGCCATAGTAATAATAGAAATCCATATAACGGATGCAGTTGTTTCAGCTTGTGGTCCTTTTGGATTTAATACTAGCAAGGGCTCACAGCCAGCTAAAATGGTGGTAAGTAGTAACAACGATGAAAAAACTATCCATTTGAATCGCATGATTACGCTCCTCTCAAAGAATGATTGAACTATAATGAAATTGACAACAGTTCACTTGAACTTAGTTTTATGGCACAAAGTACCGTTATCATATCTTATTACGATGTGATAAAATGTACAATAGTTTGAGAAATACTTCACAAATTGTTCAAGAAAATATGTATTTTTTGTGGAAACAGGGCAGAATTCTTGTACAATTGAAATTCAAAAGGACATTTCACATATGATATGAAATGTCCTTTAGGATAAACGATTTATAGCCCACCTCTAGGGAATTTTCTGGTGTAACAAATCTAATCCATTTGTTGGTTGAATGTACAGAAATTTAACTACCTAGGACGGGGAAGTTTTTCCCCGCCATGTTGATAGTTTAGGTGGAAAAAGAGTAATGGTTTCACATTACAGCCAAGCAGCACCTACGATGATTAGAAGGATAAATAACACGACAATCAAAGCAAATCCTCCGCCATATCCGTAGCCAGCTCCGAAGCCGTATCCGCCATAACCACAGCCGTATCCAAATGACATACTAAAATCCCTCCTAACATTTATTCAGAATTTGAAGAGCAATATAAAATTAGTCTGGCTCTTCTCGGGTAAACACTTTTATTATCAGTGTTTGTTAATACTATATGAACCTAGAAATAATTGTGTTTGGGTTATACACCTAGGTACAAGTAAATCTGTATATTTGCCTATTTTTCTATAAAAGCAATTTTTTCTGAGGGTATCGATAATAAATCTTTGCTTTCCTTACCAGTCTGCTGGCAATAACGATTAACTAAATAGTAACCTACACAATATCCTGCCATATGAGGAAATAACTTTTTACCATAAAGAATTTCAGTAACTCGACGAGATGATTTTGGCAAGTCAGCATTTGGTTGCACAATAGATTTCCAAATTTTTTCTGCTTCCTCCTGTGTGTAATATTGCGTCCATGGGGCTTGGAGCTCTTTGCCATATCTTTCATTAACTGCTTGTTCAGCCATGCCCTCTAATACAATCACATCTAATAGGGAATAGTCCTTCTCATCTTTAGGGTTATGAGCAAGGCGGCAACAATGATTATATTCATGGGTAAAGAGTGCTCTTATTTCATCTTCGCTGTTTATATCTGAAATAAAGAGAAATAACTTATCACGGAAAGAAAGTCCAGATCTTCCATTGTATTGTTCCATTATTTGACGGTTATAGGTATTAGAAGGAAAGATGAAAATCGGTATATTATTACCTTTCCACAGTTTCGACAATTTTTCTTCTTCTTGTTGAACAATGCCCCAGACATTCTTTTTTCGTAATGATTCAACCAACGCTTCTCCATTACGCACTGGTTTGTAATACATCCCATGCTGTGTTAAATACATTGCAACATCCTTTTCGTCAGCATTATCAAAATAACTGGATAACTTTTTAAAAATTTCATCGGGCTTTTGATATGCCTTTTCAAGCCATTTATCAGTACGTATAACAGTCAATTGCTTCACTCCTTTTAATATATTGAAAGCTATAAGTTTTGCAGGGTGGGTGAAGTTGTTAATAAATACAAAAAAGAAAAGAGGATTCGACTAGGGTGGTCAAATCCTTACTAGATTTTCTTTAGGAATCATCGATTTCTATTAATCTTCTTTTCATGCTTTCAGGTTTAGGAATAGTAATCGTTAAGATTTGATTTTTGAATGAAGCTTTTATTTTGTTTTGCGGTATATCAAATGGTAGGTTAACAACTTGCTCCTTGCGATGGAAGCTTTGTCTACTAAATAGAGTTTGTTGTTTCGTATCTTCTTCTTTTATTATCCGATTATCATCTACTCGAATACGAAGCTGATTACCTGAAGCTTCGATTTGAATCTGTTCCTTCGTATAATCTCCTAGCTCTGCTTTGACAACAAAGTGTGAATCCTTTTCATACATATCTACCCAGAATGGCTTTAACTGAAATTGCTCATTCATTTGCTTAAAGGATTGGTTGAAAAAGGAATCCATTTGCCTCATAAAGTCATGTAAAGGGGTCATATCAATATCGAAGCGTCCCGGTAATCTATTCCTTCTTGCACCCATATAGTTCACCCCAGTATGGCTAATTTTTATTAACAGATTATGCTAAACACCACAAAAAGTACTGGGCTTCTTATGTAACACTTAACGAGACAAAATAAATTTTAACTTATTTATCGGAAGTGAATAAGCGTATTTGATGATAAAGTTCCAGTGGTTTTTCTTCTGTAATAAGATGACCTGCTCGTTCATATGAAATTAACCTTGCGTTTGGCAGGTCCTTTACTAATTTTTTTCCTATTGTTAAGGGGACAACCCTGTCTTCCTCGCCCCAAAGCAAGAGGGTGGGGGTATGAATCTTTTGCAGCTCTTCACTTCGTAAATCACCTTCACGATGGCGTAATAGTCTGACTAGTGCTTTCGAAAAATTTTTGTCTTGAAGCGGCCTTCCATATTCCTCAATTTGATCATTAGTTATAAGTGAATGATCATAAAAAACATTCTTTAAGTTTTGTATAACCGTTTGAGGTCCGATTTTCTGCTTAGCAAGTAAATGGAAAAAGGGTAGATATGAAATATAAATAAGTAACGATCTAGCTCTTGGTAGATAGCCTGAACTACTAAAAAGTATTAACCTCTTGACCCTATTCGGAGCTCTTTTAGCAGTATACAGTGCAATTTGCCCACCCATTGAATGACCGGCTATGTACGCTTCTTTTATAGAGAAGTAGTGCAAGCACTCTAAAACTAGATGAGCGTAATTATTAAACGAATAAATAAAGGATGTTGATTTTTCACTTTTTCCAAAACCAGGTAAGTCTATAGCAATTACCGAAAAATTATTAGCTAGTAATGGTTTTAAGCGATGGAAGGTATAGGATGATGCAACAAAGCCATGAATTAATATGATTGGAGGCTTATCCTGAATTACGTATTCACAATATATATTTGTATCTAATAGACGGATAAAGGTTTTGGTGTATTCCATATTATTCTTCATTTCACCACCAATAATAATTGTATATACAGTATAGTCAACATTGGAAGAGAAATTAACTTTTTTTCTATTCCTATATATATTCAACGCAATTCGATTTCTGTAGGAAATTTTTCCTGAATCTTTCACAATATGTCTACTCACATTTCCCAACTTTTTTAGGCTCCTTTGCTTATTTTCAACCTTTAATTTTCCGAATATAATGAAAACTGTAAGAATGAGAGGAGGAGCTTAATGAAGAAGTCTTGGTTAGGTGTGTTAATTTTTGCAACACTAGTGCTGTTATTTCCAATTGTGGGCAGTGCTCAAGCAGATGATGGGAAGTTAGAAAAACTCTCCATTAATGTCAATCCGAATCCAGCGGTAGAAAAAGAAGAGTTTGTTAAAGGTGAGGTTATTGTTAAATTCAAGGATAAGGTTGCCGTTCAATCGCAAGAAAATGTGATTAAAAATGTAAATGCAAAGGTAAAAGCAGATCTGGATATTGTTAAATCTCCGTTCTTAGTGCTTGAGGTTGGGAATGTTGATGCTGTGGTCAAGGCATTGAATAACAATCCCAATGTTGAGTATGCAGAGCCTAATTACTTACTTCACGCCACATGGACACCAAACGATCCATATTTCAGCCCTAGCTACCAATATGGGTTATTCAATACGTATGCCAGTCAAGCTTGGGATGTAGCACGGGGTAGCTCCAATCAAGAGATTGCGGTACTAGATACTGGGGTTGATTATAATCATCCTGATTTAGATGGGAAGGTTATTCGTGGTTATGACTTTGTTCAGAATGATATGGCACCAATGGATCAAAACGGACATGGCACACATGTTGCAGGAATAGCAGCTGCTGAAACCAATAATGCTACTGGTATTGCAGGAATGGCTCCAAACACAAAAATTCTAGCAGTACGCGTATTGGATGCAAATGGAAGTGGATCTCTAGCCAATATTGCTGATGGCATTATTTATGCTGCAGACGCTGGTGCTGAGGTTATTAACCTATCCCTTGGCTGTGATTGCGCTACAAAAACATTAGAGAATGCTGTTAATTATGCATGGAATAAGGGTGTTGTACTAGTTGCCGCAGCTGGGAACGATGGAGTGAACACTACATTTGAACCAGCCTCATATGCAAATGTTATTGCAGTAGGAGCGGTTGATTCCAATAATAGAAAGGCTAGCTTCTCTAACTGGGGGACTTGGGTTGATGTTATGGCGCCTGGTGTTGATATTGCTTCCACATATCCTGGCAACCGTTATGTTTACATGTCAGGTACTTCAATGGCTTCTCCGTATGTTGCTGGTCAAGCAGCATTACTAAAAGGGCAAAATCGTAGTAATTCACAGGTGCGTGCAGCTATTCAAAATACAGCTTCATCCATGAGTGGTGTTGGTACTTATGTGAAATACGGTTTAATTAATGTAAATAACTCAGTAAGATATTAATATAAACGGAACAGAGGCAGCTCTGTTCCGCTTTTAATCTAAATTTTTGTACGTGCGTCCAATGAGTTTTGTAACATATTAACTGTCGATGGATCCTCTAGTCCAGTAATATCACCTGTTACAGTTCCTTTTACAATTATCTCTTTTAGTAGTCGTCGCATTATTTTTCCACTTACTGTTTTCGGTAATGCTTCTGCCACAATAATTTCCTTAGGTCTAGCGATTGCCCCGATTTGTTCCACAATACTTTTACTAATATTTTCATGAAGGCTAGGAGACTCATCATAGCCTTCTGATAGTCGGACAAATACGACAGGAACTTCTCCTTTAATCGAATCAGGTATTCCAATCACTGCCACCTCAGATACACCTTCCACTTCTAACACGGCACTTTCCATTTCCATAGTACTTAAGCGGTGACCAGCAACATTAAATGCATCATCAGACCGACCAACTACCCAAATATAGCCATCATTATCTATTAATGCTAAATCAGAGGCATAGTAACAGCCTTCTACCTGACTAAAGTAAGCCTGGTAATATCTCTCTGGCTCCTTCCAAAGCGTTCGACATAACATAGGGAATGGTTTGCGGATTACAAGATTTCCTAATGTCCCAGGCTTTACAGGATTGCCATCATTATCGACAACAGCGACATCTGCTCCTAAGAATTGGACTCCAGCAGATCCAGGTTTCATTGGTGTTAACCAGGCAGCCCCTGCAATTGGACAACCCGCTGTTTCTGTTTGGCCCCATGTATTGTTTACGGAGATTTGTTTTTTACCTAATGTTTCGTAGGTCCAATGCCATGTTTCTGGATCAAACGGTTCTCCAACTAGAGATATTACGTCTAAGCAGGAGAGGTCGAATTTTTTTAATACTTCATTACCAAGACTCTTTAGCATCCGTAATGCAGTAGGAGCAGTGAATAATTTATTTACCCGATATTTTTCCATGATTTGATAAAAACGATCCTTTGTAGGATAGTCGGGTGCCCCCTCGTAGACGACAGTCGTAACACCATTACTAAGGGCACCTGCAATTCCCCATATATGCATTGTTAACCACCCGATATCTGCTGAACACCAAAATACATCGTCTTTTTGATGTGCCATATGATACTTTGCGTATATATAGTTTTGAATCACAAATGCCATTCCAGAATGAACCACTCCTTTTGGCTTACCAGTTGTCCCACTAGTATAAAAAACAATTCCAGGTTCATTAGCTTCTATATGTTCTGGCTCGCACGTCATACTCATTTTTAATCTTAGCTCTTCCCACCAATAATCTCTTCCTGGCTGCATATCCATATCGGTATTGAAGCGGTTAACAACGATAACTGCTTCTACAGAAGGTATTTCAGGAATAACTTGATCCACTTTTTCTTTTAAATAAATTTTCTTCCCACGACGCTGAGTGGCATCTGCTGTTACCATAACTTTCGGTTCAAATGCTGTTAATCTATCCTTTAATGATTTTTCAGAGTAACCGGAAAAAATGGTGTTGTATACTGCGCCAATACGAAAACATGCAAGTACAGCAATAAATGCCTCTGCTAAATTAGGTAGGTATATTGCAACACAATCTCCTTTGGAAACACCGAATGTTTTTAGAGCATTTGCAAAGCGATTTACTTCAGCTAATAACATATTATAGGTAAAAAATGTGGTATCACCATTTTCACCCTCCCAAATTAATGCGGTGCGATTACCAGCTCCAGCTTCAACATGACGATCTATTAGATTCACACAGGGATTACTAATCCCGCCTTCAAAAAAGCGAAAATCGGGAAGCTGACCTGTCATGGTTTTTTTCCACGGTTTATACCAAACTAATTCACGAGCAACACTGTCCCAAAAGGCTTCAGGATTTTTTTGTGAGGTAATCAGTAATTCTTGGAATGCCTTTGATGAGCCAATAGTAGTTGCTTTGGCCTTATTCTCATCTGGTTGAATAAGCTTACTGTTCTGTACAACCTGCAAAATTCCACCCACATCCATTTTTTATCCTCCTTAAATAGTACTAATTTGTAATTTATATTATATTAATTTTCAGAATAAATAAATGAATCTTTGGTAGGAATTATTACCTGGTACTAATTTTTATTGCTACTTTAATCTATCTAGAATGATCTTTTCTGATAGAGGTGAGTTAGGGGATAGACTTTCGAGTGTAGCTATCATTTTAGTCATAGGGAAAGTATGGAATAGATTAACTCGGGAGAAGGGGAGTGAATGGTTTATGGAGATTTAATAAAAGGAAAAAGAGGCTAAGGATGAATAGCCTCTTTAGTCCGCTTTGTCCTGCGTGTTTGTCTTTTTCTCTATGTTTCTTCTGTCAATATAGATGGTAGGAGAACGGTATTCCTTTTGTGCACGTATATCCTCGCCAGCAGCCTTGATAAACGATATTCCCAGTAATATCATGATAAACATTACTGGAAATCCAGCTACAATACTTGCGGTTTGCAGTGCCTCCAGATCTCCATAGAACATTAAAACAAGTGGTAATAACAATAATGCGAAAGCCCAAAATAAACGATTCCAACGCATGGCTTCTCCACCAGGGACATGTTTTTGAACGACAGCAGCTAAAATGTAAGATGCTGAATCAAAGGTGGTAGAGAGAAAAATAATAGCTAGGATCGTGAAAACAATGACTATAAAGCTTGAGATAGGTAATTGATGTAGGATTGCAATGATAGTTGCAGATGCTCCATTTTCATTCATGAAATTGATGACATCAAAGGATTCAGAGAGCTGTAAGTAAAGCCCAAAGTTTCCTAAAATGCCGAAAAACAAAATACATCCTAGTGTACCATAGATTAAAGTACCAAAAATCATCTCTCGTATGGTTCTACCGTATGAAATTCTGGCAACAAATAACCCTACAAATGGAGCATAGACTGTCCACCAAGCCCAATAGAAAATTGTCCATGATTCTGGAAAATGGGTTGCAGGATAACCTTTGATTTGTGCTAAAGGCTCTAACCAAGTTGCCATATGAAAGAAGTTATCTAATAAAACCCCTAGACTTGTAAACGTGGATTCGCTAATAAATACAGTAGGCCCAAAGACAAAAATAAAGATTAAGATGAAGATTGCCAACCAAATATTAACATCGCTTAGTACCTTAATCCCTTTATTTAACCCAGAATAGGCACTTGCTGCAAAGATGCATGTACATAGCACCATAATCCCTGTCTTTAGACCGAGGCTAACTGGGATGCCAGTAATATCGTGAACACCTTCTGCAATCATTGGTGTTCCTAGCGCAAGTGTTGTTCCAGCACCACCCAATAACCCGAAAATAAACAACACATCAATAATTGTACCGATTGGTCCATCTGCTAGTCGTCCTATAACTGGTCGAGTTGCAGCGCTTATTTTTAGTACTGGTTTTTTTCGTACAAAATAAAAATATGCAATTGGTAGAGCTGGGATTGTATAAATCGCCCAGGCAATAGGTCCCCAGTGGAATATTCCATAGGTTGCTGCTAGTTCAATCGCTTCCTTTGTTTCTGGTGTCACACCAAAGGGAGGCCCTTGATAATAGTAGGCCCATTCAATCATCCCCCAGTAGAGGATGCTCGCACCAATTCCAGCAGAAAACAACATGGCTGCCCAAGAAAATGAGCCGAATTCCTTTTCGGTTCCACGCTTACCTAATTTTATTTTCCCATATTTACTAAATGCAACATAAAGGAGAAAAACTAACGAGAATAAACCGAGTGCTAAATAGAGAACTCCGAATTTTCCAGTGAGGAAATTATTGGCCATATTAATTGCTGCTTCTCCTGCCTCTGGAAAGAAGATTAATGGTAATGTGACCGCTAGTAAAACCACCAACGCACCAATAAATGTGGGCCAATCAATCAGTTTTGCATTCATGCGGACATTCCTTCCTTTTGACTCTCAAAATTTAAATGATAATCTTAATATGTACATTTTCCTTAATCCCATTATGAATAAACCATTTTCCAAGCCTATATTTTAAAAATATTGTTATTTGTCCTTGTAATGGTTAATTTATATATAAGATATTAAGTTCTTCTGTGCTGTAGAAAATTCGTGGTTATAGTAAAATAGGCCATATCCTTAATTGATATTACTAAAGCCCATAGAAATGAGGGGGAATCCAGTTTTGGTTAGAAAGATTGGAATTGATGCTGGCGGATCACTTGTGAAAATCGCTTATCATGAGCAAGAAAAAATACATATTAAAACATTTTCAAATCATGAATTGGATCAGGCTATCTCCTGGTTATCGCCGTTTTTGTCTGATGCTATTGTCTACGCAACGGGAGGAAAAGCGGGACATTTTAAGAATATTAACTCGAATACTTGCCATATCGTTGAGGAATTTCGTGCAGTCACAAAAGGAAGTCGCTACTTGCTGCAAGAGGAAAAAGGTATTCAGGGTGAGGAGTTCATTTTAGTAAATATTGGTACAGGTACCTCTATTTTTCATGTGACAGAGGATTCCTATGAACGAGTATTGGGCAGTGGCATAGGTGGTGGAACCTTAATGGGGCTTGGCCACTTAATAACAGGGAAGACGGATTTCCATTTATTTACTTCCCTAGCATTAAAGGGTGATAATCGTAATAGTGATTTACTTGTCCGAGATATTTATGCCCCTGATGAGCCTCCTATTTTTGGAGATTTAACTGCAGCTAATTTCGGAAAAGCCCATTTGAACAAAGCTGCTACAGAGCAGGATTATTTGGCAAGTGTTATGCATTTAATTGGAGAGACAATTGTATTACTTGCTGGCCAAGCAGCGACAAAAAAGCAGGTTAAGCGAATAGTATTTGTTGGTAGTACATTAACGAATAATAAACCATTACAAACGGTGTTAACTAGTTTTCATAAGGCATTGGCATATGATCCAATTTTTTTAGAAAAAGGATCACATGCTGGGGCAATTGGAGCCTTACTTAGTTAGTATCTATGTACAAAGTTGATGGAGAATACTTTCCTCAATGGTAGTATTCTCCATCTTTATAAGGAAAATCTTCTCACCTCATTAGGAGGTGATAGGAAGTTCCCTCGAGACATTTTTATTATGCATGATGCCCACCAATTTTTTTACTGCGATCAATAGTTATCCCAGCATCGGTATAACTACTCGCACGAAGAATAGCGGTAGCGCCATATTTATCACGAATAGCATCCATAACATAGCCAATATCAGTTTTTTTGGAACGATTTTCAAATAAATTTAATTGGGTCTCGGCTTTTTCATATAAATTATCGAGTGTTACATAAACATGGCGAATATTACTATGTCCATCATAGAATTCATGGAAAAGCTGCATACAAACATGGTACACATCCATCGTCACATTAGTTGGTATGGAAATAGAACGCGAACGAGAAAATCCGCCCCCAGTTTCTTTAGAATAAGCAATTCCGAGGTGAATCGTTTTTCCTGTTTTTCCCGCTGTACGAGCACGCCGACACACCTCTTCACAAAGATCTAAAATACAAACAGCAACGTCATTTTTGGTGTAGTCACGTAAAAGAGCAATACCATGCCCAAAGCCCTTTTGTTCATGTTTAACAAAGTCTCCATATACCGGACTTAAGTCAACTCCCCACGCATGCCAATAAAGCTGTTCACCCATAATGCCGAACCGTTTCTTCAGATGATTTAAATCAAATCTTGCGAGCTGACCAAGAGTAATAATGCCCATACGATTCAGGTTTTTTTTCATTCTATTTCCGATTCCCCATATTTTTTCTACTGGAAACGGCCAAAGCTTTTCCTCCACATCCTCATAACGACATTCCGCAATACCAACCTTTTTAGCATGTAAGTCCATGACAACTTTCGCTAAAAATTTGTTATCACCAATTCCGATTGAGCAAGTGATACCGAAGCTTTCGAGAATGTCCTGCTTAATTTGTCTGGCAATTTCTCTAGCATCGCCGAATAACCTACCAAGTCCATTTAGTGTAACCCAAACTTCATCAACAGAATATTGGTGAATGGCCTCCTTTGGGGCATATTGATTAATTAATCTGGTAATTTCTACGGAAACCTCTAAATAATCTGCCATATGGGCAGGAACGATATGAATATTTGGGTCTTTCGGTAATTCAAAAAAACGACTGACATTGCTGATGCCGTATTTTTCTTTCAGAGCGGGCGATGCGGCGAGCACGATACTTCCCGAACGGCTTGGATCTCCCACAACTGCAAGTAGATCTTTCATTGGATCAAGCTTTAATTTAACGGCTTCTACACTGGCATAAAAGGAACGCATATCGATACAAAGTACATCGTGACGTGGAAATGAAGAATAGTCCATGATATTCACCACCTACAGAACGTTTGTTCTTATTATATGTCTTTTGTAGGGAGATTATCAATGGGAATTTATGCTTATTAAGAGGGCTCACGATTCCCTGACTAATTAGTTCCGCATATAGTGTTGTAAAAGAGAAGAATGGAGGAGGGAAGGCCATTGTATTATTATCCAGTATATGTATATCCAGCATATCTGCATCAACATAATATGAATCGCCAATTTCCTAAAGTGGATGCAGGACTACTTCATGCATCTGCAAATGAAACCAGAAAGTTAATGAAGGAAGTAAGTATTGTGTTAGACCGGTTTGCAACTTCAAAGGAATTTGATAATCAGGTCATGGCTGCAGCACAGGCGTCTAATATGGCTGAAGTAAAAAGGTTAATTAAATCAATTGGAATAACATCGGATGTCGATGTGGAGTTTAACCCAGATGGATTACGAATGGTATTTACATCAAAGGTCGCCAATACAGAATGCTGTAAGTTAACTGTAGCACTAAGATGGCGATAGAGAAAATGATGATATCGTCTCCTTAGAGAGAGGATATCATCATTTTTTTATTAATGCTTTTAAAACCACAGGCTCTGCCTGTGTGAAAATAAACCTTCTAGGGATGTAACAAAAGAATCTCCAATCGTATAATAGAGATGGCCGTCAAACCAAATCTAAAAAACGAGAGG
>NZ_JBNPWZ010000003.1:0-373397 GCF_050433565.1 Ornithinibacillus bavariensis
CCGACTTTCTCTCGTATAAACGTGTGACGTTCATTAGCGGTCATTTGATAGAGATTATGGTTGTCTATGAGTACGTTACCAGAATCAGGCCACAATAACCCACCTAATAATTTTAAAAAGGATGTTTTTCCAGAACCGGATGGACCGACAATCGAAATCCATGAACCTTTTTCAATTTTTATAGAAGCATTCTCTAAAATCACAGTATTTGGTTTGTACGAAATATTCACCTTATCAATCAAGATCATAGCTATTTCTCCTTAAATACGGATGTTGGCGCTTTAGGAAGAAACTATTTTACTAATTATTCTAAATTATTGCTTTTGTTTAGGCCCGTATTCTTTACAAGTACACTTCCTACCTTACAGCCAGTAAATTGTATTATTTCAAACACATTTTCTCTCATGTAATCTTCTTTATATTTATGTTAAAGTCACTTAACATAAATACTTGTTTTAGAATTTTCGTTATTAATATTTAATGAAGCTTACAATTCAATTTAGTGTGTGCTATCTCTTGTTATCCAGCGACAAGTTAACTACCATTTACTATATTTTGGTTGGAAACGATAATTTTTTCTTTATTTTCTTAGTGTTTTCAACATGGAAAGAACTTTGAAACCTTTGGCTTGGCCTACGTTTTTTTATAGCATTAATGGCAAGGCATTTAGTATACAATAAAGAAGTATTATATCCGTTTTTTTGCCCTACTTTTTAACTACAAACGGTTCAAACTGTTTAGCAATCTCGATTAATTCCTTTTTATATTTCATTATGTCATCTACTGTTTCAATATGATAAGTAGTTTTTGATTCATCGTTTAGTTGAATATACTTCTTTGGTCCGTTGAAGCCTAATCTACAAATCCATTTTCGAATATTATCATCTAATAAAACATTAAAGTAACTTCTATTATCTCTATAAAACACTCTAGATGAATCTAACTCTTCTTTGAGAATTAACTTAACAATTACATACCCTTCTAATTCTTCTTCTGTAGTATGAATCTCTACTTTGCTATCTTTTGAATCTACTGTACTCTCCTCAATCTTACTTTCAGCAGAATCTGTAATGGATACATTATCATTATTACTTGATGAAGAATTAAGTGCTTTTTGTAACTTTTCATTAACTTTCTCACTTATAAACTGATTAAATGAGTTTTTGATTAGCTCTCTAAAATTATCAATCACCTTTTTGGTTTTAACTCCCTGAAATATATCAGTTAAAACAACTCTAATAAAATCTTCTGAGGGACTCTCCATCTGTGAAAACAAAAATTTTTTAATTTCACTAGAATATTTCAACTCTGAAGCAGTATTTAAAACATTGTCGACATCAAAAACACTTTTTCTAAATTTTGCAAGTTCAACAAGGTCACCATCCTTTAAATCAACCATATTAATTATAAAGAAGGGTTTTTGATCCATCCTATTTTGTTCTTCTAGGTCAGTAAAAAATTTGTATTCTATTCCATTCGTTAAAATTGCAAATTTGGCTTTAGTAGTACCAAAATATCTGAAGAGTTGGGAATCATGTTTTAATAACTCTTCCTTAACACTTTTAGCTTCAATTAATATTACAGGTTCATTTCCTTTTAAGATTGCGTAATCTATTTTTTCGCCTTTTTTAATTCCAACATCCGCAACATACTCTGGAACTAATTCCTCAGGATTAAAAACATCATATCCCAGTATTTGGATCAGTGGCATAATTAAAGCCGTTTTAGTTGCTTCTTCAGTCTGTATATTTTCTTTTATTCTTCCTATTCTATTTCCAAGTCCTATTATTTGCTGCTTGAATTCCTCCACATCTATCACTCCTTACATATTTATCTAATATTATAGCAAATATATTAATTAAATGTTATAAAATATCAGAATATTTATTATTCTATCTATAGTCGCTGTGTAACTTTTTTCTACACCTATTTATTTTATCTGATTTCTCCTTAGGTAATTGCAAGCTAAATTTCCTTTCTGAAATGTAGTTGAAGTTTGCAACTTAATAATTGCTAAGTTACTTATATCCCCTTCTCAAAACAATTATATTCCTGATGGCCCTCAGGTTTAGACCGAAAGAAAACACTTCCCCTCTTTTCATAATCCCACTCATCAGATATCCATTCATTTTGTACAACATGACCAATGACTTTTCTATCATTATTGCTTCTCTATGATGTCCTATCATTCCTTTCTACCTTTAATACTTAAGTACCAAGCCGCTTCAACCAACACACAACCTTCCTCTCATTTTGCACCCATCTAGCAGGATTCTAGCTTTTTAACGAGAATATATGGAATCAAATACATGAAAGGATGTGGTTTGTATGAAGAATATAAAGTCTACTAGCTTGTTTTTCATTCTTCTCATGATTGTCGCATCACCGATATTAGCTGCTTCAAGTGGTGGATCGGGTCACGCATTTGACAACAAAATTATCAAGCGAATAAGCGCGGAGAATATTTATCAGCATGTAGCGTATTTATCTGAGGAAATTGGGCCTCGTGGTGCTGGTACGGAGGGTGAACTGGCAACTGTAGAGTATCTCGTTGATCAGTTCGAAAGCTTCGGATATGAGGATGTTAATGTGTATGAATTTACATTTACCTATCGCGGCTCTGATGTGACTGCCTATAATGTGGAAGCTGTCAAAAAACCAATGAAAAACCATAATACAGGACAGCAAATTATTATTGGCTCTCATCATGATTCGGTTCCTCATGGTCCAGGCGCGAATGATGATGCTTCAGGTACTGGAGCATTACTGGAATTAGCACGCGTTTATGCAAACACACCAACAGATACGACGATTAAATTTGTTGCTTTTGGTGCGGAGGAATACGGACTTTGGGGTTCTAGGAAATATGCCGAGGCGATGACTGCTGATGAAATTGAACGTACTGTTGCCATGTTCCAATTAGATATGGTTGGAAGTGCAGATGCTGGGGATCTAGTTATGTTCACTGCTGATGGGAAGAAGAATGCGGTAACAGATCTTGGTGCTGCGGCTGGATCACGTGTAAGTGAACTCATTCCTTACAGTGAGCTTGGACGAAGTGACCATGTTCCTTTCCACAACCTAGGAATCCCTGCAGCCTTATTCATTCATACACCACTTGAGCCTTGGTATCATACGGAAGATGATGTTTTGGCCCATATTAGTAAGGAAAAATTGAAAGATGTTGCAAATATTATTGGTGCCGCTACGTTTCAAATCGCTAGAAAAGATACACCAGCACTTGAAAGATCAAGAGTAGCACCAGTTCCGGTCGATTATTATTATGAGGAACCAGAATTGTAATCTCCCTTTTGAAGCACAGAATTTATTCTGTGCTTCTTTTTAAGCCTTTTGAATCTTCCTTCATTTAACGACTCTCCATAGTCTTTTAAAATTATAGGAAATACATTCATTTTAAACCTCCTTCACTATATTTCTATTGATGAAAAATAAATCACCTACATCAAATTTATAATAGTATAATCCTATGCACTCCAAAAATTAAAATCCTACCTATTCTAGTAGATTTTGTAATAGAACATAATCCTCTAGGAACTAAGAACCTTGCCTGTCAAAATTTGCAATGTATAATAGAATAGATTACTATTTTTAAGTGGGCCATTTATGAATCTAGGGCATTGGGTCCTTGATTTTCCAATAGTCAACAAAAAAAATGTATGATATAACTATTATTGTACATAGAAATGGAGGTTAAATTATGATTGTTGCGGGATTAACGATTGTAGTGATTGCAATTGCATTATTCATTCTATCATTCTTCGTAAATGATCGCTTTGAAAAAATAGAGAGTGATTTAGAGCAGTTGTCTATCTCAACAATGCAAGAAACATATCAGCTTAAGAAAAAAGTTAACGTTTTAGAGGAAGAATTACTACAAGAAGACTATAAATTCAGTGATACATTCCATGATACATTAGAGAATTAAAATAACTAAAGATAGGTGAAATTATGAAACAATCAATTCGTGCATTTGCGGTTGGCCTATTTACAGCTGGTATCATTATGCTTATCGTGAATTATTTCGATAGTAACAAGGTTAAAGATATATCCGAAATGCCTATGGATGATGTTGTCAGTCAATTAAAGGATAAAGGCTATCGCGTTGTCTCAGAATCAGAGTATATCTCCCTTTCCATGAATAAGGATGCTTCGAAGGAGACCGCAGGACAAAATGTAGCTACTAAGGATGAAAAGGCAGAGAATAAAGAAAAGCAGGATGAAAATACTAAAGCAGATTCTAAAAAGCAAACCACTCCTCCTTCTACATCAAAAACAGAAGATACTAAGAAAGATGCTAATCAAGAACAGAAGCAAGAACAGGAAAAAGCAAAAACTTTCACATTAAAAATTGAATCGGGAATGCCTTCTTCTACAATTGCCAAGGAGTTAGCAGCTAATGGTATTGTTGATAATGCCGATAAGTTCATCGACTTCTTAGAAAAAGAAGGGTATGCGGTTCGTATCCAGCTTGGAGAATTTAAGCTCACAAGTGATATGAGCTATGAGCAAGTTGCAAAAGCATTAACAAGATAAAAAGAGGTAATCTCAAGGGTACCAACTTCCTTTACCGAAGGAGTTGGACCTGAGATCACCTCTTTTTTTAATCATTCAAATCGACAATTTCGCCTTTCACCAAAAACAATATACTCTCACCTATATTTGTTATATGATCAGCAAATCGTTCCAAATACCTCGCAATATATGCTATTTGCATGACATACTGAACCTGCTCAGGGAATGTTGCCGTTTCAGCTAATAGCTCTGTTACGACCTGTTTATATAATGAATCTACCTTATCATCCATCTCTGCAAGCTTTTGCGCAAACGTAATATCCTCATTTTGAAAAGCGCTAATAGCTGTTTCTAGCATAACTAGGGTTATATCTCGCATCGACTTTAACTCATGCGGAATCTCTGCCTGATATTCTTCACCCAAACGAATGGTTGCTTTAGCGATATTTTTAGCATTATCACCCATTCTTTCAATATCTGTAACCACCCGTAAGGCAATGATTAACCGCCGCAAATCTGTCGCTACTGGCTGCTGTTTTGCAATAAGGAGAATCGCTTTATCATTAATCATGCCTTCCTCCTTATCAATCGACTTATCATCACGAATAACCGTACGTGCTAATTCTGTGTCATGGTTAAATAATGCATCAATCGATTTACGTAAGGCCCTTTCCGTTAGTTTTGCCATACGAACAACGCTTGTATTTAATGCTTCCATTTCCGTATGGAACTGCTCTCGACTTACCACTATCCCATCTCCCCTCTATATGCCGGTACCCCTATCATATCGGGCTAATGTGAAGGGAATATGAAATTCTTGTAAATAAACTGTAAATACACAGGTATTAGCCTTTAAATTTGTACTGAATTTTTCTAGTAGTATAATAAGAATCATGTGGACTTAGCTTATTTAGTTTTTAGGACGTAGATACAAGTACATCTTTTTCACAGTCCCCTCTTAATTCTTCAACCTCTAATGAAAGCGAGATACACAACTATGGATATGTGGAATGACTTAATCAGCCAGTATGGATACATAGCTATTTTTTTCTTATTAACATTAGGAGTCATTGGACTTCCAATTCCAGACGAAGTACTCATGACCTATCTCGGTTATATAACATCCACTGGGAAAATGAGTTACTTATTAACTGTTTTGTTTGGAGTTGCTGGTTCCATTGTAGGTATTACAATAAGTTACATACTAGGAATTAAACTTGGGGAACCCTTTATCAGAAAATATGGCCCAAAATTTTTCATAAAAGAAAAAGCAGTTAAACGAACGAAACTGCTTTTCCATAAGCATGGGGCGTACATGCTTTTTGCTTGTTATTTTATTCCTGGTGTCCGGCATGTTGCAGCATATTTAGCAGGGATTACGGGATATAAGTACAGGCCCTTTGCATTATTTGCTTATAGTGGTGCGGTTGTTTGGGTACTGGTTTTCGTAACACTAGGAAACCGCTTAGGGAGTCATTGGGAAATCATATTTTCCTTTATTAGTAGATACACTAAAATAATGCTGATTATTCTAGGTATTGGAGCAATCATAGCAATATTGTATTACTTCTTTTTTAAACGGATGAAGAGCAGTACATGATTATTAAATCATCCATTTACCAATAGCCTGACCGACAAGTACTTGGCTATCTATATTAGATAATGGCTGAAAATCATCATTTCTCTCTAAAAAGACTATCACTGTTGATCCGAAAGTGAAGTAACCTAGTTCTTCCCCTTTTTTAAAATGATTCTGGGAATTAGCTAACACAATGCTATTTATATTTAATGCTCCCACCTTAACCATGGCTAATCTACCATAGTCAGTAGAAAGCTCTGATACAATCCGATAATTCGTAGCAAAAGGCCTGTCTCCATATCGTAAACCAAGGTTATTTACTGGGTAGGATTTTTCACCAAGTGCATAACGAGAAAGTAGTGAGCCATCGATTGGATAATGAAAATGGTGATAATGAGCTGGAGACAGGTAGAATATGTAGAAAAAACCGCCATTATACACTTCTGCTTTACTTTCACTTCCAAATATCTCATCCAACTTATAGGTATGACCCTTAATTTGGAATGTTCGATCCTTAGCCACATTTCCCGCATCACTTAATATGCCATCGACTGGGGAAACAAGTGTATGTGGCGAAGTGTCTGTCATTCGAGAAGTGTTTTTTAATCGCCGTGTAAAAAAATCATTTAATGATTGATAATGGTAAAGAGGGTATTCCATTTCTTCTTGATTGATGTCGTATATGCGTGCAAATGGTCTCACTAGAGGCTTGCTTAGCTTCGATTTTGCTATAGTCTTCAAAAGGTTGGAACTAATAGGATTTCCAGTCAATTCAACAAAATATTTTAAAAGTATTTTCTTCATCTTCTCATTTCCTTTGTCAATAATTTCAAATGTACGGTTGGCTTTCATCATGTTTAGTTGTATAATTTTTTGAGGAGGTGTATCATTTTTGTTTCTAGTAAAGAATTTTTATTATACGAAAATAAAGTCACAATTAGCAAATATTATTACATTAATGAATTTAGAGTTCGGAATTATATCTATTATACTTATGGCAAAGGGCTCATTTCATTTGAGTCTATTATTCATTTTTCTAGCAGTTTTTTTTGATAGATTTGATGGTATGGTAGCACGTAAATTAAATATTGAATCTGATTTTGGTAAAGAGCTTGATTCCTTAAGTGACCTTGTTTCATTTGGAGTAGCACCTGGTCTACTAGTCTATATGACAATTTTGAATAAATTACCTGGGGTAGGCTTATCGCTCATCGTGATTTATATTTTATGCGGAGCAATCCGATTAGCCAGGTACAATGTAAAAGAATTCGATGGTGCCTTTTACGGTATACCTATTACTGTTGCTGGCTTTTTGATGGCATTTTCAGTCCTCTTTTCGAATCATCTACCTATAATGTTTTATATTATTCTTACATCTATATTAGCTGTTTTAATGGTGAGTAACATACGTATTCAGAAAATGTAATATCAATGTAGTAAAATTCAATATGAAGAGGTCGTTTTTACGAAAAACTTCCTCATTTATAGTTTTTAATTCAGTGACTGAACCATAGGTTTTATGAAAATACCCTAAAATCGAATGATTCGAAATTAGGGTATTTTTCTTATTCATTTTCTTGGTCATTTTGAGAATCTTGTTCTTCCTGGTCCACTTGATTCGTTTGTTTATCCTCATCTTGCTTCATATCATCCTTTGCTCTATCTTCCTTCAAAGAGAAGTAAGCATCTAAGATTCCGCGTGTGATGTTATGGTTAATAGGCGAACTTGAAGTCTCATCTAGATTTGGCACGATAACTGCTACTGCAATTTCCGGATTATCATATGGTGCATATGCAACCATTGTTAGATTAACAGTTTTTGCTACAAGTTTTCCTTTATCATTGTAAACCTCATTCTGCGCTGTTCCTGTTTTACCTGCTACTTTGAAGTTGGTACCTCTAAAATAGTTATAGGCTGTTCCGCCTGGCTCTTGGAATACTTGGCGGAAGCCTTCTTGTACCCGTTTAATATACTTATCATCCATTACTATTTTATTTAAAACCTGTGTATTCGCAGTTTTATAGACAGTACCAAAGTCTTCAAGCCCAGTGGATGGATTGCGAACCTCTTTTAAGAAATGTGGCTGAACACGATATCCACCATTAGCGATTGTGGAAACATATTGGGCAAGCTGCATCGCAGTAAACGTATCATACTGGCCAATGGCATAGTCCATTAATAAACCAGCACCTGGTTTCGGACCAACATAACCAGTTGATTCATATGGAAAATCTATTCCCGTTTCTACGCCAAGACCAAATTGCTTGAAGTAATTTCGCATCTGTGTAAATGCTGCTGGATTAAAGCGAACTTTCTTCTCAAATTGATAATTGTATTCCCCACCCATTTTCAATGCAATATAGAACATGTAAACGTTAGATGACATTCGAAGCGCGTCTAAATCATTAACATAACCTAAGTCCTTCCATGATCCCTTCGTAGGTGTTCCTGCAATTTTCATTGGGGTATCAAATTCTGTATGTCCAGGAGTGATTATACCAGACTCATATCCAGATAAGATGGTTGCCCCTTTAACAGCAGAACCTGGACGATGTGCTTCATGTAGCACCTTATAAGAAGTATCCATAATCTCGTTCTGTTTCGCATCTGTAAAGCTCTGTCCGGATACAGCGAGTACTTCTCCCGTATTTGGATTCATAACAACAGCAAGTGCGTCACGTAAATGTCTTTCAGCGCCATTCTTTACGGCATTTTTAAGCTCCTGGCGTAAAACTTCATCCACCTTATCTTGAAATTCCATATCTACCGTTAGGATTACATCTTTTCCACTTTCACCAGGAACAACAACATCAGAATCCAAAATAACTCCACTATTACTCATCGTGTATTGGACCTGCTCTTTTCGTCCTCTTAGGAAGTCTTCATATTCTTTCTCTAATCCCGTATCACCAACTCGGTCATTTCTGCTATACCCTTTTGCAAGATAGTAGTCGATATTTTCAGCAGGCAGACCTGCTTTTTCAGTCGTAATCTTACCAATGATATTACGGAATGTGACATCATACGGATATTCACGAACCCAGTCAGTCGTTGCATTAATTCCAGGTAGTTCTGCTAGATGCTCTGCGACTCTAGCATATTCCTCAGGAGTTACCTCTTCACTTTTTACGATTTGTGGTGTTAGAGAATATGCTCGATCAAGTTCTTTTTTAATGAGGATAATTTCTTTATCTTGCTCAGTAATCTGATCATATTCTTCTTTAGTAATCCGTTCTAGAATCTCATTATATTGCTCTGAGTTATCCATCTCTTTTGCCTCTTCAAGTGGCAATTTTTTTAGAGCTTCCTTTTCATTCAACAAATACCAATATTCTTTTTTATCCCGTTCCGTAATTTTTTTGAGTTGCTTTTTCTTTTCCTCAGGATCTTTTTTAAACATGTCAATATATTCCGCAAGTTTTTGAGCCACTTCTAACCTGTCTTTTGCTTGAACACCCTTTGGGGGCGTGTATGTAATAGCATACATTGGTTTATTCTTCGCAATGACATTGTAATTGCGGTCATATATTTCTCCACGTGGTACTGGAATTTTTGTTATATCCTTTGTCGTTTTTTCAATTTCTGTTTGAAAAGCTTCCCCATTCAATATTTGAACAATACCAAGCTGTATGATTAGTACAGCAAATAATAAAAACACGATAAAAAATAATATATTTAAACGGAAGGGAAGTTGTGCTTTTTTCTTCTTATTTTGGACCTTCTTCATTACTCTCCCCCATAACTTGTTATTAGGTAATCTATTTATTTATTATAGCATCTTTTCTTACTTATTATCGATTTTTTTCGTCGGTAACTCGGTCTTTTATCAATATTTCTTTTTTATTCGTTCCAGTAAGGAATATATTACGTACGAATAAATAAATACCTAAATGCATGGCCCCAAAAAACACAAGCAGGAGTGGGATGATTTTTCCCTCATTAAACAATGTTATTCCAAGAATAAAAGCGAGAATAGAAACAACTCTACCAATGTTTGAATACAATTCCCGAACAACAATATATTCTATTCTAAGATCAGCAGCTTTCCAAGCTTTTCCGATAACATCATAGGTCATGGAGAAATATGGTACATTCATAATCGGGTATGCAATTCCAATGATGATACCGTACACAATTAAAGTTGCATAGCTCGCATGAAATAAAATAATAAATAAGGAGAGATAAAGCATAAGACTTCCAATTAATATTGCTTTCTTACGTTTCGATGGTTTAATAAATTTAGTGGCCAAAAAATAAAAAATGAAGGAAAAGCCAGAAAAAGCTAAGTTAAATGTTCCAAGGGATAACTCACTTTGGGTGACAATATATACCCAGATCGTTATGACGAACATGAAAATACCTTCACGCAATCCTTGAAATAAATGTGCATTTAAAATTCGATTCCAATTACGGTTGTTCTTTCTTTCCTGAACGACTCGTCTAAATAAGTATACCCCCTCTGCTGGCCTTCTCTTTAAGAAAAAGCTACATATTACTGCACAAATAAATAGGACAAAAGATGAAGTGAAAATTGTACTATAACCAATATTCGCATCCATTTTTGAAATAATATAGCCAGCTGTAAACGGGCCGATCATCCCTCCAAATGACTGTAATACCCCTAAAAACCCATTAAAAAAATCTCTTGTTTCTGGCTCTGTAATTTCAAAGGTTAACACATTAAATGCCAGCCAATAAAAGCCATAACCGATACCAAGTAAGCTACCTAACATAAAATTAAAATGGGCAGATTTTTCTCCAATCATTAAAACACATAAAAAAAAGATTGATAAAAATATTACCCCCAACCTTAAAACGATGACTCGGTCTACCTTTTTAGCAATTTTTCCCGCAACGATAAACGTAATTGGTTGGAAAACAGAGGTAGCTAAATTATATACCGCAATCGTATAATAGTTGCCGGCTGCTTGTTTCCATAAATAAATATTTACAAATGTATTAGATAAATATATGCCTAATGAATACAACCCACCTATAATCAACAAAAGAACTAAATCTCGATTGATTTCTGTCTTTCCCAAAACATATTGCAACGTTTTATTCATATTGTAATGCTCCTTTTCTCTTTCATTAGTGTAATCAATTCATTTTCAGATATTCAAAAAGAAAGAGAAAAAGGGCCTGACTATAAATAGCCAAGCCCTAGAGCATTATATGAATCAAAACGACATTATTTTGCTGCTTCGTAATTCTTTGTAACTTCATCCCAGTTAACTACATTCCAGAATGCAGAAACATAATCAGGACGCTTGTTTTGATAATTTAAGTAGTAAGCATGCTCCCAAACATCAAGACCTAATAAAGGAGTTTTACCTTCCATTAAAGGAGAATCTTGGTTTGGTGTGCTAGTTACTTCTACTTCACCATTATTTAGTACTAGCCAAGCCCAGCCAGAACCGAAACGGGATTTTGCAGCATTTTCGAATTCTTCCTTGAACTTGTCAAAGCTGCCAAATTTAGCATTGATTTTATCAGCTAATTCACCAGTAGGTTCTCCCCCACCATTTGGAGATAAGACTTTCCAGAATAGGCTATGGTTAGCATGGCCACCACCATTATTACGTACTGCTGTACGAATACTTTCAGGTACTGCGTCAAGATTACTAATTAGGTCTTCAAGAGATTTACCTTGTAGATCTGATTGTCCTTCAAGAGCAGCATTCAAGTTAGTTACATAAGTATTATGATGCTTTGTATGGTGGATATTCATTGTTTCTTTATCAATTGTTGGCTCTAATGCATCATATGCATAAGGTAATTCAGGTAATTCAAATTTTGCCATAACAAGTTCCTCCTTATTAATAATTTGAGTATAAGGATATAATATCCTCTACAAGCAAGATTATCAGAGCTTTCCAGTTCTTGCAAATTATATGCCCAATAGGCATTGGCAACGATTACAGTGAACTTTGGAAGGAGAAATGATGCAATGGTATTGGATTATAGAAGCATGGGCTTTGTTGCTATAAAGATTTATTTTAATAAAATTTTATTTAGACAATTTGAGGCTAAATAGTGGGGAGTTTGTTTATTAGGAAGGATCTGTTGGACAGTGTTATTGAAATTATTGCGTGGTTGGTTGGTTTATTAGCATATTGCAATTAGACACTGTTAGTGGCTTTACTGCTTTTTCAGTCTATTAGAACTTGTCTATTAGACACTATTAGTGATTTTTGGCTTTTACAGTCTAATAGTACCTGTCTATTAGACACTATTAGTGATTTCTGGCTTTTTCAGTCTATTAGAACCTGTCTATTAGACACTATTAGTGATTTTTGGCTTTTTCAGGCTATTAGAACCTGTCTATTAGACATTATTAGTGATTTTTGGCTTTTTCAGTCTATTAGAACCTGTCTATTAGACACTATTAGTGATTTTTGACTTTTTTAGTCTATTAGAACCTGCCTATTAGACACTATTAGTGATTTTTGACTTTTTTAGTCTATTAGAAGCTGCCTATTAGACACTATTAGTGATTTTTGACTTTTTTAGTCTATTAGAACCTGCCTATTAGACATTATTAGTGATTTTTGGCTTTTAAAGTCTATTAGAAGGAGTTTATTAGACATTTTTAGGGACCTCACTGCTTCTTAAGTCCTCTATTAAACAATATTAGTGACTTTATTTGCTTCTTCAATATAATAGAACCGAATGATTAAACAGGAATAAAAACATTTTAAACCAAAACACAAAAAAACAAGCCTTAGCTTGTACAAAATGGTGGCTCGGGACGGAATCGAACCGCCGACACATGGATTTTCAGTCCATTGCTCTACCGACTGAGCTACCGAGCCTTATTGATTTTTTTTAAAAAATATGTATGGAGGAGGTAGAGGGATTCGAACCCCCGCGCGGTTTGACCCGCCTGTCGGTTTTCAAGACCGATCCCTTCAGCCAGACTTGGGTATACCTCCGAGTTTAAATGGTGGACCCTGCAGGACTCGAACCTGCGACCGATCGGTTATGAGCCGATAGCTCTAACCAACTGAGCTAAGGGTCCTTAATATGGGGCGATCGGTGGGAATCGAACCCACGAGTGCCGGAGCCACAATCCGGTGCGTTAACCACTTCGCCACGACCGCCAAGATGTTATTACTATGATAGAAAATGGTAGCGGCGGAGGGGATCGAACCCACGACCTCACGGGTATGAACCGTACGCTCTCGCCAGCTGAGCTACGCCGCCATTTTGTAATTGGCTCCACAGGTAGGATTCGAACCTACGACCGATCGGTTAACAGCCGATTGCTCTACCACTGAGCTACTGTGGAATATTATTTATCACAGTACCTAAACAGTTTTAATTCAGTAGAAAGTAGTGATTTCTCATCGTACTACTGATTGATGAGCACCCTCACACGTCAACAATCTTACACAATGCTAGAGTCCTACTTTACCGCTGAACTACTGTGGAATTAAGATAGATTATTTTCACTTTTATGACCACCTATTTCAGTGGCACAAAATATAATTTAACATAATTCGAAGTACATGTCAACAATTAACTTTTACAAGATATGTATTAAAACGACAATAAATAATATAGCATCTTTCTAATTTTTTTTCAACAATAATTTGCAAAAATTTGTTTCTAATCCATGAAATCCTTATCGCACCTTAATCTTTAAATAATGATGGACAACAGCATTTTCATATGCGCCATATATTTCATACATAAATGTTCCAGATTTGGTTGGCGCAGTAAACGTATACGTATTCAAATCAATATCAACTTTATCCAATCTTTCATAATCCTTCAATTGGAAAACAGTTATATGATTAGGATTTTGGTTGAGGAAATCAAGTGTTACTAGATCTTACTTCTTGATCTTTAATGTATCAAGCATATTGTCTATATCATCTGGAAATACATCCCCCATCGCTATAGTTGTACCATCCTCTAGATCAAAAGTGCTTGTTCCATTTATAACCTTTACCTTTTCTTTTCCAACGACAGCATAGATGCAAGGGAATTTAGTTTCCTTACATTTTTCTATTGAATGAATAGTTTTTCCTCTATCAAAAACTACAACAGTAGCTACTATGACCACTAATATGATTAAAGGTATAATCCAAATTTTCCTCATCAAGCCTCCCCCTTTTCTCTCCATGCTTCACCTAGATGGTCTCTAAATAACCACATGTTAAATATTTTTTCTTTGAACTGATCTTTCTTTCCAAATAACAGCAATATTATTTGATAAAGATTTTAATTTCATCTTTGTATTTCGCCACTAGTTCATTTAATACTTTGTTTCCCTGTTCGTTATATTCATCGATGTCATCAATATCTCCTTGAAATTCACCTACTATTTCTTGTACATAAGCATTCATATAGGCCATACCCTCTGAAGTCGCTTCAATATATTTCTTATAATAATCCTCAGGCTCCATTCCAAGCTTTTTAGCTTGTGAATCAGCAAAATTACGAATCATCTCTGCTACTGGAGAAGCATCTTCTTCAGCGGGATAGGTAGGATGCTCCTCAATTATCTCCTGAACTTCCTCCGCGACATCGATTTTCAATTTTCTAGCTTCTTGTATAACCAATACTGCCTTCACTGTACCCTCAATCGCATCCATTATTTTTTCATCAGGATATAGAAAGCGTAAATCACCAATTGTAATTTCTTCTCCCCTAACTATTGCTACTACATCCTCATTTTTGTATCCTGTTGAATTGGAGCATCCAACTAGTATAAAAAACAAAATGAGTAAGGATAACTGACAAAGATTGCGCATTGACTTCCAACTCCATTCAATCACAAGAATGATCATTTATATTGATTATAGTGTTATCGCTATGAAAAGCTAAAGCTAGAATAATAGAACTGAAAATATAAATCTCTGTTATCTAGGGGAACCTCCCTCAACCATCATAGAAAGTAACCACAAGACTAAGGAACTTTAATCATTAATAATTTCCTACACAAATTTCCCATGAGTGCTACCTTAAACTTTATCACAAAATTCCAAATAATTACAATAGAAGAAGTGGTTGCTTTTATTCTCAATTTAGATGCCTTAATGGCATCTAATCTTTAACCCACTTATCAAATTTCCATCTATAAATTTCCTTAAAATAATTTTCCGTCCTCAAATTAATAATTACTCAACGGTTTCCATTTACTTTATCTGTTATGGAATCACTTAATGCTTTACTTAAAATCTCCCCTGGTAGACCGTCTATTTCACATAGTTTTTCCGAAATAAAGCCCCTATTCGTTAGGATCTTCCTGGAAGGAATATTGTTGGGATCAATGATGGCGGTTAGTCGGGTTAAGGCTGTATTTCTTGCTTGTTCTATAAAATAATCGGCTATTTTGCTACCATAGCTATTTCCCCAAAACTCAGGTAAAAGCATATAACCTAATTCCGCTTCAACAGTATTCTCTTCATTTAAAATCAAACGGCCCAGACCAAGGAAAACATTATCGGTAGTTGACACTTTATATGTACCAAATAGTTCGTGTTTTTTATTAAGCTCTAATATTTTCTTATAGTTTGTGTGAGCTTCCTCTAATGGTATAGCTCGCTCAGTTATCATAGCCATTACCGATTCATTTGAAACTAGACTAAAATAATGATCGAAATCATCCGAATGAAACTTCCTAAAATAAAGGTTTGTCATTTAAAATCTCCTACTCTCTCTGGTCTATTTTCCCATATATATTTCGTATATAGTTTGTCATGACCACATCATAATCTGGATAATGAAATTCCAACTCAAACGCTACTTTTTTCGAATGTTGTCGAAACATATCACAGCATATCTGAAATGATTGCCATGTCTCTTTATAGCCAACTAATGAAAAAGTACTTAGTAACCTATCAAAAACCTCTTTGGAAATATGCTGATCGATAAATTTGTAATTTTTTCCTAAACTAAAATTAAATCCCTTCCTTAATCCAATTTCCCATGACATCATACGTAAAAGCTCTGGGCGAAGTATTTGATTAAAGTGATCGATAGCATAAAGTATTTCTTTACGATACAATCCTTTAGCCACATATGTAGATACGCTCCAAAATTCATTACAGCAATCAATAAACTCCCGTTCTGACGGTTTTTTAATCCAATATCTCTCATCACTTGTGACAATCTTATTGGAGATACGATTATCCTTATCAATTAAAAGTTTTACTAATCCATCAGATTCAGAAAAGTAGAGATTGATTTCCTCAAGAGGAACTAATGTTAAATCTATCTTAATACCATCCTTAAAATACATAAGGTAGCTATACCAATTTCCTAATTCGGATGGATACAACTCCATGTCCTCTGGCTTTTGTAGAAAAGGCAATTCCCCGAATTTATTTAACCAATCATCATCCCTCTTATAAAATTCCATATCTGTTACAAAAAAGGTTAAATCATAGTCTTGAAAGTCATCCTTAGGGATATTTTCATTTGTTCTAGAGCCTTCCAATACAGATAATCTGATTAAATCATCTTTTTCTACAATTAAATTAAAGAGATTGAGTACTTCATTTTCGTTACGCAATTTAAATACCCCCAATTCTACCTACATAATATTCTGACATAATCATTCCAGCTCTACAAGTGTATCTCCCACCTATATTTAGGTACGAGTAAGGTTCAATGGTAAAAAATAAAAGTATAAACAAAACTAATCGTCTTACGCTATAATCAGAATATCTATATTTTCAAACGGATGATAATAGAGAAAAACTAACATCAACTCTAGGAGAGAAGAAATGAAACAATATATTGGGGACGGAATGCTCCTTATTACTGCTATTGTTTGGGGAAGTGGTTTTGTTATTACAGCAATAGCTCTTGAATATTTAACCGCTTATCAAGTCATGGCTGGACGCTTCGTAATAGCGAGCATTATACTAGTACTTTTATTCGGCAAGAAAATTATAACTTTTACAAAGTCTGTAATCTGGAAAGGAGCAATATTAGGCTCCATCCTATATGTCGGTTTTGCCTTGCAAACGGTTGGACTGGAATATACGACACCATCTAAGAATGCCTTTTTAACTGCAGTAAATGTAGTTATTGTTCCAATTATTGCTTATATGATATATAAACGAAAAGTGGATCGCTATGAAATTTTTGGATCGATAATTGCAATTATAGGAATAGGCTTTCTATCCCTTCAAGGATCAATGACAATTAATTTAGGGGATGCACTTTCACTTGCTTGTGCGGTAGCTTTTGCATTTGATATCTTTTATACGAATCATTTTGTTAAAAAAGAAGATGCACTTTCGCTAACGATTGTGCAATTCATTACCGCTTCTATTATTGGCATGGTTGTCCTCCTTATTCAAGGTGATGTCCCAACTACGTTTGAAAAAGAAGCCATATATGCAATTCTATACCTCGCAGTGTTTTCCACGACCATTGCATATGTTTGTCAAAATATAGCTTTTCGATATACTACCGCCACAAAGGGCGCTATCATCCTATCACTGGAATCATTTTTCGGTATGATTCTATCGGTAATCTTTTTACATGAAATCTTAACCGGTCGAATGGTAACAGGTGCAATACTAATTATGGCAGCTATTCTAATCGCAGAACTAAAACCAAATTTTCTAAGAAAGGATCCCTTAAGAAATACATAAAAAGAATCAGCGATAGTCTACTTCATCGAAATGTAGTAGACTATCGCTTTTTTTACAAATATGAAATTTAATATTACTTATTTCAATAACGTCCCCTATTGCCTTCAAAAGAAAAGGTTCGGAATTCCTCAATACATTTAAGCAATAGATTTTTATTATCGAATCCAATTTCTATAATGTCTCCTGATAAATTTCTTAGTATCAACTGTTAAATGGTAAGAAGAGTATGGTTTTGTTCAAGTCTCATCCTAAAATGATTCATTATTCTTATTTGGTTCTCCGATAGCTTCTCTTTATCCCAGTACATATGCATTAAGCTATATTCAAATACTTCTTTTAAACGGATAAAAAGTGGAAGCTTATCGATCATTTCTGGGGTTAGAGAATTTTCTTCTTGATAACCATCAAGGATTGCTTTTGTAATAGTTTCCCCATATTCAACAATGTTACCTCCACCAACGAATGAATATTCTATGGCACTATATATGGGAACTGCTAAATCAAAGATATAAAAATGCCTTTCACAATCTTGGAAATCAATCATTGTCAAATTTGCATTTTCATCAACTAGAATATTTTCTCTGCATAAATCACCGTGTAGTAATCCATAATTCGAATGATTCTTCGGCAAGTTTTTGATTGCTGACAATGTTTGCTCTGCTATATCTCTTATAGCAACTTCCTCTTCCGGTATATATTTTAGAAAAGCATATTCTTCATTATCATACCAATTGTTAATGTATTTCAGTGGATGTAATTCTTCAAATTTCTGAGAAAATTTATGCAACCTACCTATTTGTCTCCCTAATTCTTTCAGTACACTGGAATTCCACCTATTTCTTGGCAGATGTATTCCTGGAGCTGATTGATATAAAACGGCCATAAACTCTTTGTTGTTCACTGTTATCGTTTCAACAACCTTTTCATTTATCGATGCTATTGGTGGTGATACACATAACCCCTCTTTAGATAAAAAGCTTGTATAATTAACTTCTTCTAATTGTTCATCATAGCTTTTGTAATTCGTCATTCTGAAGTAGTAATATCCATCTCTTGCAATGCACTGAAACATCTCATTTGTTACTGGTTCAATCTTAATAAAATGTAAAGGGTATAATTCATTAAGTGAAGCGAGTATTTGTTTTTCCATTATCATTCTTCTCCTCTTTCATCCTTCATCCCTAAACGTTTGCCGTTGATATAAACCGAGGAGACAAACAACTAGAGTAGCTTTGAATGTAAAGTCTCATCCTTATTGTAATAATACAGCTCACACAGTTCATCATCTTCGAATACTTGAAGCATTTTTTCAAAATCATTCGCAACTTTGTAATCAAATAGTTTTTCCCTGCTTGTCCAAAATACTTCACCCTCTCTTGAGGATTTTAAATTACCTTTAAATAATTTTGTTTTATAAAGTAAAACAATATATCGTTCATTTTCAGCAGTTTGAAATTGTTTAATGCCACAGAGTATTGGGGATTCAATGGTTAGCCCAGTTTCTTCATACACCTCTCGAATAACTGATTCGGAGAAAGATTCCTTATCATTTACATGTCCACCAGGAAATGTAATACCTGGCCAATTTGGATTTAAACGATTTTGGACAAGTACATTACCCTTATCATCGTAGACCATACACATATTTGTTATGATCACTTTTTCACTTCTGCTCATAAAAACCTTCCTTATTGTAAACTATTTAGTACTATTTCACCTTAACATAAGATTCTGATAGCTTAAATGAAAATATTTATGAAAAACGATAAAAAATCACACAGCAATTTCGCTGTGTGATCATCTTAATGTTCCCCTAAAACACCCTGTGCAATATTTACTGCATGGTCACCGATGCGTTCTAGATTGGAGATAATATCGACGAAAACAATTCCTGCAGATACACTACATATTCCTTCATTCATACGAATTATATGTTTTTTTCGATAGGTTCTTTCCATTTTGTCAATCTTATCTTCCTTCTGCATTACAGCAAGTGCTTCTTCTCTGTCCTCTTTATCTAAAGCACGAATGGCCTGTTTTACAGTTGACATCGTCAGGTCAAACATATTATTTAAGTCTTCCTGTGCTTGATCAGTCATAACTACCTTATTCGAAATTTTATAATCAATTAGTTCAATAATATTTTCAAAATGATCACCGATTCTTTCAATATCACGTACCATATCCATTAATATCGTGTGCTTTTCACTCTCGAATTCCGATAATGAGCCACCCGAAATATCAATTAAATAATCGGTTATACTACGATCCAAGCTATTCAGTGCACCTTCTATTTGCATAGCCATGTCTGAGTGCTTTGCTTGGTTTGTTGTTAAATAATTATTTGTTTCCTCCAGTCCTTGATGGGCGTATTCCCCCATACGAACAATCTCTGCTTTCGCCTGATCCAATGCAAGTGCCGATGATTGCTGAATAAAGATTGGATCTAAATGCTGTGGCTTATATTCAATCATCGTGTCTTGTCCAGGGATAATCTTCGTGACAATCCAAGCCAAACCGCCTATGAACGGAAACTGTATAATTGTATTAAACACATTAAAGCTTCCATGAGCAAATGCTATTGTCATTTTTTCATCGAGTGACAGTGCCCCTTGTAAAAATTCAATATAGTGTGTAAATGGTACAAGTAAGGTTAAGAAAATAGCAGTCCCTACGATATTAAAAATGACGTGTACACCAGCAGCTCTTCTTGCAGCTACAGATGCTCCTAATGCGGCTAAAACAGCTGTTATCGTTGTTCCAATATTATCACCGAACAGAACTGGTAATGCTGCATCTAAATCCATCGCACCTTCTGCATATAACCCTTGAAGAATACCGATGGTTGCACTAGAGCTCTGTACTATAAGTGTGAATAGTGTTCCGACTACAACTCCTAGTAGGGAATGCTCACTCATACTAAGTGTTAAATCCTGGAATGCTTCCAATGTTCGCAAAGGTTTCATCCCACTACTCATTAGTTCAAGTCCAAAGAATAGCGCTCCGAATCCAAATACAGTTTGACCAATAGCAGTAATCTTCTGATTATTAAAGAAGAAGATTAATAAAGCTCCAACAGCAATGATTGGTAGTGCATACTCTCCAATATCAATACCAATGATAAATGCAGTAATCGTTGTTCCGATATTTGCACCCATGATAACTCCGATTGCTTGTCTTAATGTCATAAAACCCGCATTTACAAGCCCGACCGTTAGTACAGTTGTTCCTGAACTACTTTGGATTAACATGGTAACAATCATTCCGGCTAAAACCCCAAGAAATGGATTACTGGTAAATTTATCTAATATATCCCGTAATCGGTCTCCCGCAGATTTTTGCAGTCCATCCCCCATAAATTTTATTCCGAGGAGGAAAATACCTAATCCACCGATAAATTCAAAAATTAAATTTTGAATATCTATCCCCAATGACAGCCGCTCCTTTAATAAGTATCAAGTTATAATAAATAGGACATCCTCATTATTATTGTAAATACAAAGTTAATTGTAAAGTAATTATGAAAAATCTTTACATAAAATTTACATAAGAATATTCTGCAAATTTACACTTTATTTAACAAATGTAGACAAAAAAATAATTCGTAGACAAATTGTCTAAGAATTATTTTTTGGCTCCACCAATATTTTAGTACCATCAACCTGAGTAATTTTTACTTCAGTACCTTTTTCAATCCATTGGCCATTCGATACCGCACTATAATCTTTCATGCCAACGCGAATTGTACCAACTGGTCGCATATCGTTTAAGGTAATTGCAGTTTGATTTAATAATTCTTTATATTCCTCATTCATTGAGTTGTATCCTGCTTCACTCGTTAACTGATCCTTCAGTGTAATTTTATTCCACATTTCACGACGCTTAAAAACCTTTAAGAATAGTAGCGATCCCCCAGCACCAAGTAAAACACCTAATACTGCATACAGCCCTGCAGCAAAATTTGGTGCAGGCAGTGCAACTGCTGCGAGCATACTCACTGTTCCAATTGTTGCTAGTGTACCATCATTCAATACTTTTCCATCAATAATAATTAATAGGATTCCGACAAAATAAATGACAAGCATAAGAATAAGGGAGTTCGTTTCCAAATATACTGAAAAATAAACGGTAATAAAACCAATACCTAAAATGGCAAAGATACCCCGCATATTCACTAATACTTCCCCAACTAAAAATAATGTAGCTAATCCTGTTATGACTAAAGCAATCCAATCTTGAGAAAATATATCCATTCCCTTTCTCCCTTTCAACATGTTCTGTCTCTTTATACGATTAATCGTTCAAAATAGTTTCATTATTGGAGGAATAATACATGAAAAAATTAATTATTACCATTCTCATTATACTATTTATGGTCAGTATATATAAAGACATATATTACGGGACGGATCTCTCCTCTAAAAATAAGCTTGTTCCAGCTCCAACAGAAAAATTAAATGTGGTGTCATTTGAGGCTGTAAAGGTGAAATTAGGACCTGGCGATACAGTACTTACTGTTGTCGAACGACTAAATCCGGAAAGTTCTGATTTAGATATCGAAAAAGTCCTGAATGATTTTTCCTCTCTAAATCCAAATAGTGATCCAGAGCGATTAATAATAAACCATTTTTACTTCTTCCCTAAATACTAGCTTGAATCCAAAAAGAAAGAGACTGGCTATTAAGACCAGTCTCCCTATCTAAACAAAGGGTAATATGAACAGTGTTATCAAAATGGATATAGCACCTGCTGCAATAGCGATGTTACCTAGCGTGTTGGCATTTCGGTTTCTCGCAATAAACCCAACAATAATACCTGCTCCACCTAAAAGGATTGGTGCCCAGAAGAATGAAGCAATAGATAACGCTAAGGCAATCCATCCCATAGCAGAACTAGCTTGTTCCGTGTCATCATCGACTGCTACACTTCTGCGATAATCATCAGCAGTTAACTCAGCTGCTGTTTCCTCATCTCTTCTGGAATAATATCCATCCCTATACCTGTCTTCCCCTCGTAATGGAGCATTCTCTACATCTTTTGTACGATTTTTATCGTCCATGATTGACCTCCTTCTTTTTGGTGAGGTGCATCTATAGTTTGTGGAGAATGACGGATTATATAATGCTACTTTTTTCCATATGAAAAGTTAGGGTAGTTTGCAGGTTATTCTTATAAACAAGTTGAGTTCTTTTATATAATTGCATAAAGTGGAGTGGAAGGAGTTGTTAGCATGTCATTTTTTATTAAACAAATTATTTTAACAAAAATGAGACAAATTACTTCAGAGGATATTTTGAAGTATGCAAAGGAATATGGATTTAACCTAAGCTCTGAACAAGCGAAGGAAATTTCCAAATATGTTCAGGGGAATCGAATTGATCCTTTTGATAAGAAAGAAAGAGATAAAATGCTAAATGATTTAAGTCGGATAACGGATCCACAAACAGCTAAAAAGGCTAATCAGCTATTTCACGAACTAATTAAATCGTATGGCGTTGAGGACCTATTTAATGAAAGAGGCTGAGACAAAAAGATTTTATCCACAATTAATCGAATAATCTGCTTCGGTAAAAAACTAGCTTCAAGAAATATTGTCACTTTCACTTCTAGTAAAGACGTAACCACTACTCAAAAAAGGATTACGTGCCTGACCCCCAAGCGGCTGGTAGGCCACAGATCGACAGAATGTCGGTCATGAAGAAAAGTCAAGGAGGTCATAGGAGGTATTGCCCCTAACATTACGACCTCCTTTTGAACTTTTGAGGCTCACCGATACCTTTCCACCTGAAGGACGAGAAAAATATCGGAAGCCTTACCTCGAACCCAGTAAAAGTCTTTCCTCTATCTAGAAGTAACACATGAATTTCTATGCTGAACAGCAAATCTATTCATTTTTTGAGTTGATTACTTTCATTATGTCTCAGCCTATATAAATCATTGATTTTCAATTAGTTCTTTTAAATTTGCATCAAAGGTACCATTTCGAAGCATATCAATTTCAAATTTATATGGAGGCTTTTTATTTTTCTTATCTTCACCTACATAAGGAGTCTCCAGTATCTTTGGTAATTCTGCTAATTGCGGATGGTTGATGATATAATGTAATGCATCAAATCCGATATGTCCGAAGCCAATATTTTCATGTCTGTCCTTCTGTGCACCGCAACTGTTCTTACTATCATTTACGTGAACAACCTTAATCCGATCGACACCAATGATTTTATCAAATTCATTTAGCACACCATCAAAGTCATTTACAATGTCATATCCAGCATCATGAACATGACATGTATCGAAACAAACGGATAACTTATCATTATGTGTAACACCATCAATAATTTGAGCTATTTCTTCAAATTTCCTACCAACCTCTGAACCTTTTCCAGCCATGGTTTCCAGTGCAATTTGAACCTGTTGATTCTTTTCTAACACTTCATTCAGACCTTGAATAATTTTTTTAATACCGTCTTCTGCACCAGCACCAACATGGGCTCCTGGATGAAGTACAATTTGCTTTGCACCGATAGCTTCAGTTCGTTCAATTTCCATCTTTAAGAAATTCACACCTAACTCAAAGGTTTCAGATTTTACAGAGTTGCCAATATTGATAATATATGGCGCATGAACAACAATATCCACAATACCATTATCCGCCATATGTTTTAGTCCTGCATCAATATTCAGTTCTTCGATTGGTTTTCTTCTAGTATTTTGTGGCGCACCAGTATAAATCATAAATGTATTGGCACCATACGAAACTGCCTCTTTACTTGCCGCTAATAGCATTTCCTTCCCACTCATCGATACATGTGATCCTATTTTAAGCATTCCTTACACCTCTCCTATTACTTTTTTTTCTGTCTACTCTGTTTGGTTAACTTTCTCTTAATTGCTTCCTGCTGCTTTTTCATTTTTTTCTTATATCCTGGTTTGACTTGCTTTGGCTTTTTAACCTGTTTCCATGCTTCTTTTTCAATGGTTGTTGTTGTCTTTGGACGAAGGTTTCGTTCGTTCCATGCTTTTGCATCCTTCCATTCACCATTACCTACATCATAAAAAACAAATTGTAAGCCTTTTTGCTCCAATTTTTCTATGAGTTTAATGTCCTCTTCGCGATATAAGCTTACTGCAGTACCTTCCATACCCGCTCTTGCCGTTCTACCAACTCGGTGGATATAAAACTCTTCTTCCTTAGGAAGCTGTGCATTTATCACATGACTAACACCTTTGATATCAATTCCCCTAGATGCCAAATCAGTTGCAACAATATATTGATAACGTAAGTCCTGAATTTCCTTTAATGCCCGCTTTCTTTCTCGTGGGGTAAGACCACCATGAATCAGCCCAACATTTAATCCTTTCTCTAATAAATCAGCATGTAATGAATTTGCATTTTCTTTTCCATTGGTAAAGATAATAGCTAAATATGGATTAATGGCTTGTGATATCTCGTAGATAATCGATGCCTCATCTCTATGTTTAACTGCAATAAGCCGATGCTCCATCGATTCAGGAGAAAGCTCATTAGCAATCTTCACATGTAATGGATTTTCAAGATACTTCTTAAAGAAATGCTCTAAACGCTGGGGAATAGTTGCAGAAAATACCATTAACTGAATTTCTGGCTTACATCGAACAAGTAATTGATCTACATCATCAATAAAGCCGAGGTCTAACATTAAATCTGCCTCATCAATAACAAAGGCTTTTGATGAAAAAATGGACAACGCTTCATTTTTCACTAAATCTAGTATCCGTCCAGGTGTACCAACAATGAAATGTGGCGGTTCCTTTAATTTTTCCATCATTTTTTGTTTGTCTGTTCCACCAACTAATAGCTTTGCCTTCCATACCTGTTCTTTATCTGCAAGCTTTATGATTTTCTTTACTTCATTGTATAGCTGGGTAGCTAACTCACGAGTTGGTGCGGTAATAACATATTGAACCTCATGCAAATTTTCATCTAATTGGTTAAACAACGGGAGCAAGAATGCATGAGTCTTCCCTGAGCCTGTTTGTGATTGTCCAATTACACTTTTCCCCTTCAAAACAGAAGGGATAACTTTTTGTTGTATTTCCGTTGGTTTTTGAAATTCTAATTTCTTAATCACATCTAACATAAGCGGATGTAACATCATATTTCCAAATGAATTATTCATGAAATTTCTCCTTTAATACTTGCCGTAAGAACCTTTGTAGTCTTATTGATACTGAAATGGATCCGTATTAACTTCGGAAAGTCTAATCTCTATTTCTTGGGATATCGAACCCATTTCCCTAAGCTTTCTATCTAAATAGGTTTTGGTACCAGCCTTCATGACATGCTCGATGTAATGTCCTGCATCAATTACCGCTAGCCCCATTTCCAGAGCTTCTTGTGCCTGGTGAAAGGTCATATCACCTGTAATATATACATCGGCTTTCTTTTGCACAGCTGGATAGAGATATTTTTCTCCACTTCCACCGAGAACTGCAACTCTTTTAACCTTCTTGGTTAATTCACCTATAACTCGTACATGACTCATGTTATAGGCACCTTTCACCTTTTCAGCAAAATCTCGTAAAGTTAATGCTTCCGGTAAAGACCCAACTCTTCCTATTCCGTATTTTTTACCAGGATTTTGTAACGGATAAACATCATATGCTACTTCTTCATATGGATGAGCAGCAATCATAGATTCGATGACTTGATGAAGGATTGATTCTGGAACAATGGTTTCAATCTTCGTTTCCTTGACTCTCTCTAGTTGATTTTGCTGACCAATGAATGGGGTTGTCCCTTCAAGAGGCATGAAGGTTCCGGTGCCATTTGATTGAAAGGTACAATGACTATATTTCCCAATATGCCCTGCTCCTTCTTTACTAATAGCATCTACTACATTCTCTACATGGGTTTCGGGTGTAAAAACAGCAATTTTAAATAGTGATTCTTGATTTACATCGGTTAGGATCTCTTTATCCACTAACCCCAATAAATCAGACAACATATCATTAACACCACCCTCTGCAACATCCAAATTGGTGTGTGCTGCATAAACACTAATATCATGTTGAATGAGCTTTTTAATAATTCTTCCACGCCAGTGATCAATATTTAATAGCTTTAATGGTTTAAATAATAGAGGGTGGTGGGCAATGATTAAATCAACCCCGTTGGCAATCGCTTCGTCCACAACTGGCTCTAACACATCCAATGTAATCATTATTTTCTTCACTGGCTTGTTATAAGAACCGACCTGTAATCCAATGTTGTCCCAGTCATAGGCATAGTTTTTAGGTGCCCAGCTCTCAATAAGCTTAAAAATATCCTTATTGGTGATTGTTTTTTGCATCCTCTAGCACCTCCTCTATCCATTCCAATTGTATCTTAAATTTGGCCATTTTAGTATGATCCTTTGTTTTTGCTTGGCCCATTTGTTTAAGCACTCGAGATAATTTGTCCTTCTCAATCTGCCACTTTTTATAAAATAGAGGTAATCTTTCCTTTAATAATATAGGTCCAAAAAAGATTTCTCTATCTGTTAACGGTTTTAAATTAGTTGATTTCTTACCAACTATGATTTCGTAAATATGTCCATTCTCCTCTAGTATGACTTCATCTTGTATCTGATAATCGTTTTCCATATACCATTTACGTACATTTTTTTCATCCACATTAGGTTGAGCGATTATAAGTTCAACCCTACCCAGTTTATCCTGACCTTGTTCTAAAATTGTTCGAATAAGGGAACCACCCATACCAGCAATGACAACTTGCTCGACTTCATTTTCCTTTAATACTTGAAGACCATCTCCAAGACGTACATCAACGACATGAGTCAAATTGTACTTAGAAACCGTTTCCCTTGCACTAGATAATGGACCTACCCTTACATCTCCTGCTATTGCCCGTGCTGTTTCATCATTCATACATACATAGCACGGTAAATATGCATGATCTGAGCCTATATCAGCAAAATTAGCTCCTATTGGCAAGAAAGAAGCTACCGTTATTAAACGCTCTGACAGTTTAACATCTTCCGTCATAACTAACCTCCGCAATTAAGTAAAACTTCAATCAATAGGGTTATGGTTTCCCCACTGAAGAAAGAACAATGGCTAAATTCGAGACGTCCTGATACATGCCTTTTTGACCTACAGCCTATAGGCCAGAAAAAATCGGACGATTACAGACAGCTTACCATTACTTTACGTATCGACTTTTTAATAACAAGGATAAAATCCCCGTTAAACAATGCGATTCAATAAAAGAAAAGCTTTCTGATTGTGGACAGAAAGCTTACTTTTTAGCTATTTATTTTTTCTCACTTAAATACTTCGCAATAATGGAAATCTCATCATCAGATAGTTTTCCCTTTTGTGCAGGCATACCACCATCAGTTCCATTGGTGATTATATCTTGAATTTCATCTAAGGATAACTCTGCCCCAATTTTATTAAGTGCTGGACCTGCCGCACCAGAGAGATCCTGTCCATGACAAGCCAAGCAGCTTGCAGCATTAAGGATTTCTTCTGGATCTTCCATAGGTGCTCCATCGGTTTGTTCTTGTTCTTCACCACCTGACGCAATCTGATCCCTTTGGCCAATACCTACTGCTGAGATAATAATTACAGCTAGTATCCCAATAATAGCAATTATTGCGTATGGGATTACTGGGTTTCGTTTCATCAGTATTTCCTCCTTATGTATCCCCGGAATACTTAGTATTCCTCATAGCTATATCTATTCTATATTAAAATCTTAATAGTTAAAAGAAAAAAGATGTGAAAAGTTTACGAACAAAGTGATAACCATAGCCAAAATGCCAGTATATATCAAATATTTGTTACGCAATTTTTGACCTAAGAAAAACCACCCAACAAAATTCAGTATCGTAATTGCAATAATTATATATTGATTAAACTTTAATAAGTTAGCAATTAAGACAGTCGCAATAAATAGTTGAACTAAGAGTAAAATTAGTGCGATATGCATTAATTGACTTTTCTTCTTATAATTATGGCTATATACCCAAATTGCATACCCAATAGAAAGAAGTAAAATACTCAGTTGCAAAATAAAATTATATTGAGTAAAATAAACTACAAGAAATGAAAACGGTACCATCATAACAAGTAAAATTATCTGGAGATACAGTAAAAGCATTCCTTTTGATTTCTTTTTAAGCAGTGTAGATTCTTCCTCCCCTTGTGTATATAGGGCCAGTAAAAAATCACATTGTACTTCCGGAAGTAATTTATGTTCCTTCCAGTATTTAATTTCTTTCACGATGGTAGCTATCCGTTCATCTGCCATTCTTATCACCCCACTGCAGATAAAAAGATAAAAGAAGGAAAGTCATTGCCCTCCTCTCTCGGCCAATGACCAACCAATTATTAATCTAAAAAGTCTTTTAACCGTTTACTACGACTAGGGTGTCTTAGCTTTCGAAGTGCTTTCGCCTCAATTTGACGGATTCTCTCACGAGTAACGCCAAATACTTTACCTACTTCTTCCAATGTTCTTGTACGCCCGTCATCTAGACCGAAGCGTAGTCGAAGCACATTTTCTTCTCGATCGGTTAAGGTATCTAGAACGTCTTCTAGCTGTTCTTTTAATAACTCATATGCTGCATGATCGGAGGGAGAAATAGCTTCCTGGTCTTCAATGAAGTCACCTAAATGGGAATCATCTTCTTCACCAATAGGAGTTTCCAACGAGACTGGCTCCTGTGCAATCTTTAATATTTCGCGAACCTTATCTGGTGTTAAATCCATTTCTTCACCAATTTCTTCTGGTGTTGGTTCCCGACCTAAATCCTGAAGCAATTGTCTTTGCACGCGAATAAGTTTATTAATGGTTTCAACCATATGAACAGGAATACGGATTGTTCTTGCCTGATCTGCAATCGCTCTTGTAATCGCTTGACGAATCCACCAGGTTGCATACGTACTAAATTTAAAACCTTTACGATAGTCAAACTTTTCAACCGCTTTAATTAGTCCCATGTTTCCTTCTTGGATAAGATCAAGGAATAGCATTCCCCTACCAACATAGCGCTTGGCAATACTAACTACTAAGCGAAGGTTTGCTTCTGCAAGTCTCTTTTTAGCCTCTTCGTCACCTTGCTCAATGCGTGTAGCTAGTTCAATCTCTTCAGAAGCAGATAACAGATCTACCCTACCAATTTCCTTTAAGTACATCCTTACAGGGTCATTAATCTTAATGCCTAAAGGTACACTTAAGTCATTAACATCAAATTCCTCTTCACTTTCAATTTCCTTCATTTTAGGGTCATCATCTGATTCACCTATCACATCTATACCTTGATCACCTAAATGTTCATAAAATTCATCCATTTGATCCGGTTCAATTTCAAAATTAGATAAGCGATCCGCAATCTCTTCGTAAGCAAGAACACCTCGTTTTTTTCCAATTTCAATCAGCTGTTCTTTAGCTTTTTCTAATGTTAACTCTGGCTCATTTTCTTTTGTTTGTGAAGGTTTGTTGTCAGCCATGAGTCCCCCTCCTTCCTAACTACTTCAATCAATTTAAGTGTTTAACTTGTCTTTGTAACTCTATAATTTTTAGAGCAATTTGAGCTGCCTTTATTGGGTCTTTCTGTTGTTCGGCTAATCTCTGCTCGGCTTTAAGCTGTTTTAAATTTACCCCAGTACTACTTTCATTTTGAATAATTCGGATGTAGTCACTGACTGCTTTATCACTGATATCTGATTGGGCATCATCTAGCGCCAATTCAATAACTAATTTTCTAATTTTCTCGTCAACTAAACGCTCAATAAATATGCTAACATCCTCGGTATTACCTTCTTCATAAAAAGCATATAAATAGGTTGCGATAATCTTATGCTCGTCAATATTGAAGGAGGCACCTATTTCTTCTTGTACCCTTTCTGCAATAGACTGGTTTTGAAGCATATAGGATAATAGCTTTCTCTCCGCATTATGGAATGCTGGAAGTAATTTACTTGACTTTTGTACATTATTAGTATATCTGTCTTTTTCCCGCTTATCCTTTTGGATACCCGTTTTTTGCCGATACTGGTTTATTTCATGCTGTAATGATTCAACTGTAATATTATATTCATTACTTAGTTCCTTAATATAAAATTCTCGCTCAACCGGGCTTTCAATTTTGGCTAATTCCTGTAAGATTTCAGTTACATATTGAATTCGGTCGCCTTCAAGACTTAAATTAAAGTCCTTCTTCTTATATTGCATATAGAAGCTCATAAAGGTTTGACTAGCCTCAAGAACTTCTCGTTTAAATGCATCCCCACCATATTCCTTAATAAAGCTATCTGGATCTAGTCCATCCTTGATACTAGCAATTTTCACTAGGCAACCGACTTGTTCCAGTAGCTGTGCCGCTCGATAAGTTGCTTCGATTCCAGCTTTATCACCGTCATAACATATGATGACAGTATCTACATAGCGCTTAAGCAATTTTGCCTGTATTTCTGTTAATGCTGTTCCCATTGTTGCTACAGCATTTTGAACTCCTGATTGATAAGCAGAGATGACATCAAAATATCCTTCAAATAATACAACTTCATTCGATTTTCGAATATGTTTCTTCGCTAGGTCAAAGTTGTAAAGGATTTTCCCCTTTTGGAATAGCTCTGTTTCTGGGCTATTTAAGTATTTTGGTTCACCGCCTTGAAGTGCCCTAGCCCCAAATGCGATTGTTTTTCCTAAGTGGTTGCGAATTGGGAAGATAACCCTTCCCCTAAATCGGTCAGATATTGATCCATCTTCACTACTTCTACTTAAAAGGCCAAATTTTACAAGCATCTGCTGATGAAAGCCTTTTTTCTCTAAAAAGGTTGCAGTAAAATTCTTTGTATTCGGAGCAAAGCCAAGTTGAAACGTATCAATCGTTTCATCAGTAATACCCCTCTCTTGGAGATATTGATAGCCAGCTTTACCATCCTTTGTAAATCGGATCAAATGATGAAATAGTTTTGTTAACCACTCATGTGCAGAAAGTATTTGTTGGTTTTCACTTGAAATCGGAGATTCTCTACTCGTCGCATCAACTGGCAAATCGATATTAGCTCTTTCTGCTAAATACTTAATAGCTTCAAAAAAGGAGAAGTTCTCCATCTCCATCAGAAATGTTACTACATTTCCACCTTTTCCACATCCAAAGCAATGAAAAATCTGTTTTTCCTGTGTTACGGAAAAAGAGGCCGTCTTTTCCCCGTGGAACGGGCATAGTCCAAAATAATTTCTACCTTGTTTCTTTAACTGTACGTATTCGCCAATAACATCAACGATATCATTTGATGTGCGAACCTGTTCAATTAATTCCTCCGGTATTTGATTTGCCATATTTACCACCATGCTTATAAAGTAATAAAGATTACTGTATTACTGTAATTTCGATAAGCTATGCATAAAATCCTTCAAATTTCGACAAGTTTTTTATATTGGTCGAAAAAAATTCCTTCTATGCATGTAAAACATTATTAGAAGGATAAGAAGTAATCATAAATTAAGTCTTGTATAATCAAAAATCCTTATACCTTATAACTAGACTATTTATGTATAAATTAAACATATAAAATTAGTCTATTAATACTATTCTACAAAAAATTTCAGATTCCTTCTTAAAAATGAATGTTTTATTTTTCTGAATATCTATACTTCACACATACTGTACTATTCTATACAATATCATCTATTTTTACACAAAAAATTATTATAATACATTTTATAAAAAAATACTATACCTTTATGATTTTTTTTTTTGCGATTTCTTTCTTTGGTGTAGCCAAAAGCTTATTCTAACGAAGAAACCCACAAAGATAGGAGCATTCTCCTCTGAACTTCTGCAACCTGTTAAGTAGATAGTGGCGCGTTCAACGAGTCATGCTCCTAACGTATTTTTATTCATTTATTAATCGTAATATTTGGTTCGCTGTTTCCTCTACTGCCTTATTAGAAACATCAATTACTCTGCAGCCGATTCTTTCCATTACTTTATGAAAGTAATCCAACTCTTCTTGAATTCTTTCTATATTAGCATAGGAAGCTTGATCCCCAAGACCTAATGCTTTTAGTCGCTCTTTCCGAATATCGTTTAACTTTTCAGGCTCGATTTTCAGACCGATACATTTCTTCGGGTCTACTAAAAATAATTCTTCAGGTGGCTCTACTTCAGGGACAATCGGAATGTTCGCAACCTTATAGCGTTTATGTGCCAAAAACTGTGATAGTGGCGTTTTTGACGTTCTTGATACGCCAATAAGTATAATATCAGCTCTACCAATCCCTCTTGGATCACGACCATCATCATACTTAACAGCAAACTCAATTGCTTCTACTTTCTTAAAATAATCCTCATCTAATTTATGGACCAAGCCCGGCTCCATTCTTGGCTTTTTTCCAAAAGCCCTTTCCATCGCTTGTAACATCGGCCCCATAATATCGATTGCTTCGATATGTAAACTAGTTGCTTTTTTTTGTAAATAATCTCGAAAACTTGGATCAACTAGTGTAAAGCCAATAATACCATTTTCTTCTTTTGCTAGATTTAAGGTTTCATCAATTGTCTTGATGTCTTCCACGTATGGTATACGTAGAATTTCATAATCATTACTGAATTGACTTAATCCCGCTTTAATGACCAATTCGGCTGTTTCGCCAACTGAATCCGATAAAATAAAAACTGATTTTTTACGATTCACAGGCATCCATCCCCCTAAGGTTAGATATGATTATCTGAAATTAGTTCTACAAAAACTTTGGTAATGGTGGTTTTTGTAACCCTACCAACTACTTCTAAGCCTTGTGCAGTATCTTTAACAACTGGAAGACCATCTATTTGTTTCGAAATCAACTTGTTGGCAACATCAATAAGAAGGTCTTCCTTTCTGCATACTGTAATATTCGGCATTCTTGTCATAATAATATGAACGGGAACAGTGTTTAAATCCTGTTTTCCAATTGCTGCCCGTAGCAAATCCTTACGTGACACTACTCCTGTTAAGCATGAGTTTTTATCTACAATAAAGAGTGTGCCAACATCCTCTAAGAACATCGTAGAAATAGCATCATACACGGATGCACTTTCATTTACTACAATTGGCACGGATTGATATTCGTATACTTTGAACTTTTTGATCTTCTCTGTTAACAATTCAGAGCCTGTTTTTCCGGTGTAAAAATAGCCTACACGTGGTCTAGCATCCAAAAAACCCGCCATTGTAAGGATAGCAAGATCTGGTCTTAATGTTGCCCTTGTCAGGTTTAATTTATCTGCAATATGCTCACCTGTAATAGGTCCATTATTTTTTACAATTTCTATTATTTTTTCTTGTCGATTGGATAACTCCACGATTTCACCACCCAACAATTTAGAAAAGCATCAGGCACCTACTAGTCGAATAGAAAGATGAGTAATTCTTGAGTAGGATTTGCCCTATTCGAGACTCTATCATTATTCACTACCGCCCAAAGCTAGACATCTATTAAAAATAGACATACTATTAACCAAAATTATAGCCTATTTACACAGGAAATGGAAATTAGTATAGCAACATTTCAAAAGATTGTTGAAAATAACTGATAACCTTATAGCCATTAATGACCCATCAATTCTTTCAATTGAATTAAAAATGCTGCTTCCACTCAATAGCATTCAAATCTGCAAAGCTGTTTAGTACCAGAGCTATTCGGTTCAGTAATGCTAAACGATTATTCTTTAATTTTTCATCATCTGCCATGACCATATTATGATCAAAGAATTCATGAATAGGATCTGTTAATGTTTCTAATTCATGAAATGCACCTTCAAGATCCCCTTTTTCAATAAGCATCCTATAATTAGATGCAACTTTTTCATAAACAGCAAATAATTCCTTTTCAGAATCCGTTTCAAAATACTGAGGCTGAACCTCTATCTCCTCCGTTTTTTCAGCTAAGTTTAGAACTCTTCCTAGTGCTTCTTGAACAGGTTTGAAGGATTCCTCATTACGTTTTGCAGATAAAATACTTGCCTTTTTCAAAATAGTTGCAATAACACCTATTTCACCGCTAGTTACAGCCTGTATGATATCTTGCTCTATACCGCTTTCCTTAAGAACAAAAGCAACTCGCTGCTGGATAAAGCCACGTAAATCATCAACTACAGTCTCTGTGTTAAAGTGTTCAAGATTTAAATTTCTATATAGTTCAATCGCAATTCCAAATAAATCAGCAACGGAAATATCCCATTTTCTTTCCGTTAATATTCGTAGAACACCTATTGCTTGTCTCCGTAGTCCATATGGATCTTGAGAACCAGTAGGTCGTAAACCAACTCCAATACAGCCTACAATCGTATCTAGCTTATCAGCTACACTTACGATGGAACCTACCAACGTTCCAGGAATCTCTCCATTAGCACTAGTTGGCATATAATGTTCTCTAATTGCAACAGCAACTGCTTCATCCTCGCCAAAAATTCTTGCATATTTTTCGCCCATAACACCCTGTAATTCAGTAAATTCATTAACCATATTCGTCATTAAATCGAATTTGCTCAATTCAGCAGCTCGAGCCACCAATACCGTAGTATTGGAATCAGTTGCTAATTTTTCCGCAATTTCTTTCGATAAACGAACCACTCGGTTTACTTTATCACGTATCGTACCTAGTTTTTCTTGGAAAACCACATTCGATAATTTATTAATATAAAATTCAATTGAATTCTTTTGATCCTCTTCAAAGAAGAATTGCGCATCTGATAGCCTTGCCCGTAATACTTTCTCATTTCCTTTTCTTACGGTTTCAATCGCATGGGCATCACCATTTCTAACCGCTACAAAGTAAGGAAGCAGCTTCCCATCTCCTGATTTTACTGGAAAATATCGTTGATGCTCCTTCATCGATGTAATCAGCACTTCTTCAGGAAGGGCTAAGAACTCCTCTTCGTATGCCCCTAAGAAAGCGGTTGGATATTCTACTAAATTACGGACCTCATCCAATAATTCTGGATCGATTGGAACTTGATAGCCATTCTTTTCCTCAATTAATTTAATACCATCAATAATCATCTTTTCGCGTTCCTGATGGTCGACAATCACGTAACTTTTCCGTAATTGTGCTTTATAATCTAACGGATTTTCTATTGTCAGTTCGCTTCCCAAAAAACGATGTCCATAAGAAATATTTCCAGTTGTTACTCCTGCAATCTCAAAAGGAATAACTTGATTACCATAAAGTGCTACGATCCAGCGAATAGGTCTTGCATAGCGTAATGTCTGCTCTCCCCAACGCATATTTTTTGTAAATTGAATCGATGTAATAATTTCGTCAAATCCAGGTAGAAGTGATTCTGTAGGCTTACCCTCGATTACTTTATTGACAAAGATATACGTAACTCCTTTGATTTCCTTTGTATATATGTCATCAACTGTTTTTCCTTGACCTTTTGTAAAACCAATAGCAGCCTTTGTCCAATTGCCATTCTCGTCCTGAGCAATTTTAATCGCCGGACCTTTTGCTTCCTCTTCAATCGTTGCTTGATTTTCAGCAATATCGTGGATTAAAACGGTTAGTCTTCTAGGTGAAGAGAATGTTTCAATCGAAGCATAATTAATACGGAGTTCTTCTAACCAATTTTTTGTTTTCTCTGCCAATTGAAGTTCTGCATCATCAATAAATCGTGCCGGTAACTCTTCTAATCCTATTTCAAAAAGTACATTCTTAGCCATTATTTAGCCTCCTTTTTTAGCATTGGAAAGCCTAGTTTTTCTCTTTCAGCCACATAGGATTTAGCAATACTTCTTGCTAAATTACGGATTCTTGCAATATAGCCTGTTCTTTCTGTTACAGAGATTACTCCCCTTGCATCTAAAAGATTAAAGGTGTGTGAACATTTCAAGACATAATCATATGCCGGGAAAATTAATCCTTTATCCATCGTTTTTTTAGCCTCGGTTTCATACTTGGCAAATAATTCAAATAACATTTCCACATTAGATTCTTCAAATGTATACTTGGAATGCTCATATTCTGGTTGTTTAAAAATATCATGCACCGTAAATCCATCTGTCCACTCTAATTCAAAAACATTTTCTTTGTCTTGAATATAAGAGGCTAGTCGTTCAATCCCATATGTTAATTCGACAGCTACTGGATTTGCTTCAAGTCCTCCGATTTGTTGGAAGTAGGTGAATTGCGTAATCTCCATACCGTCTAACCATACTTCCCAGCCTAGTCCTGCAGCTCCTAGTGTTGGGTTTTCCCAGTTATCCTCAACAAAACGAATATCATGTTCTAAAGGATTAATTCCCAAGGCCTTGAGAGACTCTAAGTAAAGCTCTTGAATATTATCAGGAGAGGGCTTAATGACAACCTGGAACTGATGGTGTTGATATAGCCTGTTTGGATTCTCTCCGTATCTACCATCTGCAGGTCTTCTCGATGGCTCTACATAAGCGACTCGCCACGGTTCTGGACCAAGACTTCTTAGTAATGTCATAGGGGACATTGTTCCTGCACCCTTTTCGACATCGTAAGCTTGCATTAAAATACAGTTTTGTTCAGACCAATACTTTTGTAAGGTTAAAATCATGTTTTGTATATTCATACTTTATTTCCCTCCATTTTATTTTTACTTTAATTGAGAACTATGCACCCTTTTATCCATGAATGAGCGATATTTGGGAAGATGTTACCTTGAGAACATGATCTCTAACTCGATAAGTAAGTGTCCACTTATCCAAATAACTAAACAATCATAAGACCTTTTTATTGGTGGAAATTTTTCAGAAAGTTAAAAAACCCGTCCCTATGTCTACAAATCAATTCATAGACATAGGGACGGGTTACATTTCCGCGGTTCCACCCTATTTGCTCTATTACAAAAATAAAGCCACTTGTATGTTGGTGATGCTCCAGAGTGCCTTCCCTACTGCTCTATTATCCAGCTTTCACCCTCCTGGACTCGCTTAAAAAAGATAATCAGTACGTACTCTTCTCTTTCGTCACATCGTATATGAAATATATATCATATTACTTTACTAAGGCCTATATTGTCAATATTTATGCTAAGCTATTGTAGCTTATCCAACTGATTCAGGAATTTTCTAGATTTCAAAAAATATCCGCCGTAACGGTCATAATACGTGTCCAATATTTTTCGGATTAGGTCACGATTTTCTTTTTTAACTGAAATTGTGCCAACACGCTCGAGTCCATATGTAGAAAAAATATAGAGAAGCTTTACAACAGGTTGTGGCAATGGAACAGCATCTGAATCTACAGCTGTGCAGTTCGGGCATAAAATCCCACCTTCCACAAACGAAAAAGAGAATGGACCATTCTTACTACCACAATTCGTACATCGATCAACTATAGGAGCAAATCCACCTGCACGATATAGCTTTATTTCATACATCATTATGGGAATCTCAACATCAGCTTCTTCACTAATCCACTCAAAGGTTTGCATTAATTGGTCAAAAATCTCCCCGTTTGGTGTCTTGTCATCTAGAAGCTTGTCAGTCAATTCCATCAAATAAGCCGCATAGGCAGTCTTCACAATATCTTCCCTTATTGCACGAAAAGAGTTTATAATCTCTCCTTGTTGGATATTGCTTAAATCTTTACTGACATAGACAAAAAATTGACCATAAATGAACGGCTGCGTAACAGCAGCCATTCTACTCTTTGGTTTTTTTGCTCCCCTAGCAATTGCCGAGAATTTACCAAGTCTTTTACTAAATATCGTGACTATCTTATGTGTTTCACCATATTCTCTCGTTTTTATAATTAATCCATCAATTTTTTCTAGCATACAGATTCCCCTTCTTTATTGCATGCTATAAGTTAGTGTCCACCGGTAAATTATCCAGATTTGCAGCAGAGCTTCCCTCGTCTGGTAGCTCATTATAATCATTTTCTAACTCTTTCATAAGTAAATAGGTCTCAATATTTCCTGTTTGACTAAATAATTTCCATACAAAGTCGATCACAAGAAAACACACCTTTCTTTGTACTTCTCTTTTGAAGTATCTTTTTGAAGTTAGAACAAAGTTTACTTGCATGTATTTCTGGACATCTTTCAATGATCCAGTATGTTTAGCCTTTCCATACAGTCATGAATCATTAGTTATAATTTTTTCCAACTTTAATATTCGTCATCACGGAACCCATATTCATATAGCTGGCTTTGTTTATTTCGCCAGTCCTTCTGAACCTTAACCCAAAGCTCTAAATAAACCTTTGATCCCAGTAGTGCTTCAATATCCTTTCGGGCGTTTTTACCAACATTTTTTAGCATACTACCTTGTTTACCTATCAATATTCCTTTTTGCGATTTTCGTTCCGTCACAATGACAGCCTGAATGAAAATAGCGTTGGATTCTCTTTTTTCAATATTTTCAATAACTACCGCTATGGAATGCGGAATCTCTTCTCTTGTAAGATGCAATACTTTTTCCCGAATTAGTTCACTAATAATAAATCTTTCCGGATGGTCAGTTACTTGGTCTGCCGGATAGAATTGTGGTCCTTCTGGCAGATACCCTTTTAAAACGTCCAAAAGTCGATTTATATTATTCCCCTCAAGGGCAGATATTGGAATAATTTCTTCAAAATCATACTTTTCACGATATAGCTCTATTAACGGTAGTAGTTTATCTGGATGTACAAGGTCTATCTTATTGACTACTAAGAAGACTGGACTGTTGACACGTTGAAGTCGGTCAATAATAAATTGATCACCTCTACCATAACCTTCTTCTGCATTGATCATGAAGAGTACTGCGTCAACTTCATTTAAAGTATTCTCAGCTATTTTTACCATAAAATCACCAAGACGGTGTTTTGGCTTATGTATTCCCGGCGTATCAATAAATACGAATTGTGCATCAGATTGAGTTAAGACACCTTGTATTTTGTTTCTTGTTGTTTGTGGCTTGTCACTCATTATAGCAATTTTTTGTCCAATGACTTTGTTCATAAAGGTTGATTTACCAACATTTGGTCTTCCAATTATAGCGATGAAACCTGATTTGTAATTTGTTTCCATGTAGTTCCTCCAAGAAGTATAGCTTTTTTAATATAGAATCGTTCTTTGTTTGGTCTATTATACTATAAAATCTTTCAGGTTTCATGCTATCGACAAAACCTTTGAAAAGATTTAATGCTTCGATAAAAAATGAGCATGCTTAACAATTTTTATTCGACAATCGATAAAGCACTCTATTATATGCAAAAAAACATAAAAAAACACCGCTTTTGCGGTGATTAAAATAATTTCGGCAAAAATAATAATAAACCTACAACAAATGCAGTTACAGCAGCGATAAATACTCCAGCAGCTGCCAAATCTTTAATTTTTTTTGCTGCTGGATGTATCTCTGGCCTGAGATAGTTAATAATTTCCTCTATTGCTGTGTTCAAAATTTCTGCGGTCATTACCAATCCAATGACAGTTATCGCTATCATCCATTCTATGAGACCAAATCCTAATAAGAATCCAGCAATAATAACTAGAATGGCTGAAATAATATGGAATCGAAAATTACGTTCTGATTTAAAAACTTCCTTTAAACCGCTAAATGCATAAGTAAATCCAATGGATTTCTTTTTATCTGCCAAGATTGTACTCCCCTAAAATCTCTTCTTGCTTACCAAACATGATTTTCTCATCCTCTTTTGTCATGTGGTCATACCCTAGCAAATGTAAAAATCCATGAACTGCTAAAAAGCCTAATTCTCTTTCAAATGAATGATTATAATCCTTTGCTTGTTCCTCTGCTCGTTCTACAGATATGATAATATCTCCTAAGACTACTGGAAGATCTTCACCGATAATTGCCATTTCCCCTTCCACGGATTCTTCAAGGGCAAATGAGATAACATCTGTTGGTTTATCTAAATTTCGATAGTCTCGATTAATTTCCTTAATTTCTTCATTCGTAACAAAAGTAACAGAGACCTCAGCATCATCAGATATATTTTCTTTCTTTGCTGCTAGCTTTAATATGCCTTGAACTAGTTCAAGATGATTTTCTGTAACAGTATTCGTATTATCTTGAAAATCTATTTGCACTTAATTTGCCTCCTTTGTTGGATACTGAATTCTTGAGTGAAAGATTCCTTTTAATGTTTCACAAATCGTTTGATGGATAATTTTAATTTCTTTAAATGTAAGTGGACAATCATCCAGCTGACCATCCATTAATCGATCATTAACTATACTAGAAACTATTTCTTCTATTTTCTCTTCCGTTGGTTCCTTCAACGAACGGACAGCCGCTTCGACCGAGTCACAAATTGAAATTATCGCAGTTTCCTTCGTTTGTGGTTTTGGACCTGGATAACGAAAATCTTCTTCACGGGCATCCTTATTATTTTCTTTCTCTTTATAATAAAAATACTTGAGTAATGTTGTACCATGATGCTGCATGGCAACATCAATGATTTCCTTTGGCATGCGGTTTTTCTTTAATAGTTCAGCACCATCATAGGGATGCCTAATAATGATTTCTGCACTTTGTATCGGTGAGATGACATCATGTGGGTTTTTAATAGACAATTGGTTTTCAATAAAATAATGGGGTCTTACTGTTTTTCCAATGTCGTGATAATACGCTGCCACACGCGCCAATAACCCATTTGCACCAATTGCATCACAGGCTGTTTCACTCAAATTTGCAACCATGATAGAATGATGATACGTTCCTGGTGCTTCCGTAAGAATTTTCTTTAGTAATGGTTGATTCGGACTCGAGAGCTGCAGTAATTTAATATCAGATAATATACCAAGCCCAGTCTCAAAGAATGGTAGTAAGCCTATCGTTAATACTGCTGATAAAAATGCAGAAGCAATACCAAAGCCACCCAATATAATTACATCACCCAATGAATATTTTTCAAAGGACAAGAATACAAATAGTAATATAGCAATAATATTAACAATAGTCATGCCTATTCCAGAACGAACTATAGCGAGACGATCCTTTACATTCATTAAGAAGATGTTCGCACCAAATTGAGAGAATAAGAAATAAATGACTGCTTCGATATTTAAAGAACCTGGTATTTGACCATTAAAGATAATTCCACCTAATAATGCATATAATATGGACAAGACAATCGCCAAACGATCCGTAATTAATTGTTTTACTAATAGGACACCAGTCGCTATTGGAACAATAAAGAAAAGCTGGTTAGCCTGCGTTGTAAAAATACTGATAACCTTCATGATAGAAACAACAAAAAAACTTATTAAAATAATGGAAGCGATCTTGCCTTTATCCAGTCTTTTTTGATTATCGATCCGATTCATTTCAAAACCAATAATCGAGCAAATTAGTAGTATAAATAATCCAAGTCCTATTACCGGAAATACATTTCGGTCCTCATTTAATAAGCCGACAAGCTGAAGTTTCTCATACACTTCATTTGTAATCGCTTCTCCTTCTCTAACGATTACTTCTCCAGCATTAATCATGACTGGTTCAACATTACTGACCGCTTGATTGCGTGCCTCTGCAGTTTTCTCTTGATCATAAAACGAGTTTTCAACAATAGCAAATTCGCTTAATTCTGTCAGTGCATCAATCATATTATTATCTAGTGGTGAATACTTGATATTTTCTTTTACATTTTCAATGGCACTAGTTTTATTTTTTGTGCGAACGCCAATATGGTATTCATCCTTTAAGTACGAGATAAAAATATCCATTCCTCGTTTACGTTCGACTGCAGGAACATCGATTAAACGCAAGAATACACTGTCATCAACCTTTTCAGTGATAGAATTAGATAATAGTTCCTTTAGTCGTAAAACCTTTTCCTGGTTTGATAACTTTACTGGTCCATCAGAAGACTTCGCTAGCTCTTGCGTCTCAGTTTCCAGTTTGTTAATTGCTGTAAAAATCTCTTCCACATATCCAATTTGTTCTTCCGCAACATCCTCAGAAATATCAAATCGATCTTCTACGGATTCAGACGCTTCTCTTGTCTTTCTTAAAGTTTCTTGTTTATTCTCTATCGTAATTGGAGACCGTATTGTCTCTCGTGCATTTGTTAGTGGCTCAATATCATATGTTTCAGTATGGACATTATTAAAGGTTAGAAAAAAGAAATATACAGCTAAACCTAACACAGGTATGAATATTCGTATCCACTTTGTTCGAACATTAAGTAAAGAATCAAATAAGTTTTTAAACATATTCATTTTTCACCCCTCCACCATGTTGTTCTGATTGTAAAAATAAAGAAATAAGACCCTCCCCTTGGGTCTTATGTTATCTCATGATTGCTGCTTTTCATATGCATCAATTATTTTTTGAACTAATGGGTGTCTCACAACATCTGTTTGGGTAAGATGTATAAAGGAAATACCTTTAATATTTGCAAGTAATTTATCCACTACTTGTAAACCCGACTTAATTCCTTTAGGTAAATCGATTTGTGTAAGATCCCCTGTGATAACCATTTTAGATCCAAATCCCAAGCGCGTTAAGAACATCTTCATTTGTTCAGGTGTCGTATTTTGTGCTTCATCTAATATAACAAACGCGTCATCTAATGTTCTACCACGCATATAGGCAAGTGGTGCGATTTCAATTGTCTCTCTTTCCATTAACCGTAGAGTATGCTCAGCACCCAAAATATCATTTAACGCATCGTATAACGGTCTTAAATATGGATCAACCTTTTCCTTTAAATCCCCTGGTAAAAAACCTAAACTTTCACCAGCTTCTACAGCTGGTCTTGTTAATATAATTCGCTTTACATAACCATTCTTAAGTGCTTGAACTGCCATGACAACAGCTAAATAAGTCTTACCAGTACCTGCTGGCCCTATACCGAAGACTAAATCATTTGCTTTAATAGCTGCAACATAGCTTTTTTGGCCAAGCGTTTTTACTCGAATGGATTTTCCTTTAACATTCTTCGTGATTACATCTTCGAATAAGGTTTCAAATTGATTTATTTTACCATCCTTAGCTAGCTCAATTGCATAGACAATATCTCGTTCTGAAATGGTAATTCCTTTTCTGACAACCTGGAGAAGTGTTAACAGTACATCCTGTACGACCGCTATATCAACATCCGTTCCAGAGACACTAACTTTCTCTCCACGTGTCACGATTGAGACATTTAGTTTATCCTCCATATGTTTTAAGTATCTGTCATTGTTTCCAAAAAGCTCAAGCGCTTCTTCTGGATTAGTTAGTTCAATATCAATAGCGTTTAAATTTTCTGGCATAATCAATCTCCTTGAGTGATGGGTTGTGCTTTAGCAATATTTTCTTCAACTGTCATATATAAGTATAGTTTTACTTTACCATTCTCTACCGATTCATGCAAAATTTTTTCCGATACTATCTTCGCCTCTGGTCCCAATTGAAGCTGTAGCTCCTCCTTGGCTTGTTTGATACCTGCTTCCACAGCTTCCTCATGTGTCCGTACAATTTCGTGGTATTGTTTTTCGCTTAAGGTTGTCTCTTTAATGAATATAGGTAGTTCCCATTTTAAGAACTTAATCGGTGTTTGATTAGAATCATAATGTATTGCTTCAAATTCAGGTTTACCAAAGCCCCAAACTGGAAAAGTAAAATTATTGAATCCCAAAAAATACTTCTTTTCTTTTTTTCCTGTAAGAAGTTCATAATTTTTCTTAAGAGGAATGGTAACATCGACCTCATACCACGTACTAGCAATAATTTCACCCTCGGCTGCAACTTTAACAGGCTTCTTTTTATCCTTCCCATCTTCGTTTCCTGCACTATTATCTACTTCATTCAATATTCCTGAAACTAATACCTTACCAGGCTCCACATAATCATTAATAGAAACTATTGGTAGACCTTTAGAGACGTACATTCGTTTAATAACACCTTTCTTAGCTGCCACAATATTCCTCGGACCCTCTACCTTGTCCTCTTTTACGACAATCTTTTCTACGCCCTCTAAATGATATGTTGTCCCTTTCTGATGAACACCAACCCATAATAACTCTGGTATATCCTCGGTCAACTTTTGCTGAATCTTTCCAGGAGGATCTAATGTAAAAATCCATGCTCCAGGGTGAACACCATATTTATTTAGTTGTTTGGATATCTTTTCTTCAATTTCCTTTGGAAGCTCGCCAGTAATTTCAACCTTCCAAATAATATTCGACATGAATAAAATGAAAAATATACTAGCAATAAACGAGAGTACAAATTCTTTTCTTCTAAAAAAACGAGAAAATAAAAACGGAAAACCTTTTCGTTCACGAAACGAAATTTTATACTGAAATTCACGTCTAATTCGTTTGACCTCGCGTAAATCGGATAATTTTACGTTTCCACTACAGGTTTTTTTGTTTTCTCTCTTAATATTCCAAACAGTTATGCCCCTACGAACACATTCCTGAAAGAACATTTCTGGCATGTGTCCGGATACAACAATTGTTACAAATCCCCTAATAAATGACCCTTGTATTTGCTTCATCTCATCCTCCTGGTTAGTAATATGATCAGGATTTATGATTTATCATGATGACTTGTAGGAGGTCATTTCATTCTACGCGGGAATGAATTTAACCTCCGTAATTTTACCCTCTAATAAAATTTCTTCAGGGAGCATCATTTTTAGCACAAATGATGAGCCTTTTATTTGAATATATCCCTTTGTAGTCTTTAATCGTAATTCATTATCTGTAAAGACAGAAAGGCCTTTATGGTTTTCAATATATACATGTAACTGGCCAATTATCGTCATTCTAGGTAATTCCATGACAACATCGGAAGGCAAGGAAAGATACTTAACTAGCCAGGGTCGTAATCGTTGTTGTAGTTTACTCACAAAAAGAGCCCCCCCTCACATACATATTTATGAAAAATAACATAAGATAAGAACCAAAAAACCCAAAAGCATTATGATATGCTTTTGGGTTTTTTAGTTTAGGATGACTGCTTCTTTCTTTCTGAAACCACACTGCGATAAGGTTTTCGAGCACGTGGTGATCCTAGAACCTCTGACATAATGATTCCATTAATTAAGCCTTCTCGATTAAGCCCTGATCTTACATCTTTTTTAAATTGCATTTTATTTTTATTACCTGATGAAGATGCACTATGCTTAATCTCATCCTGTATTTCAGTTCCTAATGAAATATCCATTTGATTAATTTCAGCAAGTGAGACATCATCACTAATATTCATGCGATTTTTTAATTGTTCCATTTGGTTTTGCTCTTCCATGTAAATATTAGTTGTAGAAGTCGTATATACGGTGGATCTCGGTTCCTCTTCTATCTGTTCTTTTTCAACATAAACTTTCTCACCAGAGGATTGATAAACCGTTTGTTTTGGCTTATGTTGACCTTCTGAAGGGGAAGGCACTGGTGCTTGTCTTGCTGGTTGTGTTGGATTCTGTTGTCTTGTTGGTTGCTGTTTGTTTTGTTGGCTTTTATTTGCACCTGTTAATACTCTGATAATTCCCATCACAATAATAGCAACAACAACAATATTACCCATTAAAAATTCAATTAAATCTTCCATGTGTTTCCCCCCTTCAAGGTATGGTAGACCAGATTATTTTTACTTATTATCTTCATTGTTTTCTTTTGAAAGTCTTCCGATAGAATCACGCATGTCTGTATCTGCATTTATATTTTCATAATTTAAGTAGTCCATGACACCTAACTTACCGGAACGTAAAGCTTCAGCAAGTGCAAGTGGTACATCTGCTTCTGCCTCAACAACCTTAGCACGCATTTCTTGTACACGCGCAACCATTTCTTGTTCTTGAGCTACTGCCATAGCACGACGCTCTTCGGCTTTAGCTTGGGCAATCTTTTTATCTGCCTCCGCTTGGTCTGTTTGTAAAATAGCACCAATGTTTTTACCGATATCTACGTCTGCAATATCAATCGACAGAATTTCGAAAGCAGTACCTGCATCTAATCCTTTAGCTAGTACAGTGTGTGAAATCATATCTGGATTTTCTAATACTTTTGCATGTGTTTCAGAACTACCAATTGTACTTACAACACCTTCCCCAACACGAGCGATGATGGTTTCTTCACCAGCACCCCCAACAAGTCGGTCAATATTAGCTCTTACGGTAATTCTAGCTTTTGCTTTAACTTCAATACCATCCATCGCAATACCAGCAATAAATGGTGTTTCAATCACTTCTGGGTTTACACTCATTTGCACTGCTTCTAATACATCACGACCAGCAAGGTCAATTGCTGCAGCACGTTCAAAGGATAGTTCAATATTAGCACGGTGGGCAGCGATTAAGGCATTTACTACCCGGTCCACATTACCTCCAGCCAAGTAGTGGCTTTCTAATTGATTTGTTTTCACATCTAGACCTGCTTTATGTGCTTTGATTAATGGATTAATAACTCTGCTTGGTACAACACGACGTAAACGCATACCTACTAATTGTAAGATGCCAACGCGTACGCCTGCAGCTAATGCACTAATCCACAAAGTTACTGGAATAAAAGTAAATAAGATTGCAACGGCAATTAAAATAACTGCTATTAGAATTACCGGCATAATCAATGATGCTGTTGCTTGATCCATAATATTTGTCCTCCTAATAATGTTTTTATTCTTATAGGTTAATAAATAACCTTATAATTCTCTTACAACTACTCGAACCCCTTCAACCTTAACGACCTTTATTGGTCGATTAATTGGAATGAAACTCCCGTCTGAAACAACATCGACTCTTTCTTCACCAATAACGGCTACTCCCGAAGGTCTTAATGCTGTAGCACTAATTCCTTCCATTCCGATAAGGTCTAAACGATTTTGGTTCGAAACATAGCCTAATTCGGTGGTAGTCCTTTCTCGTAAAATAACGTGACGGAAAACACCTTTATCTAGGCCTATTCTTCTAAATAATATTACAGTAGCAATAATTGCTACTAAAAAGGCGATAGCAACACTCATTACCATTTCTGATATATTGGCCCCTGACATAAATAACGATCCGATGATCGCACCTACACCGAGAATGCCCAATATACCACCTGGAACAAAGAACTCTGCAATAATCATTGCAACACCTATTAGTAGTAAAATGATAGCTTCCATACCAGCTAAGCCAGCTACAACATGCCCGTAGAAAAATAATACTAATGATATAAGGCCAATCGTTCCCGGGACACCAAATCCTGGTGAGTAAAGTTCCACAATTAAACCTAAGCTAGCTAGGGATAAAAGAATAGGAACAACAATTGGATTCGTGATAAATCTAGCAAGTCCTTCTGCAAACGAAACTTTATTCTCTACAACCCTTGCATTAGAAAGTCCAAGTTCATAAAGAAGTTCGGTTCGATCATCAACGATTCCCTCTGCATAGCCAACCTGAACTGCCTCTTTCGGGGTTAAGGTTAGAAATTCACCCTTAGGTGCATTTAGATCTGGTAGATCGATACTGGAATCAGCCATAGCTCGTGCATAAAGTGGGTCCCTGCCGCCAGCTTCTGCAGCACTCGTCATCGCTTTTAGCCATGCTGATTGAGCCTTCTTATCAGCTGCAGTGCCATCACTATTAATAATCCCGCTAGCACCCATGGTTGCCCTTGGCGTCATATAAATAGTATCCGTATGTAAAGCAATATACGATCCGGCAGATAATGCCTGACTAATAACAAATGAAGTAGTTGGTACTTCTAAATCAGCGATTAGGGTTCCAATATTATCAGCAGCTTCTACACTACCGCCCGGTGTATTAATTTCAAAAATAATATGGTCTGCTCCGTCTTCTATTGCTTCTTTCGTTGTACGAGCTAAGAAGGCCTCTAAACCACGTTCGACATTATGTTCAATTGGTATAACATAAACTAATTTCCCTCCACCTTCCGTATCTGCATGGACGAAAATATTTCCTTGATTCAGTAATAAAGACAGAACTACCATGAAGAACAGAAAATAAATTGTCAAACGTTTCCTCGGCAATATATACACCCCCTTTATTCTGTTATTTATACGATTAATATTGGTTTTAGGTTTCATAAATTTTCATTAATAAACTCTATAAATAAATAGTATCATAGAATACGCTAGCAAGATAGGGAATTAAGCGACAAGTCCAAAGAGAAGAATAAATTTTTTTTGCACGGATAAACTAAAAAACCCTTGCGAAATCGCAAGGGTTGGTCGGGAATAATTTAATTCAATAGCTCTTGAACTAATTTATTAATTTTTGAGCCGTCTGCTTTACCTTTTACCTTTGGCATAACTTGACTCATTACTTTACCCATTTCTTTTTTTGAAGATGCACCAGTTTCTTGAATCGTCTCTAAAACAATTGCCTTAAGCTCCTCATCAGAAAGCTGTTCTGGCATATATTCTTGAATAATTTTGATTTCCATTTCAAGTTTTTCAACAAGATCATCGCGTCCAGCTGATTTAAATTCTTGGAGGGAATCTTTTCTTTGTTTTAACTCTCTTGATAAAATTGTCAAATCTTCGTCTTCGGATAATTCACTTTTACCAAGTTTTATCGATTCGTTCTGTATTGAAGCTTTTACCATGCGAATAACACTAAGTCTTTCTTTGTCTTTATTCTTCATTGCTTGCTTCATATCGTTGTTTAACCGTGATAATAATGACATCTTCTAGCACCTACTTTAGAATTTACGCTTTCTAGCAGCTTCAGATTTCTTTTTACGACGAACGCTAGGTTTTTCATAGTGTTCACGCTTACGATATTCTTGTAGTGTTCCACTTTTAGCTACACTACGTTTAAAGCGACGAAGAGCATCTTCAAGAGACTCGTTTTTACGAACGCGAGTTGTATTTGACATGCTAATTTCCCTCCCTCCGAAGCAAAAAACAGATTATAAAGGCATATGAGTGCCATATGCCTTTTGTAATTATAATATATTCAACTATCATCGGTCAACTGATTATTTTTTTCTTTTTTATTTCAATAGTCCGATGAACCTTGACTGCCGTTTACAATTGCAATACCAGAGCTAGCACCAATACGTGTTGCACCAGCGTTTATCATTGCCTCAGCTGACTCAACGCCTCTTACGCCTCCCGAAGCTTTAACTCCCATTTCAGGTCCAACGGTTTTGCGCATTAAAGCAATATCCTCCACTGTTGCTCCACCACCCGAAAATCCAGTGGAAGTCTTTACAAAATCAGCACCTGCTTCTTTCGCTAATTTACATGCCCTTACTTTTTCATCCTCAGTTAAAAGTGAGGTTTCTATAATCACCTTTGTTAATGCTTGTCCTTTTGCTGCATCAACCACTGCCTGTATGTCCTGCTTAACAAACTCATCATTATCGGACTTTAATTCGCCAATGTTAATAACCATATCTACCTCTGTTGCCCCGTCAACAATTGCCTGTTTTGTTTCAAAAACTTTGGTCGCTGTTGATGTTGCTCCTAATGGAAAACCAATCACCGTACACACCTTAACAGGAGTATCCTTTAATTCACTGTAGCATAATGAAACCCAGTGGGGATTGACACAAACAGAAGCAAATTCATATTGCTTTGCCTCATTAACAATCTCCAAAATGCTTTCCTTAGTAGCGTCAGGTTTTAATAAAGTGTGATCAATATATTTCGCTATGTCTTTAATCATTTTTTACTTCCTTTCGTAAGATGTACGTACCTCTTTTCGTATCATAGCATTTTCAAGTAGAAAATGCTAATTTAGGACTATGAAATTTTTGTCTAATTACTCATAGCAGCACAGAAGTTCCGAGCAGTAAGATAATGATGCTTGATTAAAGTGCATAGTTTTTCTTCGGGCATACTCCAAGAAAGCTAGTATGGTTTTGTTATTTTCTGCACACACAAGCTTCAATTAGGAAACAGTGCTTTAATATAAATTAACAGATCTTCGTTTTCTTAAAACAAAAAAGCAAAGGGACATATCTCATCCCTTTGCCATATGCTAGTTATCTAGTTATGCATTTGCCTTCATTCTTCCATGAGTTGCATAATCCATAATTCTAACAAATGTTCCTTCATTATATGGATAACCAGTCTTTGTTAGCTTAACACGTACGATTTTACCGATCATATCGTGTGTACCTTCAAACTGAACCTTCAAGTAGTTGTCTGTATAACCAACTAACATATTTGGGTTATCTTTATCTAGTACACGTTCTTCTGGAATCACTTCAAGTACTTCATTTTCATATCGTGCTGCATACTGTCTTGCTAACTCATCGTTTAAATCGATTAGTCGTTGCACACGTTCATTCTTAACATCTTCATCTACTTGATCTTCCATCCTTGCTGCTGGAGTTCCAGTTCTTCTAGAGAATGGGAAAACGTGAAGCTCTGAATAGCCAACTTTTTTAATAAAGTTGTATGTTTCCATAAACTCTTCCTCTGTTTCACCTGGGAAGCCAACAATTACATCAGATGTAATTGCTAAATCTGGTAGTGCTTTACGGATTTTTTCAACCTTTTGATAGTAGAAGCTTGTAGAGTACTTTCTTCTCATACGAGCTAGAACAGAATCAGAACCAGATTGTAATGGAATATGCAGATGACGGACGATTTTTTCAGATTGATCCAATACCTCAATTACTTCATCTGTAATTTGACTTGCCTCAATCGAAGAAATTCGAATACGCTCAAGTCCATCTACCTTTGATTCTAAGTCACGTAGAAGCATAGCAAAATTATAATCATTTAAGTCCTCACCATATCCAGCAGTATGAATTCCAGTAAGAACAATTTCTTTGTATCCAGCATCAACTAATTTCTGTGCTTGTGTTAATACACTCTCTGGATCCCTAGAACGAAGAAGGCCTCTAGACCAAGGAATAATACAGAAAGTACAGAAGTTATTGCAGCCTTCTTGTATCTTTAAGGAAGCACGGGTTCTATCGGAAAATTCCGGAACATCCATTTCTTCAAATACGCGGTTTTTCATGATGTTGGAAACACCATTAATTGGTTCTCTTGTTTTCTTGTGCTCTTCAATGTACTGAATCATATTCTTACGGTCTTGTGTTCCAACCACAACATCAACACCTGGGATTTCTAGAATTTCACCTGGTGAGGTCTGTGCATAACATCCTGTTACACAGACAATAGCCTCTGGGTTATTACGTATAGCTCGACGGATAACCTGTCTGCTTTTTTTATCACCAGAGTTTGTAACGGTACATGTATTTATAACATAGACATCAGAATCATGATCAAAGTCTACGCGTTCATAGCCTTGTTCCATAAACATCCGCCAGATTCCTTCTGTTTCATAATGATTTACTTTACAACCTAATGTATGAAAAGCTACTGTTGGCATGATGTGCCCCCCAATTCTTCTAAATGATAGGATATACTTGATAGTGCATATAATGCTGCTGTTTCCGTTCGTAGGATTCTTGGTCCTAGCCGAACAGGGATAAAGTCATGTTGCTTGAGTGATGTAACTTCCTCCTGTGAAAATCCACCCTCAGGACCGATACAAATCAGAATATGATCATCATTTTTCACCTGATTGATAACCGAGCTAAATGAATGAAATTCATTCGTTTTTGCCTCTTCTTCATATGCAAACAATTTTATATCGTATCGTTGACCCTCTTGGATTAGCTGTGATAAATTCATGGCTTGTTTTATTTCTGGAATTCGATTGCGATGGCTTTGTTCACTAGCTTCTTTTACAATTTTTGAAAAGCGAATTAATTTCTTATCGGTTTTTCTAGCATCCCATTTTACTACAGATCGCTCAGCCTGAAAAGGAATAAATGCATATGCTCCTAGTTCTGTTCCCTTCTGCAGGACTAGCTCTATCTTATCACCTTTTGGCAACCCTTGAGCAATTGTCACATTAACTGGCAATTCCGTAATAGACTCTAGCCATTCCAAAACCTCTGCAGTCACACGGTCCGTATTTAACTCTGTTATTTCGCAAATTGCAGCACTTGCATCAAGCTTATTACAAATTATCTTATCCCCAGCTTGCATCCGCATAACTCGTATAATATGATGGGCATCATCGCCCTCTATGCTTATTGTATTATTTTGCCAGTTTGCGTTCGGAATAAAATACCTTTGCATATGTAGCACCTACTTTTTTTGGGCAATAATTGACACCCAGTCTTCCAGCTCATTTATTTCCACTATGTTAAATCCTTGGTTTTCTAAATCATCGATGACCATTTGCTTTTTTGCTTGAATGATTCCAGAGGTAATAAAATAACCACCAGGTACTAAATTTTCTTTGGCATCTTTTGTAAATTTAACGATTATTTCAGCTAATATATTGGAAACAATTACATTCGCTTGTCTATTTACACCATTTAATAAGTTGTTTTGCTTCGTATGAACAACTTGATCAACCTTATTCAGCTTAGTATTTAATTCAGTACTATTTACAGCTACCTCGTCTAAATCATAGGCATATACTTCATTCGCTCCTAGAAGTGCTGCAGCTATACTTAGAACCCCAGAACCACACCCAACATCAATCACTAGATCATTTTTTCGAATGTATTTTTCTAATGCTTGTATGCTCAGAATCGTAGTAGGATGAGTTCCTGTTCCAAATGCCATTCCAGGATCTAATTCAATAATAACTTCCTCACTAGATTTCGGTGTATATTCTTCCCAGCTTGGCGTAATAGTAATCTTATCTGTTATTTTTGCAGGCTTATAGTATTTTTTCCATGCCGTTGCCCAGTTTTCTTCATCTACCTCATTAATAGTAACGGAATTGGAACCAAGGTCAATACCAAAACTGCTTAAATTAGTTATTTCTTGCTTAATTTCCTCAACAGTTTCATGTAAAAAACTATTAGATGGCAAATATGCTTTCACATAAACCCCTTCTGGCGGATAATCTTCAATACTTAGTTCAAAAATTTCTCCAAATACCGATTCTCTTTCCATACTTAAATCTAATGGGTTTTCGATTACAACACCATTTGCACCCGATTCATGCAGAATATTAGAAATAGGTTCTATTGCTTCATTCGTTGTGTGTATACAGATTTCTGACCACTTCAAATGAATCACGCTCATTTCTTATAATTTTCATATTTTTATGTATGGGGGGTGTTATAAGTAACACCCTTATTCCCCTTTAAAAGCCTTTTTGAAACGTTTAAATAGTGAATCCTCTTGTTCTTCTGTTGCTTCATTTCCGGCAATTTCATTAAATTCTCTTAAAATATCCTTTTGTCGTTCAGTTAGGTTTGTTGGCGTAACAATTCTAACTTTAATATGTTGATCACCTTGGCCATAGCCTCTTACATTAGGAGCACCTTTTCCTTTTAAACGAAAAGTCTTTCCTGTTTGTGTACCAGCAGGAATCTTAAGTTTTACTTTACCATGTACTGTCGGAACTTCTACTTCATCTCCTAGCGCAGCTTGAGCAAAGGTTAATGGAAGCTCACAGAAAATGTTGTCACCTTCGCGAGTAAAGAAATCATGGTTTCTAACTTGGATAACCACGTACAAGTCACCGGCAGGTCCACCGTTTTTACCTGGCTCACCCTTGCCTGCTATGCGGATTTGTTGACCATCATCAATACCAGCAGGAATATTAATATGGATTTTTTTATTCTTTTTGACAGTTCCTTTCCCGCCACATGTTGCACATTTTTCAGGAATAATCTTACCAGTTCCATTGCAATAATGACATACTCGACGATTGACTACTCGCCCAAAAGGCGTATTCTGCTCGGTGTTTAGTTGACCAGAACCATGACAATGGGAACAGGTTTCCGCTTTGGTTCCCGGTTTAGCACCTGAGCCATGACAAGTATCACATTTCTCTTCTTTTGGTACGGAAATATCGGTTTCCTTTCCAAAAATTGCTTCTTCAAAATCTAAAATCATTGTATATTGTAAGTCTGCTCCTTGCTGTGGTGCATTCGGGTCTCTTCTACGTCCGCCACCACCAAAGAACATGTCAAATATATCACCGAATCCTCCAAAATCTGCAGAACCACCAAATCCACCAAAGCCTTGGCCACCATTCATGCCCGCATGACCGAATTGATCATATTGAGCACGTTTTTGATCATTTGACAGGGTTTCGTATGCTTCTTTCACTTCTTTAAATTTATCTGCAGCATCCGCCTCTTTATTTACATCTGGGTGATATTGTCTTGCAAGCTTACGGTAAGCTTTTTTAATTTCTTCTTTTGAGGCACTTTTTTCCAGGCCTAAAACTTCATAATAGTCACGTTTTGCCACTATAAATCACTCTCCCGAATCACTTTCACATAAAGGTAATCATAACATTAATAATATTATGATGGCAAATGGTCAAGCTTTTGTTGCTATAGGTTATGCCCTGAGGCTCTATCTCGTTTCCCGTTAACTATTTGTTCTCCTGTCCTCTAAACACTTAGTCACAAGCAGGATAGTCTCATTATAATTCTATTTTCGAGTGGCACTTAGCATCGCTGGATTACACTCAACGGGGTTTCCACGTTTGAGACTACAAATATCGCCAAAAATTATCTATCAATATTCCCGCATGAGTTCACATATATTCAAATCGCTAGAGACCACTCATCAACTATTTAACAAACTATAAAATATTCTCGAGAAAAAAAGCCAAAGCCAAGAAGGTCCTGACTTTGACTTTTTCACTTTTCATATAAAATTATTTATTATCATCGTCTACTTCTTGATAGTCCGCATCTACTACGTCATCAGAAGCCTTTTGATTTGGTTGATCTTCTGCTGCTTGATTTTGTTGTGCCATTTGCTCATAAAGCTTCACAGACAATTGTTGAACTTGCTCAGATAATGCTTCTTTTTTCACTCTAATCTGCTCAATATCATTGGATTCTAGTGCTTTCTTCAATTCGTCTTTTGCAGCTTCAGCCTTCTTCTTTTCATCTTCAGAAACTTTATCAGCAAGGTCTTTCAATGTTTTTTCGGTCGTGAAAATCAATTGATCAGATTCATTACGTAAATCAACTTCTTCTCGACGCTTCTTATCTGCTTCAGCATTTTCCTCTGCTTCTCGAACCATACGGTCTACTTCTTCATCAGATAAACCTGAGGATGACTTAATAGTAATAGATTGTTCTTTATTTGTTCCCATATCTTTTGCACGAACATTTACAATACCATTCGCATCAATATCAAAGCTAACTTCGATTTGCGGAATTCCCCTTGGTGCTGGCGGAATATCTGTTAATTGGAAACGACCAAGCGTTTTATTATCCGCAGCCATTTCGCGTTCCCCTTGAAGCACATGAATGTCTACAGCTGTTTGGTTATCAGCTGCCGTTGAGAAGATTTGTGAATGACTTGTTGGTATAGTTGTATTACGTTCAATTAGTTTTGTAAATACACCGCCCATTGTTTCAATACCTAATGAAAGTGGTGTAACGTCTAGTAATACAACATCTTTAACATCCCCTTGGAGAACTCCACCTTGGATGGCAGCACCTAATGCTACAACTTCATCAGGGTTAACTCCTTTTGATGGTTCTTTTCCAATCTCACGTTTAATTGCTTCTTGAACTGCTGGAATTCGAGTTGAACCACCAACAAGTAGTACTTTGTCGATATCGTTAGCAGTTAAATCAGCATCACGTAATGCTTTACGAGTAGGAATCATAGTACGTTCTACTAATTCTGCTGATAGCTCTTCAAATTTCGCACGAGATAAACTCATTTCCAAATGTAAAGGTCCTGCTTCTCCAGCAGTAATAAATGGAAGAGAAATTTGTGTTTGAGATACCCCTGATAAGTCTTTCTTTGCTTTCTCAGCAGCATCTTTTAGACGTTGCATTGCCATTTTATCCTTAGAAAGATCAATACCATTTTCTTTTTTGAACTCTTGTACTAAGTAATTCATGATTACATCATCAAAATCATCGCCACCAAGCTTATTGTCACCAGCAGTAGCAATAACTTCAAATGTACCTTCACCAATATCAAGGATTGATACGTCAAACGTACCACCACCGAGGTCATATACTAAAATTGTTTGGTCTTGATCTGCTTTTTCAATACCGTATGCTAATGCTGCAGCTGTTGGTTCATTGATTATACGTTCTACCTCAAGGCCAGCAATTCTACCTGCATCTTTAGTTGCTTGACGCTGAGCATCGTTGAAATATGCTGGAACAGTAATAACAGCTTTATCTACTTTTTCTCCAATATAATCTTCTGCATATGATTTTAAGTATTGAAGAATAATAGCTGAGAGTTCTTGTGGTGTATAGTCTTTATCTTCCACTCTTTCCTTATAATCAGTTCCCATATGACGTTTAATGGAAAGTATCGTATTAGGGTTTGTTATTGCTTGACGCTTTGCAACTTCCCCTACTTGACGTTCACCATTTTTAAATGCTACAGCTGATGGAGTAGTTCGGTTTCCTTCCGGGTTAGGGATGACTACTGCTTCCCCACCTTCCATCACTGCAACACATGAGTTTGTAGTTCCTAAGTCAATTCCGATAATTTTACCCATAGTCTATTTCCTCCTTGATACATACAAAAAGCGTTTATTTATTAACCTTGACCATTGCTGGTCGGATTACGCGATCTTTTATGAGATAGCCTTTTTGTAAATCCTCTACTACGATATTGGATTCAAAATTATCATCCTCCACCTGCATGACTGCTTGATGAATATTTGGATCAAATTCCTTTCCAACCGCTTCAATGATTTCTACGCCCTGTGATTTTAGAGCATCTACCAATTGTCTGTATACCATCGAAATCCCATCTAGTAGATTTTTATTTTCGTCAGTTACTTCAACCTGTAACGCTCGCTCAAAGTTATCAATAGCAGGTAATAATTCAGTCACAAGATCCTGTGCCTTGTATTTCCGATCTGCTTCCTTTTCTTTTTGTGAGCGTTTCTTAAAATTATCAAATTCTGCTTGTGTTCTTAGAAATCGTTGATACAATTCTTCCTTTTCCTGCTTCAAATTTTCTATCTCTTGAACGAGATCATTCATCTCTTCTTCTGGAGATTCTTCTACAGGAGCATCGGATGTATCTGTTGCTTCCTCTTCATCTATTTGCTTCTCTTCTGTCAGATTTTCTTCTTCCATTTGAGTGATATCTTTTTCCGCCACGCTTTAGCACCTCCAACATCCATCACAATCATACAGTTGCTGTATGATCTTATCAATTATTTACTTACTGTTGTTTTTATACCATAAGTACAATACATCTGTCATTTCATTTGATAATGCATTTAACAATGTTATAACCTTACGATATTCCATCCTCGTTGGTCCAATTAATGCAATGGTTCCCATTTGTTCATCACGTAATTGATAAGAAGCTGTTATTAAACTAAAGTCTTGAATAGCCTCTAATTCATTTTCCCTACCAATAGTAACCCTTATTCCCTGTTGTGGTACCTTTAATAAGTTGACCACTTCATCCTCATTTTCCATCATACGATAAAAAGAACGGATTTTGTTAATATCATTAAATTCTGGCTGTGTTAATAGATTGGTTCTCCCACCAATATAAAGCTTAACAGGTTGTTCGCTAAAAGCCGATTTTAAATAGTGATATGATTTTTCAAAATCCTGTACGTACTTTTTCATCAGAGAAACCACTTCAGTGTTTAATAGCTCTGGTAATTTCGCAAGGGATACCCCTTTCAATCGTTCATTCAAAATGTTTACCATTTTTTCTAAATCTGATGCACTTATCTCATTCGGAATACTGAAGGAATGATGCTCCACATGACCTGAATCAGTAATTAGAATAGCAACCGCAGTATTTTCAGACAATGGTACGATTTGCATCTGCTTAACTCTCGTTTCAAAAATCTCAGGGCCAAGTATTATCGATGTATAGTTCGTTAAGTCGGATAGCACCTCTGCTGATTTTTGTACAAGCTTCTCAAAGTCAATAAACTCTCCTTGTAGCATACCCTTTATGATGTTTAAATTCGTTTTATCAACTGATGGTGCAATTACATGGTCCACATAATAGCGATAACCCTTTTCAGAGGGAATACGTCCTGAGGAGGAATGGGTTTTTTCAATATATCCCATTTCTTCCAAATCAGCCATCACATTCCGAATGGTTGCAGCACTGTAGGAAATCTCATCTTTTTTCGAGATAGCACGTGAGCCAACTGGGTGAGCTGATTCAATAAAATCATCTATAATAACTTGCAAAATTAGTAATTGCCTATCTGTTAACATAAATGATCACCCCTGTTAGCACTCTCTTCCTCCGAGTGCTAATTATAATAATAAATTACCAAATCCTTATTTTTTTGTCAATGCACATGCTCGAGGTCTAGCTTGTCTAAAAGAAAATAGGAAAATACCTCATTTCCAAATAATAGTCCCTGGTCTGTCAAATGGATGTTATCCCCCTCTTCTACTAGCCAGCCTTTCTGTTTAAGCTCTAGGATTTGCTGTTTGTATAATCTTTCATATGAAAAACCATACTTTTGATGAAAGTCATTCTTATTTACACCTTCAAGCTTACGCAGCCCAAGGAACAATTCCTCCTCAATTTGTTCCTTTAACGAGATATGATCTATTTTTAGAATGGGATTCCCATCCTCCATAGCTTGCTTTATATATGCCGGTAATGGCCGAATATTCAATGTACGCTTACCAGGGAGATAACCACTCGCACCAGCACCAAATCCATAATAATAATCATTGTTCCAATACGTTAAATTATGCTTACTTTCAAACCCTGGCTCGGCAAAGTTACTAATTTCATATTGTGCTTTTCCGTTTTTATGCATTTTTGTCTTTAAAACTTCATACATTAGAACTTCTTCTTCCTGTGTAGGACGATGGAGTTGCCCCTTTTTATACCGATTATAGAAAATTGTTTTCGGTTCAATCTGCAGGGAGTAGGCGGAATAATGTGGTAAATCAAATGAGATTGCTTCCGTCACTGTATTTTCAAAATGCCGGGCAGTTTGTTTTGGTAAGGCGTATATTAAATCTAAGCTTATATTAGTTAAATTATGTTGTTTTAAAATATCTATGGTTTTATAAACATCTTTAATACGATGTACCCTACCTAATTCAGCAAGCATCGCATCATCAAAAACCTGGACACCTAAAGATACTCGGTTTACCCCATAGTCCATTAATAGCTTTGCTTTTTCTTTATCAAAGTCTCCTGGATTTGCTTCAATAGTATACTCTTCACATGCCGAAATATTAAATTTTTCCTGAACAAGCTCCAAAAGACGTTTTAATTGTGGATGACTTAATGCCGTTGGCGTACCCCCACCGATAAAAATAGTTTTAACAGGATTATTTTTCCCAGGCAATTGCGTATTTATTTCCTTTTCTAAGGCAGTTAGATAATCATCAGCGGATTTCTCATTATAAAAGAACTTCGTAAAATCACAATAATGACAAATATGCTGGCAAAACGGAATATGAATATATACAGAATTAATCATTTTAAATTCTCCTAACAGTAGGTTTAGAAAAAAGAAAAGGAAAAACTTATATAAGTTCTCCCATTTTCTATCTATTCTTCATTCATTTTTAGAACAGCCATAAATGCTTCCTGTGGTACTTCGACAGATCCAACCATTTTCATGCGCTTTTTACCTTCTTTTTGTTTCTCTAGTAATTTACGCTTACGCGATATGTCACCACCGTAGCACTTCGCTAAAACGTTTTTTCGCATTGCCTTGATTGTAGACCTGGCAACAATTTTATTTCCTATTGCCGCTTGGACTGGCACCTCGAATTGCTGTCTTGGAATGAGTTCTTTCAGCTTTTCTACGATCATCTTTCCTCTATCATAAGCAAAATCTTTATGTACGATAAAGGATAGTGCATCAATAGTCTCTCCATTAAGGAGAATATCCATTTTTACCAATTTTGATGGTTGATAACCAATCAATTCATAGTCAAATGAAGCATAGCCCTTCGTATTTGATTTCAATTGGTCAAAAAAGTCATAAACAATTTCTGACAGTGGAATATGATAAATGACATTAACGCGAACATCATCTAAATACTCCATGTCAATAAACTGACCACGTTTACGTTGTGAAATTTCCATCACTGCTCCAACATACTCATTTGGCACCATAATGGAAGCTTTCACATATGGCTCAAGGATTTCCTGAATCTTTTGCGGATCAGGCATCATTGACGGGTTATCAATTTTTAACATTTCACCATCTGTTTGCTCTACCTCATAAATTACACTCGGTGCAGTAGTGATTAAATCAATCTTAAATTCCCGTTCAATACGCTCCTGAATAATTTCCATATGTAATAAGCCTAAAAATCCACAACGGAAACCAAAACCTAACGCCTGAGAGGTTTCAGCTTCGTATTGAAGTGCAGAATCATTAAGTTCTAAGCGCTCCAACGCTTCACGAAGGTCATTATATTTATTAGAGTCTACTGGATATAGTCCGCAATATACCATCGGATTTAAGCGTCTGTACCCCGGAAGTGGTTCATCAGCTGGATTAGTTGATAATGTAATGGTATCCCCAACATGGGTATCACTAACGTTCTTAATCGATGCTGTTAAGTAACCAACATCCCCCACAGATAGCTCTTTAAGTGGCAAAGCCTTAGGTGTAAATACTCCGACCTCGTTCACTTCAAATTCCTTACCAGTTGCCATCATCTTAATCCGGTCGCCAACCTTAACAGAACCCTCTTTAACACATACATACGCTACTACGCCGCGATAAGAATCATATAAGGAATCAAAGATAAGCGCTTTTAAAGGTGCCTCTGGGTCCCCTTCTGGCGGCGGAACCGCTTCAGTAATACGCTCTAATATTTCCTCTATACCAATATTTGCTTTAGCAGAAGCTAAAATACAATCATCAGGATTTATTCCGATAACTTCTTCTAATTCTTTTTTTACACGCTCAGGATCAGCACTTGGCAAATCAATTTTATTAATAACCGGAATTATTTCTAGGTCATTATCTAATGCCAAGTAAACATTTGCTAATGTTTGTGCTTCGATTCCCTGTGCGGCATCTACTACTAAAATTGCCCCTTCACAGGCTGCTAAGCTTCTAGATACTTCATATGTAAAATCGACATGTCCTGGGGTATCTATTAAATGAAACGTAAAATCTTCTCCGCTCTTACTTGTATAATGTAATTGAACGGCATTTAATTTAATGGTAATACCACGTTCTCTTTCCAAATCCATCGCATCAAGAATTTGGTCCTTCATTTCCCGCTTGGTAACCGTCTGGGTATTTTCCAAAATTCGATCCGCTAGCGTTGACTTGCCGTGATCAATATGAGCAATAATAGAAAAGTTTCGCACATTTGCTTGTTTTCTCGCCATACTTGATGTTCACTCCTATTGCCTTTTACCTAATGTAAAAAACAAAAATTCGCCGTACTTTAATCCATAAAAATTGGAGAATAATACGATAATTGCTAGGATGATTATAGCAATTGCTATCTTTACTTTCAAGAAAGAGTTATTTAATTAATAGAAAGAGCTACTATCCAGTAAGATAATAGCCCTTAATTCAATATAATACACAACTTCGTTAACCCTAAAAGAACAGCTGTGAAATCGAATACAAAATTTCAACAATTGTATCATAGAAGCCTTTTACAATGGTCTCTAGAAAAGATGCAGTTTTCTGACTGAGATGATTATCATTGGACTCGGAAAGTTCTTGAGCAACGGTTTGTTGATTTACATTTTCTGTCTCACTTGGTTGTTTCGTTGATGTATGTCCCACTTCTTTAGCAGCTTCTTGAACTCCTGTTTTGACAGGCTGAACAGAGTCACCTGCTCCGGTATAATCAATGCCCACAATTGCTCCTATTAAAAAACACACTACCAGTAATAATGAGACAGATATAAATCTAAACATGAATACGAACCTCCCTTATTCCGAATTCACTTTCTCCGCATCCCAGTAGTATTCGCTAAACACATCTGCTAGCGCATCTGCTGAACGATATAATTCTTCTAGGCTATTATCGACTCCACCGATTTCTACTGTTAATGCATTTTCATGAAGATCTTGATTGAAGACCCCATCTGTTCCTGCACCTTTTTTAGGCGGTAAAACACCTCGACTTAATCCTGGATACTTTTTCTCCATAATTTTATAAAGTTTACTCGCTATTTCTAAATTCTTTTCATAATCCTTATTTTCCCCACCGATAACAAATGCTATCTTTGCATAAGACTCACCATTAATAACTTTCGTAGTTTCCTTTTTTCGCTGAGAGTCTCTATGAATGTCAAAGATATACTGAATATCTTTATTGCTGGCGAATGCCTCTTGAACATTACTGCGAATCGCATCATAGGATTGCCAATATTCCATTTTTTTCTCATCTAATAATTTCATTGTATCGGTTTTCTCTACCGTATTACCTATACCAAGGTTAGACAGCGCACTAGCAAATCGATCACTTACCTTCGTAACATTTACTTCACGATGCTGTGCATAATTAGGGTTTGTCACACCAGGTAAATGTGGTAAAAACGATTCATAATTATGTGTGTTATAAATGTAAACTACTTTCTTATCTCCAGTCGTTGGGTGCCCATCTGGAGCTTTTTCTGGCTTTTCATCATCGATGTCCTCATCGACAACTGCATCTCGATCTCGTAAAACCTCTTCAAGCGGTGGCGATGACTCCACTGGGAGATTCGTATAATTTGTTCCTTCCCCCGCTATAAAAATCTCACTATCATATATTGAGAAGCCTGGAAGCTCATTACCAAGAAGACTTCTTGGATCATCCGGTTTTATACTTGTTGCAATTTGGAAAATTGTCGATGATAGATTTGGTATCTCTGCTTCAGGTGGTACCGCTTCTTTAAACAAGCGATTCTCCATTCCAAATAAATATAAGAAGGTAGTTCCCTCAATTTCGCTTGTCCAGTTTGTCAATGTATTAGTAGGTATTTTTAGTGCGGGAGAAATGGTTGTAAATAATCCGATTAATGCAAATAAGCATAGTACACTAATTAAATATAAAATACTCTTTTTAACAACTTGAAATCGATTTGTAGTATTTGGACCAAGCATCATGTTCCACCTTCCTTGTTGGTCTATAGTTAAAATCTATGACGAAACAATGGAAGGTAGAACCAAAAACTCTCTTAAATTTATAGGAAATACTAGAATATAATTTATCGCGAGTAGGAAGCAAAGTTTGTTACATCAACAGCTTCATGTAATGCTGCATTTATACCATTTGCAATTAAATGAGACATATCAATCATAAAACCATCCACTTCCTTAGGAGTAACCATCATATTATAGCCGGATGGGGTAAGAACCTCAGAAATAAGACGACGCTTTTCTTCTTCTGAAAGGGTCCCAACAATTCCCAAAAACGTCTGTCGTTTATCTTGTTCTGGCAGATCCTCATCTGTATATTTCTTCCTACCAAAACTCATATTAGTTGGTGCCAGTGCTTTCGATGGACGATCCTTCTCACGCCACTCTCTACCGAAATGCTTTAAAATATAATCAATCGTGTCGCTTGTTATTGTGACAGCATCAACTACTGTGGGTACTCCTATAGCAATAACTGGAACCCCTAATGTTTCTTTACTTAATTCCTTTCGTTTATTTCCAACTCCTGAACCAGGATGGATTCCTGAATCGGATAGCTGAATGGTTTCATTAACACGTTCAATCGATCTTGAAGCAAGCGCATCAATGGCAATAACAAAATCCGGCTGAAACTTCTCTACTATTCCATATATAATATTACTTGTCTCAATCCCTGTTACCCCCATTACACCAGGTGTTACTGCCCCGACTGGACGATATCCTTCCGAGACGGATTCATGCTCCAGCCTGAATAAATGACTTGTTACAAGAACCTTTTCAATGGTCATAGGCCCTAGAGCATCAGGGGTAACATTCCAGTTACCAAGTCCTACTACAAGCCCTGTGCCATCTTTAGGAATATTGTTTTTTTCTAGAAGATTCTCTAGTTCGCGAGCCAATATTTTTGCCGCATTTTCTTGGCTCTTCGTGTCTTGCTTTTTAACTCCATCAGCATAAATAGTAATGTAGGAACCAGGTTTCTTCCCTAATAATTCTGCACCACTTGGATCAATATCCACATATGTTATTCTTATACCGTTTTCCTCACGATTTTTATGGTGAACACCGTTTATCTGGTCTGATTTTGCCTTTTCTTTTTCAACATACATATCTTTCGCTTCCACTGCTAAATCTGTACGAACCTGAAGTGTATAATCATTTTTCTCCATCAAAATTTCATCCTTTCAAAATATAACCATAATTGCTCATACTAGCTATAGCATTATCGTTCACAATTTCGCTTTAAAACATACAGGTAGGACAGAGACATAAAGATATTTATTGAAAACAGGCTCTAACTTTGGTAAAATGACTCTTGTTCAATATTTATGAACGCCGATGTGTTTTTAGGAGGTGAAACAATGGCTAATATTAAATCTTCAATTAAACGTGTTGATGTAAACAATAAAAAACGTGCGCAGAACCAATCTGATAAATCAGAAATGCGTTCACAAATAAAACTTGTTGAAAAATTTATTGAAGCAAACGATGTTGAAAATGCAAAAACTGCATTAACTGCTACAATCAAAAAAATTGATAAAGCAGTATCAAAAGGACTTATCCATAAAAACGCTGGAAATCGTCAAAAGGCTCGTTTAACTAAAAAAGTTAACGGTCTTGGTGCGTAATGTAATCTGGACATAAAAAAGAGGATGCTTGGAGGGATTAACCCAACCGAACATCCTCTTTTTTTTGAACGAGGTGATACAATAATAATTCAAATGCTATATCCTTTTCCATCCTTCCTTGTTTCATCATAGCGTCCGTTTCTGCTAGCTGGTCCATAATAAATTGTAGTCTATTAACCGTGAATTTCCCTTCTCTACTCTGTGCAACCTTTATTACATAAGGATGTACGCCTAATTGTTTTTGCATTTGTGCTTGGCTATATCCTTTTTGCTTTAATAGCTTAACACGAAAAATCGTTCGGAATTGAAATGCTAATAGGGCAATTAATGCTATTGGCTCTTCCTTCATTTTCTCTAAATCCTTGTATATTCGTATTGCCTTAGCTAAATCACCATCTATTACTGCGTCAACTAAACGAAGACCCGAACTGTTTACTGTATGGGATATTAGTTCTTCTGCAATTTCTTTTGTTACCGTTCCTCGTTCTCCAACATATAGGGCAAGCTTTTCCAATTCATTTTCAATAATATTCAAATCGGTCGAAAGCTCTCGTTCAATAACTTCAATCGCATCTTTTTCAACTTGGATAACTAGTTGCCTTGCCAAATTCATTATCCATTCTGCTAATTCATATTCCTTTACAGGATTACATTCTGCTACTAATGCTTTCTTTTTTAAAGCTTTTGTGACCTTTTTCCGTTCGTCGAGTTTTTCGTATGGTACAATAAGAACTAATGTAGAATAATCAACTGGCATTTCCAAATAATTCTCCAGATATTCTACTTGATGCTCAAAAGGAAGCTTGTCTGATTTCGCAGTTAAGAAATTTGCGTTCGTTGCGATAACTAATTTATGCTCTCCAAAAAAAGGATATGTCTCTGCATCCGCTACAACCTCTTGAATGGATGTTTCCAATAAATCATAAATCGCTATGTTCTCTTCATCTATATCTTTTTCCAATAAATCCTTAATTTTTTGGATAAAATAATTTTCAGTGCCATATAATAAAATGACTTCTGGAATATTTTTCTGCTTTATTTGTTTAATTGCTTCTCCATATGTATTAGCCATTGCTATTCACTCCATAAGATTATATACTTTATGGTAATGGCTATGGTTTCGAATAGCAAGAAAAACCTGAGAGGGAAATTTGGGATATAAATTTCCCTCCCTATCTATATAAACGTTTAACATAATGCCCTAGGAACATGATGTTAAACGATGTTTTTCTTTCATTTATAGCATGGCCTTCTACCCAAGAAGTATAGTTGTTAACTCTTTCTAATTTTGGGTATGCATACTGAAAAATGACTTTTTTGTATCATTTGTGGATTTTTTTATGTAATTAATTTATACTAAAGGGTGAAATGGGAGGGTTAGCTATGAATGAATTTGAAAAGGATCCACAATCTAAAAATAACGATGTTGTCGATTCCATCAAAGGGTTCGGGTTTTCTTTAATATTCTTTCTAATCATATTTTTTATTGGTGTAACCATAAGTGTAATTGGTTCCTAATACATAGTTTTACGAAACAAAAGAGACTTGGTTTGTTACCGGTCTCTTTTGTCTTTTATTGAATCCTTTTTATTCTATGGCTTGAACCGATAAAAGGTTCCTGTGTCTTCAGTAAATTGGTAAATAATCGCACCTTCTAAGTCTGTACGGAAAACATGAATATTTTCTTTTTCCAATAGTGATATAATTTCATTTGAAGGGTGACCATAGCGATTATTTTCACCCACTGAAATCAGGGCATATGTTGGGTTTATTGCGCTGATATAAAACGGGTCAGATGAGGTGTTACTGCCATGGTGAGCAATTTTTAAAACCTCTACCTTTAAATTGGGGTAGTTTCTGATTATTTCTCTTTCTACATCTTTATCAATATCACCAGTGAACAGCCAGCTTTTATTCCCAAGCTCCGTAAATATAACAAGCGAGTTTTCATTGGAGCCCTTTTTATCTACCCATGGCGAGAGAATTGTAAACGTACTTCCACTTAATTCAAAGGAGTTTCCTGCTTTTAATCGCAAAATATCTGTTCCATTCCGTTGCCATTTTTTTTCAGTGCCTTCTTCAATTTGATAATATTCACTGATCATAATCGTGTTTACATCAAAATCCTCTAAAAGATAGTTCACACTACCTGCGTGATCGATATCCTCGTGGCTAATAACGATACCATCAATTTCTCGAATTCCCTTATATTGTAAAAATGGTTTGATTATTCTCGTATAATTGGTTTTAGAGGGCTCCATTGTTTCAAAAGTAAAACCTGATCCAGCATCAACTATTAAAACCCCTTTTCGATAAGGTAGCTCAATAACAAATGCATCACCTTGCCCAATATCTAGCATGGTCACCGTTCCATAAGGGGATATATATGGACGGAATGCAACGAAAAATAATACAAGTGTAACAAATATTCCATATAAAAACGCGCGGCGATGGACCCCTTTTTGAACAAAATACATCATCATTAAGTATAATCCATAATATAAAACAACAAGAATGGCAGGAAAAGAACCTGACCACCAAGGAAAATAAGCTAACTGATTGACGACTTCAAGTGGTAACAAAAATAGATATTGGTGGATCATCGTAAATAACCAATCTAATGAAGTTGCTACGAAGGGTATAGGGGAAATTATCAATAAAATAAACATGAATGGTATGACAAAGAAGGAGAAATAAGGTACGACAATAACATTGAGTAGTATAGAAAGAGGATTAAACGCATAAAAATACATCAGCTGTAGTGGAACAATAATCATTTGTGAAACAAAACTAAGCCTTACCAACTGCATAAAAAGAGACTGATCCTTCCCAATCCATTTTCTTGAGAGGATAATACCGAAAGAGACTAGGAAAGAAAATTGAAAACCAACATGATAGATCCAATATTTATCCAACAGTAATAATATTAAAAATGTAATACTTATAATATCAGTTACTGAAAAACGAATCTTAATCTTTTGTATAATAACAACAAATAAAACCATTAACGTTGCTCTCCATACAGAAGGTTCCCCTCCTGCTAGTACAGCATAGATGGGCAAAAAAATGAATATCAAGAGCTGTGCTTTCTCCTTCGTTAGAACACTCAGCCTAAACGTCAAAAAGTAATAAAAACCAACTACTAAACCAATGTGTAATCCTGATATTGCTAATATATGGGATAAACCCCAGCTTTGAAAATGTTCCGTAGTCTCCTCAGGAATTTGACTATCATCACCTAAAACCAATGCAATAATCCACGCACTCGTCTTATCCGAATATGCTTCAGTTATATAATTCTTCAACTTTTCCCGTAAGGAATAAAGAAAAGTTTTACTAGCTTTTCCTTGGCAAATCATATCTTGACTAGAATTAATTTTCATTTCATACTGGATTCCATTTGCAGCGAGATATTTTTGATAATTAAATTGACCTGGATTAGTGCTCCCCACAGGAAGACTTACTTCCCCTGACAGATGGCATGAAGCACCAAGTTGTACATCGAAAAAGTCTGATTCATTTTCATTTTGCTTAAAATAAATAATTTTAATTAGTTGATTTGTTTTATCTTCACGAACATTAAATTGAATCACTTTTTCTGAATTTGATATTGGGGTAATTATTTGACCTGTAATACTCATTTCTAAGGGTTCAAAAGGAGATGAAACGATTTCAATCCGAGGAAAATAAACGGTAAAAAATAGAAATGCGGTTAGGGATAGGGTTAAAGGAATCTTCCCTAACCGCCTCGTAACATACAAATACAATAGCCATAGCAAAAGAACTATACTAAAAACAACGGAATCAAAAATCACAGTAAATGCACTAAATAGTACAGAAATTGAAGGTATATGCCAATAACCTTTCATACTTAATGATACCTTTTTATGATAAATGAAATAATTCTTGCGCTTTTTCCTTGAGGGCAGTAGCTTTTGAAGTCGTATCTGATTCCACTAGTTCTAGCAGTTCTTTTACAACCGATGATTTCTCTTTATAAAGCATATCTAAGGCAAGATAGTCTAACTCAACCTTTTCCGTTTCTACTCCTGCTTCCTTAAATAGCTGTACAGCATAAGGATGGTTTTTATAGTCCTCAGCATAATAAACCTTTTTAATGCCACTTTGAATAAGTTGCTTACAACATTGCAAGCAAGGAAAATGTGTTACATATATATCTGCATTTTCGGTAGGAACACCGAACTTAGCACATTGAAGGAGAGCATTAGCCTCGGCATGTACCGTCCTGACACAATGACCATCAATCACATAGCAGCCTTCATCCACGCAATGTACATCACCAGATACACTTCCATTGTAACCCCCAGCAATAATCCTTTTGTCACGAACGATGGTTGCTCCTACCATTAATCTTGTACAGGTACTACGTAACGAAAGTAAATGACTTTGTGCCATAAAATATTGATTCCATGAGATTCTTTCCATCATAAATTATCCCCTCTCTATTAAATCTAGTTTACCTTGCTTGGATTTAAATCGTCAATCTACTAAGGAATTTGAATTTCCTCCTTTAAAGCATCTAATGTTTTCTCACCAATACCAGAAACCTCTAATAAGTCTTCTACTTGCTTAAAATACCCAAATTCTTCTCGATATTGAATAATTGCCCTTGCTTTTGATGGACCTATTCCAGGTAATTGTTGTATTTCTTCTTCTGAAGCATAATTTATTCTTACTTTTCCTTGTTTTGACTGTTCAGAAGTACCATCCGATTCCATTTCCCCATGCTTTGGAACAATGATAATCATTTCATCTAAAACCTTTTGTGCCAAATTAATCATCTGCTGATCGGCATCTTTTGTAAATCCACCTGCAGCGTCAACAACATCTTTTACTCTGGCATCGGAAGGCATATCGTATACACCAGGTGACATAACCTCACCTTTAATGTCTACCATTAATTGGCTTTCGTTAGATTCCAAATTCGTTTCATTTGGCAAAGAAGTTTCCTGTTCTAATGGGGTAATTGTTGTGGATGGCTTTTCTCGATTAATCATAAAAAATAAGACAATTAAAGCAGTAATACCAATACCGATTGCAAACAGATTTTTACGAAGCAAATGTATCATTTTTATCACATCCCAGTTATCTAGTCCTATCATCATACCGAATGGAATAGATCCTGGCAAAAATACAAAAGGACGAGAAATGGCACTATCTCATCCTTTTTTGAGCTACTATAAAAATTCTCTCTGCTTCTTCTTCAGAAAAATCATTTTCAAAGATAAAGTCTCCGCAAATATCTAAAATTTCAAATCCGCATTTTTTTAATATTTCCTCATACACAGATATAGGAAAAGTTTGTTCGTGGTGTGTTTCATCAAAACGTTGATAACTACCCCCATTCGAACTAAAGAATGTGAGATCATGATACATCTCACCTTCCTCTTCTCCTTCATAACAGAACCATATATAAGCACCTTCATCTGTCACATCTGCAAAAGTTTTCCCTACTAGGTTCTCTTCTACATGTACTAGGGAATGAACATCAAAGACGAACAACCCGTTATCTCCTAGCAATTCAGCAATATTATTAAAAACGATTTGAATATCTGACTTGGAGGTTATATAGTTGATAACATCACAGTAGCTAATTGCAAGATCAAAGTTTGACAAGCCCTGTAGTTCCCTTAAATCTTGATGTATCCATTGTACCCTTTGATGATAATCACTTGCCTTTTGTTCGGCTATGGTTAACATATCCGTTGAAGCATCCACTCCAGTAATTTCGAAGCCTTTACTTTTTAGCTTTACGGTAATTTCACCTGTACCACAGCCAAGATCCACTATTCTTGGATTTTGCAATTGATAACGGCTAATGATTTTTTCGGTCAGTTCTACCCATTTATCATAAGGGGCAGCTGTCATAAATTGATCATATAGCCTTGCCATAAGTTGATACGTCATTCCTGCCCAACCTCAAGGGAAACAGTCTGGGCGTCTCCCCATAAGCGCTCAAGATTATAATACGCTCTTTCTTCCTTATGAAAAATGTGACAAACCACATCACCTAAATCAACAAGTACCCATCTAGCTTGCTCGAAACCTTCTAGACGTTTCACAGGAATATTATTTTCTTCCATCTTTTCTTTTACTTCTCTAGCAATAGACTGTACCTGACGCTCATTTGTACCATGACAAATAAGAAAGTAATCGGCTACTAATGAAACCTGTGCCAAATCAAGAGCAATAATATCCTCTGCTCTCTTATCATCGCACGCTTCTGCTGCTAGATTTAAAATATCCAACGAATTATAACTCAAATTTTTTCCCTCCATCTAAACGTTTCGTTAAATCATTATATGCATGAAATGTATCAGGATAAATACGACTTTTCTTCCCCATCAAAAATTGTATAGTATTCCGAGATACCATCCAAGTCGTTCGAATTAATTCTTTTTCTGCCATCTCCCGAACCTCATCAAGCCCTTCAAAGCTTCTACCAGGTTCAATATAATCCGCTACAAAAACAACCATTTCCATTTTAGACATATTTGCTCTTCCGGTCGTATGATAGTAAATGGCATTTTTAATATCTTGATCCTCAATACCATATTCCTGTTCAATCAAAAGTGAAGCTACTGGTCCATGCCACAACTCATGATGATATTCAAGTAGATCCTTTGGGAGAGAGCTAGCTTCAATTATTCTTGCCATCTCTTCCAGGGAACGGTACTTACAATAATCATGAAAAATTGCAGCGAGCTCCGCTTTTTCAACGGAAACATCATATTTACTAGCGAGCTTAACAGCGGTTTCGGCAACTCGTAAAGTGTGTTCGAATCTAGGTTTCGTTAAATAAGGTTCAATGATTGCAATTGCTTCATCTTTTTTCATAGAGACCATGCTCCTTAATATAATGATGTACAGAGCCCGGAACTAAGTACTTAATAGACTTCATTTCCTGTAGACGCCCTCGAATTAAACTAGAGGAAATATCGACCATTGGAATATCTACCTTTTTAACCGGATAATCCGTATCCATTGAGTAGCCAGAGCGTTTTACTCCTACAAAGTTCACTTGTTTGATTAACTCGTCAATCCTATACCAATTTGGTAGGTACTCGACCATGTCCGCTCCAATGATAAAATAAAAATCTACCTCTGGGTAAGCTTTTTTTAAATCGATAATGGTGTTAATGGTATAGGATTTTCCTGCTCTGTCAATTTCTATCGTATTCAAAGAAAATTTTTCGTTATCAGCAATTGCTAGTTTCAGCATGTCAATTCGATAATCTGCTTGTACAAATGCATCATGTTTGTGCGGTGGCTCGTACGTCGGAATAAACCAGACTTGGTCCAGTTTTAAGGCACAAAGTACTTCTTGAGCTATAATTAAATGTCCCATATGCGGCGGGTCAAATGTTCCACCTAAAATTCCGATCCGTTTCATCATGAACTCCTTTACTCATTTACGGCAGCTGTATTTGTTTATTTTCTTCTGATTCCTTATATAATACGATATTATTTCCGATAATTTGAACAATTTCAGCATGAGTTCCTTCTTGTAATTGCTCTGCGATCGCATCCTTATCTTCCATGCAATTCTGTAAGATACTTACTTTTATTAGCTCTCTTTTCTCCAATGCCTCATTGATTTGAACAATCATGTTGTCATTGACACCAATTTTCCCTACCTGAAAGATAGGTTTTAAATGGTGGGCTTTGGAACGTAGAAATCTTTTTTGTTTTCCTGTTAGCATCTGATCACCCTTCCAGTAAAAGTTTTAATTCACGATTCATATTTCCTAGACTTGGCCTTATACCTGTCCATATTTCAAAAGCATATTGTGCTTGATATAGTAGCATCGTATGTCCATGATGAATATTGGCACCTTTATCATTAGCTTCTTTTAAAAACTTGGTCCAAAATGGTTGATATATGATATCACTAACATTTACCTTTTTAGGTAAATGGTGAAGCTGTATGGGTACCATATCCTGATTCGGCAGCATTCCAACACTGGTTGTCTGCACAATCAGCGGATAGTTTCCGATGTGTTCTTCTGCTTGTTTTAAACCAATAACCTCAGTCGTTGTCGGTTTTTTTCGAAGTTTCGCTATAGCTTCCGCCTTTTCCTTCGTACGATTAGCGATATCAATGAACTGAAAACCGCATTGATTTAAAGCTACATAGATACCTCTTGCTGCACCACCAGCTCCAATGATAAGAATTTTAGACTTCTTTTTCTCCATAATCTCTGGAAAGGACGACTCTAAGGAGCGTACATACCCAATACCATCTGTATTATACCCAATTAAACGCCCTTCTACATTTATTACAGTATTTACTGAACCTATTTTAGCAGCATTTTCATCTAACTCGTCCAGGTAAGAAATTATTTTTTGCTTATATGGTACTGTTACATTAAACCCATCATAGCTGTGGATGATTCTTGTGATCTGCTGTTCAAACTCATCAGGAAGAACCTCTTCTATTCTATAGGTTCCTTCGATATTTGTTTGCTGCATAAACCTTTTGTGTATCCAAGGAGAAAGGGAGTGCTTAATCGGATAACCAATTAATCCAAGCCGAAGTTCCATTATACCCCTCCTTAGATTAACGATTTTCGTACAGAAACTGCTACTTCCTTTGGACTATGAACCACTATTGTTGTATTACTACCATTAACGGTTACCCAGCCTAAGCCTGGAAAGACAATATCGGTTTTCTCATTTTCTAGTTTAAATGACTGTTGAGTAAATGGCGGTAACGTTTGTAACGACTCTTCATCTGGAGGTGATAATAACTCGCCAAGATGATTATGATATAATTCATCTGCCTTTTCTAATTTCGTACGATGAATCGGCAGCTGATTTGCAAAGTAACAAACAAAGGATTGTCTCTCCCCTTTAATAAAATCAAGTCGGGCTAATCCACCAAAAAACAATGTCTGTTTGGCATTTAATTGATATACCCTAGGCTTTATTTCTTTCGTTGGTGTTATTATTTTTAAATCATGGTCAGAAATATAATGCGCCATTTGTTCTGAATTCACAATTCCTGGTGTATCAATTAACGATGTCTGATCATCTAAAGGAATTTCGATAAATCCTAGTGTTGTTCCTGGAAAATAGGATGTAGTTATTACATCACTTTCTCCAACAGTCTGCTTAATCAATCGATTTATGAACGTTGATTTACCAACATTCGTTGTTCCTACGATGTACACATCCTGTTTTTTACGGTAGGCGTCTATTTGCTCAGTTAACTCATCAATCCCATAGCCTTTGACTGACGAAATGAGAAATACATCTTCAACTTTAAGTCCAATATCTTTTGCAGATGTGCGCAACCATTGTATAAGTTTACGCTGGTTAGTAGACTTTGGCAATAAATCCATTTTATTACCAACTAAAATGATTGGATTGTTTCCAACAATTCTTGGTAAGCTTTTTATCATCGTCCCGTTCACATCAAAAATATCAATAATATGAACAACAAGACCTTTCTTTTCTCGAATGGAGCTAACCATTTTAAGAAAATCGTCGTCTTCAATGGATATGTCTTGTATTTCATTATAATGCTTTAACCTGAAGCACCGCTTACAAAGTATATTTTCTTTTTCCAATGATGATTTTGGTGTATATCCTAGGCCGTTTGGATCTTCTGTTTGAATTTCCACGCCACAACCCATGCAATGAATAACTTCCAAGCACTATTCCTCCCAACGTATCATGCCTTTTTTACGAAAATAATTCATGATTTTACGTTCTATTTTTCGGTTAAATTGCGTGATCTTTTCGTCTGTTTGTACAATCGGAACTACTAGAATGGTGTAAAGGCCTGCTGAATTACCACCTAGCACATCTGTTAGTAACTGGTCCCCAACTACAACAATTTCCTCTTTTTTCAGTTCCATTTGTCTTGAAGCTGTTTTAAATGCCCTTGATAATGGTTTTCTGGCACTAAATACAAACGGTGTTCCAAGAGGTTCTGAAAACATTTTAACTCTTTCTTCCTTATTATTGGAAATGATAGTTACTTTAATGCCATTATCCTTCATTTGTTTAAACCAATTTATAACTTCTGGAGTTGCCTCCTTCACATCCCAAGGAACTAGTGTATTATCTAGATCCGTAATGATACCTTTTATCCCTTTCTCTCTTAGGGTTAAAGGATCAATCTCGTAAATACTTTTAACATGTTCATTCGGTAAAAAACGTTTTAACAATTAACGACACCTCTCCAATGTATCAAATTACAACCTCGTTGTATGGAAAATCCTTTTCATTTGGTTTATCTGCCTATTTTCTTTCATTGGTATTTTTTATAACCGAACAGCATCTCTATTATATTAACCTATCTTATGTTTAAGAAATAGTATTTTCGGTTAATATGTTTAATAAGATTTCATAAGCGACTATTATACAAAATAGCATATTTATGCTGGATTAGATAGAAATATGTAGATTCAACATTTATATTGCAAAAATCGTTCGACAAATTCCTTCATAACTCGTCTTGTGGATAAGTATATTCACATTATCAACAGCATTATTTCAAGGTTTTTTACCATTAATTGCAAGTTATTCACAAGTTATCTACAATCACCTGTAGATAACTGACACCTTGTCCTAGCAACTATTTCGTGTTACGTTATAAATATCTTTAATCTAGTTCAGTGAAAAAAACAGTTCATTATAGGAGGGCTAAAATTTATGAAACATTTGTCAGATGAATTATTGATTGAATCGTACTATAAAGCAAATGAACTAAAACTAAGCCCTGATTTTGTTTCACTTATAAAAGCTGAAATATATCGCCGAGGTTTGAGTCACAAGATAAAGTATACAAGCTAACAGCATTCGACATACATCAAAAATTGCACGACACTATTTTAACTCTTACTATCTTATATGATAGTAAGAGTTTTTCTTTTTAATAGCCCGATATAGAAAAAATAAAATGCCTACAGATAAATATTAGTATATTACTTTATAACTTCCCCTCTTTTATATTAAAATGATTATATGAAATTATTAAAAAGAAATAAATTATTACAAATAAATTCCCTCGATCATCTTTTTACCTGTAATACATACTAAATTAAACAATCTGAACCACCTTAATTGTCACCGTGCAAGTCTACCTATTCTATTATTTTTTCTCTTTTTAATTGAAAGGTCTTGTATTATGAAGTATTCTATCAGTTAATGGAAAAAATGTTACTAGATTCGTCTTTTATACATATTTCATTTTAGGCGCTATATTATTTAGGAGGTTTTTAAATAGATGTTAACTGCTGTCTTAATTCCGCTTATATTTGCATTTTTTGTTCCATTTATAAGCAAATATAAGCAAAAAGTACATACTGGTGTATTCGTTTTGATAATACCGTTAGGGATTTTCCTGTATTTTATTCAATTTATAGGAAAAGATTTTGCTCCTTTTATTCATGAATATAGTTGGATACCCTCATTAGGTATTAATTTTGATTTCTATTTAGACGGACTTAGCTTACTTTTTGTCCTCTTGATTAGCGGAATTGGTACGTTAGTGGTCCTATATTCCATCTTTTATTTAGATACATCCGAAAAATTAAGCCACTTTTATGTATACCTTCTTATGTTCATGTCTGCGATGCTTGGGGTTATATTATCCGATAATGTGTTTGTTCTTTATACATTTTGGGAGTTAACTTCCATATCATCCTTCCTATTGATAGGATATTGGCATCACCGAGAACGCTCCCGTTATGGTGCACAAAAATCCATGCTTATCACCATTTTTGGTGGATTAAGTATGTTGGGTGGGCTTATTTTCTTAACTGTTATTACGAATACAACTAGTATTCGTGCAATGATAAATAGTATGGATGAGATTTTAAATAGTAATTATTTACCGCTTATCATGGTGTTAATTTTATTAGGCGCATTCACAAAGTCAGCACAGTTTCCATTTCATATTTGGTTACCAGATGCAATGGAAGCTCCTACACCGGTTAGTGCCTATTTACACTCTGCAACAATGGTTAAGGCTGGCATTTACCTAGTAGCCCGGTTCTCACCTATTTTTCATGCGTATGAATGGTTCTTTATTACCGTTAGCATAATTGGAATTGTAACACTTGTCTGGGCTTCTTACATGGCGGTAAGACAAACTGACTTAAAGGCAATCCTTGCCTTTTCAACAGTTAGTCAATTAGGTATGATAATGGCCATGTTGGGCTTCGGTACAGAAGCAGCGGTATTTGCAGCAGTATTCCACATCCTGAACCATGCAACATTTAAGGGTAGTCTATTTATGATTGCTGGTATTATTGATCATGAAACAGGAACAAGAGATATTCGTAAACTAGGTGGTTTATTAACCTTTATGCCGATGTCCGCAACACTGGCACTCTTTGGAACATTTTCTATGGCAGGGGTTCCACTTCCATTCTTAAACGGATTCTATAGTAAAGAACTATTTTTTGAATCAACAACTCATTTAGACATAACTAGTAATACTTTTGCAGCAACTTTTGCAGACATCATCCCATATCTAGCTGTTTTCGGTAGTATCTTTACCTTTGTGTATTCTATGTACTTTTTCTTTGGGGTATTTATGGGACAGAAAAAACTCGACCTATTACCGAAGAAGCCACATGAGGCACCTCTTGGGATGTTACTATCACCAATCGTACTAGTTCTTGGAGTCATCATTATTGGATTATTCCCTAATATAGTAAATGGAACATTATTAACACACGCAGCAAAATCTATCAATGGTAATGTAGACTATCATGCTATTCAATTCTGGCATGGATTAAAGCCTGCATTCTTGATGTCGTTAGTAGTTGTTGGGATTGGAGCTATCTTGTTTCTTACTCTTAAAAAATGGCGCAAGATTTATTCGGTTATACCAGGTAAATTAAGTTTTAATGAGTTATATGATAAAACAATTGATATCATAGATCGATATGCTAAAAGGATTACTAATTTCTATATGACAGGCTCCCTTAAGTTGTATATGTCAATTATCCTAGGTGCAATTATCGCTTTTTCATTTCTCATCATGGTAACTACTGATGGATTTAGTCATATTACATTTAATGACCTGGCAGATGTAGAATGGATTGATTTCACTGTTATAATCGTAATGGCATTGGCTGCTATTTGTACAATTTTTGTAAATAACAAGCTAAGCCTAATTATTATTACAGGAATTGTCGGGTTTGGTATATCCATATTGTTTGTGATTTTCCGTGCTCCTGACTTAGCCTTAACACAGCTAGTAGTAGAAACGGTGTCTATGGCTCTATTCCTGCTAGCATACTATCATTTACCAGAGCTACGAAAAAGAAACGAAACAATTACCACGTCAGCTTCCAATGCTATACTCTCGCTTGGAATTGGTACACTTATTACGATGGTTGGTATTGCGGCACATAGCTCGGATTGGTTTGCGTCCATATCAGATTATTTTGTTGAAACTGCCTATTCATTAGGTGGTGGACATAATATCGTTAATGTAATTCTTGTAGATATGCGAGGACTTGATACATTATTTGAGATTACTGTGTTGGGAATTGCAGCTTTAGCCATTTATGGCCTCATTAAAGTGCGAAAGAATAAGGAGGCAGAATAATGGAGTATATTGTATTAATACTTTCTGGTATTCTATTTGCGACTGCCATTTATAATATTTTACAAAAACAATTACTGCGCATCATTATTGGAACGGTTCTAATCTCACATGGTGCCCATCTAGTTATTTTGACAATGGGTAAGTTAAAGAGAGGACAACCACCAATATTAGATGAATCTGTGACGAGTTATACAGATCCGCTTCCACAAGCGTTAATCTTAACATCAATTGTTATTAGTTTTGGAATTACGAGCTTATTACTTGTTCTAAGCTATCGCACTGCAAAAGAGAATAATACTGATAATATGGAAGAAATGAGGGGTGAATCGAATGAGTAATTTAGCAATTTTGCCGATTATCATCCCTATGTTATCCGGTATCATCGTTGCTTTTACGAATAAAAATGTGAAACTAACACGTACACTAACAAAGCTCTTTGTGATCATTAGTTTAATAGTAACAAGCTATGTTACCTATGTTGTTTTCACTGAGGGATCAATTATATTAGAAACTGGGGACTGGGTTGCACCATATGGAATTATTATGGTAGCCGATGAACTATCCATTATCCTGATTCTAACGACAAATATCATCGCAGCAACTGCAGCGTTTTATGCACCACATTCCTTATCTTTAAAACAAGAAAACCATTATTTTTACACTTTCTTTTTCCTGTTAATTACCGGTGTATCTGGTGCATTTTTAACTGGGGATTTATTTAACCTATTCGTATTCTTTGAAGTATTGTTAATGGCTTCATATGCACTAATCGTACTAGGTGGAGAACGGGTACAGCTTCGAGAGTCGATAAAATATGTATTAATTAATCTATTTTCCTCGATGCTATTCGTCACAGCAGTTGCACTCCTATATGGGGTAGTTGGAACTGTTAATATGGCACAAATAGCAGAACGGGTTGCAGAAGTTGATCAAAAAGGTATACTAACAACAATTGGTGTGTTATTATTCTTTGTTTTTGGGACAAAAGCTGCTCTATTTCCATTATATTACTGGCTACCAAGGCCATATATTGTACCAAATCCAGTTGTTTCTGCTTTATTTGGGGCTCTTTTAACAAAGGTCGGTATATACTCGATCCTTCGGGTGTTTACACTAATTTTTACACATCGTCCAGATATTACTCATGAAGCCTTTATATGGATTGCAGGTTTATCAATGTTATTTGGTGTAATCGGTGCTCTGTCTACGAATAATATCAAACTAATCATTGCCTATAATATTATTCCTGCCATTGGATTCATCATTATGGGTATTGGAATTTTTAATAAAGATGCTCTTAGTGGTTCTATCTATTATTTCGTACACGACATGATTATAAAGTCTGCCTTATTCTTATTGGTTGGCGTTATTTCTTATGTAGCAGGTACTTCCGATTTACGGAAAATGAAAGGGCTAATCCATTATTATCCTGTTTTAGGTTGGTTACTCTTTATCAGTGCCTTTGTCTTAGCAGGAATTCCACCATTCAGTGGGTTTATTGGGAAATTACTTCTACTAAAAGGTGCTCTATCCAATGATGAGGTTGCGATTACCATTATTGCATTACTTTCAAGCCTTTTAATCCTCTACTCTGTAATGAAAATATTTATTCGTGGCTTTTGGGGTGAAAAGGATGCAACCTTTAGTTTGACAAAGAAACCGGCACAAGGGCAAATCATCCCTATCGTTTGTTTATTAGCAGTATCTGTGTTTCTCGGTATAGGTGCTGAATATGTGTATCCTGCCATTGATGGTATCGCAGAATATTTACTTGATCCGGAAATCTATATAGATTCTGTGTTAAAGGAGTAATCGACTATGGCATTTCAAATCGTAATTAATATTATTATTGCAATAATGTGGATGTTTTTAAGTGAATCCTATACCTTTCCAAGCTTCATTGCCGGGTTTATTTGGGGATTTTTGTTAGTACTCTTATTAAATCGATTTTTTTCAGCTAATTTTTACGGAAGACGTGTTATGAAAATTATTAAACTAATGCTGATTTTCATAAGAGAATTACTCCTATCCAATTTAAGTATTTTAAAGCTTGTTTATACGCCAAAGCCAGAAATTGAACCAGGAATATTCGCTTTACCGCTTGAAGTGAAGAGCAATTGGGAAATAACCTTATTGGCACATCTTATTACGCTTACACCTGGGACGCTTTCTGTTGCTATATCCGATGATAGTAAGACTTTATATATTCATGCAATGGATATTGACGAAGTAAATAAATCTGTTAAAGACATAAAGGATAGCTTTGAAAAAGCAATCCTGGAGGTGACTAGATAGATGAAGGCTGCAATTCAGTTAACTGAAAATATAATTGAAATTACCGTTATAGGCTGTTCGATAATTATAGCAATATCCCTTGTACTACTTTTATATCGAATTTTAAAAGGACCGACAAATCCAGATCGTGCCGTAGGCCTTGACACAATTGGTATTAATTTAATGGCCTTGACCGGATTAATAGCTATTTACCTCTCGACACCGTATTTAAATGATATCGTCTTATTAGTAGGTATAATAGGGTTTTTAGGGACACTAGCAACAGCAAAATATGTGGAAAAGGGTGTTATCATTGACCGGGACATGGATTGAACTAGTAATAAATATAATTATTATATTATTTTTGGTTATTGGCGCTTTCATTACACTGTCAGCTTCCATTGGTATTATTCGCTTTCCCGATATTTATACAAGATTACATGCAGCAACCAAGGCTTCTACATTAGGTGTTGCCTTTATATTAATAGGTGCATTTATCTATCTATACGCAAAAGAAGGTATCATAAGTGGAAAACTACTAATTGGAATTATTTTCATAATGATAACAGCTCCAGTATCCGCCCATATGATTGGAAGAGCGGCACATCACAGTGGTATAAAGCCGATTACGAAAAATCGCACAGATGCTTATGAGGAAGCAATACAAGAACGTAATTAAATCATAAAATTTAGGATAATATACTCGTCATCTGACTTGCAAGAGGTGGCGAGTATTTCTTTATTTCGATGCTCGTATTTGTTTTTCATGGACAGACACAAGACACGCTTCGACGACATAGTGTGTTTATATAGGCTAAAGCCCAGCCTAGGCAGGAGGTGTATGTGTTTGTCCGGAATCATGAGTGTCCTTGCACTGCTAATCAAGGAAGCGCTATTCTTTGTCTCTTACGTAAAAAACCACGCATTCCCACAGCCCCTCTCATCACAGGAGGAAGCAAAATATATTGAGGAAATGCAAAACGGGAGTGAAGAAGCAAGAAATAAGCTAATTGAGCATAACTTAAGACTTGTCGCACACATAGTTAAGAAATTTGAAAATACAGGGGAAGACATGGAGGATTTAATCTCTATTGGTACCATAGGATTGATAAAAGGAATCGAGAGCTTCTCCGTTGGAAAAGGAACGAAACTTGCTACTTATGCAGCACGCTGTATTGAAAATGAAATATTGATGCATTTACGGGCTCTAAAAAAAGTTAAAAAGGATGTTTCTTTACATGACCCTATTGGGCAAGACAAAGAGGGAAATGAGATAAGTTTAATCGATATTTTAGAAGCTGAGAATGAAAATGTTATTGAGTACATCCAATTAAATATGGAAATCGAAAAAATGCAGGATTATTTTTCCATTCTAGATAAACGCGAAAAGGAAGTAATTATTTATCGTTATGGATTGAATAATAAGAAAGAATTAACCCAGCGAGAAATCGCTAAAAAACTAAATATTTCCAGAAGCTATGTTTCCAGAATAGAAAAGCGGGCTTTAATGAAAGTCTTTCATGAGTATTACCGTAAGGAACGTAAAGGATATCAAAATTAGCCAATAGTTAGCACATGGCATTCGCATAGATTGGGCGAGTGCCATAATTATAAAAAAGAGATATAAGGGCAACCCTTACATCTCTTTTAACATATGCATAATCATTTCTGAGGCATTTTTAGCAGCTTTTTCTAAAAAGGCATCAAAGGATATTGACGATTCCTTTCCTGCTATATCCGAAAGTGCACGAATAACTACAAATGGGCAACCATATTGGTGACATACTTGTGCAATCGCAGCTGCTTCCATTTCTGATGCTATCATGTTCGGAAATCTGCTACGAACATCCTTGACGCGTTCTGGATCCTCCATAAAGGAATCACCTGTTGCGATTAATCCAATTTCACCGTTTATGTCTATCGTTTCAATTGAATGAATGGCACTTTTCACTAAATCTGGATCAGACTTGAATGTTGGAGGCATTCCTGGTACTTGTCCATATGCATAGTCAAAGGCCGTCACATCAACATCATGGTGAACAACCTCAGAGGATACTACAACATCCCCGACCTCTAAGTTTGAGGAAAAACCACCTGCAGAGCCTGTATTAATAATACAGACTGGTGAAAATCGTTCTAATAAAATGGTAGTGCTCATCGCTGCATTTACTTTTCCAATACCTGATTTAAGTAATACAACATCCTTGTTGTTTAATTTGCCTTTAATAAATAGACTATTTGCTATCGTTGTTTCCTCTTTATCTGTCATTTCATTTTTTAATAGCTCAATTTCTTCATCCATTGCTCCGATGAGTCCAATTGTCATGATGATTTCCTCCCGAAATAGTACTATACGTCTTATTTTTTATCGTTATTCTTCAGTCGTTCAACTAATGTAGGCTGCCATCCTTGATTATCAATCCAGCTTATATATACACGATATATCTCTGATTCGGCTTTATTAGTTACGGTTCCTATTGCCTTTTGGTCTCCGCCATTTCCTATGAACCAGGTAATCATGTCCCCTTCTGTAAGTCCTGTAGCTAATCGAATAGCCTGCTTCATTTCCTTCCAATCTTGAGAGTCATCATCAAATTGGGTGGTATGTGGTCCTGTTTGATTGGTACCAATTGGGGACCAGTTTGCTGTATATGCCTCTATGACATTATCACTACTATCTATTGGATTTGCTGGTTCTGTTTCTACATTTTCATTTGCAAAACTTTCATCAGCTTTATCTGTATCATTTTCATTGGATTGCGATGATTCTTCTTGGTTTTGAGAGGAATTTTGTTCTGTATCCTCAGTTTCATCCGTAGTACCTGCGTCGTTATCTGCTGTCTTATCGTCTACAGTTGTTTTAGGTGCTGCAATATCATCTTTTGGTTCTTTGTCAGGTCCAAAAATCCATAAACCAATGAGAAATACAACAAGAAAACTAGCAACAATGATTAATGTAGAGATTAACTTTGTATTTTTTCGTCTTTTTTCAAATTTATTAACTCGACTATTTCTATCAAAACTACTCATTTCCTCTTCCCTCCCTATGTATACCTTATTATAGTACCATAAATTATATGCTACTAATTATATCAAATACGTTACCATCTATGCTTAAGAAGATATTCTTGCAAGACGTGGTAGAGAAAATTGAAAAGCGGGGTATTCCCCCGCTTCTAGTGTGTTATTCAACATTTACTATTTTTACCTGAATCTCTCCACCAGGAGTTGCAACCGATACCTCTTCACCAACCTCATGGCCTAATAAGCTTTTAGCCATTGGAGAGTCATTGGAAATTTTCCCTTCAAATGGATCTGCTTCTGCACTACCTACGATTGTATATGTTTCTTCTTCACCGTCTGGTAATTCCTTAAAGGTAACCGCTTTACCTAGTGACACCATATTAGGATTTAAATTATCATTTTCAATAATAACGGCATTGCGGATCATTTTTTCTACCTGAGCAATACGAGACTCAACAAATGCTTGTTCATCCTTTGCTGCATCATATTCAGAGTTCTCAGAGAGGTCACCAAAACCACGCGCGACTTTAATTCTTTCTACTACCTCTTGTCTGCGTTCTGTTTTTAAATAGAGAAGCTCTTGTTCTAATTTCTCTTTCCCCTCTTGTGTCATATAATAACTTTTTTCTACAGCCATTAAAAACAACTCCTTTTTCTATCTACTGCTAGATCAAGCTATTTATTAGCTTGGCAATATAAGTACTAAAAAATATAGCCATTTTAAAAGTATACTATCCATAACTATGGCAGAAATCACCTTAATTTTCAATACTTTTCTTCAAACTATTTTCATTATTTTTTGACAATATCTTTTCGATTTTTGTCGCCATGATATCAATTGCTACATGATTTTCTCCGCCTTCAGGAATAATGATATCCGCATAGCGCTTTGTCGGTTCAACAAATTGGAGATGCATTGGACGTACCGCATTTAAATATTGATCGATTACAGAATCTAAGGTTCTTCCTCTCTCTTTAATGTCTCTCAGTAATCGCCGGATAATGCGCAGATCAGCGTCCGTATCCACAAATACCTTTATATCCATTAAATCGACTAATCGCGGATCCTCTAAGATAAGGATTCCTTCTAGTATAATAACGTCCTTTGGTTCAACTAATATAGTCTCTTTTGATCGATTATGGACTTTGTAATCATATACCGGCTTTTCGATTTGCTGACGATTTAATAATTTATGTACATGTTTAATTAATAAATCATTATCAAATGCCAATGGATGATCATAATTTGTCTTTAATCTTTCTTCAAAGGGTAAATGACTCTGATCTTTATAATAATAATCTTGTTCAATTACAAGAATTGTTTTGTCACTAAATTGCTGGCAGATGGATCTTGTTACAGATGTTTTACCACTTCCACTTCCACCTGCAACACCTATTACTACTGGTTTATTTTGCATTCCTATTCCCCTTCCTGATTATTTTCTATAACTAATTGCTACTCCATCACCAATAGGTAGTATTGTTGTAATAAACATTGGATGATTTGCCAGCCATTCATTATACACTCTTATTTTTTCAACCATTTTGGTATAGCGAGGATGCTCAAATGCTGGATCCATTACATACCCTCTAAATAGTACATTATCAGTAATAATAAATCCATTTTTTGCGAGTAGTGGTACTGCTAATTCAAAAAAATTTTTGTATTGTCCTTTTGCTGCATCAATAAAAATACATTCAAAAGTTTGCTTAGCATCTGCCAATTCGACTAACTTATCAAGTGCATCCCCGTATAGCACATGAATACTATCCTGTTTACCTAATTTCGTTATATTTTGAATTGCTTCCTGGTAACGTACATCATCTCGTTCTATTGTGGTAATGGTTGCTTCTGGGCAAGCCTCATTCATTCGTAAGGCGGAATAACCGATTGCTGTACCGATTTCCAATATCCGTTGTGGTTTATTTAATCGAATTAATTGCATAAGAAAGTTAATTCCGATTGGGTCCATAATCGGAATACGGTCTAATTTAGCCTTCTCTTCAAGTTCTTTCACCCATTTTTCAGACTCTGGTAGATGTCTTAGTAAATATTCCTTTGAATGTTCTTCCATATTATAACCCTCATTCGTACTTATCCTTATAGGATGTATAGTTTATGCAAAAATTACACTATCTAATTATAAGCCACTGTGCTTTTACCAAAAAAACGGGAAATGTGAATATTACTTCACACTTCCTCCAAGTTTATTTAATGTATTCAGCTTTATAAGCATTATGCTCCTCTAGTGTCTTTGAATAGTAAATATTGCCTTGTCCATCATGCAAGAAATAATAGTAATCGGTTTCTTCTGGGTTGATTGCCGCTTCTAATGCATTCTCAGAGAAATTAGAAATTGGTCCAATTGGTAATCCATTAATTCGATACGTGTTAAATGGCGACTCTACTTTTGTATCAGAAATTAATACCTTGGCCTTATGTCCACCAATCGCATATAAAACAGTCGGATCCGTTTGTAGTCGCATTCCAACCTTTAAGCGATTATAGAAGATACCTGAAATTTTCTTACGTTGATCCTCCGTAACTGCTTCTTTCTCTACTACAGATGCCATCGTGACTGCTTCATGAATAGATAAGCCTTTTTCATCAATTGCATTTAAGTACTTGCCAACCACTTCTTGAGATTTATCCAGCATATTTTCTATAATTAATTCTATTGGAGGATTTTCTTCGTAGAAATCATATGTTGCTGCGAATAAATAACCTTCTAAGGAATACCTTAATTCTGGATTTAAAATATCCTCCGTTAATATTGGGTATTTCTGCATTAATTGCTTAATGTACTCTGGATCACTTGCTTTATCAATAAAGTCCTTTTCCTTCATTGGTAATTTCTTAGCATATATAGCTGCAATCTCTTCAATCGTTAAACCTTCAGGAATGGTCACCCGATAAACAGGTTCCTTAATAATACGTCCATTTTTTAATGATTCAATAATTTGGTCATAGGTCATGGATTTCGTAAACGTATACTTTCCTGCCTGAAATCCCGATTCATTTTTAAACTTTATATAAAAGCGAAATATAAGTCCATTTTTAATGATATCATTCTTCTCTAATATATCCGCAATATTAGAAGTCGAGGATCCCATAGGAATTTCAATCTGAACCCCTTTTTCATTTCCTGGGTCTACTGGCTTGAGAGCAGATTTAACGTATAAAAAGCCAGAAATTCCACCAATTATTAGGATAATTAAAAGACATGAAATCACAATTGCTACTACCTTTCGTACGGTACGAGCTTCTTCTCCCCTAGCAATTAAATTATCTTTAAAACTACCCTTATCTTTTCTATTAGACATAGTCATACCCCTCTCATCCGCTATATTATACTAAAAAAAGACATGATGTGCTAGGAGTTTATAGTAGCTAGTGATAAGGAAGGTAGAAAATAAATAGCAGTGCTCTTCTGAGTATTTCGCCATAGTTCTCAAAAAAATAGTAAGTGCAAGCTTACTGCACCTACTATTCCCATTTCTATAATTTTTATTATTCGCTTAGCTCTTCCTCTTCAGCTAGCGTATTAAGCATTTCTTCAACGATTTCCCATTCTTCATCTGACTCTATAGCAAATAGGGACAAATCGTCGTCATCTTTTTCCTCATAACGGAAGGCATACACTTCTACTTCTTCATCATTGACTTGTTCTGCCGGTACTACAGCAATATAGGAGCTCCCGGTATCTTCGACGTCAAAGGTAAACAATACTTCAAATAAATTTTCAACACCATTTTCGTCTGGAATGATGATGCGCTCTTTTTCTTCAATAGCCATTAAAAATCATTCTCCTTTTCATTTTTGGTCTAGATATCCCTGTAAAATCATCATAGCGGCCATTTTGTCAATTACCTTTTTTCGTTTTTTTCGACTTACATCCGCTTCAAGTAATACTCGTTCTGCTGCCATGGTTGTCAGCCGCTCATCCCATAATACAGTAGGTAGTTGATGTACCTTTTCAATATGATCTGCATATCGCATGGAAGCTTCTCCACGTTCCCCTATGGTACCATTCATATTTTTAGGTAGCCCTACAATAACCTTCTCTATTTTATGTTCTTCGATGATTTCTTTCAATGGTATATCTGCAGACTCTATACTATTTTCATCCCATTTAATCGTAGTTAATCCCTGGGCTGTCCATCCCAGTTCATCACTTACGGCGACTCCGATTGTTTTGGAGCCAACATCCAACCCTAATATCTTCATCTATCGATCCATGGATTGCTTTTCTAGATAGTATTTAACAAGCTCTTCGATTACCTCATCACGTTCAATTTTTCGGATTAAATTACGTGCATCGTTATATCTTGGAATATAAGCCGGATCGCCCGATAGTAAATATCCAACAATCTGGTTGATCGGATTATAACCTTTCTCTTGAAGTGCCTCATGGACAGTAAGTAGTACTTCTTTTATATCTCGATTAAATGGCTCTTCCGAAAAGTTGAATTTCATTGTTTTATCGATTGAACTCATCACGACACCCCATTCCACATTTTACCTCTAGTTCTATTCTAACATGTTTGGAAGATATATTATAATATTTTATTTGATAGAATGAAGACTATTCTCTATAAAATCATTAAGTGCGGTGATTTATTTATTGTTGCTACGTGTGCAATTGGGAAAAATATGTCTTAGTTAATTAATTTCATACAACTTTGTCTAAAAATATTTGTCAATGCGATGCGATGTGAACCCGTACCGAAAAACGTCTACTTAGACAGTACATATTTTTTTCAAATACACTCTATTTAACAGATTCATTCACATAGTCTTTTACATATGCTAGTGCAGCTGGAATTTTAGTTGCATCTTTTCCACCAGCTTGAGCCATATCAGGACGTCCACCACCGCCGCCACCACAAAGCTGGGCTGCTTGTTTAATTAAGTTTCCTGCATGTAAGCCTTTGGCCATTAAATCTTTGGAAACCCCTGCTGCTAGCTGAACTTTTTGATCATTATCGGTTGCTAATAAAATGATAGCAGAACCTAGCTTTTGCTTCAGATCATCAACCATAGCGCGCAATTGATTCATATCTTTCACATTGACCTTTTGTGCTAAGACCTGAATTCCATTTACTTCTTCTACTTGGTCAAGAATTGAAGAAGCTTCAAGATTAGATAGCTTTGCACTTAAAGAGTCATTTTCCTTTTGCAATGCTTTCATTTCATGGAAAAGTGATTCCACACGGTCAACTACCCTTTCTTCATTGGTTTTTAATAACTGGGCGGTTGAATGTAATACTGCTAGTTTTCCAGAAAGGAATTCAAAAGCATATTTGCTAGTTACTGCTTCAATACGACGAGTGCCTGCCCCGATACCCCCTTCTGAAACGATCTTAAACAAACCGATTTCAGACGTATTACGAACATGACAACCACCGCAAAGCTCTAAGCTGTACTCACCAATGCGAACAACACGAACGATTTCTCCATACTTTTCACCAAATAGAGCCATCGCACCCATTTCTTTTGCTTCCTGCAGATTTTTATAGGAAATATCCAGTGATATTGAGTTCCATATTTTTTCATTAACAATATGCTCAATTTGTTCTAGTTCTTCTTTTGTTACAGCATTAAAATGAGAGAAGTCAAAGCGTAATCGTTCGGGTGCAACTAGTGATCCTGCCTGATTGACATGTTTACCTAATACATCCTTTAATGCTTGATGTAGTAAATGTGTTGCTGTATGATTTTTTATCGTTAAGTTGCGTAGTTCTTCCTCTACTTCAGCCTGTACAGTGTCCCCAACATGTAATTCACCATTGTCAATAATTGCAAAATGGATATTTTGTTGCTTCGGTGACTTTTGAACATTGTTCACCAGTGCCTTTCCTGTGTGGGAGGAAATTATACCGTGATCTGCAATTTGTCCACCGCTTTCCGCATAGAAAGGAGTTTCTTCTAAAAAGATTAGCACCTCATCCCCAGCACCTGCAACGTCTACTAACTCACCATCTTTTATCATTGCAGCAATCTTTGTTTCTATACGTAATGTATCATACCCAACAAATTCGCTCTTCATGTCCAACTTTCCTAAAACTTCATCCTGTACATGCATGGAATCTACTTTTTGTCTTGCGTTTCTTGCACGTTCCCGTTGTTTTTCCATTTCAGCTTCATAGCCAGCTTCATCTACAGTAAACCCGAGCTGTTCTACATATTCTGTAGTCAATTCTTTTGGGAATCCATACGTATCGTAAAGGCGAAACACTTCTTTTCCAGGAAAAATGGTAGAACCTTTTTCCTTTTCCTTCTCGATAATAGCCGTTAAAATATCCAGTCCCTCATGTAATGTCTCATGGAAACGTTCTTCCTCTACTTTAATAATACTAGATATAAAATCAGCTTGATCTAATACGGTTGGGTAAAAATCCTTCATGATTGTTCCAACCGTTTCAACCAACTCATACATAAATGGCTTTTCAATACCAATTTCTTTCGCAAAACGAACAGCACGACGAATTAATCTTCGTAGGACATAACCTCTTCCATCATTAGAAGGAAGTGCACCATCACTAATTGCAAAGCTAACTGTTCGGATATGGTCAGCAATAACTTTATATGCTGTGTCACTTGCTTTATCAACACCATACTTAACATTTGCTAATTCTTCTGTCTTCTGAATAATAGGCATAAATAAATCTGTCTCAAAATTAGTTGGGACATCTTGAATAACCGATACAATACGTTCTAGCCCCATACCTGTATCAATATTTTTCTTTGGTAGAGGGGTATAAGTGTCATCTGGGTTATGGTTGAATTGAGAAAATACTAGATTCCAAACCTCCAAATAACGGTCATTTTCTCCACCCGGATAAAGCTCTGGATCGTCAGGATTATTTCCGTATTCTACTCCACGATCATAGAAGATTTCAGTATTCGGACCACTAGGGCCTTCACCAATATCCCAAAAGTTCTCCTCTAGACGAATAATCCTATCCTTTGGAATGTTTATATCATTTAACCACATATCATATGCTTCATCATCCTCTGGATGGACCGTTACAGATAGTCGTTCAGGATCCAGTCCCAACCATTTGTCACTTGTTAAAAATTCCCAAGCCCATTCAATCGCTTCTTTTTTAAAGTAATCACCAATAGAAAAGTTACCTAACATTTCAAAGAAAGTATGGTGTCTGGCGGTATACCCAACATTCTCAATATCATTGGTGCGGATTGACTTTTGTGCATTCACAATGCGGGGATTTTCTGGAATCACTCGTCCATCAAAATATTTCTTTAATGTTGCCACACCACTATTAATCCATAGTAATGTTGGATCATCCTGTGGAACTAATGACGCACTAGGCTCAACCTTATGTCCTTTTTCCTGAAAAAAATCAAGATACATTTGTCTGATCTGAGCAGATGTTAATTGTTTCATTACATTTTCCTCCTTTTTATTTAAACCGTAGAATGGCTATTAGTCGTTACCTGAGTAACCATAATCCTCAGGAAAAATAAAAAAAATCCCCTCTCTGCTCTAATGCAGGGACGAGATTATTCGCGGTACCACCCTAATTATGAACCATTAAAATGTTCATCACTCCAGCATGATAACGGTATGAGACCGACGGGGATTAGCCCGTACTCTGGTTTAGCTTTCCATGGTTCTTATTTAGAATTTCTTTCAGCCTAAGGAAATTCCTCTCTTTAAATCGAGTGCCATGTACTCATAACCTTCAACGTGATAATTCATATAGATAGCGATATTATAGTTAACTTTTAATCAAAAGTCAATGTTCACGAATCATGATATAACTATGCTTTATTACCACCTTTAAAACAGTTAAAGCAGGAACAGCAAGTATCATACCTAATACGCCACCAATTTTTCCACCTAGCAATAAAACAAATATAATCACAACAGGATGGATGCGCGTGCTCTTCCCCATAATATATGGTGATAGGAAGTTGCTTTCAATTAATTGAATAGCAAAAACACTTATTAGAACAAAGACAACCATTTTCCCGGATACGGTTAGGGCAATTAAGACAGCGGGAACTGCACCAATAATTGGGCCAAAGTAAGGAACCATATTCATTAGCCCCATAAAGATAGCAAGTAAAAGTGCATAGTTTAACCCAAGTAATTGGAAAATAATATAAGTTGTTATTGCGACAAAAAGACAAATTAACAGCTGTCCACGAATATAGTTACCTAATCCTTCATCAACAGCATGCACTAGATTACTTGAGGCTTCTTGGTATTTTCTCGGAATGAATCGCTTTGTATATTCTTTTATTTTCTCATAGTCCTTTAAAAAATAAAAAACCAAAACTGGTATTACAGTCAATATAATGATAAAATCAAATATTTTTGTAATACCACCAATTAACTTTCCAATCGTTGAATCAATCGACTGCTCAACAGCTTGAATCGTTTCATCCATTTTGTCGTGTACGGTCTCAGGTAAAAAAGAGGTTGATTCATATACTTGATAAATTGCATCTTGGTACATTGCAACTAATTGTGGCAAGTATTCATTTAAGTCCCTTAATTGTAAGACAAATGTAGGGTATACACGATAAATGAGATAACCGACCCCTCCAAAAAACAATAGATAAATAAATAATATAGCAATACTTCTCGGAATATTGTAAGCGTTAATTTTTTGAACAATTGGATATAACAAGTAGGCGATTAGGCATGCGATGAGAAACGGTGCCAGTAAATGCCAGATAAAAGAAAAAAAAGCTTTATAATAAGGAAAAAGCTTTACTAAAAGAAAAATAAAGAGAAATACAAAGATTCCCGTAATAATCCAGTAGAGAAAATTAGTTGGTTTTTTTTGTAAAAACATATGGTACACCCCTTAGCATGAGTTTCTAGTTCGAACTAAAGGATTACCATTCTACCTTTCTCTCTTCCTCCGTAAATAAATCATTCAAGGAGCTTAGGCTACCATCTGCTTCTACTTGATGAACCGTTAATTCATTACCTGTAACAGACATTTCTACAAAACAATTCCAACAATAGAATTGCTGGGTACCAATTTTTCCGATATCTTTACTACTACAATTTGGGCATCGCATTAACATAATATCTCTCCTAGTAAATATGATAGGTATTATGTTATGCTTTCCCGTTTTTCCCAAAATATACCTAATCACATGAAATCATAGGGAGAAATATCTTCTTCTTCAATCTCATTACTATTTTGGGAGATTGGCATCTCTAGTAATCTTTCAGATAGTTGTTCTTTAAGCGATGTAAAGCGTTTATTTGTATCTAATTTTTTAATACCGTGTAGAAATGCTTGTTTTTCACCACAAATTATTAAGGATTGCTTTCCCCTAGTAATTGCTGTATACAGAAGGTTTTTCCGAAGCATTCGGTGATAAGTCGATACGACTGGCAGAATGACAATAGGAAATTCACTGCCTTGTGATTTATGAATAGAGATACAGTAGGCATGCATTAAATTAATATAATCTTTACGTTCGTACACTACCTCTCGATCATCAAACGATACGACAAGCTGTTCGACATGGTCTGTGTTCTCATCTTCTTCAAAAATCGCTACAACCTCGCCGATATCACCGTTGAATACTTGATCCTCTGGTTGATTAACAAGCTGGATAACTTTATCACCAACTCTTAAAACAATATCATTTACTTTTACTTCTCTTTTCCCTTTACTTTTTGGATTAATTAAATCCTGTAGAGCTTTATTAATTAATGTAATACCTGCCTCTGTTTTATACATTGGAGCAAGCACCTGAATATCTCGTACATCTAGACCTTTTTGTATCGCTTTCTCAAAAACTTGGGTGATCACCTTGACAACATGGTTCTCACGACAGGCAATAAAGCTAAAATCCTTGTCATTTTGCAATAGGTCAATAGTACAACTATCATTTTTTATTGCATGTGCTAGTTGAATAATTTTAGAGCCTTCCTTTTGCCGATATACTTCGTGTAGACTAACCTTAGGTATTCGATTATTTTCAAGCAAATCACTTAGGACCTGCCCAGGGCCAACTGATGGAAGCTGATCTTCATCACCAACAATTAGAACCTGCATATCATTTGGGATAGCTTTAAATAATTGGTTGGCCAGCCATATATCCACCATTGAAAACTCATCAATGATTAAGAACTTCCCATCGAGTTGATCATGCTCATCCTTCTCAAAACTCTCACTACCATTCCATCCTAAAAGTCGATGAATTGTCAGTGCAGGAAGGCCTGTAGATTCGTGGAGTCGTTTTGCTGCTCTTCCAGTTGGTGCAGCTAACACAAATGGAAAATCTGCCCGATGTTCATAGGAAGTTGGATCAATAGATACACGGTGAATTTTAGCATATGCCTGAATAATACCTTTTATAACAGTGGTCTTTCCCGTCCCAGGTCCACCAGTTAAAATCATCAGCTTCGATTTTAATGCTTGTTCAATGGCATGAAACTGCTCTTTTCCATAGCTTAAAACCTCTTCTTCTTCAATATCACCGATGATTTTCATAAGGTCGGCAAGTGTTGTCTCCTCTTCGATTTGATTAGAGACTAGACGCTGAACACTAGATGCAAACCCGTCCTCAGCATAATATAAGGAAGGTAAATAGACGTTTCCATGTTGAAGGATAACCTTCTTTTCTTTATTTAATTCGGAAAGCACATCCGTTATTTGCTCTTCAGATATTGCTTGTTCTGGGTTCCTTAGTAATACTCCAACCTCTTGGAGGCACTGTGCTAAAGGCAAATAGACATGTCCATCTTGTACACTACGTTGCAGGATATAGATACATCCTGCTCCAATCCGGTTTGGGTTAGATAACGATTGTCCATTCTTCTTCGCAATCATATCTGCTGTTTGGAACCCGAAACCCTCGATATCGAACACAAAACAATAAGGATCTTTTTGTAACAATTCTATTGTTTCGTCTTTATATTTATCATAAATCTTTTGAGCCATTCTTAATCCGATATTATACTTAGCTAGATAAACCACTACATGTTCAAAGCCTTGATTTTCCTGTAAAGTTTTTACGATGGTCTCTCGTGCCTCTTTTTTTAATCCTGGTACTTCCGATAGAATGTTAGGGTTATTTAAGATTTTGGAAACTGCTGTTTCCCCCAAATGCTCGACTATTTTTTTTGCTGTTTTTTTTCCGATTCCATAGAACATATCACTAGATAAATAGGAAATAAGTCCTTCTTTTGTATCAGGAATAACCGTATGATAGGATGCTACACTAAACTGTATCCCAAATTTAGCATGTCGTTCCAGTTTTCCAAAAAATTGATAAACTGTTCCTTCCTGCAAACTTGAAAAATAACCCTTCACCACAACTTCCTTCTCGTTGTATTCTAAATTGGTCCCATGTACTTTAACCTTCGCAATGGAGAAATGCTCGATATCATTTTGGAAAATAGTATAAAGGAGCTCTCCTTTTATGAACTCCGAATCTATATTTTGATTATCCTCCATTTTCTATCCCTCACATTCCAGTCTCCTTGGAATTTAATGCTTCTTCGGCTATTCGTTTCCCATTCGCAGCAAGCACATGCGTAGGTTCATTTTCTAATGCCCGGTTAAAATACTCTAATGCTTTTATCACATCTTCTTCAAATAGAGAAATTACTCCTAAATTATATAAAGCATCACAATGTTTACTATTGATATTTAGCACAGCGTGAAACACTTCTTTTGCATCCCCTAATAACTCACTTTGAGCTAATGCAAGTCCGTATTGGAATAAGACTTCTTCATCCTCAGGGGATAACTCTTTTGCTCTAAGTAAATATGGGAGTGCAAGTTTGAATTGTTGCTGATTTTGATGAGACATACCAAGCATAAAAAATACATCCGCTTCCTCAAGGCCATTTTTAATTGCATGTAAAAAGTTCTTCTGTGCCTTTGGATAATCTTCGAGCTCATAGTAAAGGTTACCCAGTCCATAGTAAGCTGTTGCAGACTTTTCATCTAGCGAAAGAGCCTTTTCGAAAAAGCTCTTCGCATGATCCATATCACCCAGATGTAATAGTAAATTCCCAAAATTGATAAATCCTAAAGGATCAGCTGGATTTTCTTCAATGTAATCATTAAATAATCTTGCAGCTTCCTCGTATTTGTGTTCCTTCATTAAAGCTACTGCACTTGCAATCTTGCTCATTTTTTTACTCCTTTATTAACACGATTAATAAAAAATTGCGATAGACTATGGGTTTATACTGTTTAGCAATAACTCAGGGTAGTCTATTCGCAATTTAAGAATTCATTTAACCGACATAATCCAATTCTTTACCTTGTTTCAACACTTTATCTATTGTTCCTCCACCGAGGCAAACTTCTCCATCATAAAAGACTACTGCTTGACCAGGGGTTATGGCACGTTGACTTTCATCGAAGACTACACGTACATTGCCATCTTCTAATACATGCACGGTTACACCACTGTCTTCTTGACGATAACGGAACTTCGCTGTACATGAAAATGTTTCTTTCACATCATTCGGATTAATCCAATTTAAATCTGTTGCGATAAGTTCATCAGAATATAGGTTTTCATTATGATAGCCTTGCTCAACATATAACACATTTTCTGTTAAGTTTTTTCCTACTACAAACCAAGGATCTCCTGAACCACCAATTCCTAGACCTTGCCTTTGACCAATTGTATAATACATTAGTCCATCATGCTTCCCTTTTATAACCCCTTCCAATGTCATCATTTCACCTGGCTGAGCTGGTAAATATTCACTCAAAAATTCCTTAAAGTTTCGTTCGCCAATAAAGCATATGCCTGTACTATCCTTTTTCGTTGCAGTTGCAAGGCCATGTTCACTAGCAATCTCACGTACCTTTGATTTTGGTAAATGCCCTAATGGGAACATTACTTTTTCTAATATGTCACTAGACAATTGATTTAAAAAATAGGTTTGATCCTTATTAGAATCCACACCACGAAGCATTTCATATTTTCCGTTATGCTCTCTAACTTGTGCATAATGTCCTGTTGCTAGGTAGTCAGCACCTAAATCGAGTGCGTAATCAAGAAATGCTTTAAATTTAATTTCTTTATTACACATGACATCTGGATTTGGAGTTCTTCCCGCTTTATATTCGTCCAAGAAATACGTAAACACTTTGTCCCAGTATTGTTTTTCAAAATTAACCGAGTAATACGGAATATCCAATTGATTACAAACCCGAACGACATCTTCAAAATCCTCTGTTGCCGTACAAACTCCAAATTCATCCGTATCATCCCAGTTTTTCATAAAAATACCTACAACATCATATCCTTGTTCCTTTAAAAGAAGTGCTGCTACAGATGAGTCGACACCTCCACTCATTCCGACAACAACACGTATATCCTTATTATTTTTCATGGTAACCACCTTACTTTAATAGACGTCTAACAATTTTTGCAACGCGATGAGCAGCTTCTTCTACATTTTCCGTCGTATTGGCAGCACCAAAACTAAAACGAATCGAATTCGTTGTACAGGCATTATTTTCACCATAAATAGCTGACAATACATGAGACGGTTCAACAGAACCAGCAGTACAAGCACTACCACTTGAAGCTGCCACTCCCGATAAGTCAAAGTTTGTTAGTAATTTTTCAACATTTGTACCTGGAAAACTAATATTAACAATAGAGGCTATCGTGCTCTCAATATCCCCATTAACTTGAAACTCTATATTTTCCTCTTTTAAAACACTTAAAAATTGCTGCTTAAACCCTTCATATGCTTTATTACGATATTCTCTTTCTTCAAGCATAATTTCGACAGCGGTCATAAATCCTACTACACCTACTACATTTTCAGTTCCAGGGCGACGTTTACGCTCTTGTTCTCCTCCAAATTGTAGGGCGTTTAGTTTGATACCTTCTCTTACATATAGAAAACCAATTCCTTTTGGTCCATTTATTTTATGGGCAGAGGTTGACAATAAATCTACACCTAAATCATTTACGTCAATATCGAGAAGGCCATAAGCCTGTACTGCATCCGTATGAAGATATGCTTGATGGTCTTTGAGAATCTCACCAATTTCTTTGATTGGTTGAACAATTCCCGTTTCATTATTAACGTACATGATGGAAACAAGTATTGTTTCATCTGTTAGTGCATTTTTCAGATCCTCGACAGATATTTTACCATCCTTATATACAGGTAAATACGTAACCTTAAAGCCTTCTTTTTCTAAATACTCGGCAGTATGAAGTGTAGCATGGTGCTCCTGAACAGTTGTTATAATATGATTTCCTTTATCTCGATTAGCCAATGCTGTACCGATTAACGCTAGATTATCTGCTTCTGTTCCACCACTAGTAAAGATGATTTCTTTTTCTCCTGCCTGAATACTACTTGCAATCACACGTCTTGCACCATCAAGTAATTGACGTGCTTTTCGTCCAAAAGCATGTACACTGGAGGGGTTTCCGAATACCTCTTGATATATTGGCATCATCGCATGAATAACTTTTTCATGCATTGGAGTAGTTGCAGCATGGTCTAAATAAATATGTTCCAATTTTTTTCGTCCTTTCTAACTCATCTAGGCTATAGCTTATCCCACGGCCTAAATATAAAACATATATCCTTTTAATGAATCATCAGAATCATGGTTTATTAGGTCTTCAAGTGTTGTTGTATCTAACACTTCCTTAACCGCTTCTGTTACTCGTCTCCATAATGCTTGTTTTGCTGGCTCCTCATCCTCGATTCCCTCCACTAATACGATAGGTCCTTCTAAAACCCGGATGATATCTCCTGCACTTATTTCCTTAGGATCCTTTGGTAGAACATAACCTCCATAAGCACCACGGATACTCTTAATTAGCCCTGCATTGCGAAGTGGTGCAGCCAATTGCTCTAAATAATGCTCTGATAAATCATTTTCCCGAGCAATCGTCTTTAGGGGAATTGGACCTTCGCCATAAGATCGAGCTAATTCAATCATTATTGTTAAGCCATAACGGCCTTTCGTTGATATTTTCATATCGGTAACTCCTCTATCCTTACGTAACTACGTATATTTTATCTATTATTACTATACCATTATCACCAAAAACATGGAAACAGATGATATGATATCATATAGATTGCAAATTACAAATTTCGCAATTACGATATGAATACTAAGCTACTATTTTAAACAAAGGACGAGAAAAATGAAACAAAAACCACTTGCCTTTCGAATGCGACCAACAAATATATCGGAAATAATTGGACAAGAGCACCTAGTAGGTGAAGGAAAAATTTTAAATCGAATGGTTCAAGCGGAGAAGCTTGCATCAATGATCCTCTATGGACCTCCTGGCACAGGAAAAACTTCTCTGGCTACCGCTTTAGCAAAGAGTTTACAATTACAAGTTCGAATGCTGAATGCTGTCGTTGATAAGAAAAAAGATATGGAGATTGTGGTAGAAGAAGCAAAGATGTCTGGAAATATGGTTTTAATATTAGATGAGGTACATCGACTGGACAAAGCAAAACAAGACTTTTTACTTCCACATTTAGAAAGTGACCTAATTACGTTAATTGGTTGTACGACAAGTAACCCATATCATGCAATCAATCCTGCCATTCGAAGTCGGTGTCATATCTTTGAATTGCATGCATTAACTCCGGATGATGTAAAAAAAGCGATTATGAGAGCACTTTCCGATAAAGATAAAGGTTATGGGGCTTTTTCAATTAATATCACGGATGATGCACTCGAACATTTTTCAAGAAGCTCTGGCGGAGATATGCGTGCTGCCTTGAATGGATTAGAATTAGCAGTAGCTTCTACTCCTAAAACAGAAGATGGAGAAATTATCATTGATTTAGCAATTGCTGAAGAATGTATGCAGCGGAAGAGCTTCTCCCATGACAGGGATGGTGATGCACATTACGACGTATTATCAGCCTTTCAAAAGTCCATACGTGGTAGCGATGTTGATGCCGCTCTTCACTATTTAGGTAGATTAATTGAAGCTGGAGATTTAGATTCTATCGCTAGAAGGATGATTGTCATCGCTTATGAGGACATAGGTTTAGCTAATCCACAAGCTGGTCCACGAGCCGTTGCTGCTGTTGAAGCTGCGGAGCGATTGGGATTTCCGGAAGCACGTATACCATTAGCAGTCGCCATTGTCGAGCTATGCTTATCACCTAAATCCAATTCTGCATATCAAGCGCTTGATGCTGCTCTAGCAGATATTCGAACAGGTAGATCTGGAGAGATTCCAAACCATTTAAAGGATTCCCATTATGTGGGGGCAAAGAGCCTAGGAAGAGGAATTGATTATAAATATCCTCATGACTTCCCTAACGGTTGGGTTTCCCAGCAATATTTACCAGACGCCATCAAGAGCAAGCAATATTATCATCCAAAAGAAACAGGAAAATTCGAAAAGGCTATGAAACAAGTGTACGAAAAAATAGTGAAAGAGAAAAAGAATCATAACTAAAGAGGTATAAAAAAATCTTCTCCAGTCCAAACTATAGGAAAAGGAAACAATGGTTAAAAAGTCGGGTTCATGAAACTTTCTATCTAACGAACTGACTTTTTTGGCACACATTTTACTAGTTAAAATCTATTGTTTTAATTCTGGTAGCTATTGGAAAAGGAGATGAAACAATTATGACAAAGGTAAGACAAGATGCATGGTCACATGAAGATGACCTATTACTTGCTGAAACTGTTTTACGTCATATTCGTGAAGGTAGTACACAATTAAACGCTTTTGAGGAAGTTGGAGACAAACTAAATCGAACCTCTGCAGCATGCGGATTTAGATGGAATGCAGAAATAAGGAAAAAATATATCAATGCCATTGATTTAGCGAAGAGACAACGAAAAGAAAAGAAGCGAGCATTGGAAAAGGCAAGAAAAGCAAGCAGATCAACTATCGTGAGTTTTCAGCCAAACTATGAATCAAGATCAGACCAAGAGGAAAGCATAATTCCAGTTGCGGCTGAATCTACAATCACATTAGAAACTGTTATACAGTTCCTAAATCAATTAAAGAAAGACTATTATGCTTCCAATCAATCAAAAGTATCTTATGAACAAGCACAGCGTGAGAATGTCATGTTGAAAGAAAAAATTGCGAAGCTTGAGAAACAGCTTTCTGACACAGAAAGAGAGCTAGAGACGATTCAAGAAGATTATAAAGTATTCGTTCAAATCATGGATCGCGCAAGAAAAATGACGGTACTAGAAGACCAAGGAACGTTTAAAGCTCCAGCATTTCGCATGGACAAGAATGGAAATCTAGAACAAATTGCACAAGGATCGAATTAACATTTAGAAAAAGGATGCCAACGCATTCTTTTTCTGCTTTTTATGGATATAGAGCTAGTCCCATTGTATTATTCATTTTCCTATGGTGGTATAGTTCTTCTATAAAATTCATTTAGTTCTGGAATTATGGTTGGAATGATGTTTACAGCCCTTGTATAATTCATTTTGCTCCGGTATTACGCTTGAAATGATGTTTAGAGCCTCTGTAAAGTTCATTTTGCTCTAGAATTACGGTTGAAATGATGTTTAGAGCCTCTGTAAAGTTCATTTTGCTCAGAAATTACAGTTGAAATGACGTTTAGAGCCTCTATAAAATTCATTTTGCTCTAGAATTACGATTAAAATGATGTTTAGAGCCCTTGTAAAGTTCATTTTGCTCCGGTATTACGGTTGAAATGATGTTTAGAGCCTCTGTAAAGTTCATTTTGCTCTAGAATTACGGTTGAAATGACGTTTAGAGCCTCTATAAAATTCATTTTGCTCCGGTATTACGCTTGAAATGACGTTTAGAGCCTTTGTAAAATTCATTTTGCTCTGAAATTATTTTAGTGCTTCTATAGAATTCACTTTTCCCAGGAAATATGGTTCGAATGATTTATAGTACCACTTCAAAATTCAATTGCCGAACAACTGAAAAATGATTTACTACCCCTAGTAAAAACAAGTTTTCATCTTTACAGACGAAAACTTGTTTTTTCTTATGTATGGTATCAATCCCAATGATGCCGTCTATGCCTAAGTTTTGATCCCGCTTCTTCGCAGGTGGGTGCCTTGCTTCATATTTTATACGTCCCCAGTTCCCAATAAGTACGAGGCATGTATGCCATATGAAAACAATCAGGCTCCTATATCTAAAACTGTTCGGTCAAAACGTATTTGATAGACTAACATCTTAGGATTGATCATGTCGTAATGCATTACGTTTGTAGAATAATCTTACCACAGCATACAATCTGTATTCAACAACCGTTTTATGAAGTGTTCGTTACAACTGTTACATTTTTTCAACATCTAATTAGTTTAGTCATAATTAGCTATTCAGGCGAATAGATAATTCTGTTAGCTGTGCTTCACTCACTTCACTCGGTGCATCTGTCAGTGGATCTGAAGCAGAGGCTGTTTTCGGGAAAAGGATTGTATCCCGTAAGTTACTGCGACCTGTTAGTAACATAACGATTCGGTCAAGTCCTAAGGCAATACCACCATGAGGAGGTGCTCCATACTCTAATGCATCGAGGAGGAATCCGAATTGTTCTTCTGCCTCTTCTCGGGTAAATCCGAGTACCTTAAACATCTCATCCTGTTGTTCACGTTTATAGATTCGTAATGATCCCCCGCCAAGTTCATAGCCATTCAACACGAGGTCATATGCGTTTGCACGTACACTAGCAGGATCCGTTTCTAGCTTTTCGATATCTTCTTCAAATGGCATGGTAAATGGGTGATGTGCTGCAAAATATCGGCCAAGCTCTTCATCGTATTCCAGTAATGGCCAATCTGTAATCCATAGGAAATTATATTTACTTTCATCAATCAGACCTAGCTCTTTTCCAAGCTTTAGGCGTAAAGCACCGAGACTATCATATACGACAGATGTTTTATCTGCTACGAAAAGTAATAAATCTCCCTCTTCTGCTGCAGCACTTTCTAAAATGCCTTTCTTTTCCTCTTCGGTAATAAATTTAGCTATAGGACCTTTTAATTCGTTAGCTTCAACTTTTAACCATGCTAAGCCTTTTGCACCGTAAACATTCACAAATTCTGTTAGTTTATCAATGTCTTTACGAGAGAAGTTTGCCGCTTCCCCTTTTACATTTAATAAGCATACCTTCCCACCGCTAGCAATTGCACCTTGAAATACCTTGAAATCAGAATTTGCTAGAACTGTAGAGACTTCGATTAGTTCAAGGCCAAAGCGAGTATCCGGCTTATCTGAACCGAAACGTTCCATTGCTTCTTGATATTTCATTCGAGGTAGTGGTAACTCAATATAGACATTGTTAACCTCTTTCAAGACTTTTTGCATCATTCGTTCAGTCATTGTCATAATTTCATCACTAGTTAAGAATGATGTCTCAATATCAATTTGTGTAAATTCAGGCTGTCGATCTGCACGAAGGTCCTCATCACGGAAGCAGCGAGCAATTTGATAATATTTTTCGAAACCACTCATCATAATTAACTGCTTAAATAATTGCGGTGATTGAGGCAATGCATAAAACTCACCCGGATGAACACGACTAGGTACTAAATAATCACGTGCTCCCTCTGGCGTACTCTTTGTTAAAATAGGAGTTTCCATTTCTAGGAAGCCTTCATCATTTAAAAAGTTACGTACAACCTGTGTAATTTGATGACGTTTTTTAAAAGTTTCTTGTAATGGACTTCGTCGTAAATCGAGATAACGATATTTTAAGCGCAGATCCTCTGCGACATCTGTCTCATCCTGTATGAGAAACGGTGGGTTATTCGATTTATTAAGAACACTTACTTCTGTAGCAATAACTTCTACTTTTCCTGTTTCCATTAACGGATTGATTGTATTTTCATCGCGTAAAATTACTTGACCCTTTACTTCAATGACATATTCACTACGTACTGTTTCTGCTACAGCTAATGCCTCTTCATGATTCGGATTAAATACCACTTGTACTACCCCTGATCTATCACGTAAATCTATAAAGATTAAACCGCCTAAATCGCGTCGTTTTTGTACCCAGCCTTTTAACATTATGCTTTTTTCAACATCAGTTTCTCTTATTGTTCCCGCGAGCACTCTTTCACTCATGTCCTACTCCTCCTAGAAGATTTTCTTTCATGGTGGTTACTAACTGATCCAGAGGCACTTCTGTCTGTTCACCAGTTGCCATATTCTTAACGTTAACCACTCTATTCTTTAATTCATCTTCACCTAATACCAATACAAATTTAGCTTTATATCTGTCAGCCGCTTTAAATTGTGCCTTGAATTTTCGTCCTTGATAATCTTGATCGACTTGAATACCATTCTTACGTAATTCATGAACAATGCGAACTGCCTCTTTTTTGACATTTTCACCCATGGATACAAGGTAACAATCCAGTTGATCATCAAGAGGTATCTCAACATTTTCCGCTTCAAGCGCTAATAACAAACGCTCCATTCCCATTCCAAAGCCCATTCCTGGTGTGTTTGGTCCACCTAGCTGTTCAACAAGCCCATTATATCGTCCTCCACCAGCAAGTGTTGTTATAGCTCCAAAGCCCTCTGCCTCACTCATGATCTCAAATGCCGTATGATTATAATAGTCTAAACCACGCACTAAATTAGGATCAACGACATATTCAATTCCCATAACATCTAAATAAGCCTTTACTTGTTCAAAATATTCCCTGGATTCATCATTCAAATACTCAAGAATCGATGGAGCTGTCTTCATCGCAGGATGTTCTCTATCGACCTTACAATCTAAGATGCGCAATGGGTTTTGTTCTAGTCGGGATTGACAGTCCTTGCACAGTTCTTCTTTATGTGGTGTAAAGTGCTTAATTAATGCCTCTCGATAGTTTTTTCTACTCTCTTTGTCTCCAAGCGAATTAATAACCAGCTTTAAAGAAGAGAGTCCAAGCTCTCGATAAACAGTCATTGCTAAATCAATAACCTCTGCGTCTACGGCAGGATCTTCACTACCCATAACCTCCACACCAAACTGATTTAACTGACGCATTCTTCCGTGCTGTGGACGTTCATAGCGAAACATTTGCATAAAATAATATAATTTTACTGGTTGGTTGGGATCACCAAATAATTTATTTTGGACAAATGCTCGTGTTACAGCTGCTGTTCCTTCTGGACGAAGCGTTAGACTTCTACCACCTCGATCAAGAAAGGTATACATTTCCTTTTGTACAATGTCCGTTGATTCCCCAACACCACGTGCAAATACTTCTGTATGTTCAAACAAAGGAGTACGTATTTCTTCAAAATGATACGTTTCGCAAATTCCCTTTATTTTATTTTCAACGTACTGCCATTTTTGAGATTCCTTTGGAAGGATATCAGCCGTACCTCTTGGCGCATTAATATTCATTTTTCATGCCTCCTCAATCTATGTATTCAATTAAAAAATGGTATAAAAAAACTCCCATCCCTATAAAAAGGGACGAGAGTTTACCCGCGTTGCCACCCTAGTTAATGCATAAATGTGCATTCTCTTTTCACAGTTAACGCCTGCAAAACGTCTATACCTACTAGCAATTTTACGTTCGATACAGATCCTCTGGAATGTCTTTCACTAGGTTGTCATGCAAAATGCTTTCAGCCTAAGGCATTTTGTCTCTTATCATGCAAATAACTAGCTACTCTTTCCTTCATTGGAATTTTATTAATGTTTGAATGAATATTATCATAATGTTTCAAGAAGCACTTGTCAAGTGCGATTAATCTTTTTCTTTAAAGCTTTCACTTCACCTAATGAAATTCCTAACTCTTGGGCAATTTCCATATGACCTGCAGAACCCTCTAATTCCAAAAATCGATGTAAATTAACGCCTAATATATCCCGGCTATTAGTTGCATTCCAATGTTTTTCATGATATCGCATTGACTCTTTTCCTCCTTTTTCTATCACTAGCTTTGCCTATTTTGACTTTATTTATTAAAATAGAAAACGAAACATTGAACGGCTAGGAGGAATATTTTTTGCGCATCCATAGAATTATCGCACTAACACTTTGTTTAATATTATTAACAATACATTCAACTGTAATTGCCCAAGGCACTACCGCTATCGTTACACAGGATAATTTAAATGTTCGAAGTGGACCAGGGACAAACTATGATAGAATTGGGCAGCTAAATACAAATGAAACTTATCCCATTCTTACACAGCAAGATGGCTGGGTAGAGATGCAATTAGACGGTTTTTCAGGTTGGGTCAGTACAGACTATATAAGCATACAAGGTCATAATGCAAATCAATCGGAAGAAACGATGGCGGAATCAGACAACCGTACCATAGTCATTAGTCAGGACAAGACTCAAATTAGAAATGGACCTTCTACCGAAAATGACATTGTTTCCCTAGCAAACAAAGGACAAGCCTTCGATGTGATCGGAGAGACAGATGAATGGTTAAAGGTAAAATCAGAAGAAGTAGAAGGCTATGTATATAAAAAGTTAATTGATGCAACAAAAGGCAGAACTTTTACAGGTCTAAAAGGAAAAACAATCGTACTGGATCCTGGTCATGGTGGTGATGACTCGGGTGCTATTGGTGCCAATGACACCTTAGAAAAGAACATCACATATAAAACAGCCGAGGGCTTAGCAGAAGAGTTAACAATGCTTGGTGCAGAGGTTATTCTGACACGTGATCAAGAAACATTCGTATCCTTATCCAGTCGTGCTAATATGGCCAACGTTTTTGATACAGATGCATTTATTAGTCTGCATTATAACAGTGTGCCAGATATTCCAGATGCAACTGGAATCAGTACCTATTATTTTCATGAACAATTCAAACCGCTTGCCAATTACATTCAACAAGAACTGATTAAAGAAACCGGAGATCGGGATCGTTTAGCAGAATACGGTGACTTTCAAGTAATTAGACAAAATTTAAAACCAGGTGTACTTATCGAACTTGGATTTATTTCCAACCCTGAAATCGAACAACTATTATTAACTAACGCCTATCAAAAAAAGTTGGTTAGTGGTATAGTAAATGGTTTACAGCGGTATTTCGCGGGGCAGTAAGATGTCCCGTTTATCTTTTTCCCTCCAAAGGTATATCTAGAAATTTTAAATATTTTTCAGATTCAAATTCTTTATATACTCTTATGAAATTAACCTCAAAAGATGGATACGGGCTTAACTCTTCTTTTACTGCAGCCTCCATGTCTATCAGCTCTTGATGGGTCATTCCATATGCTGTTTTCCCTAGTGTCATGTGAGGGATATAATCATCTAGCTCATAGTATTGCTTAATTAATTCAGCACTTGGAGCGACTACTTGAACAATTTTGTAATGTAATTCTACTAATTCAACTGATTCTACACTTAAAAAAAGGATATTATCAAAGAAAAACTTCGGATCTTCCACCCTTATTCGAAACGGATGGAAATTTTCACATACATTTATAATATTTGCTAACCACTCTTCACTAGCGGTTAAACCTCCTTGTGCTTTCAGCGTAATATGTGGCTCGACTACTTTATTAATTCGATGATTCGGCCACCTACCTCGAAATGCTATTAATTTATCTTTAAAAGATTCAGGTGGTACTATACCGATAAAATATTGCATTATTGCCCCTCCTTATTCCGCACATGTGATAATTAATTTACAACAGGTATTTCTTTTGGTTTTAAACTTAACACACCATTCAGCTATTGACTTACACTGATTTAATATATTTAAGTTATTTTACCGCAATCAGCAATAGTAAAAAAAACATAAAGCGATTTAGCGATGGAATTTATTTTCTTATAAGTCATTATTCCAGATGTTCAATAATCCGAATGAAATTAAAATACCAAGATTGTCATATAGACGTGTCTATAATATAGGCTTTAGGGTGCCAGCACGTAAACGTAAACTTGGTTTTTTGAAATTAATTTTTTAGATCTATGCAAATAAACTCTTTTTAGGGTTTTAGTAATTTGAGTCCATTAGATTCCAGCTATTAGACTCAAATTGAGGTTTTTTTGAATTTAAGTCCATTAGACACCAGCTATTAGACTCTAATACGATTTTTCATGAATTTAAGTCCATTAGACATCGGCTATTAGACTCTAATCGAGATTTTCATGAATTTAAGTCCATTAGACACCGGCTATTAGACTCTAATCGAGATTTTCATGAATTTAAGTCCATTAGACATCGGCTATTAGACTCTAATCGAGATTTTTTTGAATTTAAGTCCATTAGACATCAGCTATTAGACTCTAATCGAGATTTTTATAAATTTAAGTCCATTAGACACCAGCTATTAGACTCTAATCGAGATTTTCATGAATTTAAGTCCATTAGACATCGGCTATTAGACTCTAATCGAGATTTTCATGAATTTAAGTCCATTAGACATCGGCTATTAGACAAATATAATGATTTTAATAAAAAATTGTTCATTAGACCTTCAATCTAATGAACAATAACAATGTCCCTTTATTTTTCCTTACTATCTATAATCAATGTAACTGGTCCTACATTTGTCAACTGTACATCCATCATTGCTCCAAATGAGCCAGTTTCTATGGTTATTCCTTCATCGGCTATTAATTGATTAAACTGCTCATATAGGGTATTTGCCTGATCTGGTTTGGCGGCCTGCATGAAGTTCGGTCTTCTGCCTTTACGTGTATCTCCATATAAGGTGAACTGGGAAATTGACAGGATTTCGCCATCAACATCCTTTAAGGATAAATTCATTTTTTCATTTTCATCCTCGAACACTCTTAAATTCACAATTTTATTTACTAAATATTTTGCATCCTCGATTGTATCTTCGTGGGTTACTCCAAGTAATACGACAAAACCATTTTCGATTTGACCAACTATTTCCTGATTCACGGTTACCTTCGCATCACGTGCTCGTTGAATTACTGCTTTCACCTTTTCCGACTCCTTTTTCGGTTTTTTCTAAGAAAAAAGAGGTTGTCCCCTATTTGAGAGTTTACGTTATTGTAAACATCTTCATATTGTGGCAGCCTCTTAATTTATCGTACGTGTTACAGCATATACATCTTTTATTTGTTTAATTCTTTCAACAATTTTCCGTAAATGATTCGTATTATTAATCAGGATGGTAATTTGAATAATTGCCATCTTGTTACGATCAGATCGTCCCGTTACATGCGTGATATTTGTTTTTGTCTCATTCACTGCCTGTAAGACTTCATTAAGTAAACCTCTTCGGTCATAACCAGAAATTTCCAAATCAACATGATATTGTTTTTGAGATTGATCACTTTCCCATTCTACATGTAGAAGTCTGTCTTGTGCTTCTTCACTTTGAACATTAGGGCAGTCGGTACGATGTACGGAGACTCCACGCCCCTTCGTAATATAACCGACAATATCATCACCAGGAACCGGACTACAGCATTTGGATAATCTTACGAGAAGGTTGTCTACGCCTTCTACGATAACTCCTGAATCCTTCTTATGTCTCTTCGTTTCTTTATATTCGGTTTTAGTCCCTTCTAATGTCTGGGCAAGATCTTGTTCCATTTGCCGTTTTTGACGAATTTTATCTGTCAACCTTGTTGCAACAAGGGCGGCTGTGATCCCTTGATAGCCTACCGCAGCATATAAATCATCTTCTGATGTAAAATTAAACCGCTCATAGACTCGCTTAAGATTTTCTTCTGTTAGGGCTTCCTTTGGTTCAATATTTAGTCCTCGTATTTCTTTTTCAACTAAATCCTTACCTTTAACAATATTTTCATCACGACGTTGTTTCTTGAAGAATGCTTTTATTTTATTTTTTGCCTGTGAGGTTTGTGTAATTTTCAACCAATCCTGGGATGGCCCATAGGAATGTTTAGAAGTTAATACATCCACGATATCGCCATTTTTCAACTCATAATCTAATGGCTCCATCTTACCATTTATCTTTGCACCAATCGTTTGGTTACCTATCTCTGTATGAATTCGGTAGGCAAAGTCTAGAGGAACCGACCCAGAAGGAAGCTCAATCACATCCCCTTTTGGTGTAAATACATAAACCATATCAGAGAATAAATCAATTTTTAATGATTCTACAAATTCTTCAGCATCATGTGTCTCATTTTGCCATTCTAGGATTTCACGAAACCAGGTTAACTTTTCTTCAAAGGATTTTTTATCTTTATTAACAGGTTTTCCTTCTTTATAAGCCCAGTGTGCGGCAATCCCATATTCTGCAATTTCATGCATTTCCTTTGTACGAATTTGCACCTCTAATGGATCACCTTTTGGACCAATTACCGTTGTATGCAGGGACTGATATAGATTTTGCTTTGGCATAGCGATATAATCTTTAAATCTGCCGGGCATCGGCTTCCAACACGTATGGATAATTCCCAGTACCGCATAACAATCCTTAATACTATTAACGATAATACGGACTGCTAGCAAATCATAAATCTCATTAAACTGCTTGTTTTGTTTCACCATTTTTTGGTAAATACTGTATAGATGCTTTGGACGGCCAGAAATTTCAGCATCTATATGGACTTCTCTTACTTGCTTAGTAACCTCGCCAATTACTTCTTCTATATAGGATTCCCTCTCATTACGCTTCTGCTTCATGAGCTGAACAATACGATAATATTGTTGAGGATTTAAATAGCGTAAAGCCGTATCCTCCAGTTCCCATTTTATAGTTGATATTCCAAGACGATGTGCTAATGGGGCAAAAATTTCTAATGTTTCATTTGCTTTTTCGCGTTGTTTTTCAGGCGGTAAATGCTTTAATGTTCGCATATTATGCAATCGGTCTGCTAATTTAATTAGGATAACTCGTATATCTCTTGCCATTGCAACGAACATTTTTCGATGATTTTCAGCTTGCTGGGCTTCTCTTGATTTATATTTAATTTTTCCTAATTTTGTTACTCCATCTACTAGCATGGCTACTTCTTGATTAAATTCTTCTTCAATCATTTCGGTAGTTACATCAGTATCCTCAACTACGTCATGCAAAAAGCCACCTGCTATGGTTTCAGGGTCCATTTTTAAGTCAACCAATATTCCCGCTACCTGAATAGGGTGAATAATATATTCTTCACCTGATTTACGATATTGATCCTTGTGGGCTACTTTTGCATATTCGTATGCTCGCATGATAAAACTGATATCTTCCTCTGAAAGATACTGCCGAGCTTTCTCTATAATTGAATCGATTGTTATATTGTCACTTTTTCCCATATTATCACCTTTGACCTGAAGAGGATACTTTCTTTCTAGTATCGAAAAAATATTACAAAAAGTAAAGTAAAACTTATTACAATAGGTCTGATGAAAGCACTATTTCACCAGACCCTATGTCGCATTAATATTTCATTAAGGTTAAAACATCATAGTCTTTTAGTTTTGCTAGACCATCTAGATATGTTAGCTCTATTAAAAATGCACATCCAACAACGATACCGCCTAATTCTTCAACAAGCTGAATCGTGGCTTCAATCGTACCACCTGTTGCAAGTAAGTCATCCGTTATTAACACACGCTGTCCTGGTTTAATGGCATCCTTGTGAATGGTTAATACATTCTTCCCATATTCTAAACCATAATCCACTTTAATAACCTCTCGTGGTAGCTTGCCTTCCTTTCGTACTGGTGCAAAACCTACCCCAAGTGCATAGGATACTGGACACCCAACAATAAATCCTCGTGCCTCTGGCCCTACAACAAGATCAATATCCTTTTCTTTGGCAAATTCTACAATTTCATCTACAGCTGATTTAAATGCCATGCCATTGTCCATTAATGGAGTAATATCCTTAAATTCAATGCCTTTCTTTGGCCAATCATTTACAATTTTAATATATTTCTTATAATCCATGGGTTACTTCCTCCTTGAGATAATCCGTTTGTCCCATACATTCATTAAACCAGTTTACTAATTCGTCATAGGTTGCATAATACAGTGCCTTTTCAACCTTTCCTTGCTTGACACGATTTTGATAAACTATTGCTTCTTGAAGATCCTTTTTTTGAGGTGATTTATTAAGGTGAATAATTCCATCTTTAATCTTAACAAATTCAAGCTCTGAAAACACGTTTAACATAAAGAGTAAAGAATCCCTTGACCAGCCTTTTGCTTGTAAAATTTTCTGTTGTTCTTGCCCTAAATCGAGCTTTTCTCTCTTCCAAATCAATGAATATAACCATTTGAAGTCTTCACGGGAAGGAAAATGAGATAGGTAAACACTATGTTCCACATAAAAGCATACATGTATACATAAAGGCTTTACCTTATGTATGATAGTTTTTAAGTCATCGAGGTCATTTGGTAAATCAGTTAGATAGAGAACCTCAACTTGTTCACTTACATTTATTGCTTGCTCATAGGATAATTGGGTAATTTCAGTAGGAGCTTTATCGTGTTCTTGATGTGTATACAATAACAAATGCTTTTCAAATTGATTCATATAGATAGAGAAATCAATTTGTTTTTTTCCACGATGATCGAACAGCTGCCAGTCATCAATTCGCATATCTTCAATTATTATCTGTGGTTTTCGAATCCCGTTCCACTCATTGATTCCCAGCTCACCTACTACTGATAATTTAGCGCTAGGTGAAATATGGGCAGCTAAATCACCCATGCCAAAAGCAATACCCTCTAAAGAGCTAGCTTGATTTTTGAACATCAACTTTAAGTGTTTCTTCATATTTCCTAGCTGACGAATATCTGTTGGTTGATGTTTAATATGAAACTTCGGCTTTGGATTTGCCATCCCAAATGGGGCTAAGTGCTTCATTTCCTCAATTAATGCTTCATTAATATCTTCTATTTCAAGTGATTTACTAACATATATTTCCTGTTTAAAATCATCTGGTGTCAATTGCTCTTGAATGATAGCGTCCAATGCTTGCTCCAATTTACTGACATTTTCCACTGGTAATGTCATACCTGCTGCTTGTGAGTGGCCACCAAAATGGGTGAACAACTCCTTCACATTCATACAGTTTTGAAATAAATCGAATGCGGGTATACTTCGAGCAGATCCTTTAGCTGTACCATTTTCTTCATTAATACGAAGGACGATAGCTGGACGATCATACTTTCGAACAAGGCTAGATGCTACAATTCCAAGCACACCTTCATTCCAACCTTCTTTTGCTACAACAATTACACCTTTATTTGTATCGATTTGCACCGTTTCTTCTACTTCTTTTACGATTGTAGCAACAATCTTTTGCCGATCCTGATTTAGTGACTCCACTATTTTGGCAAGCTCTTCAGCTTCATCCTTTTCAGCAGTCATGAGCAGTTGAACAGCTAAATCAGCATCTTGAAGCCTTCCAACAGCATTCAATCTTGGGCCTATTAAAAATCCAACATCTTCTTCTGTAGTATTTCCTTCCATATTACATAGCTTTTTTAATGCGACTAAGCCAGCTCTCTTTGTAACACTTATTTGTCGTAGGCCATAATAGGCTAATATTCTATTTTCGCTTTCCAAGGGAACTAAATCTGCAATCGTTCCTATTGCAACTAAATCTAAAAATTGCTCTGGAAAATATCCGAGTAGGCTTTGGGCGAATTTAAAAGCAACTCCTACACCAGCAAGCTCCTTAAATGGATAATTTGGTGAGCATTTTGGATGAATTATAGCAAATGCATCTGGTAACTTTTCCTGTGGTTCATGGTGATCAGTAATAATTAAGTCAATCCCAAGCTCTTTTGCTACTGCGGCTTCATGAACAGAAGCAATCCCAGTATCAACTGTAATAATTAGGGTGTATCCATTTTCATAAGCAGCTCGAAATGCTAATTCATTAGGACCATAACCTTCTGTAAAACGGTTAGGAATATAGAAATCACAATCTGCTCCAAGCTCTTGTAATGCTTGTATTAAAACTGTTGTAGAGCTGACACCATCAGCATCGTAATCACCATATACTAGTATTTTTTCATTCGCTTTAATTGCTTGATGTACACGTTCTGTAGCTATGTCTATTGCTGACAATTGGAGTGGATCAATCAAGTTTTCGATGGAAGGGTTAAGAAATGAATGTGCCTCTTCCAAAGTCTGTATTCCTCGTTGTAATAACAGCTCTTGTATCACGGGGGATAATTCTGTTCCATCATCCATCCACTGTTGCGTAGTACCATTTTGTTTGGCAAATTTCCAATTTGCTTTACTTCGTAACATAATTTCACCCCTGACTAATCTATTATACACAAAATCTGCTAAGTGGGGCAATTAGAATTATTATGTTTGATTTTCTTGTATGAATTACTCTTTTAAAAGGCTCACATATTTTTGGTAATGACAAATAGAAATACCCCTTGACGTTTAGCCAAGGGGTATTTCTATTTTCATATTAAACCTTACACTTGTGGACCTTCAACACGCTTCTTCTTTCTAAAATCAAGTGGTTTTTCTTTTAATGATTTACCACGCCATACTAACCATAATTGTGTAGCTAGGAATAAGGATGAATACAATCCAGCTAGTAGCCCTACTGTCAAGGCAATACCAAATCCGCGAATAGATTCCGCACCTAGGAATAGAAATGCAAGAACTGCAACTAGTGTAGTGATAGTTGTATTCAATGTTCTTGTCATGGTTTGGACAATACTTGTGTTGATGATTCTTGCCAATTCATCAAATGCCCGGATTGGTTTTTTCCTGCGTTGGATGTTTTCCCTAATTCGGTCAAATGTTACAATTACTGCGTTTATTGAGTATCCGATTATCGTCAGAATAGCTGCAACAATCGTAACATCAAATTCGATTCTAAATATGCTAAACACCGTGAGCATGATAAAGACATCATGCAATAAAGTTAGAATAGCAATGACTGCAAAATAAAACTCAAATCGGAATGCTACATATATAATCATACCAACCGAAGCGATTGCAAGGGCATAAATCGCATTTTTCACTAGCTCTTGTCCTACAATAGGTGATACAACACTAATACTTGGATCTACACCATATTTATCATGGACAAATGCTTTGAACTCGGTGACTTCTTTATCGCTTAAAACATCTTGAAAACGAATTGCAGCAATTTCATTCTCATCACCCGAAATAACTACAGATTTAGCCTCTAAACCAAGTTTATCCAAGTCTGACTCAATTTGTTCTTGGTTTAAACTTTCCTCTGCCAATATCTGTACCCTAGTTCCTGCTGTAAAGTCAACCCCAGGATTTAGACGGAAGAAGATAAGGGCAATTGCACCAATTATCAGTAGTATTGAGGTGACCATAAAGAATATTTTACGATGACGTACAACATCCCACTCACGATTTAAGAATTTAGCTGGTGCTTCTGATTTATCACGAAGATCACGAATTTCTGATTTTTTCACCGCAAACCAACCTGGGTGATTCTTGAAAAATTTCAATTTTATCCAGAAATGCAATAGTAATCTTGTACCATACACTGCTGTTAAGAAGCTGACTAAAATACTAATGATTAACATCGTTGCGAACCCTTTTACTGAGCTCGTACCAAAAATGAATAAGACAGCAGCAGCCAAAATGGTTGTGATATTGGAGTCTAGAATGGCACGGAACGAGTTTGCTGTTCCTGCTTTAAAGGCAGACTGTAACGATTTACCTTCACGAAGTTCCTCTTTTATTCGTTCAAATGTTATTACATTTGCGTCAACAGCCATACCAACACCTAATATCAATGCGGCGATACCAGGAAGTGTTAGCACCCCATTTAATAAGTCAAATACAAGTAATACTAAGAAAATATATACTGTTAAGTTTATGTTTGCGATTAAACCTGGAAAACGATAAACCACTAGCATGAATAAATAGATAATTGCAATACCGATTACTCCTGCAAAGATGGTTTGATTTAATGCTTGCTCACCAAACTGTGCACCGACAGATGTTGAAAACATTTCGTCCATATTAACAGGTAATGAACCAGAATTGATAATATCTGCAAGATATTTTGCTGATTCAACCGTAAAATTACCTGTAATCATAACATTTCCACCTGGAATTTCTTTGGATACACCAGGAGCTGAAACATATTTAGGGTCTTCTTTTAAAGCCTCTGCCTTATAAGAATCTCCTTCCTCATAATCCATCCAGATAACAAGTAAATTTTCACCAACGCTTTTTTGAGCAAGATCAGCTGTAACTTGTGCAAATTTATCTGGATTTTTTAATGATAACGTAACAATTGGTGCATTTGTTGTTGGATCAAAGTCCTGTTTAGCACTTCCCTCTTTGACATCAGAACCATCCAATAGAACAGTGTCATTTACGTCACGAAATGTAAGCCTTGCAGAAGTTGCTAGCATTTCACGTGCTTGCTCTTGATTTTCAACGCCTGCCAATTGAACACGAATCCGATCATTTCCTTCAATGTCAATTACAGACTCACTAATACCTAATTTGTTTACGCGGTCATTTAATAATTGAACAGTGGATTCCATTAAATCCCTTGTAACCTCTTGTTTTTTATCAATAGGTTCGACCTTATACAATACTTCAAATCCACCCTGAAGATCTAATCCTAAATTAATCCCTTTTGCAATATTCGGGGTAAAAATACCAATAATGAGTCCCATTATGATAACAATTAAGAAAAAGGATGTAATACGTCCTTTATTATTCATATTAAAATTTCCTCCCTACTCTGTTTCCAAGGCAATATGTATATTCATTTCGGAGTTTACGTTTTATTACCCATCAATGCTTGAATAGACGCCATTAAATCCTCATCTTGGAAGGACTGATAGGCATCAACGGTTATATAACTCATATAAATACTAGAACGTAGGTGAAATATATCCTGAATTACCTCGTAGAGACGCTTTTCTGGATTACCCTTCCATACTTTTTTTACAAGGCAGTCCCATATATTTTCTTCTGTTGCCTCTTTATATCCCATCATATGGAATTCATCTGCTTTACTCCTTAAGGCAGATCCTAGTTCTTTCTTCCAATCATTTACTGTTTTTATTACTTCCAAGTTATCACCTCTTCAGGAAAGAATCTAAAGTTCTTGTACAAGTTGTCATGCTTGGCCACATCAATTGCATATATATCATTGTATATGAAAATTTATTTTTTGAGAAGGCAGGTCGTCAATGTTGTCGAAACAAACATTTTTACAGGGCACCCTTATCTTAATATTAGCTGGATTAATCACTCGCTTCTTAGGTTTCATTAACCGTTTAGTTGTTGCTAGGTTAATGGGTGAAGAAGGTGTTGGATTATATATGATGGCGCTCCCAACACTTTTCTTAGTCATGACGATTACTCAGCTTGGTTTACCTGTTGCTATCTCAAAGCGTGTAGCAGAAGCAGACGCACAAAATGATCGAGCAAAAATTAAACGAATTCTAGTAGTTTCCATTATTATTACAACCGTTACAAGTGTCATTTTTACATTCATTATGATATTCACAGCACCATTTATCGCAAAAACACTATTAACTGATGACCGAACACTTTATCCATTGATTGCTGTTAGTCCGATTATTCCAATTGTTGCCGTATCATCCGTATTACGTGGATATTTTCAGGGTAAGCAAAACATGACCCCACAGAGTATTTCACAGGTCATTGAACAGGTAGTCCGAATAAGCTGTGTCGCATTCTTCGTTCACCTACTTCTCCCTTATGGAATCAAATTCGCTGCCGCAGGAGCAATGTTCAGTGTCATCTTAGGGGAGTTTATTTCCCTTTTGTATATGATTTACCAATTTAAACAAAAGAAAACCATGCGATTAAGACACCGTTTTTTCTCTTACTTAAAATCGAGTAAACAAACCGTAAAGGAACTATTCTCTATTGCACTTCCTAGTACAGGAAGTAAGATGATTAGTTCGTTCTCCTACTTCTTAGAACCGATTATAGTTGCTCATAGCTTAGCTTTAGCTGGACTTACCAGTGTAGTAGCAACGAAGCAATACGGAGAATTATCGGGTTTTGTCTTGCCACTGTTAATGTTACCTACTTTTATAACGCAATCACTTTCGATTGCACTTGTACCAAATATTTCCGAAGCAGAAGCAGTATCGAATAAAAAACTTATCCATTATCGAATTCATCAAGCGATACGGATATCATTCGCATCTGGTGCAATTTCTACAGTCGTCTTGACCATTTTTGCGGTACCGATTCTTACATTTATGTACGGCACAGCCAATGCAAGTACAATTCTTGTATTTATGGCACCTTTTTACATTTTACTCTATATTCAATCCCCTTTACAAGCAACACTTCAAGCCCTAGATTTAGCTAAGCCAGCGATGTGGAATAGTCTAATTGGTGCTGTAGTAAAATTCATCGTCCTGTTTATACTCGCCTCCAACGAAAGCTTTGGCATAATGGGTGTCGCCATTGCCATGTCAGTATCTGTCATCTTAATTACATTACTACATTTAGCAGCATTACGAAAAGAAATTCATTTCTATATTCCTATTAAAGATGTTAGTAAGATGATAGCTCTTATTCTTATAACATGGATTATTGGTAAGTATATTTATAATTTCTACATTATCCATGATCCAAATTTAATTCTCTTTCTGCTTGCATTAATCGTATTAGCGATAATTTACATTGTCTTTCTTTTCATTCTCAAATTCATTACAAAGGATGAATTAGAACAACTTCCATTCCTTCAAAAATGGTTCCGCTAAAATAAATCAAAAAACTCGTCTACTTTTGGATGGACGAGAATATGATTACTATAAAAGTACTTACTGGTTAGGGGGAAAAAAATGCGCAATCAACAATTTGTTGCTTTACTTTATGGTTGGATAGTTGTATTAGGATTAATTCTTGTTTCAGGTATGGCGATAGCATTATTATTACGGTTTTCTAGTTTTAGCGAACCTGCAGTAGATTGGGTAACATTGGTTATAGGATTAATTTCTTTATTCATCGGCGGAGCGGTAGCCGGGGCAAAGGGAAGAAAAAAAGGATGGATCATTGGTGCTTTTACTGGCCTAGGATTTACCGTTTTTACATTTCTCGTGCAATACCTTGGATATCACGTGGGATTCTCTTTGCAGCAAACTGTTTATCATTTATTCTACATATTAGCCGCTTTATTTGGTGGTGTAATAGGAGTCAATATTGCTTCTAATCATGAATAACTAAAAAGAGAAGAGCATAAGAAATCTCTATCTATTTTTTGAAATTTAAAAGAGGCTACCATAATGGTTAGCCTCTAATGTGATTTATACTGATTTCACATCGCGAATCGCAGAACGATCGTATGTAAGTTTTGAACCGTCACCAGCTTGTAGGACAACTGTGCTCTCATCTAGTGCATGGATAACACCATGAAATCCACCAATCGTAACAACAGCATCGCCTTTTTTCAGTTCAGACTGCATTAGTCGTACCTGTTTTTGACGTTTCTGTTGTGGACGGATTAGTAAAAAGTAAAAAATCACAAACATTGCAATCAAAGGTATAAATGTTGCTAATTGTTCCATAGTACTTGTCCCTCCCTTCTAGACAAATTGTTTAAAAAACGCATATCGCTTTTTAAACATGTTAAAAATTCTTTGCATCCGGTTTATTCAATCCGTACTGCTCAAAGAACTCTTCTTTAAAGTCACCAAGTCGATCTTCGCGAATAGCTTGTCGTACTTGCTCCATTAATTTTAACAGAAAATGCAGATTATGATAAGTAGTAAGTCTAAAACCAAACGTTTCATTGCATCGAATCAAATGTCTTATATATGCTCTTGTATAATTTTTACATACATGGCAATCACAATTTTCATCAATTGGTCCAAAGTCACGGGCATATTTAGCATTGCGAACCACTAATCGCCCTGTTGACGTCATACAGGTTCCGTTTCTGGCAATTCTCGTTGGTAAAACACAATCAAACATATCAATTCCACGAATAGCTCCATCAATCAATGAGTCTGGAGAGCCAACTCCCATTAAATAACGAGGCTTATTGCTAGGCATTAAAGGAGTTGTAAACTCTAACACTCGATTCATTACATCTTTGGGCTCACCTACTGATAATCCTCCAACTGCATATCCAGGTAAATCAAGTGACACTAAATCACTCGCACTAAGTCTACGTAAATCTTCAAACTCTCCTCCCTGAATAATACCAAATAAGCCTTGAACATCAGGTCTTTGATGTGCATTTAAGCATCTTTCTGCCCATCGAGAAGTTCTTTCTACAGAAGCCTTCATATATTCATGTGTAGCAGGATATGGTGGACACTCGTCAAAGGCCATCATAATATCTGAACCAAGTGCATTCTGAATTTGTATCGCCTTCTCTGGTGATAGGAATAGTTTGTCTCCATTTAAATGATTACGAAAATGTACACCTTCCTCGGTAATTTCTCGCATATCACTCAAACTAAAAACTTGGAACCCGCCGGAATCGGTTAATATTGCCCCATCCCAGTTCATAAACTTATGAAGCCCTCCTGCTTCACGAATGATATCCTCTCCAGGCCGAAGCCATAAATGGTATGTGTTAGAAAGAATTATTTTAGCATCCATGGAGTGTAAGTCTTCTGGGCTCATGGTTTTTACAGTTGCAAGTGTACCAACAGGCATAAACATTGGCGTTTCAAAGGTGCCATGTGGTGTATGAACTCGTCCGAGCCTTGCCCCTGTTTGTTTATCTGTTTTAATTAATTCATATGTTATTGGTGATGTCATGCTATCTTTCCTCTTCTATATAATGAACATCGCATCTCCAAAACTAAAGAAGCGATATTTTTCCTTTACTGCTTCGTTGTAAGCCTTCAATATAAACTCGCGATTAGAGAAAGCACTAACTAGCATAATTAATGTTGATTTAGGTAGATGGAAGTTAGTTATTAACCCATCAATTGCTTTAAACTCAAATCCTGGATAAATAAAGATATCGGTCCAACCACTTGATTCTACTAATTTCCCGTTGTTATCACGTGCAATCGTTTCAAGGGTTCGTGTGGAAGTTGTTCCAACAGAAATAATTCTACCGCCATTTTCTTTAGTTTTCGTTAGCGTTTCTGCTGTTTCTTGTGTCATCACGTAAAATTCTGAGTGCATTTTATGCTCATCAATATTCTCTACACTTACTGGACGAAATGTACCAAGTCCAACATGTAGCGTTATAAAAGCAACTGTCACACCCATTTCTTTTATTTCCGCTAGTAATTGCTCTGTAAAATGAAGTCCGGCAGTAGGTGCTGCAGCTGATCCTTCTTCTTTTGCATATACTGTCTGATATCGATCCTTTTCAGGAAGCTGCTCCTTAATATACGGAGGTAGTGGCATCTCACCTAGTTCATCCAACACTTCATAAAATATGCCATCATATGCAAAATCTAAAAGACGTCCACCATGCTCCAAGGTCTCTGTACAAGTAGCCGTTAATTTTCCTTCACCAAAAATTAACTTGGTCCCTTCTTTCAACCTTTTGGCTGGTTTTGCCAAGACCTCCCATGTATCGCCTTCTACCTGTTTCAGTAATAGGACCTCTACCTTAGCACCAGTATCTTCTTTAATACCGTATAATCTTGCAGGTAACACCTTTGTATTATTTAATACTAAACAGTCTCCTTTTTTCAAAAAGCTCTTAATATCGGTAAAATGCTTATGTTCAATTTCCTCAACATCACGATGTAACACCATCAATTTGGAAGCACTTCGGTCTTTTAACGGGGTCTGGGCAATTAATTCTTCTGGTAAATCAAAATCAAAATCCTCGATATTCATGCTGTAATACTCCTTTAAATCAGTTTAACGAAATCTTCCTAGTATATAGAATATAAGAGATAATATGATGCTAACAACGATAGAAGTCATGATTGGAAAATAAAAAGTGACATTACCCTTCTTAAATGTAATATCACCAGGTAATCTCCCAATGAATGTCCATATAATACCAATGATAAGAAAAATTATTCCGATTATAATTAACAGCTTACCTATATTCATTCCACTTCATTCACTTTCACCCCAAAATGGTTGTATGCTTTATGCGTAACTACTCTTCCCCGAGGTGTTCGTTGGATAAATCCTATCTGTAGCAAATATGGTTCGTATACATCCTCAATCGTTTGCGACTCTTCCCCAATTGTTGCTGCAATCGTATCTAAGCCCACAGGACCACCTTTAAACCCATCAATAATTCCCTTTAAGAGCTTATGATCAATATGGTCAAGTCCAGCTTCATCTACTTGCAGCATGTTTAACGCTGTCTTCGTTGTTTCTATACTAATTTCATTTTCACCCTTCACTTGCGAAATATCACGAATACGGCGAAGCAATCGATTGGCAATTCTCGGAGTTCCTCTTGAGCGGCGTGCTATTTCTACTGCCGCTTCTAGAGATATTTTTGTTTCAAATATCTCTGCTGTCCGCTCAACAATTGCACACAAGTCCTTTGTCTCATAATATTCTAGTCGACTCAATACACCGAAACGATCACGTAAAGGTGCGGAAAGCAGGCCTGCCCTAGTTGTCGCCCCTACAAGTGTAAACGGAGGTAAATCAATTCGAACAGATCTTGCACTTGGACCGGTTCCAATGACAATATCGATAAAAAAATCTTCCATAGCTGAGTATAACACTTCTTCGACAGAACGGGGTAATCGATGAATTTCATCAATAAATAATACATCCCCTGCCTCTAAGGAAGTAAGAATGGCAGCTAGATCCCCAGCTCTATCTATTGCAGGTCCAGATGTAGATCGAAACTGTACTTCCATTTCATTTGCAATAATAGCTGCTAAGGTTGTTTTACCAAGCCCTGGTGGTCCATACAATAATACATGATCAAGCGGTTCATTTCGCATTTTAGCTGCTTGAATAAATATCTTTAGGTTTTCCTTTACCTTGTCTTGTCCGATATATTGACGTAATGTTGAGGGGCGCAAACTAAGTTCTACTACGGACTCTTCACTATGTAATTCACTAGTAACCATTCGCTCATCCATCATTTTGCCCCCTTCTTACTTTTTCATTAATAAGCTTAATGCTTTACGAATAATCTCATCTGTATTAGCTGATTGTTCGATTCCCTTCTTTAATTGAGGGAGAATGGACTTAATCTCTCTATCCATATACCCCAAAGCTTTTAAGGCTTCCAACGCTTCTTTTAATTCCACACGCTCTGTAGTCGGTGAAACATAGTTTTCTTCTGCATCTACAGAAACAGTAAATGTATTGGTTAATTTCCCTTTTAAATCTAAAATAATCTGTCTTGCGGTCTTCTTTCCAACACCTGGGAAGCTTGTGAGGAATTTATCGTCTTCTCTTTCTACTGCTGCAACAAATTCCGGGATATTTACCCCTGCCAAAATGGCTAGTGCTCCCTTTGGCCCTATTCCTGAAACAGATAATAATCTTGTAAATAAATATTTTTGGTCTTCATTTTTAAAACCATACAGTAGTTGAGCATCCTCACGAACATGAAAATATGTATGTATAAGCAATTCCTTGTTTAAGGAATCCTGATATATAAAAGGATTTGGACAAATTACTTCATACCCTAATCCATTTACATCCATCACAATCGATTCATCTTGAATGGAGACCAACTGTCCCCTGATATATGCAAACATCTTCTTCTCTCCCATTTAATCCTTTTACTATTGTAACATAATACCATAAGAAAAGCCCGGTAGGTACTAGTTAAGCCTTTGTAAGGAGAGGGTACGTTATTTCCTTTGCTTACCCATCTTTATTATAAGTAATCACATCATAAAAAGCCTTTGCAAAGATACAAAGGCTTAATCATTACCAAAAAAATCATTTAATTTTTCCTGGATATCGCGATTCATGTTATTAGGACGGCTATTCATATTCCTCATTTGATTCCAATATATTTTATCTACATAGACAACGATATCCTTGTTTGGTTCTACCCGTCGTACATCTTTTTCGATTTCTTTGTGCAGATTAGGATTTTCATTTTGATTCGGATTGGGAGTAATAACTCCAACGATAATCCGATCATCAGTCTCACTTACCTGTGCCTGCACAATGTCTTTTCTTTCTTTCAAATATTTCGATATTAAACGGGTCTTTTCATTGGAATAACGGTCTTCATTCTGATGGGATGTGTTCTCATCACCAACATTAATTCCTGGCTGCTCGCTCCGTGGGTAACCACCACGTTCACCTATCGTTTTATCATTATCCAAACGATTCTTTTGTTCTCTTGGTGTTTCATAATTCACAGACTGAAACTGTTTTATTTCTTTCGGATCGCTTGTTCCTTGTTCTGTATTGTTATTTCCGCAAGCTGAAGTTAATCCAGTACATAGTAAGATAACCATTAATTTTCCTCGCATATATTAAACCTCCCTTAAAGCTAGTTTGCTTAAAGAGAGGTTATTTAAACAGGATATATTAACCTTTCCGTTTAAAATGTGGAAGAGGGTTTCGTTTATGCTCTGACCTTCGATGCAATTTCTCAATAATTGCTTTATCTTGTTCAGGGATTGTTTCACCCTTCAAGTAAGCATCAATTGTATTATAGGAAGTGCCCATTTCCGCCTCATCCGTTTGCCCCGCCCATAAGTCTGCACTTGGTTTCTTCTGAATTACTTCTTCAGGTACTTCAAGATATGCCGCCATTTCGCGAACCTCGGTCTTGGTAAACTCAACTAACGGTAAGATGTCAACTCCTCCATCACCGTATTTTGTAAAATAACCTGTATACCATTCTGCAGCATTATCTGTACCAACTACTAAATAATTATAATTGGTAGCTATCGTATAAAGTGTACTCATTCTAAGTCTTGCTCTTAGATTAGCATCTGCTAAACGACCATTCTCCTCATGAAAATTATCGCCTAATTGTTCTTTAATTGAAGAGAATAATATGGTATGTGTATTCGTCAAGTCAACAGTAAGACCATTCATTCCACATGTATCAATAACCTTCTCCGCATGCTTCATTCCTTCTGGATCACTATTCAGTGGCATAATAACACCTAATGAATTTTCTGGAAAAGCTCTTTTTATTAAGTTTGCCACAACCGCAGAATCAATACCACCACTAACACCTACTAATAATCCTTTTGCACCAGCTGCTTTAACTTGTTGCTGTAACCATTCCACTATCTCTGATACCGTCTGTTCCACAATAATCGCTCCTTTATCAAATCTACACTTTATTTTAGCATGACCTTGGAGGTATTTAAAAATTCTTTACGCTTTATCCATTCCTCTTCCATTGTTTGTAAATAGGAGCTGACACTAAGTCTTCGTTTGCTTTTCAAATAATGCATCCATTCCCTTAACACATCACTTGGGATAAATACTGAATATAAAAATTTCGCTAATTCCCTTTCTGACGCCATATTGTATTGTAATAAACGGTCAAGCTTCCAATTTATATTCGGCAGAAATCGTTGTCCTAATTGAATAAAATCATAAAGCTGTGTCGTACAATGCAGTAGATCAAAATCAATTAGAACTGTCCGCTCATTATGAATAAAGTTATGGGAAGCAACATCCCCATGAACCCATCTTCCCTCTATTTCAGCTTCCTTTTGATCGTGATTCCAAGAATAGGTTGATACAATATCTAAATAACGGTTCATCATCCATACAATATCTCGAAATAAATTCTCATAGCCATACTTTTGAAAAATATACTCTGTTTCCAAAAATTTATTTAACCTTACATGCCATCTTCTATAAAATAGTTGCTTTTTAATCGGATTCTTAACGGTTATATTTTTTGCATCTTGATGAAATTTTTTTATAGTAGAAACAGCTAACAGTCGGTCTCCAGGGTGCTGATAGTTTAATTTTCTTCCAGTGATATAAGGAGATATTGTCCAACCATAATTCGTACCTGTTAAAATTTCTTTTTTTCCATTTGGAAAGCGAACAAAAGGCACGATTGATTTTGATTTAGCCTTGTTAAAAAAATCCCATTGTTGCCTCATATTCAATAAATTTGAATGCCCTTTTAGAATATATTGTTTTCCTGTATTAGCTTCCAAATAATATATGTTTCGCTTAATTTGGTGAAGCTTCTTTATTTCTAAGTTTCCCTCCCAAAGTAAAAAAGAAGAGAGACGATCGTAGTGATTATCGTCTCTGCTTAACTGTTTCCTCAATCGGATGATTCTTCCTTCTCTTCATCCCTATATCCACCAAATCCAGGAGGGGTAGGATAGCCACCCATCTGCCAATCAGGCATGTATGGGAACATCGTATTGGCTTGTGTAGGAATATTTTGCATACCCTCTACTTGTGTCGGAAAGTTCATCTCTGTACCGGTACCCATAGGGGGCATAGTTGTTAACATTGGTGGATAATCAGCTGCTCCTCCTCCACATCCACAATCTGCTTCAGCCCCATACATCATAGGTGCTGGATAGCCCATACCTAGATGAGCAAGATGTGGATGATACATCGGGAAGAGATGATGTGAAAAGTGCATTCCTCCACAGCAAGGATTTACCGGGAAACATGGTATCATATGCATTGGATATGCCATATGATGAAATACAGGTTGCTGCATTGGTTGATGTTTAGGTTTATGCTTCTTCGGTTTTTCTTTATGTTTTACATGCTTTGGAGAATGACTTTCTTCAGATGATGATTCTTCAAAATTAAAAGTCATATACGTGTTTAATTCAGTTGTTTCCAAGGTAGGTTGTTGGATAATTGGAGGCAAGGTCATTTGCGGTACTTGTGGCATTTGTGGTAGTGGCATTACAGGCTGTACTTGTACTTCTTTCTTTACATGATCCTCTTTTATTACTGGTAGAGGCTTTGGTGAAATATTCATATACGGGTGTTCCACATGTTCTTTTTTTACTTCTTTAACCATGCCTTCCTTTTTTACGGCTTTAGCTGTAGTTGGAATACGAATTTTCATACCTGGCATTAACATATCCGGAGCAGATAGGTGCGAGTTAACCTGTTTTAATTCCCCAAAATCTACCCCATACTTCTTAGACAGTTCCCACAATGTATCTCCTTTTTGTACTACATGAATCTTCAACGTTTATTCGAACTCCTTTCACTTCAAAATTCTAGGCTAGAATCACTCTTTACCAAGATATGCAAAACTGTTCTAAATGTTGAACCATAATATTAGAAAACTTGTATGGAGATAAAACAATGGGGAGTGATGTTTGTCAGTTTACGACCTTTTTAAAAATTACTAGGTATTGATAAGAGCTATCCGTTATTACCTACTGTAGTTTGAGGCAGTTTAGACTAGAAGAATAAATTGCCCTAAACACAAAAAAGACCGTTTTCCAATAGGAAACGGCTCTTTTATATATAACTATTCAACAAACTCAAATTCAAATTGTAAAATACGGATTGTGTCCCCGTCTTCTGCTCCTCGTTTACGGAGTTCATCATCTACACCCATCGTACGCATCTGTCTAGCAAAACGTCGAACAGCTTCATCACGATTAAAGTCGGTCATTTTGAACAATTTCTCGATACGTGGACCTGTTAGTACAAATGCACCGTCATCATCTCGACTAATTTCAAAGCCTTTGTCTTCTTTTTGATATCGATAAACTACGGTTTCATCTGTATCCTCTATCTCATCTGTGTTCTTTGGAATTTTTTCCAATAGGTCTGCCACTGTATAAAGTAAATCTCGAAGTCCAGATTTGGTTAATGTTGAAATCGGAAATACTGGTATATCATCTTCTATTTGTTCCTTAAACTTTTTTAGATTCTCTTCTGCATCAGGCATATCCATTTTATTTGCTGCAATCACCTGTGGTCTATTCATAAGTTTCTCATCATATTCTCTTAATTCATTATTAATCTTCTGATAATCCTCAAAAGGGTCACGACCTTCTGTTCCTGCCATATCAATTACATGGATAATTACCCTTGTTCGTTCAACATGCCTTAAAAATTGATGTCCCAGTCCGACTCCCTCGTGAGCGCCCTCTATTAGACCTGGTAAATCAGCTAAAACAAAGCTTCGACCATCTCCAGTATCAACCACGCCTAAATTTGGAGCTAAAGTAGTGAAATGGTAGTCAGCAATCTTTGGCTTTGCTGCACTAACTACGGATAAAAAAGTTGATTTCCCAACACTAGGAAAGCCCACTAATCCTACATCAGCGATTAATTTTAATTCTACCTTAATATTACGCTCTTCACCTGGTTCCCCATTTTCAGCAAAATCAGGTGCTGGATTTCTTGGGGTCGCAAAACGTGAATTACCTCTACCCCCTCGGCCACCTCTTGCAATTACAGCTTCTTGACCATGGACAGTTAAATCTGCAATTACTTGATTGGTATCCTCATCGATAACAGTAGTTCCAGGTGGTACTGAAACGGTTAGCGGGGAAGCATTTCTACCATGCTGATTTTTACTCATCCCGTTCTCCCCACGTTTTGCTTTAAAGTGTCGGTTATAGCGGAAGTCCATTAACGTATTAAGACCCTCATCCACTTTAAAAACAACATCTCCGCCGTCTCCACCATCTCCTCCGGCAGGACCACCTAAAGGGACATACTTTTCACGACGGTAAGCAACAAGCCCATTCCCTCCGTCACCAGCTTTTACATACACACTGACTTGATCGACAAACATATTTTTTCACCTCATATCATTAGGCAGGAAATGTAAATGTACAGATAATCGTTTCATTCGTGTTATTCTCATGGATAGAAACATTATCTATTTTGTTATTAATTCCTACTTTAAATGCATTCTTATTTATAGCGCACGCTTGGATAGTTATCACCAGTTCGATTGATGAACTAATCACATTTATCTCAATAGTCCCTTCTACAAGTTCCTCTTGATTACTAACTGCCATTGTCAGTATATCAACAAATGTCATACCAACTGAAGTCAATGTATTGTCAATATGAGATAAATCTTGATTTATACTATGTAGAAGATAATTAAAACGTATGTTGGGTTGTTTCCAGTTTAATTGCAAGAGCCATAATGCAAAATTAGGACAGTTCATATTCATAAGTAATCTTTCTTGATGAAAAGCTTCCAAAATATCATTTACCTTCATCTTAACTTTATCAATTTTACCCATACTTAAATAGCCATGAACTATTTGCAAATCATTCATTAAATCATGTCGTTGTAAACGTAATAGTTGAATGATATCTTTACTCTCCACAATATCCCCCCATTACCATGAATTATATCAAAAAAACTCCAACCACTAAATTGATTGGAGTTTTTGTTCGGTAATATTATGCTTCTTGAGCAACTGGGTAAACACTAACTTTTTTGCGGTCACGACCATAGCGTTCAAATTTTACAACACCGTCGATTTTTGCATAAAGCGTGTCATCTCCACCACGGCCAACGTTTTCACCTGGATAGATTTTAGTACCGCGTTGACGATATAAAATAGATCCACCAGTTACAAATTGTCCATCAGCACGTTTAGCACCAAGACGTTTGGACTCTGAGTCACGACCGTTCTTTGTACTACCAACACCTTTTTTAGATGCGAAGAACTGTAAATCTAGACGTAGCATAAGAGCACCTCCTATTTACTTTGAATTGTAATAAATTGATTATAGTCACGTTCAATAGTTTCCAGTGAAACAATCATACCCTCGAACAAGAGCTGTGCTCTTTCCATTAATCCTTCATCTACAGAATCTGGAATAGACACACGAAGATAACCACCCTCATGACCTTGTTCGATTTCTAATTCAATATCCGTCATCTTAAGTACAGCATTTACTGCGCCAAAGGAAACTGCGGATACTCCAGCACAAACTAAGTCATATCCATAGGGACCACTTTCTGCATGTCCAGATAACTCAAAGGACTTTATTTGATTATTATCTCGGTATACAGTAACCTTAATCATGGTTTAAACCCTTATTGGTTGATTTTTTCAATCACTAGTTTTGTGTATGGTTGACGATGACCTTGTTTCTTGTGGTAGTTTTTCTTAGCTTTAAACTTGAATACAGTAACTTTCTTTTGACGGCCGTGTTTTTCAACTTTAGCCGTAACAGTAGCACCTTCCACATAAGGAGAACCAACTTTAACGTCTGCTCCACCTACGAAAAGAACTTTGTCAAAAGTAACAGTTTCATTCACGTCAGCTGTAACTTTTTCCACGTAAACTACTTGGCCTTCTTCAACTTTAACTTGCTTACCACCTGTTTCGATAATAGCGTACATAACTGCACCTCCTTAATTAACTCAGACTCGCCATACAGGTAACTAACTTCGAGTTTTAAAAACCTGTTCTGTGCGGTTGTAGCACGGGTGCTACGATGAATAACATACAAATGTTATCATGTTCGATTACTATTTGTCAAGCTTCCTTGCTATTTTTCTAGCTAGCATGAAACATAGCAATCTCGCCGATTGTCAAATCATAATTTTTATCATAAAAATAGCTTTGCAAGCAATCCGCTTCATCAATGTAAAGACGTGTATTATTAGGCATTTGAACATAAATTGGGTGTTTATAATCCCGTTTAAATTGGATGAAAACATCCATGAGAGAATATTGTGCAGGTACCGTTATCGGTCTTACGTCTTTTATCCACTGTTCACCCTTATACCTATTAAGCAGAAATCGAATAAAAACATAGTGCTTTTTTTTCCATTCTGAACGATTTTCCAATAACAAAAAGATCATCAACAAGAAAGCACTCAATGTGAATGAATAGAAAACGAACTGCAACAAAATAACAACTAATGTTAATACGATAGAAAGCATAATCATAATGTGATATGCCTTTCGAAATGGTAATTTAATTGAAAGCAAAAAAAATAACAGTTTTCCACCGTCTAATGGCCATATTGGCAGCAAATTAAATACCAAAATGATTGTATTATAAAATAATATCTTCTCCACCATTGCGGCTGGAACAAACGCTAGAGCTGAACCAATTAATACCATTCCATATATAACGAAATGCTGAAGAGGTCCTGCAATAGTTACGAAAAATTCTTCCCTGAGTGGCCTTGTTCCGTGTTCATCCGTGTCCATAACTCCACCAAAGATCCAAAGCATTACCTTTCTAATTCGCCATTTGAATAGAGCTGCTGCTATATAATGCCCAAGCTCATGGATTAGAACTATGACTAGAATGATGAATAATTCTACAAAGGTACCCGTAAAAAACGAAATAACCATAAAAATAAGCAGGATTGGATGGATATGTATCGGTGGTAGCAGTTTACGGATTGTCATCGACTTCAACCACCTGAACTGGATCGATATATTCATTGTCTTTCTCAATTGCAAAATAAAGGGTTTCATTATCCTCAGATGGTGCAAATTCACCGATTCGCTGTTGCGCATCAATTATTTGATATAAATGAACATCAATGGAGCTTAAGTACCCATAGGTTGAAGTGGTTCCATCCGCATGTTGAACTACAACTGTTTTCTTGGTATTGCGATCCTTTCCTGCAAAAATAACAACACCATCCCTTAATGCCGAAACTGGAGCAGTATCAGCAGGAGCAATCTTAATCCCTCTCCCATTTGTTTGGAATGTCTCTGTAACATTACCTGATACTGGTAATACTAAAGCTACTTTCTCTGCTTCTTGCTTTTCATTATTTGGTGAAAATGCCAGCGGTGTTCCAAATGCATCCTTGTACCATTCATAAGTGGATGCAAATGGGAATTCTTCAGTTAGTGCGTGATATGCCCACTTCTTTGGCTTCGAAAGAAAATCCGCATCGTTTTGGAGAACAATTGCAACGGAAAAGAATAACATAACCGATAATATCCCTTTAAAAATAATACCAGTTACTACTTTACTATTTCTTTGATTAGATGCGGATGGATCAAGAAAGTCAGGATAATACCCATGTTTTTCTTCATCCTGCGGTAAAACCGGCATGATGGTACTAAAATTTTTATGTCTTGTTTTATTTGGTAGCCCGCGTGACTTCTTCCGTTCACTTATGGCACGGCGAACATCCTTAATATCTTTCTTCATACGCCCTCACATTCCTTCATTAAACGTTTTTACAATTGTATGAAGAAAGCGGACAAGATATGTATTTAGTAGTATGAGAATAGTTAATAAACAATTAAACTTCATTTAATAAGAGGGCCCTTACTATCTTCTATCATGATTCAGTTAAATAACCAACTGTAAATAACTTGAAAAACAACAATTGCAACTGCTAATCCAGGACCTACAATACATACTCCTATTAACAAAGACCTTATAATTTCCCATAAATTAAAGGCTGGTTTACCGCCCTTATCAATAGCATCGATTTTCTCATTCATCGTCTGTAATGATTTATTTATATTCTTTAGCTCACTTATTATTTATTGCTCTGTATTACTTTCCATAATAGTTACTCCAATCAGAATTTAAATTTAGAATTCATTAAAAAAATATTTTCATTCAACGATTTACATTTGTTTTTTAAAAGCTCCACCTTTTCAGAGTCTACTCGTTATTCCCCATGACGGTTAATGAGGCATTTCTATGCATGACAACTTGAGAATTGCTAAATTTAAACTGATTTTTCTCGTAAAACGGGATTAAATCCGCTTCACAAAACAAACTAATTACATCAATATGAGAAAGTTCCTTTAACAATTGCAATATTAACTTCCTACCAATACCAAGCTTTTGATATTCTGTTTGTATAACAACATCTTCAACATAAGCCCTAAATTTACCGTCCGAAATAGACCTGGCAAAACCCACTAGAACATCATCTTCCCATGCACCAACAGTTATTTCTCGTTTTAACATTTGTTCAATATCGTGTTCATTTCTATTTTCCCACCAACCAACATCTCGATAAAGTCTCATTAACTCTATTGCTTTTATTGGTCTATCTGTAGAAGTCTTAATTTCCACGCTCAAATGGAATCCCCCTTAATACTTTTCTCACTCAGTAATTTCCCAAGCTGGATTCCAAACTACTTCCCATAAATGTCCGTCAGGGTCTTGGAAATATCCAGAATATCCTCCCCAAAAGGTATCATGTGCTGGAACTGTAATATCTGCACCAGCCTTTCTAGCCTGTTCCATTACTAGATCAACCTCTTCTTTACTACCCACATTATGACCAATCGTAAATTCAGTTGGACTTTTCAGTGACTGATTTATACTTGTATCATGGGCTTTGTCCTTACGCTTCCATATAGCTAGTTTTAGCCCTGATTGTAATTCAAAAAAAGCTACTGCACCGTGTTCAAACTCTTGACCTACTATCCCCTCTGTAGGTAATCCAAGTCCATCCTTGTAGAATTTCAATGACCTTTCTAAATCATCTACACCTAAAGTTAAAACTGAGATTCGCGGTTCCATTACATACCTCCTAATAATAATTTTATGTATCCCAAATAAGAAACCAATCAGAGACAAGCCAAGTAAAGCATTATACTTATGAACTCATTTATATAAATGGTATAAGGATTGCTTCATTCATGACTGGTTTTATAAAACTTATAATTAAAGATAAGACTAATAAACAGCAAAACTACTAAAAACAACAGCAATTCTTTTCTGTCTTTACTCGTTTATTCACCTTCTTTTGTGGAATAATCATTAGTTCCATTATATTACATAACGCCTAGTTATTTAACAATCTAGGCATTATGTTACAATTTTTGGAGTAAATGTAAAAAATGGTTCAGAAGTTTACTTTTAGGTGATAGCGATATCGAAGAAGAGCATGTTCAACTTTACAGATAATGATATGTTAAATAATTAAATGAAATAACTTGCCATTAAATATCTATAAGATAAAATAAAGACAAGCATGGTATAGTTGTACGGGTGGGGTATTTCGCTTCCCTCTGGAAACCGATTATGGTGAAAGGAGGGATGCCAATGGAGTTAGAATTAGTATTGTTACTATTAACAGTACTTTTCGCAGCTGGAGCATTTTTGTTAAAGCTGTTAGACTTCATTAGACAATTAGTAAAAGACTTTACTGATAAACGATGAACCCCACCCTTTTGACCGCTAAATCAAAATAAGGGTGGGGTTCTTTCTGCTTCGTCCAGAGGGAAATCCACCTGAACATCTACTATCATGCTAACCGAGAATGTTGCTGCATTCTCGGTTATTTAATTAGTATGGCTTGTCTACTTTTATTATACCTATTCCATTAAAAAATGTCTATTGACTTTTCCTAGTTTGGTCATTGACCTATTTATATTTTACCCATAAAGTCAGTATAGTTAACCCTAATAATTGTAGCGTTGCAAGTAGTCTTAGAATCAGCTAAAGCAATGTACATAGACAGCGATAAGGCCAATTCTAAATCCATCCGATTTCTTCATTTTTGCCCCTAGCTTGTTCTTTGCAGTCTGGACGATAGTGCTGGTGTAAGCACTATGTATTTTGTAAGACTAATACTTATCTCGTAATACATATACAAAAAAGCAGAAAACCGATATATCCTTTTGTTAACAAACAAAAAACAGAGTTCTAAATCAATATCGTTTAGAACTCTGTTCATATAGTAATTTCTAATTATATCCAATAAAACGAAACTGTTAAGAAATACGCTATAATCCAACTAACTCCTAATCCCAAAAAATCTCTTAACCTTTTGGAACATACCAGTTTCGTCATCTAGAGACTGTAATGGCACGGATTCACCGAGGATTCTTCTAGCAATATTTCGGTAAGCAATGGATGCTTTCGTATTTGGTTGAAAGGCAACAGGCTCACCATGATTAGATGCTTTAATAACTTCATCATCGTCTAATACAATACCAATTAGGTCAATCGAAAGGATTTGAACGATTTCATCAATCTCTAACATATCCCCATTTTTCATCATATGCTTACGAATTCGGTTAATTATTAAAGTAGGTGCATCCATATCTTCCTTTTCTAATAAACCGATAATTCGATCGGCATCACGAACACTAGATTTCTCTGGGGTGGTAACTACGATTGCTTTATCTGCCCCTGCGACTGCATTTTGAAATCCCTGTTCAATACCAGCAGGACAATCGATAATAATATAATCATACTCTGTTTTCAACTCTTTTATGATTTCGCGCATTCCTTCTGGTGTAACAGCTGATTTATCACTTGTTTGCGCAGCAGGAAGCAGGGATAAATATTCAAAGCGCTTGTCCTTAATTAAGGCTTGCTTTAATTTGCAACGACCTTGTACTACGTCGACAATGTCGTATACAATACGGTTTTCTAGACCCATTACAACATCAAGATTTCGAAGACCGATATCTGTATCAATCAAACAAACCTTTTTATCCATTAAAGCTAATGAAGTTCCAATATTAGCAGTGGTAGTTGTTTTACCAACCCCACCTTTACCTGATGTTATAACAATTGCCTCACCCATTGATTAGTCTCCTTTCAAACCGATTTAAGCTCTTACGCTTATGTGCCAAAACTTGTATTCTATCAATCACTATTTTATCTTTTTCATCATCAATGAGACCGCATTCCATATATACTCCATCAGACTCATAATCTGGTGCACGACTAATATGATCTGCAATTCGAAGCTGACTAGGATTCATATAGGAAGCAGCTATAATCGCGTTTCGGTCACCATTTACACCGGCATGAGCAACGCCATGTAAACTCCCCATAATATAAATGTTTCCTGTAGAAACTACTTTTCCACCAGGATTCACATCACCTATTAATAGCAAATCTCCCTTGATTTCTAATACTTGGCCAGAGCGAACTATACGGGTTATTACTTTAACTTCTGTGTCATCTAAAAAGGCTAGTGCCTCGTCACGTAATATAACATTTGAATCTAATGATTGGACGGTAAAATGATTATCTTTGGTGATAATTTCCTCTAATTGTTTCTTTTGATCTTCATATATAAAGCGATTACCAAGCTTCACGGTAACTGGCACAACGGGCTCGTCCTTTTGTACAATATTGACGGAAAGTTTATCAACTAATTCCCTACACGCATCTGTAAATGAACAGCGATCATCGATAAAAAGTGTAAGTCCATCTCTAGTTCCTTTAATCGTCACATAGTTTTTTTGTTTTGTTTCTTGCAATATGTTCACCTCATTAGTGCTAATTTCAGCGTGCAGGGTTGCTATTCCTTTTACTTTATCTGCGTATTTTTCCACTTTTCTAATCGTTTTGCAAATATTGGATATAAAATAAGTATGAATATCGCATTAGCTAGAACCGACGGGATTAAACGATATATAAAATAATCTGTCCAGGTAGTATTCATAATTCCTACCACATAGTAAATAACATTTATGATTAACTCAGCAATCGTTATACTTATTATACCAAACAATAGCGCGGAATAAATATTACTATGTAACATCTTCCTCAATTCAAGAATCACGTAAATAACTACAGCGTATGTAAACATATATACACCTAGAATCCCAGTGTAGGCGATATCAATCAATAATCCAAAAATAAAGGCATACATGATGGCATAGTAGGAATTTTGTCGATCATAGAAAATCGCAATTAATACCAGAAACATAAGGACCCAATGTGGAGTTATCATTAGATTACTGTCCAGCAGACTGCTCGGAAGAATATCTAAAGCTACCCCTTCTAGAGCAACAAGAATTAGCAGAATAAGGGGGAGGAATATATGCCTCATTCCTCATCCCCCTCTTCACCGCTTAAAACTCTATCTACTACAACAACGTTATTTATATCATACAGATTAGCTGCTGGCTCGACCAGTGCAGTTCTTGTTAGTCCGTATTGGTCTGGAATAACCTCTTTCACCTTTCCAATTGGTAATCCTGCTGGGAATACCCCACCCATTCCAGAGGAGACAACTAGCTCACCTTTCTTCAGATCTTGATCAGAGTCTTCTATTATTCGAAGAATAAGAGAATTCGATTCCCTGTCATATGCCTCTATCAAACCAAAAATATCATTTCCTTTTTCTCGAGAAATAGTTGCTGATATTCGGTTAAATTCATCAAAACCTGTTAATAGTTGAACAGTTGAGGTTTGTTGTGAAGCACGTTGGATTTTTCCAATCATTCCATCTGCGGTAATAACTGCCATATTCTCTTTTACCCCATCAAGCTTACCCTTATTGATGGTTACCTGTTCAATCCAACGCTCTGGTGACCTTGCTGTAACAGTCGCATGAATTGGATTATAGGAGCGTATAGAATCTGCTTTATCTAAAAGCTTTCTTAACTCTTCATTTTCTTCTTTAATTTCCTGTACTTCATAGATTAAACCTTTGTATTGTGCAAGCTTTTCTCGTAATACTTCATTTTCTTCGTATGTATCACGAACATCGCCTATATTCCCCACGAGATTGGTAACAAATTTAACAGGAGCTGAAATGACATTTTGAACAGTTCCAATAACGTCGCTGACAAATTGTTCACCTATCGACAATTTAGAACGATTTCCTAGGGAATATCCTATCAGAACAACAAGTACAATAATCCCTATTAATATAATAAATAACCTCTTTTTACGAAATAAAGACATCAAAACACCCACTTATTCTACGGTTGGACGAGTAGATACATTCGGCTGCGCTTTGAAATGCTGAATATATTCCAAAGACTTGCCTGTTCCAATAACAACACTGTCCAGCGGACTTTCAGTTATAAAAACTGGCATTTTCGTCTCATCACTTAATACTCGATCAAGATTACGTAATAATGAACCACCACCAGATAAGACGATTCCACGATCCATTATATCAGCAGCTAACTCTGGTGGTGTTTTTTCTAAAGTTATCTTAACCGCATACACAATTGCATCTACTGTATCCTTTAGTGCCGTAGCTATTTCATTTTCATCTATTGCTATTGTTTTTGGTAGTCCAGTTAGTAAGTCCCGCCCACGAATCTCCATTGATAAATTTTCAATATTGGTATCACTGGCTGTTCCTATTTCCATTTTAATCTGTTCTGCAGTTCTTTCGCCAATTAATAAGTTATAGTTTTTGCGAATATGTTGAATAATGGCCTCGTCCATATCATCACCAGCAACACGAATTGACTCACTCGTTACAATACCACCTAGTGAAATGACTGCGACCTCTGTAGTGCCACCGCCAATATCAACAATCATGCTTCCAGTTGGCTCCCAAACCGGCAGTCCAGCACCAATAGCCGCAGCAAAAGGCTCTGCTATAGGAAATGCATCCTTTGCTCCCGCTTGTTTCGTGGCGTCAATTACTGCTCGTTCTTCAACCATCGTAATTCCAGATGGTACACAGATCATAACATTTGGTTTTTTTGCAAAATAAGACCGATTACGCATCGCCCGTTTAATATAATATTGCATCATTGATGCTGTTGTATCATAATCTGCAATTACCCCATCTCTCATTGGGCGAATAACAGAAATATTCCCAGGGCTTCTGCCAATCATATTCTTAGCTGCGCTTCCGACCGCTTCAATTTCTCCAGTCTCCATATTCTTTGCAACAACAGAGGGTTCTCTTAATACCACACCCTTGCCTTTAATAAAAACCAATGTATTTGCAGTTCCTAAATCAATTCCCAAATCCTGAGATAGTCCAATAATCCCCAATAAAATCTCCCTCTCCAACTCCAATTCGGTATTCATTAACAGTAGCATAACTAACTTCTATATATTTTATGTGAAGCCCTTCATAATATAATTCGAATAGTAATTGATTAAAAACGATATGTATGGAAAGAACCTTTCCAATTCTAAGAGCGCCACCTTCAAGATGATATGAAAATGGCGCTAGCTTTTCATCTATACATAATTATACGAGAAAACCAAAAAAATTGATAGTACTATAGGTATCCTTTTTCCTTTAATGATACAAATTTACGATCACCAATAACTAAATGATCTAATAATTCTATTCCAATCATTTTACCTGATTCCGCTAAGCGCCTTGTAACGTGGATATCTTCTTGTGATGGTGTGGGGTCACCTGAGGGATGATTATGTGCGACAATGATTGATGCCGCGGAGCGCTTGACCGCTTCACGGAACACTTCTCTTGGATGAACGATCGAAGCATTTAGGCTACCAATGAAAATAGTTTGCCTGTGGATAATTTGATTTTTTGTATTTAAAAAAAGTACGACAAAATGCTCCTGATTCAAATTACGAAGTTCTTCCATAATATAATCAGCACCATCCTCCGGTGAACGTATGACGTATTTTTCACTTGCCTTGTATTGACTTAATCGTTTACCCAGTTCTAAGGCGGATAAAATTAATACTCCCTTCGCACTTCCTATTCCTTTAATTGCTGTAAGCTCCTCAATGGTAGCATCCTTCAATAGCTTGAGACCTTCAAAATGCATTAATAAGCGATTAGCAAGTGCCATAACGGATTCATCTTTTGTTCCACTGCCTAACAAAATGGCTAATAATTCTTGATTTGATAAATGACTTGCTCCTAAGCTTAACAGTCTTTCTCTCGGACGATCTTCCTTAGGAACATCCTTTATCATGATTGTTGAAGATTTCAATTGGTTATCCTCCCTTCATTTTCTAAATAGAATAGCTTAGACTCAAGGGCGTGACAAATTGAAATAAAATTATTTTCATTTCTTAAACGAACCATAAAATTCAAGAGACAGTATGAAAAATAATATTTTTCATACTGTCTCTACATTAAAAATAAAAAATTACTACTCTTCTAATTTTATTTTTCCAGATGCTAACCAATCCTCATATGCATTAGCCATTTCCATTAATAATGTACCTGTTCCTTTCCCCTCTTGCTTTAATACCTCACGTAAACTTGCTGTAAAACTAGTTAAATGCTCTGTTTTGTTTGGTGCATCATCAATAAGTTTTTTCCAGGTTTCCTTATTGATACTGCCGTTTTGCAGTGCATTATTCCAATCCTTTTGGAAAACAGTAATCCAGTTATATTCCTCTTCCGTAAGCTCAAGCTTTGACTCACTAATTTGCCATTCTTTCACATATACTTCAATATTGTTGTTTGCTAGTGATAATGCATCCTCTTGTAGGGAAACTTTTGAATCCGCCATATTAACTAGTAAATAAAATTGATTCTCACGTTGCCATATAATTGGCGCATATCCTAAATCTGTATATTTACCTAATTCTGTTTCAGCATTTGCAGATTCGGAATATACCCCGCCCTGCAACACATATGCAGATAATGCATCAAGTGTAAAAGAGGATAATTCAACAGAATCAGCCTTCTTATTTTCTTTACCGTCCTCACCCTCTGCTGGTAAAACATTAGCTGGTGTTGGGTTCAGCTCATTATCAAAGTTTACAATTATTTTGAGCATGACAAAACCCATGATAGAGCCTATTGCCAAAGCAGAAATGATTGCAATAAGAATTGGCTTAAACATGGAAAAGGTACTTTGTTTTTTCATCTTAGATTTAGATATCATCAGTGACTTGTCATACTCTCTAGCAAAAGTATGAATGCGATCACTTGATTCTTCAGCAGCTGCTGCTTCTGTGTGAGCCAATGTTTCCACTTTTTTACGACCGTCATCACCCTTAGCAGAATTTATTTTCTTTTTGTGTCCATCAATCCTTACAACTATTGGTCCTTTAGCAGACATTTGCTGTTCCCCTCACTTTGCTAGATTAGTTTGTTTTACTCTAGCATAATTCTATTAAAAAGTAAGAGGAATATTGTCAGTCCTCAAATGTTTTTTTCTACATATACTGCGAAAGTTTATCTCCATTTGCACTATTAATTAATGATCTAACTAATCCTATAAAGTGTAATGATCCAGCGAAAAAGTAAGCACTATTGCTCTCTTTATCCGAAAGAACCACCTTCTCGACAAGCTCTTTCCAATTTGAATTGATTTTTACATTATTAGCTTGAAGCTGTCTTCCTAGCTCATCTGCTTCTTCCGCTCTCGGACTATCAAAGGTTGTAAGAAATACGGTCTGAAAATAAGGAATTGCTTCCAGTATCATTTGCTTTAACTCTTTATCCCGGAAGCCTGCGAAGATTAATATTTTCTCTCTATCTCCATATTCAGATTGAACGGTTTGTAAAAATGCATTCATTCCAGCTGGATTGTGAGCACCATCAACGATAATAGAAGGCTGTTCCATTAGCCTTTCAAACCTACCCTCAAGCTTAGCAAGTTGAAATGCCTTTTGTACCTTTACCCAATCTAAAGAAAATCCGGCATCTATTAATTGGTGAATAGCCATCAAGGCTGTTGAGGCATTTTCGATTTGATGGCGTCCCTTCATGTTTATTGTGATAGGTAGAGAGAAATCGTTATACTCCCATTGGAAGCTCTGCGAATTTTGTTGGATCATGATTTTACTAGCCTTATATTCCTGACTATACTGATATATTGTCGAATTTTTGGAGGCTGCCTCCTTTACAATAATTTCTAGAGAGGCACTATCTACTTTTCCTACAACAGTAGGTATTTGATCCTTGATAATTCCCGCTTTATGATAAGCAATTTTTTCTATAGTATCACCCAAAAAATAAGCATGGTCCATAGCAATATTTGTTATAATGGACAAAATAGGAGAGATGCAGTTTGTAGCATCCTCTCTACCTCCCATACCACATTCAATAAGGGCAATATCAACAGATTCTGCAAAATACATAAAGGCGATTACCGTAATAATTTCAAACTCTGTTGGATACATTTTTTTTGTATCTAATCGTTCTATGGTAGGTAATAGCTTATTTAGGTAGGTTAAGAAGGACTCGGCACCAATAGGCTTATCGTTAATGTAAATATGGCCAGTTATGCCTGTTAAACTAGGTGAGGTAAAAACACCGACTGTATAGTTATTCTGAATGAATGCTTCTTTTATATATGTTAGTGTTGAACCTTTTCCGTTTGTTCCTGCAATATGAATTGCTTTTATTTTATCTTGAGGATTGTTCTGTGATTCTAGTAACTGATACATGCGGTCAAGTCCAGGTTTAATCCCATAGTTTTTTCTATCCCGAAAGAAATGATTAACCTGCTCTAGACTAGTAAACATTGCTTCACCATCTTTCTATTAATCGAAAAAATTATAGCACAAATAAGAAAGGAAAAGGTCAATTGAGTAAAACAGGTTGGATTATATACAATGGAAACTTGCCTGGTAATAAGTTTTTGGATTTTGCTGAAATGATTCGAGATGCTGCAAATAGACTTGGTTCAAATGCTCAAATTATTAAAAACAATGATCTCCTCACATTATTCGGAGACAGACAAATCGGCCTATTATCCGAAAGTGAATTACCGGATTATATTGTATTTACAGATAAAGATATCTATTTAGCTAGACAACTAGAATTATTAGGCGTTCCAGTTTTTAATTCTTCACATGTGATTGAGACTAGTGATGATAAAATTGCTACCTATCAGATTTTGGCAAAGCATCAGCTACCAATTCCAAAGACAATAGTAGCTCCTAAGGTATTTTATAGTCGTAAAGAAAAGTATTTACCAAATCTTGACACAATTATTGAGCAGCTTGGTCTACCTATGATTGTGAAAGAAGCATTTGGATCATTTGGAGAACAGGTATACCTCGTCCATTCCAAGGAGGAGCTTAAAGAAAAAGTAATCGAGCTTTACGGAAAACCGTTTATGTTTCAAGAATTTGTCCATTCAAGCTTTGGAAAGGATCTTCGAATACAAGTGGTTGGTAATCGAGTAGTTGCTGCGATGAAACGTACTGCAAATCATGATTTTCGAGCTAATGTAACAGCTGGGGGGAATATAGAGGCATTCGAACCTTCTGAACAAGCAAAAAAGGTTGCCATTTCAGCAGCAAAAGCGATCGGGGCTGATTTTTGCGGAGTAGATTTACTTTATGGTTCTGAGGGTAATTTTATCATTTGCGAAATTAATTCTAATGCACATATTCGTAATCTATATAACTGTACAGGAATTAATGCAGCAGATGCAATTATGGAGCATGTATTACATGCAGTGAGGGATAAAAATGATTAATGGTTGGCTTATTTATAGTGGTCGAGATGCAATAGAAAATAAAGCCTATATTGAATGGTTTATCGAGGAAGGGAAAAAACAATCCTTACACATAGCGTTAATTCTCCGGGAACATCTATCCATAGGAATATACCAAAATATGCATTCTGTTTTGTATCATGGAGTTCATGTTGATTTACCCAGATTTGCTATTGTTCGGACAGTAGAGCCTATGATGAATCGAATACTAGAGGAATTAGGTGTATCTGTCTTTAATTCCTCTACTTTATCAGAGATATGTAATGATAAAGCAAGAACCTATTTCGAAGTGGCAAAGCTTGGAATTCCAATGGTCGATACTGTCTTTATAAAAAGAGAGAATATACTGGAGACACCTCCTATGTCTTATCCATTTGTTATAAAAGAAGTAGCTGGTAGAGGTGGGAAAAACGTCTTTTTAATCAAGAATTTTGAGGAATGGGTTGCATATACTCAACAGCTAACCGCTTCAGATTATGTTATACAATCAACAGAAGTACAGCTAGGTAAAGATCTACGGGTTTTTGTTGTCGGTAGTGAGATTGTTGGAGCGGTTATGCGTATGAGTCAATCCGACTTTCGTGCTAATTATAAGCTTGGTGGTTCGGCAACTTGGTATCCATTAAATAGCGATGAGAAGAAATTAATATTTAAAATAACTTCACAATTTGATTTCGGGATGGTTGGCATCGATTTTTTAATTGGACATCAAGGTGAATTATTATTTAATGAAATTGAAGATGTTGTTGGCTCTAGAACACTTAGTGCTGTAAGTGATGTGAATATTTTAGAGAAATATGTCACATTCATAAAAGAAAGAGTAGCAAAGGATATATAGTGGTATATATCCCCTGCTACTCTTGTTTCCATCTTAACCTATCCTTTTAACTCTTCAAGTCGTGCCTTTACAGCAGCTTGTTTTTCTAAATAGTCTTGTTCTTTTTTCTTTTCTTCATCAATTACGGCTTGTGGAGCTTTTGATATAAAGCCTTGATTTTGAAGCTTCTTCTGAACTCGTTCAACTTCTTTATTCCACTTATCAAGCTCTTTCTCTAAACGAGCAATTTCCTTATCAAAATCAATTAATCCCTCTAGCGGTAAGAAAATTTCAGCACCCGTTACGACAGCTGACATCGCCTTATCAGGAGCATCAATTGCAGTAGATATCGTTAATTCGCTTGGATTACAGAAGCGTTCCACATAATGACGGTTGTTTTCAAGCTCAGCAACGATAGACTCATCCTTTGCTTGAATCAATAAGTTAATTTGCTTCGACATTGGTGTATCCACTTCAGCGCGAATATTTCTTACTGACTTGATAATAGCAACTAACCGTTTCATTTCTTCTGAAGCTTTTTCATCATGGAAATTAGTATTAACTTCCGGCCATTTGGCAATAGTGATGGATTCACCTTCATGAGGAAGCTTTTGCCAGATTTCCTCTGTAACAAATGGCATAAATGGATGTAAGAGCCTCATGGTTTGATCTAGTACATGAGCAAGTACAGAGCGTGTAGTCTTTTTCGCATGTTCGTCTTCACCATATAGCGGAATCTTCGCCATCTCAATATACCAATCACATAATTCATCCCAAATGAAATTATGCAGATGACGACCTGCTTCACCAAATTCATATTTATTCGTATTTCTTGTTACTTGTTCAATCGTTTCATTTAATTGCGTTAATATCCATTTATCTGCGAGCGAGAGTTCACCTGTTAAATCAATGTCCTCATACGTAAAGCCTTCCATATTCATTAAAGAGAATCGTGAAGCATTCCAAATTTTATTAACAAAGTTCCAGGTGGATTCTACCTTTTCCCAATGGAAACGCATATCCTGACCTGGAGAAGTGCCGGTTAATAAGAAATATCGTAAAGAATCAGCACCATATTTTTCAATCACGTCCATAGGGTCAACACCATTACCTAGGGATTTACTAAATTTTCTTCCTTGCTCATCTCGAATTAATCCATGAAGTAATACGTCTTTAAAAGGTCGTTTTCCTGTAAATTCCTTTGATTGGAAGATCATTCGAGCCACCCAGAAGAAGATAATGTCATATCCAGTAATTAATACATCTGTAGGGAAGTAGCGTTTTAAGTCCTCTGAGTCTTCATTTGGCCAGCCCATCGTGGAGAATGGCCACAGTGCACTTGAGAACCATGTGTCTAATACATCCTCATCCTGATTCCAATTTTCAATATCTGCAGGTGCTTCTTTTCCTACATATAGTTCACCAGTCTCTTTATGATACCAAGCTGGAATACGGTGACCCCACCATAGTTGACGACTGATACACCAATCTCGGATGTTCTCCATCCAGTTAAAATACGTATTCTCGAATCGTTTTGGAACAAAATTGATTTTATCATCTGTATCCTGCAATGCTAAAGCTGCATCAGCAAGTGGCTGCATTTTTACAAACCATTGTGTTGACAAATACGGTTCAACAACTGCCCCACTTCGCTCAGAATGTCCTACTTGGTGAATATGCTCTTCAATCTTAAATAATACACCAAGCTCCTGAAGATCTTTAACGATTTGCTTTCGGCACGCAAATCTGTCCATATCCTTGTACTTACCTGCGTTATGGTTCATTGTGCCGTCTTCATTCATAACTAAAACACGTTCTAAATCATGACGATTGCCAATCTCAAAGTCATTTGGATCATGTGCTGGGGTAATTTTCACTGCTCCAGATCCAAATTCCATATCAACATAGTCATCAGCAACAATCGGAATTTCACGTCCAGTTATTGGAAGAACGACCGTTTTACCAATTAAATGCTGATAGCGCTCGTCTTTTGGGTGTACTGCAACTGCAGTATCCCCTAGCATAGTTTCTGGTCTTGTCGTAGCAATCTCAATTGTTTCATCACTATCTTTAATTGGATATTTCATATGATAGAAATTACCTTTAATTTCTTTGTAAATTACCTCAATATCCGATAATGCTGTTTTTGTTTCAGGATCCCAGTTGATGATGTATTCACCACGATAAATTAGCCCTTTTTCATATAGCGTTACAAAGACCTCTTTTACGGCTTCTGATAACCCATCATCTAGCGTAAACCGCTCTCTGGAGTAATCTAACCCCAAACCAAGCTTTTCCCATTGTGAACGGATAAAATCTGCATACTCTTCCTTCCATTCCCAAGCTTTTTCAAGAAACTTATCTCTACCCAACTCGTAGCGGTTAGTACCTTCTTCTCTTAATCTTGCTTCAACTTTAGCCTGGGTTGCAATACCAGCATGGTCCATTCCTGGAAGCCACAATACATCATAGCCCTGCATCCGCTTCATTCGAGATACAGTATCCTGCATAGTAGTATCCCAAGCATGACCGAGGTGAAGACGTCCAGTTACATTTGGTGGTGGAATAACGATGGAGAACGGCTCTTTATCTGGGTCACCTGTTGCTTCAAAGTACTTACCTTCTAGCCAGAATTTGTAGCGATTTTGTTCAACTGCTTGATGATCATACTTCGGTGGAAGTGAACTGTTATTTTCCTGCATTTTTATCAGCCTCCTTATTAAATACAAAAAGCCCTTCTCATCCTTAATTAAAGGACGAAAAGGGCATTATTCCGTGGTACCACCTTTGTTTACAGGTCTAAAAAAACCTATACACTCATTACTTGATAACGGTAATTAACCGGCATACTCTTACTCTTATATTCGGAGTAGCTGCATCAAGGGCGACCTTCCAAAAGGTAATTCCGAGAAAACTTTCACCAAATGTTTTCCTCTCTAAACGGTTACGCTTCTGTACTCTTCCCAATCATTTGCTTCATTTATAGTTTTATTTTCTTATTTTAGTCAATTTCTGTTCATAAATCAACTATTAAATGAATCATTGCACAAATCACCTTTGTTTATACATATAGTATTAAGAAAAGCGATGCTAAGTGAATACCAAATCACATAACGTGTTACCTTACGGAGGTGAATTTGCATGAGTAGATATTATCGATATCGATTACCACCTTGGGCATTAAAATGTTTAATTGTTGTTGAAAGCGTGACCTTACCAATACTAATCTTCCAGCTTATTCGGACTATTATTTTCCCAACTTCATTTGACGTATTGCTTACTCTGTTTTTAGCGTTTATATTTATTTCATTTTATCTTAAATGGATTTAAATTTCACTACTCTCATCAAGTGAAACCATTTCATACTCTGCCTCAATAAATTCAGAAAAACGGATACCAAATAATAGTTGTCGATGAAGCCTCTGAAGCTGGATTACCTGATTTATCGTACTGTCCTCGGAACTATCATTGACATATCGTTCAATTGCTTGGAGATATTGCGATGGATCCATTAAATAAATACAAAGTAGAATCAACTCATGAATTAAAAGCTTGTTCTCGTCCATGTAGTTGTTAAATTTACTCAGTAATGATTCACCTTCATTGTCATAATGAAGCGTCCTATCCTTTAGAAAATGGGACAAATCTATAATAGGATTATCATACTTGGAACGCTCCCAATTGATGAAAAAGGTTCGTTCCCCATGAAGGATATGGCTACCCGATAAGTTACCATGGCAGAGACAAACTTGCCACTCTGAAATATCAGATTGATACTCTAGATACTGCTCTAGCCTTCTATCCATTAAAAAGAAAGCCTTCAGTATATCACGGCATTGCGTGCAGACTAGTAGTTCTACCGGTGACATAAAATGTCTAGACTCGAATAATTCTACATGACCCAATAGTGCTTTTCGTAAATCATATATTTGTTTTTGGTAGATTAAAAAGCTTTCTCTTGATTGTTCTCGTGACGACTCTGTCAATGTATGGATTTTCCTTGTTTTAGCATGAATATAGCCTAAGGTTTGATAGACTTTATCAATAAATAATGACCTATGGTGAGATTCAATCCATGGTGTTAAGTAATATACCTCATTCCCATTCCCTGCATATAAATCTCCTCTATGGTTTATATACACAGGTATTATATGCTGTAGATTCTCAGCTTGAGCAACACGATATACATCATGCCAGAATGGAAGTGTATCGTTATTGAGGATACTTTTCTTTAACGCAAAGGTCTGATTATTACTTTTAACGTAATAAACTCTATCTGTATACTTTTCAATTTCAACAGGATAGACGCGAAAGGCTTCTAAAATACCTCGTACATTTTCCAAGCTACTCACCACCTAAAATAAGCTCCATTAATATACCCCTTGGCAAAAAAGACAAGGGGTTTCTAATTCGTTCCATTTACTTTTTTATGGGAATATACAGTAGTTGACCTTCTGTTACATCATCTTCCTCTAATTGATTATAATTTCGAATTTGGAGGGTTGATGTTTCATATTTTTCAGCAATAGACTCTAATGTATCTCTATCCTGTACAATGCAGAGCTTCAGTTTAAAATATTCCTCTTCAGAACTTCGGAATATATCAGATAGATAAGTTAAATCAGTCTTTTCCTCCCTACTTTCATGACTTTCCATTTTGGAGCTAGAGCTAGAACTAGATTCTTTTATGGATGAAGATTCCTCCAAAACCTCTACTTCTGGCACTTTATTTTTGTTGAAAAATTGTTCGAAGGTCTGAGATTCCTTCTTAAACTTCCAGCGATCACTTTCCATTTCATCATCGAGGTCATTTTTTACATCTTCTTCTATTCCGACAGGCTCCTCAAAACTGGAAGACTCTAGCTCTGGCTTTACATCAAATTCAAAGGTATTACCAGCGTCTCTTGATTCGATTAGTTCCTCTTCTGATTCCTCAACTACGGATTCTGGATCCTCGTCCTCTACTTCTTCAACTCGATTATTTATACCATGAATTTCAATCGTGGATCGTAAGTTGAGATGGTTTGGTTCTGGTAATTCATAATCAAACTCTGAAATCGTAACTAACACATCATTCAAATTTTCAACACGGTAGGATGGAACCGTTATCTCAACTGGAAAACGATGCATAAATTCGGCACTCCCATAGGATGTATCCGTTACACGTTCCATATAACGCCTCGAATCATAGGATTCAAAATAGGAATCGGCTTCATCCTCCTCATCGAATAGTTCAAGCTTTTGATAGGAACCTTGTAATTCTACTACTCCCCTAATGGAGATATAATCCGTAAACTCTTGAATTGAAATCTCTGGGTCCAAGGATATCCCCATAATCTCTTCGACTTCTTGGCCCTTCTCAAAATACAGTGATTCATTTAAATCAAAGCGGAATACTGATTGTTCATTTGCCAAGTTGTTTCCTCCCTTCAACACATACATACCATATGCTCTATCTTTAATTATCTATATGAGTCAAGGTATAAGGATATGCTAACTAGGTAAAAAGTGTTTTGAGATAACGTACATGATAGTGGTATAGATAAACATCATATAGACTTGTGAAAATAGATAAAATGAAGTACACGATAAGCTTCATTTTGATTATCTATGTGGTAATGAAATGATGTTTAGCGTTGCTCTAAACGTCATTTTAACGCATAAATGCTAAAACATTGATGCATAGAAACGTTATAAACATCATTTTTATATGTATTCGGATGTGAAATGATGTGTAAAAATGCTAAGAAAAGAAAAAGGCTATTCCAATTTTATTGGAACAGCCCTCCTATTATTTTAAGGTAGAAAAAGCTTTTCTCGCTGCTTTTATTGTTTTATCAATATCTTCTTCTGTATGTGCAGTTGATAAGAATAATCCCTCGAATTGTGACGGTGGTAAGAATACGCCCTCTTCCGCCATTGTTCGGTAGTATTTCTTGAAGTACTCCAAATTCGATTTTGATGCTGTTTCAAAGTTGACTACTGGCTCCTCAGCAAAGAAGATGCCAACCATTGATCCCGCACGATTAATTTGAAGTGGTATTTCATAATCTTCTGCTGCTTGTTTATAGCCTTCAACAAGTTGATCTACTCGTTTATTAATATTTGAGTAGGACTCTTTCGTTAAAGCATGTAGTGTTTCATAGCCTGCTGTCATCGCTAATGGATTACCAGATAATGTACCTGCCTGATAGATTGGGCCTGCTGGTGCAACTTGTTGCATAATTTCCCGTTTGCCACCATAAGCTCCAACTGGTAATCCCCCTCCAATTACTTTTCCTAAACAGGTCAAGTCTGGTGTTATGCCAAAATAACCCTGTGCACAATTATAGTCAACACGGAAACCAGTCATCACCTCGTCAAAAATAAGTAATGACCCATATTCTTCCGTAATCTTTCTTAAAAAGCTTAAGAAGTCATTTGTTGGTGGAACAACACCCATATTTCCACATACAGGTTCGGCTATAACAGCAGCAATGTTTTCACCATATCGTTCAAATGCTGCACGGACACCATCCTGGTCGTTATATGCTACAGTAATAGTATTTTGAGCAATTGATTTTGGTACACCAGGACTATCTGGTAGGCCTAATGTCGCGACTCCCGATCCCGCTTTAATTAATAATGAGTCACCATGACCATGGTAGCTTCCTTCAAATTTCAAGATAATATCTCTACCAGTATATCCTCGTGCAAGTCTTAGTGCACTCATCGTTGCCTCTGTACCAGAGTTAACCATCCTCACAACCTCTATAGATGGTACACGCTCAATTACTAGTTTAGCAAGTTTATTTTCCAAAAGCGTAGGTGCTCCGAAGCTAGTCCCATTCGCTATCACTTCATGAAGCCCTTGAACAACTCTTTCATCCGCATGACCCAAAATTAATGGTCCCCAGCTTAACACATAATCAATGTACTCATTACCATCGATATCCTTTATTTTAGAACCTTTTCCACTTTCCATAAAAATCGGATCCATACCGACTGACTTAAATGCACGTACAGGTGAATTCACCCCTCCAGGCATTAAATCTACTGCTTCTTTGTAAGCATCAATTGATCGATCATAACGATTCACACCAGTCACCTCACCATTAATTAGTTTCTTTAAGCCAAGCTGCTGCATCCTTTGCAAAATATGTGATGATTAAATCTGCTCCAGCACGTTTCATTGAGGTTAGCATTTCTAACACTAATTCTTTCTCATTAATCCATCCATTTTGTGCTGCTGCTTTTACCATCGAATACTCTCCACTTACATTGTATCCAACCACTGGAAGATTGAAGTTATTACGAACGTCACGTACAATGTCAAGGTATGAAAGTGTAGGCTTGACTATAAGAAAATCTGCGCCCTCTTCGACATCTGATTCAGCCTCTCTTAGTGCCTCAAGACGATTTGCTGGATCCATTTGATATGACCTACGATCCCCAAATTGTGGAGTACTATCGGCTGCATCACGGAATGGACCATAGAATGCTGATGCGTATTTTACTGCATATGACATAATTGGAATATTCGTAAAACCAGCTTCATCCAACGCCTGTCTGATTACCTTTACAAAACCATCCATCATGTTTGAAGGAGCAATAATATCTGCACCTGCTTTTGCCTGGGAAACAGCGGTTTTTGCTAATAATTCAAGTGATTCATCATTATCAACATCATGATTATGAATGACACCACAGTGACCATGTGATGTGTACTCACATAGACAAGTATCTGCAACTATAAGTAGCTCAGGATATTCGCGTTTAATAAGTCTCGTTGCCTCTTGTACAATTCCTGTTTCGATATAAGCGCCTGTTCCAACCTCATCCTTTTCATTTGGAACACCAAAGAGAATGACAGATTTAATCCCAAGTTCATAGACTTCTTTAACTTCATTAGAAAGTAAATCAAGAGAAACTTGAAATACTCCTGGCATAGAAGGTACTTCTTTCTTAACATTACTTCCTTCTACTACAAACATTGGATAGATAAAATCATCTACTCGTAAATGATTTTCTCTTACCATATCTCGCATAGCCTTTGATGAACGTAGACGGCGATGACGTTTAAAATCAGTAACATATTCCATAAAACTTCAGTCCTCTCATTTCGTTGTCTCACACATAGCCTGTACCATTCCTTCAATCGTGTACATGCTTGGTGAAATAGTATTTGTTATTCCCAGTTCCTTTGATTTATCTTCTGTTGTCTTACCGATACAAACGAAAACAGGGTTAGTTTGTAACCGCAAGACTCCATCTTGATACATCATGAAAGCCTCCACAGAGGAAGGGCTCGTAAAAGTAATATAGTCAAAATTCTTTGTACGTAATAGCCTTTTCAGCGTCACTTTTGCATCATCATTAAAGGTATTTTCATAAACAATAATTACTTCATATGGTATTCCTGCTTCCTTAAGACCAAGTGCAATAATATCTCTCGCACGGCTTCCTTGAACTAATAAAACCTTACCATTTACCTTATATTTTGCTAGAAATTCTTGAACTAAATTTTCTCCATCGTAAATTTCTGGTACAAGTTCAGCATGGTAACCATATTGTTTTAAGGCTTCCTCTGTCTTATGACCTACAACTGCAATATGAAGATTCGGTAGTTCCAAGTTACATTGTGAAAGAAGTTTAAAAAAACAATGAACACCATTAGAGCTCGTGAAAAATATCCATTCAAACCTGCTTAAATTCTGAATAAAGCTTTTGTTTTCATTGGTAATTTTACAAGAGATTTTAAGTAATGGTACTTCAAAAACTGCCCCACCGGACTCCTCTAGCATTTTAGTAAGTTTTCCGGCCTGTAACGCTTCTCTTGTATTTAATATTTTTTTACCGGAAAGTGGGAGTTGCATTACTTATCTAGCTCCTCTTTTACTTGCTCAATAATTTCTTTTGCACCTTGACCGAGAAGTTTTTCAGCGGCATCTTTTCCTACTTGTACAGGATCTGTACCTCGAACAATCTCTTTTAAAATCGTTTTCCCATCAGGTGTACCAACTAATGCAGTTAAAATAACTTCATCGTCTTCTAATTGTGCAAATCCACCTATAGGAATCTGACAGCCACCTTCAAGCAAGTTCAAATACGTTCTCTCAGCAGTAACCGTTTTCGTTGTATAAGCATCATTAATCTTAGCTAAAATGTTGTGAAGCTCTTGATCATCTTCGCGGCATTCAATTGCCAAAGCACCCTGCCCTACAGCAGGGACACAGACATCGATATCAAGATATTCAGTAATCAAGTCCTCACTAAGACCTACACGTTTAAGCCCAGAAACAGCTAATATGATTGCATCATAATCCTCTTCCTGCAATTTTCGTATTCTTGTCTCAATATTTCCCCTAATCCACTTAATTTGGATATCAGGCCTTTCTGCTAATAGCTGTGCAGCACGGCGAAGACTACTTGTTCCAACGATAGCTCCATGTGGTAAATCCTTAAAATTAATATTGTTTTTGGAAATTAGAGCATCACGGTGATCCTCTCTGATAGGAATAGCAGAGATAGCTAAGCCATCCGGTAGAACTGCTGGCATATCCTTCATACTATGGACAGCAAAGTCGATTTCCTTATCATATAGAGCTTGTTCAATTTCTTTTACAAACAAACCCTTCCCTCCGACTTTTGATAGCGTCACATCCAGTATGCGGTCACCCTTGGTAACAATTTTTTTTACTTCAAAATCATTTTCAACTCCAGCTTTTTTTAGTTCATTGATTACCCAATTTGTTTGTGTAAGAGCTAGGTTACTCTGTCTCGATCCAACTATGATTTTTCGCATGTCGTATTCCTCCCACTGGTTCATAATAGATGAAAGCTTGAATAATGACTAAAGATAAAGAAATTCAAAAGCAGAAATAAAAAGGCCCATGTGTTATAGGTAGCCAAAGCTTTTCCCGAATAACGCTTCACAGTTCGTAAGCATAAATAACTAATATAAACAGATAGTACCACTAAAGATCCTATTGTCTTTAAATCATACCAATAGAATGTAGCATTTTCCGTATATGCCCATACAAAACCTAAAATAATACCAATAAGTAAAGTTGGAACACCTATCGTTATCGTACGGAAGGTCATTAGCTCCAATCGTTCCAAATCACCAAGTCTCCAAATCCATTTTATAGCTTTTTTCTCTTTTAAGAAATAATATTGGACCATGTACATAATAGATAAGAGAAAAGCAATAGTAAAAAATCCATATGAAATAATTGCTAAGGAAATATGCGCAATTAATATTTCATTCACCAATTGGATTCCACTTGTTACCATATTGGTTTGCGCTATATGTGAGATATGCATAAGTAAGATTAAAAAACTAAATAGATTAATAAAAAATACGATAAACGATATTTTAAACAGCCAGTTCATTAATATAGAAAATGTCACTAATATCCATGCATAGAAAAAGAAACTATCTGTCAAAGTGGCAATAGGAAAACGCCCTTCTGTTAGAACCCGATGAAACAAAAAAAAGGTTTGCAAGAGCCAAACCATACAAAGTAACCAGAAGGCTAATGTATTAGCCCTCCGGTTTTGCTGTACAAAATCAATGAAATAACCTATCAAACTCAATACATATAGAGATACTATTCCTTCATAAAGCCATCGTAAATCGACCATATGGATAGTTTCCTTTACCTTTACTAAATGAATTCACCTTTAAGCTTATCTGCTCTTGGGAATTCCTTTTGCAGTATTCTTATGAATCCTTCACTTTTTTCTGCTTGTTTTTCAAATTCTTTCTTTACTTCATTTTCAATACCGAAAATATCCACAAAAAGTTGTAATGCTTCAGCGGCTTTGTCTGTACCGGCTAATTCTTTCGCCTGGGTAATAGGCTCTTTTAACATTTGATTAATAATACTTTTCGTATGCTTACTTAGAACCTTTTTCTCCCGTTCTGTTAGATCAGGCATTTTTCTCTCTATACTCTTCATGGTTTCAGCTTGAATTGCTAAAGCTTTTTGTCTTAAAGCAGAAATTACTGGTACAACACCTAATGTGCGTAGCCACTCTTTGAATAGCATTATTTCCTTCTCTATTTCGATTTCGATTTGTTCAGCGGCCTTTTTACGTGCTTCTAAATTTTCATCTACAATATGTTGTAAATCATCGATATCATATAAAAAGACGTTTTCTAATTTAGCTATTTCTGGATCCAGATCTCTAGGTACTGCAATATCCACTAAGAATAGTGGTTTGCCTTTTCGTGACTTTTGGACTTTTTCAACCATTTCCTTTGTTAATACAAAGCTATTTGAACCGGTTGAGCTTATCAGTATATCTGCATCCTTTAAACAATTCGCTAAATTTTCCATTTGTTCTGCAGTTGCTTGAAACTGTGCTGCTAATGCCTTTGCTTTCTCCAGTGTTCGGTTAACCACGGTAATTTTCGTAGCACCAGAGCCCTGTAAGTTTTTAACTGCAAGTTCACCCATCTTACCAGCACCTAATATGACAACATGCTTATTGGATAAAGAACCAAAAATTTTCTTAGAGAGTTCTACAGCTGCATAACTTACAGATACAGCATTTTCTCCAATACTTGTCTCATGTTGTGCTCTTTTTGCAAACGTAATGGCTTGCTTAAATAGTTCATTAAAAATAGTTCCTGTTGCTTGGACTTCTTGTGATGTTAGGAATGCTTGTTTTACTTGACCTAATATTTGTGTTTCCCCAAGAACCATAGAGTCAATTCCAGAAGAGACCTTAAATAAATGCTCTAAAGCCCCATCATCCTCACTAATTCGTAAAAACGAAGTAAATTCGTCCTTATCGATTTGAAACCAATCAGCCAGGAATTGTTTTATATAGTAACGCCCTGTATGTGCCTGATCAACTACCGCATAAATTTCAGTACGGTTACAGGTAGAAACGATAACATTTTCTAATATGCTTTTTTGTTTTTTTAGAGCTAACATGGCATCCTGAAGAGAGCTTTCAGCAAATGTAAGCTTTTCTCTGATTTCTACAGGAGCTGTCTTATAATTTAAACCTACTTTTAAAATGTGCACTTTTTTCTCTCCTCCATAATAAGAGGTTCAAATTGTCGCATTGAACTTATTTTTTCATACATTTTTTATTATATCATAGGAATTAAGTCATAAATTCTTGCTTTGTGAACAGTTTTTGAAACTATATGTGCTATGATAAAAACACGATAATATTAAACTCAGATGTACTCTAACACATCAAAAGTTCATAAGCAAGGAATCAACATTATAGTCACCTAGTATGAGAAAGCGAGGTAATTCCATGAAAAAGAAAAATACATTCACAGCTTATGTAGTTATTGGAATAGGACTATTTTTCTTATTTAAGCAATTAAAGCTACCAATCTTCACAGACTTTTACTCGTGGCCTACTTTATTAATTATTATTGGCATTGCATTCTTAATCTATAGCTTCCAGGTTAAGGACTTTAATCAGCTATTTCCAGGTACATTGATCCTAGGTCTTGGCATCCATTTTCACGGTATGGAGCACTATACCTTCTGGATTGATCACTGGGCAATGTACCCACTAATTGTAGGAATAGCTTTTCTAGTACGTTATTTGAAAACAAAAGAAGGATTAATACCAGGACTAATACTTATCATACTTTCTTGCGTATTCATCTTTTCCATTCGAATCCCACATGAGCTTAACTGGATAAATGATGTATTTAATTTTATTAATATGTATTGGCCACTTGTCTTAATCGTAATTGGGGTTTATTTGTTAAAAAAGAAATGAGAAGATAGAGACTCCTTATCCTAAATATAGAAGAGAGTCTCTATTTTCATTTTCTAAGTTCTCCCTTTTTGGTATTAAATGGTATTAATTAGCCTAGTATTCAGTTATTTAGGGATAATGCTTCGTACATAGTAACGACAACGCATTTCACAAGCTAATGTGCTACCATGGATGTGACAATATTTATTATTTCCTCCAACGACTATTTTATTGTGAATTAATAGTTCTCCGCTCTATTTGGGTAAATTGCAGAGGGTTTCTAGGGTAAATAGCATCGAGTCGAGGTTTTTGGTCTGTAATCCTTTTACAGCACCACTCCATTTGCGCTACTCATAGTACTGTTTTGGAAATTACTCGATATATGATAGGATTTTGACTTCAAGATTAGGTTAATTTCTAAATAATGAGGGGCAATATAAGTTTGGTTACCGTATCTTACTTTTCCACGGTTATTTGGGAGCCAAAACGAGGTTTGGTTACCGTTTTTTGATTCTCCCGAGAGATTTGGTAAGCAATACTGGCTTTGGTTACCGTTTTTTACTGTTCATCGGAGATTTGGTAAGCAATACAGACTTTGGTTACCATTTTTTACTGTTCATCGGAGATTTGGGAGCCAATACAAGCTTTGGTTACCGTCTTTTGCTTTTCCTCGAAGATTTGGTAAGCAATACAGACTTTGATGACCGTTTTTTGCTTTTCCTCGAAGATTTGGTAAGCAATACTGGTTTTAGTTACCGTTTTTTACTGTTCATCGGAGATTTGGGAGCCAAAACGAGGTTTGATGACCCTTTTTTGATTCTCCTCGGAGATTTGGTAAGCAATACTGGCTTTGATGACCGTTTTTTGCTCTACCTCGGAAATTTGGGAAGCTATATATGCCTCAGTTACTGGTCTTTATTTATTTCTGAAGTATAAAGCAATATTGGTTTTGAGCAACTATTAAATATTGCTCAAAGTAGTAGTTCTAATATGACTCTTACTGCTGCTCTTTGGTGTTTTTCATAATAGACTAGTATTTGGGGACATCCTCAAGTCAGTGTATTGTTAACCAAAGACAGACACAAAAAAAAGACCAAATCATTATTTGATCTGGTCTCCGTGTGACTTATAAAAAATTGTTTAATATTCCCCAAGCTTCATCTTTACCTTCACCAGTTTCTGATGAGAATGGTAAAATGATGTCACCTCTTTCTAGTTGTAATGTATTAATGGTTCTTTTTAGATGCTGGGCACGTTTTCCTTTTGGAATTTTATCTAACTTTGTTGCCACGACAATGACTGGTAATTCGTAGTATTTTAGGAACTCATACATCTGAATATCATCTTTCGTTGGCTCATGCCTGATGTCCGTTATGAGTAAGACAGCCTTTAATGTTTCACGAGTTTGGAAATATTCTTCCATCATCTTGCCCCATTTTTCACGCTCTGTCTTAGACACTTTCGCGTAGCCGTAGCCCGGAACATCCACGAAATAAAATGCATCATTAATACGATAGAAATTGAGTGTTTGTGTTTTACCAGGTTTTGATGATGTCCTTGCAAGGCTTTTACGGGCAATTAACTTATTGATAAATGATGATTTTCCCACATTGGACCTGCCTGCTAAAGCAATCTCTGGTAATTGATCATTGGGATATTGTTTTTTACTTACAGCACTAATTACGATCTCCGCGTTTGTTACTTTCATGTTTCTCCTCCACTAGGGCATGCTTTAATACTTGATCAAGATGGTTTACTGGAATGAATGTTAGTTGCTCTCGTACACTTTCCGGAATATCATCTAAATCTTTTTTATTATCCTCTGGAAAAATAATAGTTGTAATTCCTGCACGATGTGCACTTAATGTTTTTTCCTTTAGTCCTCCAATAGGGAGAACACGCCCTCTTAACGTTATTTCACCTGTCATGGCTACTTCTTTTTTTACTGCACGATTTGATAATGCTGAAACTAAAGCTGTAGCCATCGTTATTCCTGCAGAAGGGCCATCCTTAGGAGTTGCACCTTCTGGAACGTGAATATGGATATCATATTTCTCATGAAAATCCGATTCAATGCCGAGTTCTTCAGCTCTAGAACGAATATAGCTAAAAGCTGCCTGAGCTGATTCACGCATAACCTCTCCTAGTTTTCCAGTTAACGTTAATTTACCTTTACCTGGAAAATGCGTTACCTCAATCGATAAGGTATCACCACCAGCAGTCGTGTATGCTAAACCAGTCGCTGCACCGATTTGATCTTCTTTTTCCATTTGTCCATAGCGGAATATAGGTTTTCCTAGTAATTCTTCCAAACTCTTTTCAGTTACAATTACTCGTTTCTTCTCATTTGCTACAATCATTTTCGCTGCTTTTCTGCAAAGCTTGGCAATTTGTCTTTCAAGTGTACGAACGCCAGCTTCCCTTGTATAAACTCTTATTAAACGAAGTAATGCATCATCACGAATTTGTAGATTACTTTTCTTCAAGCCATTTTCTTTCATTTGTTTTGGTACTAAATGTTCTTTTGCAATATGCAACTTTTCTAGCTCTGTGTATCCTGAGAGTGATATCAATTCCATTCTGTCCAATAGTGGTCCAGGAATGTTGTTCACATAGTTTGCAGTTGCAATAAATAGGACATTGGATAGGTCATATGCTTCTTCAATAAAGTGGTCACTAAAATTGCTATTCTGCTCAGGGTCGAGCACCTCTAACATGGCGGAAGAAGGATCCCCACGAAAATCATTAGACATTTTATCGATTTCATCTAATAAGAAGACTGGGTTAATCGTCTTCGCCTTTTTCATTCCTTGAATAATTCTGCCTGGCATTGCACCAATATAGGTACGACGGTGTCCACGGATTTCCGCTTCGTCTCTAACTCCACCAAGCGAGATTCGAACAAAATTTCGATTTACTGATTTAGCTATTGATTTTGCAAGGGATGTTTTACCAACACCTGGAGGACCTACTAAACATAAGATTGGACCTCTTAGTGACTTTGTCAATTTTTGTACAGCTAGGTACTCTAAAATTCGTTCTTTTACCTTGTCAAGACCATAATGTTCCTTATCTAAAATTTCTTTTGCACGTTCAATCTGAATGGCATCCTGAGACTTCTCGGTCCAAGGTAAGGCAAGTAGCCATTCGATATAATTCCGTATAACAGAGCTTTCCGCAGAGGACTGTGGAATTTTTTCGTATCGGTCTAATTCTTTAAAAGCAACTTCCATCACTCTCTCTGGCATACCGGACTTCTCGATTTTTGTTCTTAAATCGAGGACTTCTCCGGATTTCCCTTCTTTCTCACCTAGCTCTTTCTGAATGGCTTTTAACTGCTCCCGGAGATAGTATTCCTTTTGTGTTTTTTCCATGGAGGACTTAACTCGTTCTCCAATTTTCTTTTCTAAGTCTAAGACTTTCTTCTCATTAGAGATTAACTCCATTAAATGTTCTAATCTCTGTTGGGTATTTACTATTTCTAGCAGTTCTTGTTTGTCCTTTATTTTTAATGCTAAATGCGAAGTAATGATGTCGGCAAGTCTTCCTGACTCTTCTATATCCAAAACCGTATTTAGGGTTTCCTTGGATATTTTGCGTGATACTTTAACATACTGTTCAAATTGTGTCAGCAAATTTCGCTTTAATGCTTCTTCCTCAACAGAATCACCAGGAACCTCTTCTAGCTCCTGAATTTCTACAACAAATTCTTCTTCTTCTTCAACAAAACGAATGATTTCACAACGATAGAGACCCTCTACCAGTACTCGAAATGTACCATTAGGAAGTTTTAGCATTTGATTAATTTTTGCTAATGTACCGATTCGATAAATTTCCTCTGGCTTTGGTTCGTCAATACTTACCATTTTCTGTGCAGCTAGGAATATCAGCTGATCATCAACCATCGCTTTTTCTAATGCTGCCACAGATCTATCACGTCCTACATCCAAGTGAAGAACCATAGTAGGAAACACTAATAAACCACGTAGCGGAAGGAGGGGAACTTGTTTTGTATCATGGGTCATTATGTAAAAACCTCCATTATTTCAGTAATAAATTATCCTATGTATTTAGTTCTCTTAAAGTTTATATAATATAAGGTCATTTTGTAAAATGATTGAGCATGGCTTTTCTTAGTTTACCCGCTAGATAATAACTAATTCTTTTAGATAGTAGAATAAATAAAAAGCTGACTGAGAATGCTGGCACAGATTAGTCAAACTCATTTAGTGCTACGCATCCCAGTCAGCTGTTTATAACAAATTGTTTTTTCACTTACGCACTTTCTTTTGGAAGTTTTTTAATACCTTCTGTTACCGTCCCATCCTTGTAAACGAGCTTAGGACTGCCATTTTCATTTATGATGGTATCTTTCGTAATGATACATTTTTGAATATCATCTCGAGAAGGCAGTTCAAACATAACTTCTAGCATGATCGTTTCTAGAATAGAACGTAATCCACGGGCACCAGTTTTTCTTTCAATTGCTTTTTTGGCAATTTCAATTAAGGCATTATCTTCGAATTCTAGTTCCACATTATCCATCTGGAATAGCTTCTCATATTGCTTCACAAGAGCATTCTTAGGCTTTGTAAGAATATCTACAAGCGCATCCTCATCTAGTGGTTCAAGACTACCAATTACAGGTAATCTTCCAATAAATTCTGGAATTAAGCCATAACGATGTAGATCCTCCGGTAATACCTTAGCAAGTAGTTTACCTTTATCAAGATCTTCATGTTTATCATTAATTCCAAAGCCAATTACTTTCTTTCCAAGTCTTCTTTTAATAACTTGTTCAATTCCATCGAAAGCACCACCACAGATAAATAAGATATTCGTTGTATCAATTTGAATAAACTCTTGATGAGGATGTTTTCTTCCGCCCTGTGGAGGAACACTTGCAACTGTACCTTCTAATATTTTTAGAAGTGCTTGTTGTACACCTTCACCAGAAACATCTCGTGTAATGGATGGATTCTCAGATTTTCGAGCAACCTTGTCTATTTCGTCAATATAGATAATTCCTTTTTCGGCTTTTTCGATATCATAATCGGCTGCTTGAATAAGCTTCAGTAGAATGTTTTCTACATCCTCCCCGACATATCCAGCTTCTGTTAAGGAAGTTGCATCTGCCATTGCAAATGGAACATTCAAGATTCGCGCCAATGTTTGAGCTAGTAAAGTTTTACCGCTACCAGTTGGTCCAATCATCGCAATATTACTCTTTGATAATTCCACATCATCATTTGATTTTGGAGTATTGATACGTTTGTAATGATTATAAACAGCTACTGATAAATTCTTTTTTGCCTTCTCTTGACCAATAACATAGTCGTCTAAAATAGCACAAATTTCTTTTGGTTTTGGAATTTCCTTAAATTCCAACTCCTCTTCTGTTCCTAGCTCTTCTTCCACTATTTCCGTACATAATTCGATACACTCGTCACATATATAAACGCCAGGACCTGCAACTAGCTTGCGAACTTGCTCTTGGCTTTTTCCACAAAATGAGCATTTTAGTTGCCCTTTTTCATCATTAAATTTAAACATTAAAATTTTCACCCCTAAAGTTTCAAATCACAACGCAAAACATTTAGTTATAGTAGTTATCATATCAGAACCCGTTTTGAAAACAAAATGATATACCTTTTCCATACTCAAAATCACTAAAACAATTTCATATTTTCAGTTCTTCCCTTTTCCTAATTTGAACATCATCCATTTTAGTATATGTTACAACCCTATATATAATTGACTAAAAATCGATGACAAGGGTAGGTTATTTAATCATACTAGAAAATCATATAAATTACTAAAAAAAACCTTTCCCTGAAAGAAGATATAAAAATACAAGGTACGAATATCGCACCTTGTATTCTAGATTTCATTTACCTTATTTTATGCAACTACTTTACTGTTATCCACTAAATAATCAATTGCTTTTCTGAACAATAAATCTTCCTTGATTGCATCAGTATTTCCACCAAGCATTTGTGTTAACTGCTCAGCATCAGTTCCATACATAGTTGCCATATTTTCAAGCTCAGCAGTTATATCTTCGTCAGATACTTCTAAACTCTCAGCTTTAATAATTGCTTCTAGTGTAAGGTTAGTTTTAACTCGTTTACCAGCATCTTCACGCATTTGCTCTTTTAATGCATCTTCATCCTGACCAGAGAATTGATAGTAAAGGTCTAATGTCATACCTTGCATTTGTAGACGCTGTTCAAATTCACGCATCATACGATCTAATTCAGTTTTTACCATTACATCAGGAATTTCAACTTCAGCATTTTCAGTTACTTTGTTAATTAATTCCTCGCGTTTGGCATTTTCTGCATTTTGTTTTTTCTCAGTTTCAAGTTCTTCTCTTAATTTAGCTTTCAATGCGTCTAATGTTTCCACTTCATCATCAACATCTTTAGCAAATTCGTCATCTAGCTCAGGAAGTTCTTTTGATTTTATTTCATGAATTGTTACTTTAAATGTTGCCTCTTTACCAGCTAATTCTTCAGCATGGTAATCTTCAGGGAACGTAACATTAATTTCAGTTTCTACTCCAGCTTCTTTTCCTACAAGTTGTTCTTCAAATCCTGGAATGAATTGGCCTGAGCCAATTTCTAATGAATGGTTCTCTCCTTTACCACCATCAAATGCTTCACCGTCAAGAAAACCTTCAAAATCCATTACAACCGTGTCGCCTTCTTGGACTGAACCTTCTTCTTTCACAACTAATTCAGCATGACGCTCTCTTAATTGTTCAAGTTCTTTTTCAACATCTTCGTCTGAAACTGTACTGTCTTGTTCTTCCACTTCTAAACCTTTATAGTCTCCAAGTTTTACTTCTGGTTTAACAGTAACCTCTGCAGTGAAAATTAAAGTATTTCCTCTTTCAATTTGCTCAATATCAATACTTGGTTGATCAATTGGCTCAATACCAGTATCTTCTACAGCTTTTACGTAAGCATCTGGTAAAACAATGTCCACTGCATCTTGATATAATGCTTCAACACCGAAACGTTTTTCAAAAAGAGCACGTGGCATTTTACCTTTACGGAAGCCTGGAACTTGAACTGTTTTTACAACTTTTTTGAAGGCTTTATCTAATGCAGTTTCAAAATCCTCTGCAGAAACTTCAAATGTTAATACACCTTCATTACCTTCTTTTTTTTCCCATTTTGCTGACATAATTGTTCCCTCCAAAATCTATTATTTCCATTAACTACTTAATTTCATTAATAAGATTCATTTTTTACGTATTTGTTTAATGCCAATTCAAAATTGCAACCATCTTATTATACCATAATTACTAGCCCTTTCAAGGGTAAAGCATAAATGTTACTAGCTAATCTTCAATGATAGATAAGTATAGCTGCTCACATTGTACGATGTCTTCCATGAAGTGTAATACCTTCTCTATATTGGTATCTTCTTCTACTTCAAGCCTATGTGTTATCTGATTACTAATTTTTTGAAGACTTTTAGCAAGAAAAATACAATCCTCCATAGGAGGAAGTATTGGGTGTTTCACATAAAAGTAGCGATACAGCGTTTTTTCTAGAAAAAGAAACAATGTTGGGTTTTCTTGTTCTAAATCGCTAAGATACTGTAATGTTTTTATATATACAGGTTGAATAGTAATTTCAGAAATCTCTATTGGAATTACCTTCATTTCTATTCCAAACTTGACGATTTGAACGCTATCAGAATATTCCTGATCCTGGAGCCAATGAAAAATATTTGTTTTGACAACTGGATGGACATCTTGGTTGGAAAGCAATTCGATAATAGTGTCATGAATTGCAAATTTCATAGAACGGAGCTTAGAAATTGTTCTCCATTGTTTAAAATAATCACAATCTATAACAGCTTGTTTTAATTCATTACGATACATGTCAGAGTTTTTTTCAACGATATCCGATTCTAATTTAATACTTAATTCGTACAATTGTTCGAACTGTTCCCTCATCACTAATGGTAATTCAGGAGATTTCATTTCTTCTTCAATTCTTTCCAATAGTAAGCTGTATTTATTCGTTTGGAAGAGGATGGTTAAATAGATATGAAGGTATTGATAGTAGTTCTCATCCTGTCTATTTATAAGTACTTCCTCACAAACCTCTTCAGCTTCTTCAAATCGCCCTAACTCCATTAAACACATTATTTTACCTATGATAATTTCATGATCCTTCACATGATAATGAAGTAATCTATTTATTTTATCTAACGCATCCTCATAACGCCTTTCTTGAATTGCTTGAAGGCTTTCATTTTTTAACGTGTTTTGCCATCTGGGGAAGAGAATTATATTTTCATCATTTTGTTGCATATCTTCCCTCCTTTTTAAGAGTAATATTTTTCATTATAGGGGCATTTTATTTTTTTTCCAAATTTATCAACAGAGTGGTTGAACGAAATTAGAAACTGATAAGCTGTGTTCCGAATAAAATGTTATTTGTTTCATAATCTATGTAATACTAAAAGACCTTGCTAAATAGCTTAGCTCAATCTTTTAGTAGAGTATTAATCGAATGTAAAGCCATATTGAACAAAAGGAAGTAAGGAATCTCTTGATTGGAACATATTGTCCTTATTTATTTGATCAAGTTGGTGGATAAATTCGATAGAATACGGCACATAGGGACCTTTATTCAGCATTATACAGTCAGCTCTTAATCCCCAGTAGGCATCGGTAATTTCAGAAATGGATGGGATGTTTTTTTTATTCATTCTGTCTAATACCCCAGTTGCCCATATAATCGGAACATGGCCTGCATCACAAATTTCCATTATTCCCTCCTGAGCACTTGCTAGCTGCTCCATTCCAATTTCAACAGCTAAGTCTCCCCTAGCAATCATAACTCCAAAAGGCTGATGGTTTAGCCCCTCAAGAATAATTTGTGACAATGAAAATAGTGCTTGCTTTGTCTCGATTTTAGCAATTATCCCTATTTTTTCTGATGAAAGTTGTTCTATTTTTTCCTTAACGATTTGAATATCTTTTGGCTGATTAATGAAAGAAATACCGACCATATCAATTTCTTGATGCATGTTTTCCAGAATTATTAAATCTCTTTCTGTTACAGTAGGTACACTTAAATGAACTAAAGAGTCCGGGAAATTAATGCCTTTATTCGGTTTTAGCTTTTCTACTTTGTTTCTCGCTAGAACAATTTCAGAATCAATGTATTCCTTTTGTACTGACGTAACCTTTGCGAAAATCTTACCGTCATCAATAGATATTCTATCCCCGACACGTACATTTCGTAGAGCTTTTGGAATTGTTATCCCAATAGAAGCAGGTGTTTCATTAGAACTCGGGCTGCCAAAATAATGACAGTCTCGATAAATTCGTAGTGTATCTCCTTTTTTAACCTTTATATACTCTCCCTTTTGTTTACTCACTTTTAATTTCCCTATCCGTATTTTTGGACCTGGTAAATCAATATAAATTTTGCAAGATGAAATCGTAGCATCAGCTGTGTTATTCATTCTCTCTTCCGTGGCTCTTAACGTGTGAATTAAGGATTTCCATATGTCTAAATTATCATGTGCACAATTTATTCTTGCAATAGTCATGCCTCCAAGAATTAATTCTTCGAAGACCTTTGGATTCTCAAGCATTGAAGCATCCAATGTTACCATGATATTTGGGATGTCATCATTTCCACGACCAAATAATTCGATGGAACGCATTTCTCTGCGAACTATTGAATCCTTGACAGTGAGATAATCATTTTTATGACTATTGCCGCTTCCTTCAAGATGTTCAATAATTTTATTTATGGTATACATGATATGTGAGCTGCTCTTATTTAACGGTAAAAATCCTTCCTCGACTAAGATCGAATTAATTTCTGGTTTAACTATTGAATTCAAGGCTAGATAGGAACAGAGATTTTTTATGCTGGGATTAGCCCCATTAATTTGCTGTAATATCCTTTTCTGGATGCTATCTCGAATAGTGATCATATAATTTTTCAAGTCGAATTCATTCATATCGTGCCGTTCTCGCATATATCCCATCACACCCCTTCCTAACTAATAGCATATGAAGAAGCATTTTTTTGTGAGAGTTGTATAGATTATTTTATGAAAAAAATAAAACCAAACACCTTAAAACTAGGCATTTGGTTTATCAATCTGTATTTAATACTATCCTTACACAATTTAACGGCCTTTATTCACTTATCAGTTTATTTAAATGTCTGAAGGACATTCCAGCTACCATCTCTTTTCTCCACTTCTGCAAATGCTCCATTAATGAAAGTTATTTGCGGAGGTACGTGTCCACAATCAATATCATACACAACAGGAATACCTAGTTCATTTGAAAGGTCTTTATATACATCCTCTATTTCATATCCTTCAATTGTCTGATTTGCAACACTTCTACCAAATAAAATACCAGAACAGTTGTCAAACCAGCCAGCAAGCTTCATCTGAACAAGAGACCGACGTAAATCTGTTGTCGATAGTTCACAGTTTTCGAAATACCAAAGAATCGGTTCGTTTGCTATATAATGTTGTTGAAATGCCGTTACGTCACCATAAGGTGTTCCAATTAAATGACGGATGACATCTACACATCCACCCAATAATCTCCCTTTTATAGGCGAAATACCTCTTGGTACTGATTTCCATTCTGTTGGTTCTGTTAAATGGAATACCCATGGGGACGGATTGTCGTGCTGCCATGCTTTTTGGTATAAAAAAGAGGATTGTTGTAGTATAGATTCATCTGATTTAGTTGCTAATACATTCCGCCACATGGCTGTTGTCTCATCACTTTTCTCCCCTCGTAAATCCATTAGATTAACGCCATGTGCTGTCGCTATTCCTGTCTTTAATGTAAGTGCAAGTAGTAACACACTTGTGTCTGAATAGCCCATAATCCATTTTGGTTTAACCTCACTGTAATCGATATACTCTATCAGTTCGATTAGGAGTTCTCCACCCCAAGGAGGAAAGATTAAATCAACCTTATCGTTTTGAAGCAGCGCATTTAGTTCGTATGCTCTTACTTGTGCAGGTGCAGATTTTGCCTTTTTTTGCGTCCAAACCGTATCTCCTACAATAGTTTGAAACCCCATGGACTCCATTCGGTGAATAGATTGTTTTACTAGATCATGTAATTCAGGTTCAACACCTGAAGACGGTGCCGTAATACCAATAATGCCACCTTCCGATAGATAAGGATAGCGAATCATAAAAAACCTCTCCCTCTTTACCAATTTTTTACCATACGTTTTCTCATAACAATTAATCAATATTGGAAATTACATCGAAGTTATACTACTAGCGGGAAAAATCTATAGAAGTAGAACCAATATAATATAAATAGTTAAAAAGAAAAAGTGCTAAATTACTTTTTTAACAAGATTTAGCACTTTTTCGTTTACTTCCTGGAAAATCCATGCTCCCCACTCTAAGCTTAAATAGCTGTTTAAATGCAAAAACATCATAAATAAGCACAAATTCAAACTACCATTTTTGTTATTTGGATATTCCATATGATAAATGTAAAACCTAAAGAAAGAGCCAATTATCAAATGAAATTTTAATGGAGTTCATTTATGTGGGGTATCCGTATGAATAATTATGATAATAACAATACAGCAAGAAGATATGTTGGATACGTTAGTCAGCTGGGGACGACACAACTGCACTTACGTAACCCAATTATAATTGCATGGTGGTCTATTGCTTATCCAGGATTTGGACATCTTTTGCTTTCGAAATATTTAAGAGGAATGGCGTTATTTATATGGGAAATGGTCATTAATTTAAATGCGCATTTAAATGAAGCGATAATTTATACATTCATAGGAGATTTTGAACAAGCGAAAGCCGTCTTGGATACTAGATGGCTCATGTTATATCTTCCTACCTACTTTTTTGCTACTTGGGATAGTTATCGAACAGCTGTCGATATGAATAAGATAACACTTTTAGCACAACGAGAAAAACATCGTTTCAACTCCTTTGTTCTTGGTGCGTTTGAAATTAACTATTTGGATAAGAGGAATCCCATAACTGCATTATTATGGTCTTTTATCATGCCGGGCTTAGGGCAGCTGTATATTCATCGTATAGTTTTAGCAGGCTTTATTTTAATATGGATGGTAGTGATTACTTATTATTCCCATTTTGTAGAAGGGTTAAATTACATATTCATGGGGGAGATTCAAAAAGCAACCGAGGTATTCAATAAAGAATGGCTTTTATTCTTACCTTCGATTTATGGGTTTTCTATGTATGATGCTTATGTGAATACAGTTGAAAATAATAAACTTTATATCAGAGAACAGCGATACTATCTTCAGGAAACTTATCAACACCCTAGTTTCAGGGTAAGGAAAGAATAAGGTGGTAATAAACAATGCAGGTATTTTCTATTTTTGAACATTCTCCATCACTTGAATTAGCAATCACAAAATTAGAACAAGAAGGAGTGACAAAGAAGAACATATTTGCCATACCAATCGATGAATCAGATGAGACATTAAAAATTTTCGATTCGATACATGATGCAGATGGTTTTTCTTTTTTAGATAAATCACTTGCATTAGCAGTTGCTACTGGGGTTGTGGGAACTAGTTTAGGGTTTAATCTTACATGGGGGCCAATTATATGGGGGTTAATAGCAGCATTTATTGGATTCTCTATTGGCTTCTTATGGAATATATGTGTTATCAAGCTTACTAAAAATAGTCGACGAACAGAAAGGAAAATACTCCCTTTAGTAATTTTAGTAGTTGAGTGCGAGAGAGAAAATGTTAAAAGCGTCGAGTTTATTTTAAAAGAACATAAAGCATTAGGAGTTAATACTCCTCATTTAAACGATGATGAAAATTTATGATTTTTTTGTTCTTCAAAAGTTAACATATTATTAAAGCAATTCTATTCAAGCTTCTACACTCTTTGAAAGTTTCCATCTGATAATTATTTTGAGATGTTTATTCGTTAGCAACCAATACCAAGGAGTGGAAAAAAGAATGTTCTTGGAAACATCCAAACTATTTATTCTCTCCTACTGATCGAAAAAAGCGAATCCATTCAGATTCGCTCTTAGATTTAAATATAGAATTATTTCGCCGCCCACCTATAATGGTAATCATTAATTCAGCGCAATTAAATAGGACTACATTTCCGGATCTCGATAATAACTAGCATGTTCTTTCCTAGTTACGTTATACAAAATTCTAACTCCGAACTGCATCAGGGAGTTTATCGTTCAAAGATCCATTTTAGGTGGTTCCTCAATCCATCCTTTAGACATCAAGAGGGCAGCTCCTTCTCTTGTGTATTCAAATATATCTTTGGCTTGTACACCTATTTTTGTGATTAAGTCATTTCTCCACAAGAAAGTTGCACTAAATCCTTGACCTCCCAGACTAAAACTACCTAACAGATAATTACAAAACAGCATAAGCCTATCAGAAAATGGAGCAATGGTTGAAGACGTAACTGTTCCACCAGGTGTTGAAGGAGGTTGGATATTACTTTCTATTAGTATACCTTCATTTTCAAGTATAATTTCTTTTGAAAGCTCCAAACCTTTTGAAAAGTACTTTTGCACATCCTTATCCTTTGCACATTGTGCAAAACCTTTCATTAATTGCATCCCTGTAATGTTGCTTTCAAACCCACGATATAATACACCGAATTCGATGGTATTTAATAATCTTTTTTGCCCTAAAATAGTACTTCCCTTCATGTACTGTTTATCAGATATAAAGTCAATTGAACTTGGCATATTGACATAATTTGGACGTGACAGAATAGACTTTCCAAGAAGATATTGTGTAAATTTATCATAATAATTCTCTGTTATTTCAGTAAGTTGCTTATAAAGTTTTATGATGTCTTCTCTATATGAAATTGTTAAATGCAGTGCATACATTCCTGTACTTATTTCCTTTAAAATCCTGCTAAACATAATATCAAAACCATTTTCCCATAGCTTTGGTGCTTCTAAATTGACATCCACTTTTGTAAAGCCTTTTGGAGGTACTGCACCTTCATTTATAAACATGGACTCCATTTCAATAATCTTTGGATGAAGCTGCTCCCACAAGCCTGACATTAGATTTTTAGCTTCTTCATCATCAGCTTTTTCAATAAAGTACTCTAATATTCTCAAAATCATTGTCTTTTTATGATATGTCATCCATAATGCACCTAGTTCTGTGGAGCTCATTTTATATTTATTAGACATATATAAACCTCCAATTAATAATTCTAGACATATTCTTTCCTACCTGATGACAAATATGTATCTTTCAATCAATAATATAGACATTTGTATAGAAGAGAATGCCCATTTTCTTTCTAGGACTATTCTTCTGTATAGTGAAGTGCTATTTTCGGTTTAATATGCCATAAACTTATAGGCTGAACTGATTATTCTTAGTTTAAGTTTTTTATTTGCTCCTCGAAAGTTTACGTTTTATAATTTCAATAATTTTTAAAGCTAGATTTGAATCGAAAGACAAAATATAAATGGTGGAAATTAATATGAACGTGGTAAAATCGAATGGACACTTGCTTTATCCATATTAAGTGACTTAAAGAAAACCGTACTTTTTTATGAGGGATAAAGATGTGAATCAAGCACGGGTTGAGAGAATAGTTTGTCATTAGTATTAACCAACTCTATTCTTTCAATATAAGTACTTCACAAAATACATGCAGTTAGCTTTTAAGATATCTGTTTTATATTGTAAAAGCCTGAGTAGGCGATTGGAGGGTAGAACTGTGACACTTGAAAGAGGAATTTATATTATAACTGGGGTAATGGCATCTGGAAAATCCACAATTTCCCAAATGTTAGCAGAGAAATTTGAGAAAGGAGTTCATGTGCGTGGAGATGTTTTTCGAAAAATGATCGTAAAAGGAAACATTGATATGACTCCAAATTATTCCCAAAGTGCGTTAGAGCAATTAAGACTCCGTTTTAAGATTGCAGCAAAAGTAGTAGAAATGTATTACAATGCAGGATTTTCTGTCGTGGTTCAAGATAATTATTTAGGAAAAGAGGTCATGGGCTTTCTAGATGAATTCAAATCAAAGCCAATTTACTTCATTACACTTCATCCAAATGTTAATTCAATAATTGAAAGAGAGCAAAAGCGAAATAAGTCTGGATATACGGCATGGCAAGTAGAAACGCTTAATAACGTACTATTACATGAAAACCCTAAAATAGGACTTTGGAATGATTCTTCCTATATGACTCCTGAGGAAACGCTATCTAAAATTATAAAACGTAAAGAAGAGGCCCGTATTAGATAATTATTAGTCGTGAGAGTAAATTCTCTAATCCGCTAAAGAAGAAATCATTTAAATAGACTAATCTCAAAAAGTCGAATCCTAAGGAATTCGACTCATGAGGTTAAAAAATTAAATACTTACTAGTTTAGGAAACGTAGTGACCTTCAAAAAAATTGTGATAAAAAGTGTACCCTAGTATCTAAAATAATGAGAAAAAAGAAATTAATACAGCTTTTTAAGTAACAAGAACAATTTCCTCAGGTAGTCCAATAGAATAAGAAAATAGTTAGTTTCTTAAATTTTCTTTAATATTGCACCTGTTTCAGGCCCTACGTAAATATTTACTTTACCAAAATCCCTTGTCTGGATAGTAACAACGTTAGCCTGAGGCCTACCAAGCACCTCATATTGTAATCCACCAAATTTCCTTGGATTTAAGAAGCCTTTTTCGTTACCTTTAACCGGCGCAACCGTGGTTGAATAAACTCGCCAACTAGAAGCTGTTTTTGGTAGGTAAAGAATTTCTTTTTTATTTGTCTTACCAGGTAACTTAATCTTTTGCCCGATTAATATGAGATGTTTATTATCGATACCATTAAGTTTAACAAGTGCATCCACTGTTGTATTGTAGGCATTAGCAATCTTTGTAAGGTTATCTCCGGCCTTAACTACATAAATATTATTCCCAGTTACACTTTCTGCTACAAAGTAATCCTTGACATACTGAGTGGGGTCTAAAGTTCTGGCTTTTGGATCATTAATCCAACCAAGAGATGGACTAGATTTTTTTCGCACCTCGTAATGCAAATGCGAACCAGTTACTCTTGCACCCGTAGCACCCTGTTTACCGATTATGTCACCCTGTTTAACTGTTTGTCCTTTTTTTACTGTCACACTAGAAAGATGAGCATAGACATGAGCCCGATTGTATTTATCTTGAATAACGACTACATTACCGTAGCCTCCGACACCAGTACCACTTACTCCATTTCCAGCGTACAATACTTTACCCGGTATGAATGCACCAACCGGTGCTTGATGACCCTTAACTAGATCAATCCCATCATGAAACGTATTCCTTTGACCAGTAATCGGATCTGTACGGTACCCATACGGACTTGTAACTCTATAACCTTCGAATGGCATTACTAACACACCTCCTTACTTCATACTATTTTTTAGTAACAATTTTTGATTGATCAAACAAACCAGCTGCAGACAATCCAATCATTAATCCATACATAATTTGCTCTTTCAAAGTACCACCAACATAAAAAATACCTGCTAGTAGTCCTAAAAATAAAGATACTGCCGGTAAGTATTTATTGGAGAATCCAAGTTGCTTAAACAACTCTGTTAAAGCAATTACAACTGCTATAGACAATGCCATATCAAACATGTATTTACCTCCTAAAATTAAAAAAGACCATAATGGTTTGGTCTTTTTATTCTATCTCCATTCTGTAAATTCCGGTTTTCCGTCCTCGGTAATAAACATCCTATATCTAGTTCCAGATATATTATTATTAATTACTAGTCCATCGAATCCAGAATTAGGAGGGATCGATATTGCACCTTCAATCCCTTGAGCATTATTATTAAAGGACTGAATGTTTAAACATGTAGAAGTTACTGATATCCCATATTTATTGTTAGAAAGTAAAATTTGATTATCTTTAATAAGCACTCCATTACAATTCGTACTCAATACAATTGCACTTCTGGAATTTGGTGTTTCTAGACTAGTTTTTCTAATAATGTTGCCTTCTATCATTGAATTATCTACACCTGCTAGATTGATTGCCGCTCTCCCAGTTGACTTTATAACATTATTAAAAATCTTTAAGTATGCAGAATCCTGGCTATATACCATTTCAAATATACAAGTTTCTGCAGAATTATATTATCACGTCCTGAGAATTAACAACCCATGCGGATCATGTGCAATCAAAAAATTTATTACTTACTATTTTCAACCCATCCGTGTGGTAACTATAAATGGCACCACTGCCACTAGAAATATTTCTAAATGAATTGGATGTAATTTCTATATTTTTGTACGTTGCAAGTTCATTCCCTTTAATAGATATTGGATTGCCATCACCAGTAATTCCATTAAAGTAATTATTTTTAATGACAATAGAATCACCTGATTGAACATCTGTATTTGGAATAATTGCTTCTATAAAACTTTTACAATTATTAAACGTGTTATTCTCAATAATTACGTTATTATTTTTTATTAATCGAATTGCAGTGTTTATAGTGCTTTCGAAGATATTGTTATATATTCTTATTGTATGAACCCATTTACCATTAACTGATGAATGGTGACCAATACAAGTTCCCCAAGCAGTAGTGTTAGAGGTATCGCTTTGTCCAAAAAAACAATTACTTATGGTAACGTTATAAGTAGGAGTATTATCGTGTGCTCCAAATAAAGGAAATCCACCGGCTGTTTGAAAATCTAATTGAATAGCTTCTGAATAGTTTCTTGAACCATTCGGTAAGTCGCGATATCCCAAGAACGAGCACCTATCAATCACCACATTTCTAACCCCTGCTAAATCAAATGCATGACCGCCATATACATCCTTTATAGTCAAATTGGTAAATCTAAGATTCTCAGCATGGGATAGCTGAAAAGCACTACAGTCATCATTAATTTCTTTCAAATTGCAATCGAACACTCCACCATTAATCGATATATTTCCATTCCCATTATACTCTGTAAAATAGTCACTACTGTTGCCATTTTGAATCATAGAGGCGGTATGACCACGCAAAAACACCGCATCCTGTGCAGATGTAATTGAAGTATTCTTATATACAACTAAAGGACTACCCCATCGATACATACCTGGTGGAACATAAATGTCGACAGCTCCTTGTTCCTTAGCTAGATTAAGTGCATATTGAAATACTTTAGAATCATCCGCGATTCCATCCCCCACCGCACCAAAATCCTTAATGTTTATTTTGTTTACTATATTCATCAATATTACCTCACTTATAATATTAGTGTTTTACATTCATGCACATAAGAAAATAGACCATTACCTCGGCGGCAAACGCTCTTCAATATCGTCTAGTTTTGTAATGACAATATCGTATTTTGTACTAAATCCTTTAAGAATTTCGTTCTGATCATCTATTGTATGATAGAGTTTTTTTTCTCTCTCCTGAGATTCTTTTCTACTAGAATAAAATAGCCATACAAAAAGGACCGCGAATGGCCCTTGTGTGAGGAAATATTGAATTAATGTTTCATCCATGGCGAACCCCCATATTTACTACATAAAAATAAAAAAGAACCGACCCTAAAATCGGTTCTTTTTATGTTTTCTTAATTTCAATTTTATAATTTGTTATTTAGTTTAGTACGACTCCTCCAATAAAAGAAGGTATATTACTTCACAGAAACAAAAACTGATAGATTTACTCACTCCCAGCCAAAGTATTACCAGATTACCCTATCCTCACACCCATTAAAAAACCTAACTTGATCATTTTACTAGAGTTAGTCTAGTTAACGGAAAATTCTAATAGAATTAGCCCGTATAGTTCCCCTGACTGGTGTATTATAATAAAGGCAATCTAATAATAAACGCAATAATATATACTATATTTTGCGATAATTCAATTCATAAAATAGATTAATATTGATAGCAATGAAAAGAGAACTATATAAGATTTAAGTCAAATGTTAAAACTCTTTGAATGACTTCTCAATTTTCGTTAAGTTGCTCTAACTCTTCTCTAATCCGCTTTATGTTTTTTAAGTCAATACGGGAATAAACATTATCTCCAATTGCGATACTCTCTAATTCGTTATTGTTTCTTTTATCTTCCAGTTCCTTCGCATCGTAAGCTTCTACTTCGATAATATCGTCATCACCGCTATGTGTGGTTACATTTAATTTAATCATTACATTGCTCCTCCTAGATGACTTTGTATATATACACGTAATATAATATCTGCTTCAATCCGAGCTAATCCGTTCGGACTTATCGATACCTCGTGACGTCCTCGTGCCACCTTACCGGTTGCATCTTTCGCCATATAATCCGCTAAATTAATTCGATCTCCTATCGTTCCAGTATGCGGTACCACATTTCCGTCAACTCGAATTACAACGGAAGATGGTAGTGAGGATAATTCGACTATCTTATGCTCGACTTCGTGCGTATGATTTGGAAGGTTTATTTCATGCGTATGGTTGGATAACACAATGTCGTGTGTGTGATTAGGTACGCTAAAGTTATGAGTATGCGCAGGAATTGTTACCGAATGCGTATGGTCTCCATCCGCATCGAACGTGTATATCGACCCTGCCTCGGATGATTCAAATTGTACAGTAGGCGAATAATTTTGCTCTTGTGCAAATCCAAAATATCTTCTCTTTTGAAGGGTACCCGACGCTGTCCCATTATCGACAAACAACCTATGACGATGTCCTCCACCCGAAGGTGTTGAGCGTGTCGTACCTCCGCCACTTTGTGTACTTGTCGAGGTTCCTCCACCGCTTGAAGTTGAACGCGTTGTACCACCACCACCTCCGCTAGACTTTACAATTGCCCCGCCACCTTTAGTCGCTTGCGAGTAGGCACGAAATCGCTTTGTACGGAAGTTTAATTCACAAGTATTTACGTTAACTACATCATCATCGATATAAAACGGAATAACTGCTGGTATATTAGAATCGCAATTATCCTGGTAATTGAACGAAATGATATTCGTAGCGCCTTGCGAATACGCATCGTTAATCTGCTGTTTATGTTCGATATCCGCTTGTATAGTTGCAATATCATCAAGTCTATTAGCGATTTTATAATCGACGTTATATTCCTCGGATAAGTCCGGAATGTTCTCCTCAATAATACGTCCATAATACGTTTTATGTTCGACTATTATCCGTGTAACTCCGTTTAATACTCGCCGTTCATGCGCATATTCAGGTAGGACAGATAAGTCCGCTGCATTAGCTGTAAAAGAAATCGTCGGCTCTTTCCATTTGTCGAGGAGAGCTTGCGCTGACGCTTTTAAGGACTCTGCGTCCTCGAACCGTCGGTCAATCCAAATATACGAAATCTTTCCCCATTTCGCGATTGATTCGTCATCTTTTAAATAATGCCTGCCTCCGTTAACGTCCGCGATAGTAAGTCGATTAACGCCTTCTCCACTACCTTTCGGAATAATATAGTTAACAATCGACGATGGGTCGGATACTTCCTCGAACGAAATCATATCCTTTCCCCAACGGATTTCCGCCTTTACATCGTCAGGTGCGCGCTTTAAGTTAAGCGTCCACGGATACGAGGTAGTATCAAAGGTAAACTCAAAAGGCTCGTTAAACGGTTCTGGTATCGATAGTATTGGCGCTAGTAATCCGTTCTCATTCTCGAAGGCGTAGTGGAAGTATCTTGTAAAATCAACGTCACCTAATCGCCAATGTTTCGTTTCTTGGCGGTCAAGTAGCGCATGCAATACGTACCGTGTAGTCTGATTCGTAAATTGATGATAACCGTCTAGTACATCGTCCATAAGCGTTGACAATACGTGATGACAGGTGTACGTGATTTTATCGTCCGATTCCGACTTCGATGTCATAGTCGGCATTATGCGGTAAAGTCCATAGTATCGTCCGGTAGGTGACGTGATGTCTACGTAATAAAGGTGCGAACATAAATCATTCTTTTTGTCGTTTTTAGGCAAAGAAAAAGACGCGGTCCACAATTCGTTGACGCGTCTAGTAACGGATATATCGAAGGCGTTCTCGAGTACACCTATCTTGGTCATGTTTTTGTCTTTTATAATTAATATAGGACATACCTCCTAATAATAGACACCTCGGAAATGGTATCTATGAAAATTTCGCTATTTATTTCGGTTAATTAACCTCTAAAGTTCCACTAGTATTTACGGTTACGATTCGTCTAACACCTACACTATCAGTAATATAAAATCCATCGAATACATTCGCCCCCCGTAAGTTTTGCTTTCCTGTTTTTCCTTCTAAATCATTATTAAACAACTGAATATTTGATGTAGTAGCAGTAGATTGTACGCCATACTGGTTTTGATTACCACTCACGTTCATTCTGACTTTATTATGCGCAATAAAACCATCAGAAGAGGATGATGTTAATAAAACACCACTTCTAGTATTATCAGTTTCTATAGCTGGAGAATTTATTACATTATTATTTATAGAAAATCCTTTAACATAAGCTACATATAAAACGTGCCGTCCTGTGCCATTAATAATATTACCTTCAATAATAAAATTTGATGTTAACCCCATATTACGAAAGCCAGCGTCAGGTTCATCTGTAAACACTGTTTCCCTAACAACATCTGTAATTTTATTTTTAACAAAATTCATATTTGAGACATAGAGAAGGTAAGCAACACGATAAACATTTTTAAAAATATTGGATTCAATTGAAACATTATCTGCTAACCGGATAAAAATGGAATCCGTTAAAGAAGGTATGTCATTATCAAAGATATTTCCTCTAATTACAATGGATTCCATTTTTGAGACTGCCCCACCAACAAACCAGGCTCCCGCTTCAATATCTCTCCCAATAGTATTTCTGAAAATGTTATTGTCAATAATGATATTTTTACTAGTTTCGACAATAGTAGATGGATTAGAAATTATTACACCTCTTTGGCAATTTAAGAAAGAGTTATTTTGTATTATTGTGTCTCTGTATTTAAAAATACGAACACCTGCATAAGTCAAGTTTTCAAACGTATTCCCAATAATTTTTATATTTGAATTATAAACTCCGTCCACTTGCCCGTGATCCCCTACACCAACCGCCCAAGCAGTTGTTCCTTCTGTACCGCTAGAGCCAAAATAACAGTCTTTTATAGTTACGTTTCTACTTGGAGTACTATCATAACTCCCAAAAGCGGGAAATCCCCCTTCTGAATGTGAAGAAATTTGAATAGCTTCCGAATATTCCCTCCCACCAGAATCTTTGTATCCCAGAAATTGACAATTTTCAATCAGTACATCAGAACAACCGGAAACATCAAACCAATGTCCGAATATCATATCTTTGAATACCATATTTCTAGCTGTAATATTCTTCCCATGTCCTAAACTGATTCCACTAAAATTTGAAGGGAAATTTATAATGTTTCCATCCAAAGTTCCGCCTTCAAAGGTAATATTCCCATTTCCCTCATAGCCGGTATAGTTGCCACCATATTCACCATTTAGAAAAAAAGAGCCATCATGCGCTCGGAGTATTGTTGCATCACTATCCAATGTGATATGCGTATTACTATAAACATTCAATACGGATGTTATTTTGTAAGTACCACTTGGGATGAAAATATGAACATTACTACTTTTAGCTAAGTTTAATGCATACTGAAAAATTTGCGTATCATCTGCCACACCATCCCCAATAGCACCAAGTGTTTTTATATTAATCCCTCGTTCTTTCAAATCTATATTTGTGTTTTCTATAGATGATGTAACTTGACTGTGTTCTGTATCTAACCTTGCTTTCAATTTAGGATATGCGTATCCATTTTCATCTACCCTAGCCTGTGCTGCCTCAACGCTAGAGTCACCATTAATAACAATAGTATCAAGTTGTGTCTGAGTATCTTTCGAAAGTTCCTTTGCCTCATTTGCAGTATTCAACGCCTCGGTCGAATTTTGCTCCGCACGCTCACTCGCCAAGATGCTCTCGTTTATTTTCACCCGCCCTTTGTTGAGCGAGTCTTGTTTGTTAATTAATTCCGCCATATTTAACCTTCCCTCCTACGCCCAATAAGGCTTACATATATTTGTCTCGGAATTTAACTCGCATTTTAATGTTTATACCGTTACCACCAATACTTACTTGATTCTCTCCTGAATAAAGAACAAATTCGCCAAAACTTAGGTCACCAAATACATTAACTCCGTTTCTTACCGCCGTGTAATTCTCGCAATCTATCTTCCAAGTTTCGTTATTAAATGGCGGTAAAGCGATTGTATTTCCATTTGCACTTATATTAAGACTAGTCGCTGACCCTTCGATTTCGAATTTCGGTTTAACGTTATAACCATCCACGGTAATAATAAATGCCTTAGGCGAAGTAATATCAATCGCTCCACCAAGTCCATCGTGTCCAAGAAGGTAATTATATTCAAACGTCACCACATCGCTACCCCATACGATTTCATCCGCATATATTCGTGAGTAAGCGAACGGGTCACTTGCTTTCAGCGGCAATACAAACGTACCAGCACGCGATATTCGGTTAACCGGTACCACACCGCTAAGAGTCGCCTTATACAATTTATCTGGTTCATAATCGTAAACTAATTCGACTTCTTTCGGTCGCCCATACTCGTCGAGCAACATCGTATTCAATTCGCGTATTAATTGTTGCGCATCTGCTAATGTCGCTTGGTTGTTAAAACCACATGATAAATTTAACTGACGCGCATCGAAATAACTTCCAAAATTATATTCGCCATGCCTACCCGGAATAACAAGCGTCTTATCCCGTGTTTGTGGTAGCGCAGGTTCTTCGGAATCGGCGAGTAAGTGAACGCCGAAGTCCGCTAACCTTATACCGTTATTAATACTTACGCTAGATTCCGACAGCGGATCTCCTATAAACGTATAATTGGACATGCGAATCACCTCCGCCCTTTCCTAACTTTAGCTTCTTTTGTTTTTTGCGCCAATTTCTCAGCTATCCGATTGATGTCCGCTTCCTCACGAACAATAAATGTTGCACCTTCAAGCATACCTCTATAATTATACGTGTCTCCTCTATTGACTCCTTGATCTTCCCCTACTAAATTCGCCTGCATTTGGGCCGTTATTTGATTGGCGTGACCGAGAAAATCACCTACATCAATTCCTGCTAGTTTTGGTTGCTCCGGTGTTGCAGCTTCGGAAATTTTTTGCGCCATTTTTGCAATAGCAGATAATTCGTCTTGCATACCAAGGATTAATCCCTCACCGAGCATCTGTCCTATTTGATAACGGAACACACGCGACGGAGATTTGATTCCGAAGAAGTTAGTAATCGCATTTTTGATATTACTTCCGATTTCCTTTACTTTAGCGATCGCCTCTTCCTTCTTTTCTAAAAGGCCTGTGATAAGACCACTAATTAAGTCTTTTCCGGCTTTGAGCATATCTCCGACAAATCCACCAATTCTACTTAAAAATTCTTTTCCAAGTTCTAATGCAGCCTCCCCTAACTTTTCGATTGATCCAAGTAATCCAGTTACTAATTCTACGACTAATTTTCCGCCCATAATGATTATTTGTGGAATCATTTTACCTATTCCTTTTAGGAGCTCCCAAATAAGTATAATTGCGGCCGCGAGTAGTTGTGGTAGCGAAGTAATTAACCCCTCAATTAACGCAACTAAAATCTTGATCCCAGCCTCGATTATCACTGGTAGATTTGTAATTAGCGCATCCAATAACGAAGTAATTAAGAGAATTGTCGCGTCAATTAAAGCAGGTAATGTTTCGATGATACCGTCAATTAGGCTAGTTAATAATAATATACCGGCGTCTATAATCATCGGTAAATTTTCAATCAAGGTGTCTAGTAACGATGTTATCAGCAATATTGCAGCTTCAATTAACATAGGAAGTGCGCCTACAATCGCTTCAATTATGGTGGTTAAAACCTCAATACCTACTTCAATCAAGGTTGGTAGTACTTCGACAATCCCCGAAACTAATGTAGTGATAATCAAAATTGCACTTTCTAGTAAACCAGGTAAAGCTAAGGTAATACCTTCTACTAGTGCGTTTATCATTGTAATTGCCGTTTCTGATAACATCGGAATTGCCTCGACCCACGCATCGAGTAATGTAGAAATAATTTCTGTAGCAGTCTCAATTATTTGTGGTAGAGAATCCGTTAACCCCTTTATTAGGTTAATCATAATTTCGCTACCCTTTACAATAGCTCCGGTTGCCATCTCCGCTAAATTTATAATAAACTCCGACGCCATTGTAGCCATGTTATTGATGGCTTCCGAAAATTCCATTTCACCTTTAAACACCTTAAACATGTCGCTGACAATGTTCGTTTTAGTCGCTAAGAACATTAATCCCCCAACTAACCATCCAATAGGACCAGTTAGACCTAAAAAGGTGGTTAATAATGATGGAAGAAAACTAGCTACTTTCTTCACTATGTCAAAAAAGGACAATCCTGCGTCCTGCATCCTCTCGAATCCGGCCCCAACCAAATCCGCAACAAATCCAAATCCTTCCATTACCCCATTTAATGCACCAGACCCGAACTTTTTAAATGTTTCACTTACTGCACTAGTAAATCCGGATAATGATTTAGAGACGGCTCCTACCATTTCGGAAGTTTTTTCACGAATACTGTCCCAGTTTTTTACGATAACTACTGCAAGCCCCGCTATGGTCGGTATTAAAATTCCAATACCCATAAATATTGCAATAAATCTTAATACCATCGATGAAGCTAGTCCCATAGGTGATACTATTGCTCCAATTGAAGTTATTACCGAACCTACGAACATCAGTAATGTTCCAAATCCTGTTGCAAGTGCTGCTAATGCCGCTCCAACTATCACCATTGTCGTTATAAACGTCTTTGTGTTATCGCTAGAGTTTGCGAACCATTCTGCCAATCTAGCGAAGGCGGAAATGACTGGGTCAAATACGTCAATCATTCCGCTTAAAGTTTCCATAAATGGACCTCCGATGGCAGTAACTATATCTTTAAAACGGTTTCGTAAGACTTTCACCTTGGACGCGAAGGTTCCGTATTGTTCCCCAGCCTCCCTCGTTAGTGCACTATTTTCGTCCCAAGCTACATTACCTAGTTGAAGTGCATCAGTAAATACGTTAGAAGCTCCAGCAGCGCGTAACAAAGTGTCTTTAACATGAGTTTCTCCAAGTCCTAAATCCGATAAGACTTCGGCTGTATTGGCGCCACCTTTTGATAATTTATCAAGTCCACCAATGAATGCGATAAGAGCGTTTGCCGCATCTTGTTCAAAAGCTTTCTTAAAGTCGCTAGACGACATTCCGGCTACTTTCGCAAATTTTTCGAGTTCTTTTCCTCCGTCCAATACTGCATTGTTCATATTTAGAAATACGCGCGAGAACGCTGTACCTCCAGTCTCGGCATTTATACCAACTGATGATAAAGCACCTGCGAAGGATAGAATCTGTGCTTCGGATAGTCCGATTTGATTACCGGTATCAGCAAGTCTAAGTCCCATTTCCACAATTTCCGCCTCAGTGGTCGCCAAATTGTTACCTAGATGGACAACCGTACTCCCGAGCCTGTCAATATCTTCCATTGACATCCCCGTAATATTCGCAAATCTCGTAAGTGCAGTAGCTGCATCATCCGCACTTATATTTGTAGCTACTCCCATATCAATCATAACTCGCGTAAAGTCTAACAGGTGGTCCTTACTAATCCCTAACTGCCCAGCTATTTCTGCTACAGAAGCGATTTCTTCTGAACTTGCCGGAATTTCATTCGCCATATCGCGGATACCTTTTGATAGCTTGGCATATTCTGCTTCAGTTGCTTTTGTAGTCTTACGAACACCAGCGAAAGCTAATTCATAATCACTCGCAGCCTTAACTGCTATGCCGATTCCAGCTAAGGAAGCAACCTTTATGTCGCCAAATATTTTGGTAATTGAGGCTCCTGTCGACTCAAACTTACCACCTAAATCTTGTAAATCCTTACCTACGATCTTAAGATTACGCTGGAAGTTGGATACATCTGCACCTACCCGAACTAACACGTTTCCTATCATTTAGCATCAACCTCCTTTCCAGTTAATTTCGTTAAATCAAATTGCCCTAGCCATTCTTGTGCACGTACTTGTTTTTCAAGGACACTCTTGACCTTTGTTTTCGTCATATCTTCTTCTGTAGGGCGTCTGTATAACTCATCCGGCTTCGGCAATTTACCGTGCTTTCCTTTTCCTCGAGATGCCGCTGCATACATAATTGCGTACATAGCTTGGCGTTCATTTTCATCGTGTGTACGCTCGACGTTTTCTTCGCATATCATCGCAAATTCTCGGTGTGTCATGCGGAGTATTTTGTAGGGCTCTAATCCTAGATACCGCCAACCGTGACGGATACACTCTTCAACCTCGATATATCCAGCATCTTGATCGACGGTTACTTCATTAGTGCCTCGATTTGTTTCTTCGCCTTCGGATCTTTTTGGAACATCTTGTCTACCGTCTTCTTGTAGAAAAAACTCTCAGCCACAACTCCATAGGACACTTGATTAATGAAGTCTAAATCGATTTTTTCTTGACTAATTCCTTGCTCAATCGCCTTTTCAACGTCCGATTTTTTAAACCCTTTTTTCGTGTGGAATAATCCCGCATGTACAATTGATACAAACGTATCAATGTCCCCAGACAGTGCTTTTTGAATGAGCATAAAGGCACCACCTTCGTATAGACCATTTAAGTATTTTACGCTTTCTAGTGTTATCTTTAATTCATGCTCTTCGCCATTTATTTCAAAAAGTTTCATATTAATAAGCCTCCGATTATTTTTCGATTTTTATATAAAAGGCGGGATAATCCCGCCATTAATTACTTTTTTTCCTTGTCTACATCTCGTCCATAGATTCTTTCACTACTGAATAGAGGGTCACTCTAGACGATTCTGTAACCTCCTCAAGTACACTAGGGTTACTAGTTATTATCAGATGCGCCTTCCGGAAGTTCTGCTAGTGTACCCTCTTGAATTGAACCGTTTAGTGAACCCTCTAGCGTATAAGTTGCATGTTCACCGTTTGAGAAGGATCTTTCGAAAGATGATATCATATAGTTTCCAGCTTCCGTAGTCATAGTTCTCGTATTAACTTCAATAATCTTTACGAATTTCCTTTGTCGTTGTGCTGTTTTAACATAGGCGATAGCGGTGTCTCCCTCAGTTAATACGCCTTCTACCGAGATGGATTGCGTTACATTACCATAATCAGACCCACTCTTATCCTTTGTACTTAAATCAATAGCGTCCGCTTCAGAAGTTGTAGATCCACTTGTTTGGTTAAATAGGCGATAAGTTCTAGATGTTTCTCCTTCTGTGTCGCTTGGAACCTCAACTAAATAAAGAAATTCTTCTCCTCTAAATTCAACTGCCATAATTAATTTTCCTCCTTATTTTTATGTGAAATGCGATCGACTTCATATAGAAATAAAGTCAGTGCATTTTCATTTTATTCGAAGTTCAGCCGCACTTAGCGGTACTTCTTTCGTTACTTCCATATGAAAAAGCCCGGACGTTGATTCGCCCGAGGTTATATATAGTGAGTCCACGGATAAAAGCATTTCGTGTATTTCACCTTGTTTCTAGTTTTTTCGAAAAGCTATAAGCAAAACCAAAGCAGAGAGGAATTTTGTCTCTGCAAGCTTATATTGTCTTGATTTGTATTTAAGGTTATTCTTACTTCAACGGTGATACCGTCTAATATTATTTCCGCTGGTACCTTTATCTTATCTTTAAATCATTCGTCTTACATAATATAGGTGCTGATCTTAATATTCACCGCCTATCTTCACTGTTTTTTCTACTCCTTGTTTGTCTGTCTTCCGGTCCGATTTCTTCCAAAGAAAATCAACCCCTGTATATTTTTTACAAATTTTTATACGCCATGAAACATCATCTCCCATTTTAGGTTATATTTTTGGACAGAACAAAGTACCACTTTTTGTTAAGCAAACGGTGGTAAAAACTGCCTCTATAATGTATAACCGTGAGAAGTAATAAAATACAATACTTAATCCTAATTTACTCGTGAAATATAAGTAAATACCGGCTGAACCTTCGTAAATTCCAAATACCTTCTCCATCTTTCCTTATTCCGTGCATTTATGTCAGCGCCATCTATATGTTCGTTCATTATGTTTCTTTTTCTCCGATTCATTTCTCGCGACTTTTGCCGGTAGTTCTTTCCGTCTGTACCAACTTCATCCGCCCATTTTATCGATACTTGCGCTTTATTTCGCCTAACCTCTTGTCTGTGGCTCATAATCGGATATTCCATATGTGTCATCTTATATACATCAGGATTCGTTATCTCATCATCTAATATTAATGTAGCCAATCGATTTAATGCGCTAACATCCGGACGCTCTCTTACCTGTCTAAAGTACTCATCCGTATAATACTGAACCAGCCACATTCGCTGATTACGATCCATTTTCGATTTGTTTTCATAAAGGTTGTCGATAACCTCATTAAGTTTCAATTTATAATCGCTTGTGAAGTCAATCATTTCCCAGATTCCCCTTTCCATAACTTAATCGATATCCCTCGTCATGCTTCGCCCAATATTCGAACACAGCTGCAATTTTAGAAAGGGTTGTTGCGATATAATTTCCTACAGCTTGCTGCGAGATCCCTAACTCCCTACCTGTCTGTCCCTGTGTCCAATCCTTGATAAATACACAGTTTATGGCACTTTTTTGACGACTCGTTAAGTTTGCTAACTCAATTGCATTACTAAGGTCAGCTATTATCACTATCGCATCTGTATCTCCATCATATTGCCTTTTAACTAGCGCGTGATAGTCGGATAATAGTAAACGAACACCTTCCGGATTATCAAGTGCATAGGCTTCGTCTATCCTTCGTTCCTTTTCAGTTAAATCAATCGTAGTTGAAACTATAATAATCAACTCCCCTTTCTTCATTCCTTTTATATTGTTTATAAGGTTGAAATCGATTTTTTTTTTATTTGTTGGAAATGTACCATCAACCTTGTTCATAAGATTGGGACAAAGTTTTATCTTCTAAGATCAATCTGTTAGTAAAGTTTGCTTATTAACTTTTTTCTTCGCTATCTAACTCATACTCTTCAAGAGATTTCTCTGTTTTGATTATTAGTCGTAAAACCATTTCTTCAAGTTCCCCTTATTCTAGCTTCACTTCTTTATTTGGTTGTTCAATGGAACTATTCATTTTTTTCACTTCCCCTACGGTAGGTTACAATTAAACCAAAAACAAATAACCATGCAGTAATGTGAGGAATTGCTCCAGTAGTTATCGGCAAAACACCGGTAAGGATTCCGCCAGCAAAGACTGATACGATTAGTCCGAAGAAATATCCGACGTAAGCTGCGATCGTAATGATTATTGGAACTAGGAATACAACCAACATTGCGTAGCCAGTCAGCTTTAGTGCGTCAATAAACACGTTCATTTATTCATCCTCCTTCTTGAACACGTAGATACTGTGTTTAGATGTATTGCTAAAAAACGCTTTCTCGACAAACTGTGTTACCCATTAACAGTAGAATTAATAACTTAGTTATTTTGATGATCACAAGTTTACAGCCTCACCTACTTTACAAAGAATAAAGGACATCTCACAAAGAGATGTCCTTTGACAAACTGGTATGCTATTACTATAAAACGTTTTATCAATAGAAAACATTCCTACTATTTACTGCTAGAAAAGGTCAAGTTTAGGTCATGAGCAAACTTCAACACTCTCATTATTTCAGCATGTTTTTTATAAATGTACCCAGCACTATAGTTTAATTGTTCGGCAATGCTCTCTAAGGTCCTATCTTCTACGTATTTTTGATAAAGGATCTGATGATCTATTCCTTTAAAAGAACTAATTAATTTCTTAGCATCATATAAATCATTCATTTTATGAGCTAATTCATATTCTAGTTCAAATATAGTATTTTCAAGATTAGCAGCTACTGACTTATCATTTAACTTTACATTTTGCAAATCTCCGGAAGTCCACCGCTTTAATTCCTTCTTGTTTCTTGCTATTTGATATTCAAGATAATCCATATCCTGTTGTAATTGTTGATAGTCCTTTATCCATTGATACATCATTCTCTACCACCTTTTCCTTCCATAAGAAATCGTTTTTAATCCTTGTAATTCATGCTAAACCTATTTCTAGATTACTTAATTAATATTCTCCATCTATTGTTCATAAATTTAATATAGAAAGTTTTAAAACCCTGTATTTATAACTAAATCTGATATACACTTGTTGCATCCAGTCAAGAAGATATGTTCTATTAGGTTTGGAAATAAATTAATGATTATCACCAACCTATATGCTACAATATGTTTGATAATGTTTTACTTAGGCTCACTGATTCCCGTCAGTGGGTTTTTCTTTCGCATAATTTGCATATATTTGATAACTAGTACTGCTCGTCCACTCTTTTAAATTGCAGAGAATTATCAAATGTATTTGTAAGCTACACTTCTACTAACTCTCTTTGCTCACTCTTTTATTTCATTTCACTTCTTCACTTGAACTAGCTACATCTGAAATATCTAAACCTATTAACCTCAACTCCTAAACACCTAAAATTTTTTTAATGTGTTTAATAAGTTCTTGCGCCTTTGGTCCATTTTTTCTACCATTGATAATGTCAGATAAATAAGCATTTGAAATACCAACTATATAAGCTAACTCCTTCTGACTCATCCTCCGTTTAAATAATATCAATCTGACCATTACTCCCAAATCTTCTGACATGACTCTACCTCCTTCTTTTAAAAGATTAGCTAATTTGTTAGCTAATTCGCTAAAAATAATTGACCTATATTAGCTTGTATGCTATTATTTAAGCATAGCTAAATAAGACTTGAAAAAGCCTTGAAATAATACATTTATCCCATTCTTCTAGGAAAGAATAGTATACAAAATGGTCGGGAATTTCTTTACTCTCTTTGGCTAATAAATTAGCTTATGAACATACTATATTAGCTTTTGCGCTATTTGTCAACATTAGATAGTGTGAAAGTTAATTTATTTCGTTTTAAGTTATAGAAAGGTTGATAAATATGAGTTTAGTACAACGAATTAAAACTCTATGTGACGAAAAAAAAGTAACTTTTGCAGAAGTAGAGAGAAAAGTAGGTATCTCTAACGGACAAATTCGTCGTTGGGATAATTCATCACCAAAGATTGAAAATGTTAAAAAGGTTGCAGACTTCTTTAATGTTTCTGTCGACTATCTCCTTGGGCGTACTGATAAACAAGTTATTAATGTAGAAAATGAACCATCTACCATTGCTGCCCATCACGAGGGAGAAGATTGGACAGAAGAAGAATTAGAAGAGATCGAACGATTTAAGGAATTCATTAAAACAAAAAGACAACAATAGGGGGTGCTTAATGATGCAGTATGAAAAGCTTTTAGATGAAGCTTCATCTTTAGGGTTGTCTGTTTACGAAAGATATCTGAAAGGACAAATTAAAGGTCTATATAGTGATAATGTTATATGGATGAACAAGTCCCTTCCAACTTACGCTGAGAAATATTGCATTCTTGCGGAGGAGATGGGTCATTATAAAACCTCAGTAGGTAATATACTCGATCAATCAAAGATTGACAATCGCAAACAAGAACAACGGGCTCGATCCTGGGCTTATGAAAAAATAGTTCCTTTATCCAAAATTATTCAAGCACATAAAGAACAAATTAAAAATAAATATGAGTTTGCGGAATTTTTAGGAGTTACGGAGTCATTTTTAGAAAAGGCACTTGAACGATATCAAGAGAAATACGGCGATGCAATTAATTACAACAAGGGCTATACAATATGCTTCAATCCATTAGGGGTAATCGAATGGTTTGAGGACATATAATTTTTTTGCACAAAAAAGAACATACGTTTTGTTTTTTGAATGATAATAATACTAGTTCTGACTAGCACATTAAGATATGAAAGGAATTCGTAGTAATAAAACATAGAAAATGTAAGAATACCTAAAAATAAAAACCCTTGTAAACTTATAGTTTACAAGGGTTTTGTTAACGTCCCAGGAGAGATTCGAACTCCCGACCCACAGCTTAGAAGGCTGTTGCTCTATCCTGCTGAGCTACTGGGACATATGTAGAAGAGCGGGTGAAGGGAATCGAACCCTCGACATCAGCTTGGAAGGCTGGAGTTTTACCATTAAACTACACCCGCATATGAGTAAGTGAAAAATATTAAATTTGATTTACGCAAAACATGCCCCTGCATCTACAAGCATATTCAAAGATGTCTATTCTTCGGGGCAACTCGTAGCATATTCGGTAGAAGCAAAGCTCGTGGCTGGAGTTTTACCATTAAACTACACCCGCATATAAAAAATGAAAAGCTATTTTGTTAATTTAAATTAACTAACTTGTTTTTAGTCACAAGACTTATTATATGTACTTTATATATTATTGTCAACAGTAAAATTTAAAGTTACAATTTACGGAAAACTTAGTGAAAGGATGATTCTATCTATTAGAAGCATCCTTCACTCACTAAATAGAAGTTGTAAATGATAAATCTTCAAGTTGTGTACCATCTATCGTTAAAAAGTTAACCTTGATTGAATCTTTTGTTTCCCATTGTAAAACCGCATAAGTTTTTTCAGATCTTATGCGTGGTTGCCTAATACTACCTGGATTAAGAAAAAGCTTGTCTCCAACCTTTTCCGCTCCCGCAATATGAGAATGACCGAAACATACAACATCGGCACTTTCCTCTTCAGCACGGTAAGAAAGACTCATAAGACTACTTTTTACCTGATATAAATGACCGTGAACTACAAAAAATAGTAGCCCATCAATTTCTATCTTTTGTTCATTAGGAAATCTTCCATAAAAATCACAATTTCCGGCTACTGTGATTACATTTTCTAGTTCCAATGCTTCCTCACTAAGTTCGGAGTCACCACAATGAATCATATAATCTGCTTTTTCTCGTTCTTTAATTGTCACTATTTCATTTGTTAACCCATGACTATCACTCATGATTACAACCTTTGTCATGCTCTTCACTCCACTAGCTTAAATTTTGAATCCATTCTTCTAATTGAACCATGGCGTGATATCGATGACTAATTTTATTCTTTATATTAGGCTCTAGCTCAGCCATTGTTTGCTCATAGCCTTCAGGGATAAAAATTGGATCATAACCAAAGCCATGACTACCTCTCTCAGCAAGCGCTATTTTCCCTTCACAGCTTCCTTTTTTAAACAGTGTTGGTTGCCCAGGTATAGAAACAGATAGGACACAAACAAATCGTGCAGTGCGATTAGAGGCCTGTACATTTTCCAATTCCTTTAATACTTTTACTATATTCGCCTGGTCATCCTTTGGCTCCCCGGCATACCGTGCAGAATATATTCCTGGCCTACCATCTAATGCATCAATCATTAGGCCAGAATCATCAGCCATTACCGGTATATTTAATAGCTTCATAATCCCCTCTGACTTTAATGCAGCGTTTTCTTCAAAGGTTGAACCGGTCTCCTCGATATCAGGTATATCTTCCTCTAGCTCTAGTAAAGAAATAGCATTAATCCCATACTTGGCGAACATTATCTTGAATTCTTCAGCTTTCCCTTTATTTTTAGTGGCGATAATTAATTGCTTCATTTATTTTCCATCCTGTCCCTTTAAGGTTTCCCCGATACGACTAGCTAAATCTCCTAATACTTCTTCTTGTATGCTAAAGATAGTTGCTAATCCGTCATTTGCAAGTCCTAAAAGGGTATGTAATTGATTCATGGAAAATGTAGCTTCCTCGCCAGTTCCTTGAATCTCTACAAATTCTCCTGCCCCTGTCATCACCACATTCATATCGACATTGGCATGAGAATCTTCCTCATAATTTAAATCCAAGATCTCCGTTCCGTCTGGTAATATTCCAACAGATGTAGCAGCAAGAAAATCAGTAACAGGCATTTTTTTCAATGTGTTATTGTCTAGTAACTTGCCAAATGCAAGAACCATTGCTACAAATGCACCTGTAATAGAAGCTGTTCTCGTTCCCCCATCAGCCTGAATTACGTCACAGTCTATCCAAACAGTTCTTTCTCCAATTTGCTCTAAATCAACAACTGAGCGTAGCGCTCTGCCAATCAGTCGTTGTATTTCCATTGTTCTACCTGATACTTTGCCTTTTGAAGATTCCCTAATATTTCGATCCTGAGTTGCGCGCGGTAGCATGGCGTATTCAGCTGTTACCCACCCTTTTCCTTGTCCGCGCATAAAAGGAGGGACTCTGTCTTCAATGGTTGCATTGCAAATCACTTTTGTCTCGCCTACTTGAATTAATACAGAGCCTTCGGGATGTTTGATAAAATTTGTTGTAATTGTAATAGGTCTTAAACTATTTTCACTACGTTGATCGTTTCTCATGTAAAATCCTCCTTATCTCAAATTAGCTTATCATATTTTCTGTTCTTGATTCATCCTTTTTCCATTGAAATGTAAAAAAAACAAGAGGAGCATTCCCGCTCCTCTTCGATTAAAACTTTTGTGATGGTGTGAAAAAGTCTCTTGTTACAGGCTTTGTATAAACTTCTCCACTTTCATTTGCAATTTGCTCGACATTTTCTACTCTCACATTAACTGCTTCAACAGACTCTTGCTCTGTTAATGTACGCACTAGGGTCTCCATTACTTCATCCGCAATTACACCGCTCTCCATGTCTTTTAAGACATTTTGGTTAAATACAATTTCTAGTACACCGCTATCCAATTTCGGGTTATCCACTAGCATTGTTGTATTATTAAAGACATGCATAAGATTCGTATCGTAGGCAGGTCCATCAATCAGTGCCTCTACAATTGCTTGATGAATATTTCCATCCTTTGCCTCTATATACTGTGTTACAGGAACAAAATATTGTTTTTCGTCATGCTCTGTTGGAAAATACATCGTAACCGCTTTTCCACTTATTAAATCCACAGTATCTGATGGAACGATATTAATACCATTAGCTCTTGTATAGCCATTTGCAATAGATGTACCACTAACAGGCATTTCCTTAAGCTCTTGACCATTTATACGAAGCTTTACCCGCTCCACACTATCAAACTGTGTTAGTGTAAATGTCATTGCTTCGAGTATTTTCACTTCATCCTCTGCAGCATATTCCTTAAATTCCTCAGATAAATCAACTGTAATTGTACCATCCTCAATACTTAAGCCTAGCACTTCAGTTCCTGCTGGCAGTACTGCTTGGAATCCATTAGGTAGTAGTGAAGTGACTGGACCATCTTTCACAAGATACTCCAAAATTTGTTGAGCAACCTCATTTGACTCAGGAACTGGTAATTCAAAATTCTGTGGTGCTACTAATCCGTTTGAATCTAGTAAAAATAATTGACGTTCAACCGTTTCTTCCGCTTCCTCGGTTTCTTTATTTGTTTCACTTCCGTCCGACTCTGTCTTGGTCTTGGTATCCTTCTGACCATCAACTTCTTCAGCATTTGGAGGCGGGTCCATATCAGGCAAGGATTGTTCTCCTTGGAAACATCCACTTAGAAGTAATAGCGTACAAAAGAGCGCAAGCAGCATCAGAATAAATCGTTTTCTCATGTCATTCCCTCCTACGATGGTTTGTACTACTATATATACGAGCCTATTTTAAATTTAGACCTGATGAATAAAAATAATAAAAAAATAATTTGTTTATAAAATTAGTGTAATAGCTTAATTGACTATAGATTTTTAGAGACAAATTTGCGGTTGTCTGTAACCCTCCTTTGGGATATTTAAAGGAGAAATGAAACTATGTTATAAGATGGTAATATTATTTACGATGTATTCCATTGTTCTGTTTATCTATACAGTCTCAGAATTACAAAATGATTTCCTAAAAACTACATAACAAAAGCCAAATCATCCGGTGTAAACCTAACTAGGTTACATCCAATGATTTGGCTTTTGCTGGTAGCTTATATAATAGCTTTTTCAATTGATACCGTTTTTAAGTTATCTACTGAACTATCGAAAATCCGTTTAGTTAACGATGTAAACGCCTCTACATCACCAGTTGTATAGAATTGATGTGAAAATTGTTCCTCAACATCATTTAACAACTGGTTCATCTCTAAGATGGCACTTGTTTCTCTAGCCGTTTCTTCACTAGAAGAAATTAGTGTAACATGTGATCCAATAGACTCTTGGATCACATCCTTCAGTAACGGATAGTGGGTACATCCGAGAATCAATGTATCCATCTCATTGTTTATTTTTAAAGGCAATAATGCTTCTTCAACGGTTCTCTCTGCTAATTGACCAGAAAGGATTCCCTTTTCCACCATCGGAACAAATGTTGGGCACGCTAAGGGATAGGTAACGATATCCGATTTTATTGTTTGAAGTGCCTGAGTATAGGCATTACTTCGGATAGTACCTTCAGTCCCAATTATTCCAACATGGTTATTTTTAGTTGATTTTATTGCAGCACGTGCACCTGGTAGTATAACACCTACTACTGGGATTGATAATTTCTCCTGTAATTCTCCTAAAGTATATGCAGTAGCTGTATTACAAGCTATTACTAGCATTTTAATATTTTTCGTTAATAGAAAATCTACCATTTCCCATGTGAAAGTTCTTATTTCGTCTGCTGATCTTGGTCCATAAGGACAACGCAGTGTATCTCCCAAATAGATAAGCTGTTCTTTAGGTAATTGTCTCATAAGTTCATGAACAACTGTTAACCCTCCGACACCAGAATCGATTACTCCAATAGGTTTATTCAAAAAGACCGCCTCTTCTAAGATGTTATTTTTTATTTATGAATTTTCATTTATAGTTTTCATTTGATCATGAAGTAAGTCAAGTAATTCAATTAATGCATTGGTTTGTTCTTCTGTAAAATTCTCTAATACTTCACCTAAGTATTGTTGACGTTTGATTATAACTTCTTTAATAATTCTTTTTCCTTTTTCAAGTACATGAATTCGTACAACACGTCGATCATTCGTATCCCGTACTCTTTCCACTAGTTCGTTTTTTTCCATACGGTCTACGAGATCAGTTGTTGTACTAAATGCTAAGCCATTTTTAGCGGAGAGTTCCCCTATTGTCAAATCCCCTTCCTCATGTAACCATTGAAGCGCAATAAATTGAGGATTGGTTATCGGATAATTATTTAGTATCTTTCGACCATTTTGCTTGATTGCACCAGCAATGTGTCGAAGTTTTTTTTCTAATTTTGCTAAGGCTTCTTCTGAGATTTGATTTTCCAAGTCTTTACCTCCCGAACTTCTATCGATATAGTCATATTTTATCATAAAAGCTCGAATAACCTATATTATATTTATAAAATCATGAAATTCAATTAAAAAATTGGGGTATATTAATATATTTTATACTTATTTGAAATGTGCGCACCGTTTAGTGTTACTCACATAAGCTAATAGTGACTAAATAATTTCCCTTCGTACTGCAGCTCTATGACAGCAAGGAGGGGTTAACATTTGAAGGACAACGAGTACAAACCGAAGCAACTATTGACTAAACGGGAAAAAGAGGTATTCGAGCTCTTAGTTCAAGATAAAACAACAAAAGAAATTGCCCAGGAATTGTTTATATCCGAAAAAACTGTCCGTAACCACATTTCAAATGACATGCATACCATTATCAAACAGTATTAAATAGTATACTACTTTTTCCAATCAAAGTTGTATTGAATGTCGATTTCACCGCCCAAATGGATTGTAATATGGTCAATGATAACTTGAAGTGCATGATAAATATCCTGGTCCTTTTTGTCTATTTCATCAAACGCCTCTTTTATATTCTTCACTAGTTTAGTACTACTTTCTTCCTTATTTAATAGAAATAATTTATCCTGAGCTTCTTTTATTTTTTTATCTAACTCAGCTCGTTTTTCTTCAAATTCCTTATTATCGATTAACTTATTAAGACGAATATCCAATAAATCTTTACTTTTAGTCTGGTATTCTTCAATAGACCTCTTTAATTTCTGTATCTGCTGTTTCTTATGAGCACCAAAAACACTATTAAAATCAAATTCTACTTGCTGTCCTTTTTCTTTAATAATTTTTACAATGAACTCCCGAAAATCCTCATAAGTAATTGGAACATGATTCTTACACAGGCTCTCTCCACCGCGTCTATAAGCACTACATTTTAAATATCTCCATCTAGTCTTTGTTCCATCTTTCTTTTTTCGCCAAGACTGCATGATGATCATGTTGGAGCCACAATTACCGCATTTAAGCATTCCTCTAAATTCATTCCAAGGAGATATTTTTTTCTTCTTATTTATTACTGGTTTATTATTTGCCTCTTCCCAAACTTCTTTTGACACAATCCCTGGATGATGGTCTTCAAATATAATCCATTTCTCTTGAGGATTACGGATCTGCTTCTTTCTACCGTCCACTTTAATAGTGGTGTATTGATTTAAAATAAAGATTCCACAGAAGGTTGGATTTTTAATAATTCGTTGTACTGTAGTTACTTGCCAGGTATTTTTTGTCCTAGGCGGAAGAAATTCACCAGATAAAAGACCATCATTTAGCATATTCGTAATAGCCTTAAATCCAAATCCCTCGTTGTACCATTTGTAAATTTGTCTTACAACATTTGCCTCATCTTCTTTTATTACTAACTTTTTATCAATTCGCTCATATCCATAAGGTACCTTACCAATATGCTCACCACGTCTTACCTTAGCTGCTAAAGCCGAACTTATAGACACTGATAGCGTTTTAGGATATTGAGCTGCCATCATAGAGTGCATTTCAAATTTCATATCATTTTTACCTTCAACTAAACTATCATAACCCTCTTCAATAGTTACAACTCGTACACCATGGCCAAGTAGAACTTCTTTAATCTCAAGGGCGTCTTTTAAATCCCTTGCAAGTCTATGAATGGATTTGAACACAACCATTTTTATTTCACGATTCCTTGCTTTTTCTAGAATCAATTGCATGGCATCACGTTCTAAAAACATTGTTCCCGATTTATCTGTATCCATTAAAACAGAGTAATCATTCCACTCAAAGTTATTTTGTTCTAACCAGTAACGGCAAATATCAATTTGATTAGGCACTGAGTCCTTTTGACTATCTTTGTCTGTTGATACCCGGACATATACTACATACCTATACTCACTATATTTTAATAGCTCTGGTTTGGTTTGATTAAACAAAATGGACTCCCCCGTTTGCTTTTGGATTATATGACTATATTATATAGTATTTAATAATTTTTTGGATTAAAAGTACCCCTAAATTTGATTGAAAGTAAAATAGCCCCCAGTACCACCTGGGAAGCTATCTACTATTGTTTTTTCTATTATGCTTTGCTTCTTCTTACAAATAGAATCGTAATTCCTACAGGTAAGAGTAATGCACCAATTAATAGGTAATTATAGTTATTGGTTGCTGTAACTGGTAATTTGTTTCCACCTTAATCAACTTGACATTAGGAAACTTTTCATAAATTACCTATCAAAAATCGACTATTCAGGAAAAAGTTGAAAAAATAAGTATTTAGAAGGAGATGAAAGTTAGCATCTAGAATATAACAGTAGACAAAATGAAGTAATTTTGTAAACAAAAGGAGGGAAATTAATTGTGGATCAAATCTTATAAATTAGAGAGAAATGCTAAACTACCAAACTATGTAATTGATCACCTAAGAAACCTAGTATATGAATTAAAGAAGGGAATGCAAGAAAGATTGGGGAGACATTACACTATACATTTAAGATACAGTGTACATAGTGAAGCTGCCTACATAACTATCTCCAAAGACAACTCTTCCTATAAAATTTCTATCCGTAACCATACCACTAAAAGTAAGTGCTTCGACAAAGCTTATTATCTTGACAATTTCCATACATGGGATGAATTTATGAATTTCTTTTTGAGTAAGGAGCTTAGGCAAATTAAAGATATATTGAACAATAAAAAAACCCCTCCAAACAAGAGGGGTATTTTTGCAGTAGGAAAGTAGGAAAGTTTTCTTTACTTTATTAGTACTTTTTACCCTCAACTTTCCCAAGTTAATGTTAAAGGGATTTTGTCACACAATGTCGAAAATAGTAAAAGAGTAATAATAAGGAGGTGTAAAGGCAGTCAACTTCGAAGGAGGAAAGTAGGTACTAATTAAAATTATTAAAAGATAAAAAGGGGAAGAATTATGCGAAAAATATTAAGTCTTTTAGTAGCGGTACTATCAATAAGTTTATTTTTTGGAAGTGCAGTAGGGGCAGAAACAAATTCAAAGATAGTATCCAAAGAAACAAGTAACTCTATTAGTCTAGAATGGTTCATGGATGGAGATTACTATAAAGTTTATAGGAATCAGGAATTAGTTTGGGAAGGCAAAGAGACAAATTTCGTAGATACTAACCTTGAGTCTGATCACATGTATAATTATAGAATAGGAACATATAATTCCCAAAATGATTTAATTGAAATTACAAACCTTAAAACTCGCACAGAACCAATAAATACGAAAAGGGCTAATATTCTTAACGAATCGAACCCTCTAGATAGTGGTAAACTGAACAATATATTAACTACTGAAGTAGGTAGTGATTATGTTAGACTAACCTGGAGTCCAATGGAAGATGAAGATGGTGTTTATGAAATATATCGTAATGATATTCTTATAGGATCAACAAAGGAACTAACATTTTTAGACCTAGATGTTGATCCTGATCAAGAGTATCAATACACTATACAGTCTGCTACAATTATTTCTGAAGAAGAAAGAAAACCAATTGATGACTACATCAAGGAAAATAATTTAGTACTAACTGATGAACAAAGAAAAGAAGTATACACTCAGCCTCACGTATTAATACGTACAATACAAACTAACAAGGAAAATCCCAGCGAGGAAGAGTTAACTTCAAAAGATTTACCAAAATCCTTAACAACAAGATTAAAGCAATCTGAGTTAAATAGAATGTTCAGATCATCTACATCTTCAATGAATTATACAATACTATTTAGATATACAACTTTTATCCCCGAAGCTAGAGCAGAGAATCCATTGAATTCTACTGTCTATGGGGGGGATAATAGGTCATTTGACTTTTATGCTGACGCCTACCGGACTAGATCTGATGTCTTTGCTGGTTGGCTAATGGGACAAGAGCTGTATCAAAATCCCTATACAGGTGTTACTGTCCAGTATAAAAATGGTGAGGTAAACACTAAGAAAGCTTCTACATCTGGTATTAAATTGACAAAGGATTTAGTATCTAGTTCGAAGATGATGTGGCGTGTTAACCATAATGTAGGAAACCCATTTTCTTCTCTTTTTCCAGGTCTCACCTATTATTATGAAGGTACTCTATATAATACCTATGATATAGAATTAAGGGGTTCTCATGATAAAGCACCAAACCACGAATTTTATTATGCAGTAGCATATACTGATTTTGTGACACCGGGTGTAATATTCAAGTACACTGGCGGAGGTTTATACTATTTAATTCCTGGAATGCCTCAGCAGTATTTTGAATTCTCTATATAAAAGTATATAATATAAATGGGCTTTAACTTTGTTTAAAGCCCATTTAATTATAATAGATTAGAGGTTTGTTAAATGAAACAAATAATTGTACGTAAAATTATTGCAGGATTAATTACAGTATTTAATATTGGGTTCATATTTATTTTGATGGATCCTAACATAACTAATGGAACTAGCGGAAATTTATTTTTGGAACTTTTAGACCTTTTATTAGTAATCATAGTGTTTTCTGTAATTTGTATTTCCCCGTTTGTTCTAGTAGGGGTACTATTCTCAGTTTTGATAGATAGAATACGCATTCAGTCAAAAGTGAAAAATTTGTTATACATAATTGGGCACTTGTTATTAGGATTAATTATAGGCATTCTTGCAATTATAATCTTCCAATTAGATGACGATTATTTAGATCTAAATAGACTTACCAATAAATTTTTCTTAATTAGGTTCTTATTTATATGTTTTTACCCTACTATAATCTTTTGTTTATTAGATATGCTATACAAAAAAACACAAAAAGTTCAACAATAATAACTATCATGTTATAATTCAATACAATAAAAATTGTTTAAGATAGCCAGCATTTGGACTAAATAAAGATCTGATACATTTAATGAATAGGAAAAGTAATTATTAAAGCTGTAATAAAACCGGAGTACGATGATGACATATGTTTCTTCTTTGGTGAGGTAAAAGTCCTCCTTCGAGGACTTATTATTACACCATACCAGTAAGCAAAGAAACATCACTTTTTTACTCCATTAATACATTTTCATTAGAATAGAAAGCCCTCCTGTTTCCACTAGAGGGCTTTTTAGCAGTTATACTCTAGATTACATCCTTAAATTATCACTTTACTCTCAGACGATCTCCTGGATGGATAATATCGCTTGTCAATCCATTCAAACTCTTAATAGCATTGACAGTAGTACTGTACTGTTGAGCGATACCCCATAGAGTTTCACCAGCTACTACAGTGTGATAAACTACTCTTCCACCTACCATAAGGACCTGACCAGGGTGAATGATATCACTAGTTAGTCCATTCAAATCCTTTAATTGTTGTACGGTCATATTATGGGCTTGGGCAATACTCCATAGTGTATCACCTGATTTTACAGTATACGTACCTGTTCCACCATTATCCTTTTTTCTTAATCCAAAATATAAAGCAATGGCATCAGCTAACGCTTTTCCTGTAAGGTCCATAACTGTATTATTTCGCATTTTAACAATATCAATAGTAGAGTCCATAAATCCACCTTCAATTAGTATTGCTGGCATATTGGACTCACGAAGCATGTGGAAATTAGCTGATTTAATACCACGGTCACGTAAGCTCATTGCTCCTACTATTGCTGGGTGTATTTTCTTTGCCAATGCTAGCCCTGAGGAAGATCCAGGATAATGGTAGGTTTCTGTACCAGTCCAAGTTCCCCATTGACCTGTATTTGCATTATGATGATAAGATACTAAAATATCTGCGCCTTGACTATTTGCCTTATTTGTCCGTGCCGTTAAAGATACATCACTATTTCCTGTTGGATCATCTAACCGAATAATTGTAGCATTTTCATAATGGTTTAAATATTTGGTAGCTGCAACCACAACTTTATTGTTAAAAGACCACTCTAGTTCACCTTCTGGAGTCCTTTTCCCCGGTGTATTCATACCATGTCCTGCATCTAATGCAATTTTAACCATAAATAATCTCCTCCTATTATTTTTTATTAATAAAGTGGCTTGCCCGTTTGGACTAGCCACCTGGTTAATCAGTTGAATTTGCTGCAATGCAAATTTACTTCTTAGTAACAATCTTACTTTGGTCAAATAATCCAGCTGCAGACAATCCAATCATTAATCCATACATGATTTGCTCTTTCGGGCTACCTCCTACATAAAAAACACCTGCTAGCAATCCTAAGATTAGGGAGGCTACAGGCAAGTATTTTTTTGATACTCCAAGTTGTTTAAGTAACTCTGTGAGCGCCAAGACAACAGCAATAATTAACGCAATTTCAAACATAGTTATCACCTCCCTTCAATGAAAAAAGAGCATCTACCTTGGTGGCAAACGCTCTTCAATATCATCTAACTTGCTTATAACAATGTCGTATTTGCTGCTAAATCCTTTCAATACTTCATTCTGATCATCGATTGTTTGATAGAGTTGTTTTTCTCTCTCGTTCGCTTCCTTACGTGAAGAATAAAAAAGCCAAACAAAAAGGACCGCAAACGGTCCCTGCGTGAGAAAATATTGAATTAATGTTTCATCCATGACTGCCTCCTAATTTATGACATAAGAAAAAGCACCTCAGATGAGATGCTTAAAATTATTCTTTTTTATTCAAACTTGCTATACCTCTTTCAAAATCATATATTTTGCTACATTCTTTACAGTTGCAATAGATACTTTTGGATCTAAATCCGGGAATGTCATCTTTTTCGTAAGTAACGATACCTTTTCCGCAAGGGCACTCATACTTTTCTGTAATTACACTTCCACTCCCTGCTCCCCATCCTGCATGTGGAATTTCTTCTTCTTCTATTAACTTCAAATTCACATTAATCCCCCCTTTCAATCTACTTAATTCGACAAAGGAGGGGGAAATCCTTTAAATTTTTATTGCTTAGAAATTACTTGTGACATTACCTCTAAAGTGTTATCAAGAAAGTCTGTAAATACTGCATCTACTCCATAGGATATAACATTAGAAATATACTCTTTTTCATTGCTATTATCAAACCATACATGAACTTCTAAATCAGATTCATGCATCTTATTAACAAAATCCTTATTGATTTGCGGAGCATACGGTGCTATACCTATTGCGAATTCTTTTACTTTATTTACATCAATATTATTTATTGTTTCGTCACCTACAACTGTTAATACTAAGGGAATGTCACTATCTATTTCGTGAACTTTTCTTAAACTAGTTTGAGAAAATGAGCCGATGATAACTCTATCAATCACGCCCTTTTCAGAAAGTATATTAATCAACTTTTCTTCCATTATAGGTTGTTTGTCAACCAAACGTGTTTCTATATAGTATTTTGTACTATCATCGAATTGATCTATTATCTCTTCTATAGTTGGTATTTTTTCTCCTTTAAATTCTTCGCCGAATGTTACTCCTGCATCCAACTTTTGCAGTTCTTCTAAAGTGTAACTAGAAACAGCTCCTTTTCCATCTGTAGTACGGTCAACAGTTTCATCATGTATGGCAACTAAATGACCGTCTTTAGTCATTCTTAAGTCGATTTCGATAAAGTCCGCTCCCAATTGAATTGCTTTCTTATAAGCAGTAATGGTATGTTCAGGAGCAACATTATTAGCTCCTCTGTGGGCAATCAAATCGACTGTTTTTTCATGAGTGCTTTTTACTGCAGGTTGAGAACAACCAAATAGTAATAACATTATTAGGAATATTAGTATTTTTTTCATACTCTTAATTTACCATTACATTCCCAAAATTTCCAGCAGACCACTTGCGACCAAAATGTAAGTAACCTTCTCGGTATGTGCTATCGGTAAATGACATAGAATTTCCTGTATCTTTTCTTGTTATAATAATTTGAGTGGCTGTGACTTCGATTTTTACAGGTACAATTGTGTTATCATTAATTGGTGATGATGTTAAAGTGCCAATACGTGTTCCAACACCACTGTCTGAACGGTACAAATCAAAATTTCCATTTCGTCCTAAAATAAGATTGTACCCATAAGATACGTCTCCAAAATCGTTGTATATATCATTTCGAGTGCAAAACTGAACACCAAGCCACCCTCCGGAAATATGATTAACAGTTTTGAAATCAAACTCTAGCACAAAAGTATCTGGTAATTCTCCTGCCCATCCTTGCAATACAAAATCTCTTCCTTCCATTAGTGCATTGGAGTTGGATGTCTCTAAGAACCCCCACCGATTACCATCTGAAAACTTACCTCTTTCTGTTAAAGATTTAATCATACCGTGATAAAACATTTGATTCATATAAGGGTCTTTTTTTAGAGGAGGTACAAGTCCAGATAAATAGAATGGATCATCACTATAAAAACCACTTACCCCAAGTGATATATATCGATCACGTTGATAACGGTGATTTACTGTCCAAACTACAACTTTTAATCCCGCACTAATGCAATCTTCAATGTAAGTATCCGTTGCATTAGTGGATACCCCTACATATTTAACCCCGGAATTTACTATTTCTTCTGGTGGCCTTGTGTCGGTAGCTAACAGTGTAGGTATTCCTGCATGTACGGCTGGAGCTAAATCCGTTATGTTAAAAGAGGTTATTAAAGCATACTCAGTTAAGTCGTATTTAATTAGAGCATCCACTATTTTTTGTGTTGATTTTTGATCTTTTGACTCTGGAGTGTATATTGCATTTTTTCCAAAACGGTCTAATACTTCTTCAAACAGAGGAGCTTTAACTTTCCACCCTTGCAAAACATCTACCGTTAGATTTTTAAACCCCATAGTCGAGTAATCTTTTACAGAACCAGTTTTATCAGTTGTACGATCTACAGTGTAATCATGTATAACCGCTAATGTGCCATCGGACAACTGTTGGACGTCTTGTTCGATTACGTTTATACCCAAGGCCAAACAACCCTCGTATGCTTCCATGGTGTTTTCTGGAAAAATATTTGCCCCACCACGATGACAGATATAAAAAGGCTCTTGTATATCTTTAAACTTTACTCTCTCTATTTTGTTAACTACATTTTCAATTTCTTGCTGTTTTAACTCTAATTGTTCATCTATATACTTCCTATTATCACTAATCCCTTTCTCTGCTTCAGATAGCCTAGGAGCATATTCTTTTTCCAAATTATTTAATCTCTCTTCAATGTTTGTATTTAGCTCACCTGTGTCAAAGCTTCCGTCAATTAACTGCTGGGTAACTTCCTTTGCTTCATTTGCTGTAACTTTAGCTTCATCTGCTACATTTGCAGTTAGTTCCATGGATTCTGCTATGGATTCCCTTACTTCCTTACCGTAAATCGCTGTCCTCACCTGGTGTGCTAGTTTCTTTATCTTCTCTGGTATCGCCATGATCCTCACTCCTATTCAGAAGTTCCTCTGATTTTATTCTTACTTGTTCTGCTTGTTCTGCCAGTAATCTAGCTCTGCTTTTATTAGATTCTTGCATTCTCTAGTGCCTCCACTCTTGCGACTAAAGTATCCAAATCTATTGGATTAATCACAGAAATTAAGTCTAATTTTCTCTTATCAACTGCGCTCATTAATCCATCCTTCGTTGGAGTTGCAACCTCATAAACTGGAATATCTTCAACTGCAGCAATAAGATTATCAACAGCTTGGTTTAGGTTTTCAATCGCATCTTCAAGTGCAGGAAAGTCGCTATCTTCTAATGCTTGTTGAATGTCGCTTACAGAAGTATCTATTTGGGTTAACTCGGTTTTAAGAGAACTAATTGTTTGTGATTGACTAGCGACCGTTTGCTCTAATTGCGCTACGCTTTTAGTCTTTTTATTTGCTTCAATTTGGTACTGAGTTAATGTCTTATATTTTTCTCCGATAGTTAAACTAGCGTTTTGTGGCACGTTAATATCAATGGTCTGTTCGATAATCTGCAATGGCTCGTCTATTTCAAAGACAGGGTTGATGATTCGATGCCAATTCCCGCATTCGAAAGCTTCGAAGGATGAATCGATAAGTGATACATCAACTGGATTTACATCGTAGCTTGTTTTAGAAGCCTTTTGACTATTTAAAAACTGTTGGCCACGAGTTTTTAAAATATTTGGTTGGGTTACATCATCAAAGATTACCTCACCCTCAACTATTCCAAATTCTTCTTGTAGTTCTAAATCATCCAGGTAATCAATTCCACCATTAACAGAAGCAATTGTTAACCTAGCTTGCGATATATCTGCTGCGTTTTCATCTTCACTCTCAATCCGAGTTCCCAATGGAATTAAACGAGTAATTACATCCAGTGGATCTATTTCTCTTTGCATATTTTTCAGATTGGTCCTTAGTCTAATCGGAGTTTCTTTTAACTCTCCAACTGACTCTAAATAATCCAAATACATCCCATCGGATTCTTCACGTAAAAATAAAAAACCGCCTAGGCGGTCTATGAGCTTGTCGTTTATAGAATCAAATGTTTTGTCGTAACCAAGATAGCGATACACATTGTCGTTGCTATTGGTTACCGTAACATTACCAACTTTGAATCTTTTGTGTGGTTCCACTTGTCTATTGTGATTATCAATTATGACCTGAAAAAAATCTCTAACTGTCATATTATGATACTCACCATGACGTTGATTAGAGTCGTTCAAATAAGCTAATTTACTTTCGCATGCATATTGGATGGAGAACATTCCATCACTACTCATTTTTTCAGTTGGTTTTAATACTCGGCCATCGAATATCTTTTTGTTTCTCTTTATATCAACTACTTCAATTAAAGTTTTAAGTGGTTTTATTTTCCCCCATGCGGGATTAGTTGGATTGATTACAAAACTCATATCCGAAATACCACGAATAACAAGTTTAATTTGGCCACTGCTTAACTTTATTCCACTTGGATAAGGGGAATGAATGACTGTACCTACATTGTCATTAGGGCCATCATAAATAGTTACTAGATACATCAAATCAACTCCTTATGCCACTTAAAGGATATCGTTCCATTACCTGTAATGGTCATTGGATTTTCGCCGATTTCAAGACGAAATGATTCACTTTTACTTTCGCCTTGAAGTACGTCATAGATTACATTGCCTTTTCTTATTGCCATTGGTGAACTTGCTATGATACTTGGTGATATTCCTGTTGCTCCAACATTTAAAAGATTAATAGATAAACTACCATTTACAGTGTATTCTTGAGGTTGGGATATATCTAACTCAAAATTAAATGTATCCCAGATATCATTGCCTTCTTCTAGCAAACTGACTTTGAAAGGATATGCATCAAATATAAGAGTAACTGTTAGTCCTCCAGAAGCATCTTCAACATCAACAGACGTACATTTTGTTAAATAGTAATATCCCGGAGAATGATCATCATACAATGGCGCATATCCATCTTTCATAAGCCAGTTTTCCAATACAGTTCGGTCTACTTTTCTACGAGTATAATCACGTTCTAATACCTCGAAATGGTATGTTAAGGTGCGATTCTCATAAATTCGTTCGCCTAAAATCATTGAAAAGTCATATATTCCTTGCATGAAGGGAACACTTTCTATGATTAACTTTTCGCTAGGTGTTGGGGCAGACCTGGACACTAACCACATCCCAAATTCTTTTGAGTGTTTACCATTTCGAGTAATACCTTCTTGAATTTTATTCAGTTCTGGTAAACCGTTAGTTAAGTCTAACATTATCTGCCCCACCTTTCGTTCAACATAGTTTGATTACCACCCATGCGATCATATTGATTATAGGTAGCGCCAACTAATGCACCGCTATCTAATATGATTACTTGATTACTATTTGCTATTTTTTCTAGCAAGCTTTCAATTCGTCCGTTATTCTGATTTACTGAATGAGAAACACTTGTTTGTATACTTCTGTTTGTTCTAGCAATCTGTCCACCAATATCAACTGCAGGCATTTCCCCATTGATAGCACTTGTCAAATTTGCCATAGCTTGTACTGCTGTACGTTTTCCTTTATCAATTGACTCAGCAATCGATTGAGGAATCTGTATTTTCATGATGTCACGCAAAGCACCTTCTTTAGCAGGAGAGAATGGCAAGAAATCACGTATTTTTTGGGTTACTTTTCCTATAGCATCTTTTACTTTTCCTATTGCTCCTTTAATACCATCAGCAATACTTTGTACAATATTTTTCCCTGCATCTAAGAACTTCTTACGAATATTTAAAAGGCCATCTAAAACCTTTCCACCTAACTCTTTACCTTTATTAAAAATGTTTTTAAAGAAGTTACCTATTCCTTCTATAATATTCATTACTAGCTCGCCACCAGCTTTTAGCAGTTCCCATACTATGCTACCAAGCCCTTTTATTAGTTCCCAAACAATTTTCACACCGGCTTCTAGTATTTGAGGTAAAGCTTTAATTAAAGCCCCTCCTAACTTAACAACTAACTCCAAGCCCGTTTCAATTAACATTGGAAGGACATCTATTATACCTTCTATTAGTGCCATCAACACTTTAATACCAGCATCTATAATTACAGGTAGATTATCAATTAACGCTTCAAACAGTGCTGTAATGATTAATAATGCTGCATCAATTAATGCTGGTAAAATCTCAATTACACCATCAATTAAAGCTGTTAAAAGTTGTATTCCTGCATCAATAATCATAGGCAAGTTTTCTATCAGCACATCAATAAGGGTTGTTATAATCATTATAGCTGCACCAATAATCATCGGTAGGTTCTCCATAAAGACATCTAAAAGCGTTGTGAGTATAGTAATTCCTGCTTCTATTATCATTGGTAAGTTTTCAATGAATACATTTATTAATGTTGTTAAAATAGTTATGCCGATTTCAATCAGCATTGGTAACATAGATACCCATGTATCAAGAATTGTAGTTAGCACAGTAGTTGCTATTTCAATTAATGTCGGTAGCATTGAAGTGATTGTTTCTACTAAAGTTTGTATTATTTTAGTTGAAGCTCCTACTATTGTTGGTAGTGCTGTTACAATGCCGTCAATTAACTTTGTTAATATTTCAACACCGATACCAAGAAGTTTTGGTAATTGGGCAACTATTGTATCAATTATTTTAGTAAGTATTTCAACACCTTTTTCAACTAAACCAGGTAAAGATTTAGAAATACCTTCAATTAATTTTACAACTATATCAGCACCTACATCGATCGCTTTAACCAACATGTCAGTCATGTTATTAATAAACCCTACAGACATATCAGCAGCATTACTTATTGCTTCACTAAACTCCATTTCACCTTTAAACACTTTAATCACATCTGAAAGGATATTAGTTTTTGTTGCTAAGAATGCAAATCCACTAATCAACCATCCAATTGGTCCTGAAATTCCTAATAGCATTGTTCCTACTTTAACTAATGGACCTGTTAAAGCGGTTAAAACACCCTTTAAATTAATGGAATCTTTAAATCTAGAAAAGTAACCTGAAACAACACCAACTATGTTACCAAGCCAATCCATCGATTTATTAAAAGCATTAACTGCTCCTGACTTTAAAGAACCAATAAATGGCTTAATGCTACTTCCTAATTTAACAAAATATCCAGCTACTGCACTTATTATTGTCTCCATTGATTTAAATGCTGACTTAATTGCACCCCATACAGATAAAACAATGTTTCTGAAAGTCTCATTAGTTTTCCACAAGATTGTAATCACAGTTACTAATCCAACTAATAAACCCACAATCCACCCAATAGGGTTTGCTCTTATAGATGCATTTAATGCTAAAAATCCATAGTGCGCTAAAAATAGAGGGTTCCTCAGTAGAGCAATAGCACCAGCTAAAGCCTTTACTCCTGGCGTTAATACTGTCACAATTTGAAATGCTACTAGACCTGCTACTACTCCAGCAATTACAGGAGCAAGTGGTTTCAAAGCTTTATACAATCCAGCAATAGCTTTTGCAGTTGGCTTAACTGCTTTAGCCATACCATCTAAAACATTAAAAAACTTTTTCCCCATGTTGGTAATAATGTTTTCTATACTTTGAAGTGATGTATCAGCTAAAAATTCATCAATGGCAGCAATTATATTCGTTACTCCACGGACAACGGCGGTTTTCATGTTAGTCCAAGCTGTTCTAATACCCCCAGATGCTGTAAGTGCCCTGTCAGCGAATCCACCTGTTTGATTGTTTAACTCAATAAGCTTTTTGTTAAACTGATCGAAAGTAATGTCTCCACTTTTTAATGCTTCGTATAAGTCGTTTTGTGCTGAAGCTCCTGCATAACCAAAAGCTTTTGCAACATCATTAAGAGCAACACCCATTGTTTCCTGTAAAGTTCTCCAAGATTGCAGGTCAACTTCACCTTTAGACAACATCTGAACATACTGGTCAAGTCCACGGGAAGCATTAGCTGCATTTGAACCGGATGAAATAAATGCATTATTTAATGCTAGTGTTGTATCAACTGCACCACCCAAATCATTGGTAAGTACAGCAATTCTTTGTGTTGTTCCTGCAACATCATCCAATGTAGTGGGAAGTCCTTGTATTCCATCAGACAGCTTATTAATTGCCTTTTTGGAATCAGTAGCCGAGAAACCAATTTGTTGTAATACTCTTGGGAAGTTGTTTAATGTGTCATAGCGAGAAATAGCTCCATCTATGGAATTTCGAACCATATCGAAGCCCTTTTTAAGGACATATAAACCTCCTGCAGCCTTAATAAGCTTCCCTATTGTTATTCCTGCGTTACCTGTTGAACGTTCCAACCCATCTATGTTCTTCGCTGCATTCTTAAAAGCATTTGAAAATTGATCCGCACCAGTAGCTTTTAAATAGGCTTCCACGGAATAAGTCTCGGCAATAGCAATCTACCCCCCTCCATTGTTTATTTGTGCAGCTAAACGTGCCATCCTCCGCATTTGTGGAGTGATTGCACCCTGTTTCTTGCCTTCAACTTCATTAAGTCGCTTTTCGTAATCAAAAAAGTCCTCAAATCTTTTAAAGACTGGGACTTGTTTTTTGCCTTGTTCTTTTGTAAATGTTACCTGGTTATTTAACCAAGCTTGAAGGTGCATGTCACGCTCTTTATCGACTCTAGAAAGGTTATAAGCTTCCATTCGATAAAAGTATTCTTCTAGCCTTAGCAACTCGATTTCTTGCAAGCTAGTAAAACCTAAATAACGAAAGCAATTTATAATAATTTGCTTATAAGTATCACGAGATTGGTTTACTCTTCCACGTTTCCAACTACTGCTGCTTCCCGAAACTTCTTGATTGTTGATTTCGCTACTGGTGACTTTCCCAATGCACTAGTTAAGTCACTGAACAGTTGTTCAAACCCATCGTTCTCCTCTGCATAAACTTCCAACGCCTCATCGATGTCTTTTACATTTGGTACAACGTCATGATGTGAGATTGCAGCTTTAATAACATCTGTTAATACAGTGGGGTTATTTTGCTGGATGCTCATAAAAGCCATGTTGATACCCATACCGAATTGTAATCCTTGATAATCAACTTTAAATACCTTGTCCAATTCTCTCGCAAACTTCATACCAAATTTAAGTTCAAACTTTTTACCGTTAATAGCAAATTCCATTAATTATTCCACCTTTCGTTATTGTAAAAAAATAAAAAGAGAAGGCTAATGCCCTCTCTTAAGCTCCTACTGGTGTTTCTTCCGGTTCTTCCGGTTCGGTAACTGCTGTTGTGTCCCGGAACGCATATTGAACAGCTTCCTCTTGTTCTTTTGTCAATGTGGCCATTCCGAATTGTGGTTCTAATTCAACAATAAAATTACCCGATACTGTTGATTCATCTTCTGCACCTGCAGCATCTTCCCATGAATCTAAATAACCTTGTGCGTAAACTGCTGGATACTTATCACCTTGTTTTAAATCCTCATCAACAGTAACTTCCCATAATTCTAGTTTTTCACCATCCAATACAGCTTGGCGAAGCATATCACGTACTGGATCTGTTTTTGATTGAATCGCTTCAATACTTACCTCTGATTCTAGCTCCCCAACTTTCACAATAGTGCCGTCTTTCGTGACAATACGGTCTAACGAACGTGAATAACTAAAAGTATGCTCCGTCTGAAACGCTAGTTTAGCAGCTTCTTTATTTTGATCACTTAATTTGCGAAATAACAAAATTTTATTTTTACCTTGCATCATATCTGACATGGTATAACCCTCCTAATTTATTGTCATATCTAATTCTAAAATTCCATGTATAAACGTCACACCTGTTGAATTATCAAGCATTATTTGTCCATTATGCCTTTTTGGTATAATTTGATACCCGTTTGTATGTTTCAACTGATAGAATGCGTTTTTGATGTTGTTTTGCATGGTGCTTACTGTTTTTCTATCACGTTGAGGATCATCAGCATAAATATGAATTGTAACTTGATAATCGCCAAATAGGTGTGATTTGGTGCTCCTGCTTTGTTCAAATACCTCTCCTATAAAAACAAATGGATATGTCGATTCCTTACCTGGTAGGTAATTGTACGTCGAATATCCAAGTTGTAGACTGATGGCAAACAAAGCATCGTGAATCGCTTGATCTGGTGACTTTTCAATAACTGGCATTAGATCACCTACTTCATTAATCGTTTCATATCTTGTATGAACTTTTGTCGTTGTTCGTAATACGCATTCGTCATAAAAGGTCTAGGATACATATACCTGGTGCCATAATTGACGTAACCTGAATACTCAGCCTCGCTTGCAGTTTTAGCAGTGAATCCATTGTCCTGCGAATATTGTTTAATTTGTCGCTTTAAAAATCCAGTATCAACAGGGGCAAAGCGTTGGGATTTTCTATGCAACTCGGTACCATTCAGTTGTACAGTCCTCTTAACATCATCTAAATTAGCATTACGTTTCAATTTGCCTTTTAATTTGTCTGCTCCCCTTAATTCAAAACCCCTAGCCATTAGAAACACCCTCCAAGTAAAAAATGCCTTTCCTATAATCGGATTGGCGTTTCACTTGGTATTTTTGTTCATTAATCAAAACATAGTCTATTTTTCCATTGTACGGGCGCTGTAGCCTAGCGACCGTAATAACCTTATCAATCTGTCCAAACAGTTCATTAGTCCTCTCAATGCCTAAATTTGATAGATTACAAGGCTTGGTTGTTTTAATTACTTCGCCATTTACGTATTCACCCTTTATAGGGTCATAATAGCTATTGGTTTCAATAACGAAGGTTATACGTTTATCAAATCGCATTAGATAAACATCACCTTTCCACGCTTGGGCTTATCTTCGGAGTCATCCTTGTAATCGTCAATGATTTCTTGATAGGGTGCAAAATCCTTGTCTAAGTCATAAAATTCAATTCTATGACCCTCAACAGATTCCGCCTTTGCTCCTTCTGTACCAATTCTGTTATATCGGCGTATAGATATTTCCTCAATAACATAATTCAAATCTGCCGGAACTTCCGTGATACTCTTATTTATTTTTCGAAGTTTACCCAACAAATGACTAGTAACATTCTCGATAATGATATTGAGGGGCTTATCTTGCAAACTATCCTCAATACCTAGCAGAGTTTTAATACGTTCTATCATTGGTTGCACCTCACTCATGTAAGGCTTCTTCTGCTTCAATAGCTGCATCCTTACCCTGTACTTTTTCACCATTTGACAGTTCGAAATATCCCCCGCCAGTGTGCTTAGGGAATTCTTGATTTTCTTTTCTTCCACCATTCTCGTCATGATCTGGTGGATTCTGATTATCTTCAAGAGATTTAATAAGAACTTCATTACGCTTATTGTTTGTGGATGCAAGTTCTTCAATACGTTCCTTTGATACTGCCACACCGTCACGAGGGAATGGGTCCCTCGCACGGTATACATGATTGTTATCTTCTAAATCGGTAAAGTCTTTTATTACTTCATACATAAAAAATTACCTCCTTATGCTCCTGTTGGATTGGCTTCCGTCTTGAACTGGAATTTCACAATACGAATTGCTTTTGGATCATAAACACGCTCCCAGTTATTTCCTGTTGCAAGTTCTGCATTTGTAGGGAATTCATCCGTTACAGTTGTTTCAGTCCATTTCACTCCACGAGGATGTAAAATACCGATATTACGGTTGATTAGATAATCCTCGCCAGAAGATGACTTCTTGTTACGGTCAATTTCTGTTGGAATGATATTAGGGTGAGAACCGTTACCCTTGGCAATGGCACCACTTCCGAATAGATACATAGAGCCAACTTTATTCGCTGTATCATAATGCATTCCATCATCGACGATTACTCGTTTATTCATAAAGTACCCAATACGGTCAGATTGACCTGCCTCTTGGACGTATTCAATCAATTGGCGCTTAGCAAGATATGCTTCAACAGCAGAGTGCATCATTACCCCTGTAAGAAGTCCTTTTGCATCTCCCATTAGTTGAGTTGCATCTATGAAGCTATCACCGTCTAGTAATGAATCTGTTCCGGCTAAAGCAGAAATATCAAGGACCTTTCCATTCATATTTTTACCTTTGAAAATACCTTCTAGTGTTGCAAGTAACATTGCTTGGTCACGACGAATCCAATACTTAGAAACTAATTTAGCGATCGCACCCATTGGATCATCACCAGATAGCAATGCAGATAGACCGTTAGCTCCCCACATACGAGCACGACCTTGTTTACGTGCAACGTCTTTATTAGATGTGATTTTAGCAGCAGTTAAATCGCCCTCATTTTTAATCGTTTCTTCTTCACCATCTAAATCATTCCAGAATGGCATATTAACAAGTGTATTTGGACCACTTGCTAAAGCATCAAATTCAGCGTTATTTTCAATAATTCCACTTTGTACCAAAGCAGATTGTTCCGTTGTTTCTTGAATTACATATTCAGTAAATACCTCTGGTTGAATTACATCAGCAATACGTGTAGTCAATTTTCATCATCCTTTTCGTTTATTTATTGGCTTCTGCCTTTAATTTTTTATAAAGCTCTGGGTTTTCTCTTAGAAGTCTGCCTTGCTCAGTTAAATTGAAATGCTCTTTGCTGAATGGGTTTTTATTGGTTAATGAACTGCCCCCAGCTGGTGGAGTGTCTTGTCTCAAAGCCTCTTTTACCTTAGCGTTTACCGCATCATCGAAAGTCTTTTTTAAACTGTTGATGTTCTCAAGAGTCTTTTCGGCATTTTCAGCAAGTAGAAAATCAGCGAATTCAGAAGGTAGTCCTTTTTCTTTTAAGTCGGCTACTGCATCTGCTCTTAACTCTTTCCTTTCAAGCTCTGCCAAACGCTTTTGAAGGTCCTTTTCTCGTTGTTCTAACTCTTCATTTTTTCTTTCTTCTTCAGATAACTTAGATAAGCGTTTTTGCTCTTTTATTGCTTCATCAATTTTTGTTTGAAGCTGGGCATCCCATTCTTGTTGCTTTTTACTTAAGGCACTTGCTAGTTTTCTGTCAGACTCAGATTCAATCTTTCTTTGAAGCTCTTCTTCCGTTAACTCCAACTTTTTTGGGTCAGTTGGCGGGTCGGCTGGCGGATCCGCTGGAGGGTCTTGTGGATCTCCTGATTCAGCAAAGAACTGTAAATTTAACTTTAATGGCTCTGGAAACTTTAATTTCTTGCTATCAATAACATTTTTCATTTTTTCAAGTTTGTTTTTCATGTTCATTCTCCTTTTCCCACACACGTTTTACTCCCTATCAATTTCATAGCATTTAAAAAAGCCCCAAAAACGCCATTTCAGCCCTTTTACGACTTTCTAAATGCAATTACTCTATTAAGCTTGTAAAACCCATGTACGATTAATTTTTAATAATAAAAGCACCTAACGCTTGACTGCTAGGTGCATGTTATCTTCTTTGAAGTAAAAAATATCTGTTTGGCGTTCCTAAGTAAATTCCGCCGTTATTCCTTTCAAAATAGAAAAAAGGCTGTCTAATAAACCAATGAAAATATCGCCATTGTTTGTGAGGTTTAATGATAAATCTGTGATTCCTCACTAATTTCCCTTTATGCCAGAACATCATCTTGCTATGGTTCTTAAACATCAAAAGTCTTCTAGCGAAACGGTATACTGTATGACCTTTATGTCTATAAATTTCCATAAAAACACCCTTTCTTTATTTACAAACGGTTACCGCACCTGGTAACTAGGAGATACAGATCACTTCCTTTCTATTCAAAAGTGAGATTATTATCTTTTAACACTTGATAAAGTACAATTCCAACTCGGTTAATCATATCTTCATCCTGTTCCTCGTATCCAGCTTCAAAGAAACAAGCATGTAAAATTTCATGAACAAAAACTTGTTCTTTTCTTGTTTGATTAAGTTGAGAATCTAATTCGATTAACCCTATATGATAGTTAATCTGTCCCAATGTATTGAAACGGTCGTTTATTCCTTCGATTTCTGTAACATTGTATTCAATACCTGCTACTTTTACTTGATTCGGTATCATTTATAATCTCCTCCTTCTCAAATCAGCATCCCATTCCTCGCGATCTACATATCCTGCTTGTGAGCAACGACAATTAGGATGCATCGGAAAGGCATTCACTCCTACCTCTGCATCCTTTAAATCAAATATCTTTCCATCAAGTGCAGCACAGATGGAACATGCACTTGGCTCTGCGATATATTCGTATTGCTCGATATTAGCCTGCTTCATGCTGTCCTGGAATACGTCTTGTTGAACCCTTGCCATTTCTGTTCTTAGTAATCTTTCCGAATTTGAAATACTAGTATTAAACGTCTTACGCAACTGCCTAGCCAGTTCCCTTGGATTCTTCCCTTGCACAATACCACGGTGCAATAACTTGTCCAATTCGGCACGTAAGGCGGTTTGATTTGCCCAAAGCCTATCGGACCATGTAGCACTTAGAAATGAAGCATTAACGATTGAATTTATGTGCCTTTCGTTGTAGTTTATTGATTCACCTAAGATTCCTGCTTGTCTTTCAAACTCATTTCTTGCCTGTTTATTTAATTGTTCAAGTAAAATTCTTTCCTCATCGCTTCCAGCAGCTAATAATTCTAATTCAATGTTCAAACGCAACAATTGAAGCCTGTTTATTTTCATCGTCACATTGTATAAGAGCATTTCCTCATTTGCTCGCTTAGTGAAGTTACGCTCTTTTACATAACGCTTTGCTTTTTCACTATACTTGTCCATATCAAGCTTACTGACACGTTTTCTAGCTTCTTGCATACTAATTCCTTCTGCTTCGGCATAACGACCATAAAAGGCTTCTATTTGATTTTGAATTTCATCCATAGCCTGCATGTATTTTTGTCTTATTCTTTGAGCAAGGACGGCATCATTTTTGATTTGTTTTTCGATATGTTCAAGTTCTCTTAATCTCCAGTAATCCATAGTTTCACCTACTGTTCACTGATTATTTTTCGAGCTGCAGTTTCGTCAATCTTTAAACCGTCGATTAATAATGCAATTCCTTGTTCAGATGTGATTAAGCCACCTTTGATGCCTTCAATAATCTTCAGTACACTAGTAATTTGTGCACCGTTTAATGCCTTTTCATCTTCTGTTTTAGCTGTAGATTCAATCGATTCTGAACCTCCATCTTCACCCTCCTGTTGATTTGGAAATTGATACATATCTTTCCCTGCTTGATTTAATGGACTTTCCTTTTTCATTCGTTCCATTTCTTCTTGAGGGTTTTCGATAAACGACAGTAGGCTTAATTTGGTTTCCTCGGATAGCTCGCCATTTAATTTCACAAATGCTTCAATTTCTTCTCGAAGTGATTTCGGTAAATTAGGAGTAAACGTGATAATAATGTCATTCACATCGAATGTTCCTTCTGCTGCAATACTAGAAATGTTGTTGATTAAACGATAACGATCACGTAGAGACTTTTTAAACAAACGTTCTTTTGTGGCCCGTTTCTGCTCCAATCCAAACAGTTTATATTTCATGGCTTCCCCGGATTGAACACCTGAGAACTTTTCATCATTCATATTTGGTGTATAGGTAAACATATGAATATCGTTTTTTATACGGTCCTTATATGCTTCTGTACCTGCAACATCATACTTTTTATAAATGTAGTCTGCATCAGCCTGTCCTGCTCTTCCATCTGAATCCATTTCTGTTTGAAGCATTAAAATGTTATGTTCTTTCATTTCTTTAGCAGTATCAATATCAATATCTAAGTTTCCCACAATCTTAAGCATGGCATCGTTGAAATCAGTCATATAGTTAGCAGTATCTGACTCTGCAGAATCATATAGATCAATCAAATTAAGCACCTTTTCGAAATCGCCACGTCTAAATTTATTGTTCTGATATTCAATAATCGGTACTCCGCCAAATGAATGTGGTTTTTTCTCGATAAAAGATAATTCATTTTCCTTCATGTCGAAAGTGTGGATTTCAGTATCCGTATATACTGTAACCAGTATTTCATCCTCTTTAAATTGCTTGTTGAAGTATCTTACTCCCGCAATTGGATTCATCTCCACTGTATCGTCATAAATAACGAATGTTTCTAAGACGTCTAAAACTGTGAATCTGGTTTCGTCATTTTGATTACGATAGAGTAGCTCGTAAGCACGGCCATAAATTGATTGTTCTAATACTAAATCACTGTTATGCTCATCTGCATCATTTGTTCGGTTAATCTCTCTTAATAAATCATTAATCTTTTCATTTTTGTACGTTGTTTTGAGTGGAACACCGACCAGGTAGCCCTGAATAAAGCTACTTACATATTCAGCGAATGCGTGTGTTGCTCGATGGTCTGCAAGATGTTCTTCTTTTCTTCGTGACTCTTCTAAAATAGTCGTATTGTCACCCTCATAATATTCTCGCAATTCCTTTAATCGTGGTCTCTGATTGGACATGTGATGATTAATTATTTCCGCAAGATCATCCGTATTTTTTATAAGTTCTTCTGCACTCGAATATGTGTACTGTTTATTTGCTTCATCTGAGAATCGCTTTTTATATTCTGGCATATTTCCTCCTTCCTACAATCCTAGAGACTGTAATGCTTTGTATTTTTCTTTAGTATCCTTCTTCTTACCTAAGTGGTAACGCTCCATTGAATACCTTAGAGCATCAATGATGTGGTTATTTTCATCAATAGGCTCGTTCAGCCATTTACCTTCTTTGTCCTGCTTAAATGTGTAGGTATTAAATTCCTCAATGGTATGTTCACATGATGGATGAATATAAATCTTGAATCCTTGAAGAAAATTAATACCATGCATGATACTGTCTTTTCCTTTAACAGAACCATGTAATCGACGAACACCCTTACTAACTAATTCTTTAATTAATCTCGGCTCGGCATTATCACCAGTTATAGAGGCCTTTAACAACTCTTTTTCAGCAAGCATGTTGTAAATGTCCTGTGTGGTCATTGCCTTTTCGTAATGCTCGTCATATATCCATATTTCTTTGTTGTTTAAATCGATAATAGAACTTGCCAGAGTAGTAGGGTCATTGGTGAACCCATAGTCCATACCATGAGTGGTTTCCTGTATCTGTTTTATTTTCTCGATTGGGTCAAACTCTTTAACCTCGAAATTCTCAAATACAAGTCCTTCAGCAACTCCCCATTCACCATCACAAACAATCCTGGCACGTCTAGGATTCGTTCGATATAAATCTTCATATCGCTTCCTATCCACTTGATCCAGCCATTCATTAACTCTGAATGTTGTTGTAATAGCAAATACATCATTGCGCCTTGTTTCCTCATCAAAAAACTCACGCTTTAACCAGTGGCGTTCAGACCATGGGTTAAACGTGAGTGTAATTTGTTTAAAGAACTCTGGATCATCATGCGAACCACGAATAGATTCAACTACTGTATCAAATGCATCTGGACTTTCTAGTTGGTATGCTTCCTCTGCCCACACCCAACACAGAATCCCTACATCAACAGAAATAGAAGTAATCTTTAATGGATCATCAAGACCTCTGAACAATATCTTCTGTCCAGTCGGTAGATAAGTTATCTCTGGCATGGATTCATTAAACTTGAATAAATGGGCAACCTTTAATTTGTTAGCAGCCCATTTCAAATCTGTGTATGTCGATTGCTTGTTAGTGTTAGAATAGCGCCTAATTACTAGTAAATTCGCCCATGAATACTTCATAATCCGATGTATATAATTCAATGCTGTGTTTTTTGATTTTTTACTACCCCTTGAACCTTTTACAACTCGGTAGAACTGTTTATTATTCCAAAAACGGTTATAGCCTTTTCCAATCTGTTGTTTGATTGAGATCCTTGGTTCCTTAATCGTCATCATCCGGCACATCCTCCACAAATACCGGAGTAATATTTTCTATCTGTTGTTTTTCGGTCCACATAGCATAGCGTTTGCCTAGTAGTTCGGCTGCTTTATTTACATCGCTATTTTTCGTATCAAGATAAACAGTTTCTGCATATTCATTATAAACGACTTTTTCGCTTGTTTTACCAGATGCCGTTGTATAAGGGATTGTTTCTGCCTTTTTCACAATAACCGTATCCATTTCTTTGCTTTCTCTTCGCAATATCCTAGTTAGTGTTTCCATTACTTCTTGTTGATCAGCAACTCTTTCACTAGCCAATTCTTCAAGTCTATTTTCTATATATTCTTTAATGTCAGGTTTTGTTAGGTTTTCTGCTCCTATAGCTCTAGCTGTTTTCTTACTATAACCTGCTTTAATAGCTGATTCTGTTGCATTCCCAGTGATGATATACTCATCAGCAAATTTCTGTTGTTTTATTGTTAATTTCTTCTTACTCATGGCATATCACCACCGCCCTTATATTTTTATGCAAAAGAAAAAGCACCTCATTGGGTGCTAAGAAATATTATATATTGCTTTTCTATAATCACTTTGAAGTTTTAATTTTTCTGTTCTTAGAATTTCTATAGTTTCCTCAATAGTTTTATAGGTTTCTTTCTCCAGTTCTGTTGCCTTTTCCAAATCCAATTTAAAGAATCCCTCTTTATCCCGAGTGCGCAATTTTTTATACTCAGGAACAAAAACCAAATTAATCTCAGTATCAATGGGCTCTATGTAAGAGAATACAATACCGTTAACTTTTGATGTTTCATCTAATATTTCTTCAACAAGAGTTTGGATGTCAATTAGATCTTTATCAGTTTTCTGTTTGGTTACCAAAACCATATTAGCAAGTTCGTTTAATTTTTTTATCGCTGAATGTACGGATCTTATTTTTAATGGAGCCGAATTAATAAAGTCAGCTTTCTCTTGAAATTCTAAAGACAATTTCAAATTTTCACTAGATGACTTCATTCCCATCCTAACGCCAATCAAGGTTACTACTCCTGTTAAAATTGCACCAACTAATCCAAATAATCCAACTATAATATCCATGCCAAATCCAAAGAACATTTTAATTATGCCTATATACATAATTATATCTAATATAACTAACGAAATTAATATAAACCAAGGTAATATCTCAATTATTTTCTTATTCATCTCTTTCCCCCCTATGATTAGTATAAATTAAATCATGACAAAAAAGAGAAGATTTACTATTTTTCTCGCAATATTAAAAGCTCACCAAACCGATTGTCTGATGAGCTATAGAAAGGAGGTATAGGATTGGAGATTTAAACCTCTCCGTCCTGCCTTCCATGATAATCCTATTTTTTAAAAAATAATAATTCACGCCATCTACGCCGTTTGCGACATATGCGCCATTTGCGACACGATACTATCTTTAATCCTTCTGATGTGCGTTTCTGATAATCCCATATGCCTTGATATCCAGCGGTAGCTCTTGCCTTCTAAAATCCAATGCAGCACTTCTTTTTCCTTCTGATCATGGACTAAGTGAATCCGTTGTTGAATAATAGCAACTTTCTTCTCGTATCCATGAACACTTCTCCAGTATTTATTACGTCTAACTACTTCGCTAAGGACTGGATCAGATGTATTCCCTTTTCCTCTTGGTAATGTTGATTCAATTCCATATTGTGCTGTGATGCCTTCTCCTGCATCCTTCATTGATTCTCGCATGATTTTAATACTATTTAACATCCAATGATAATCTTTAAGAATGTTTTCGATGTCCTGCTTGTTCACTCCAACCACTCCCCACTTTGAACAGTTGTTTTGCATATTCACTTCGTTTTACCGGACTAATAACCCCAGTCCGTTTATCTTTCCTGTATGGATTAATTACCCACTTTAGTTTGTATTGCATTTTCCTAAGAAACTCATTTTCTTCATTCGATAATGGAGTACGTGAATATTCTTTCCACTCTTCTGCTTCTTGCAAGTCTTGTTCTATTTTACCTATCCAATCTTTCATCTAATCGACCCCCAAAATAAAAGGACACCAACGAGCGCAATTTTACGCTTGTCAGTGCCCTGGTTGTTCCAGTAGCTTATTTAACTGTATAACTAACTTTCTCTACTTGAATTTTCCCATCCTGCCATGTAATGAATTGTTCTCCGAATCCACTTGGTGGTTTTGGTAATTCTTTTAATACACCTTTTTTAACTACAAATACTGCATCTTCATCCAATTTAATTTCCGCTGTTTTGCCTTGCCCCACTTCAAGACCTCCTTGTTGTTAAGCTTTTTTCTTTAATGCTGATTCGAAGCACTTTTCACATAAGACACTGCGCTTGTTTCTTGCTTTGCTCCCACACTCAATGCAAGTATTCACTAGACTGCCTCCTTTGCTCCATATAGTAATTTCTATTTGCTCTCTCCAGATCCTTAATCTGCTGTTTGGCTTTAGCATATGCCTTTCGGTAAATTATCAGAGTAACTCCGTAGACTAAAACCGTTAGTAATAAAATCATGATTGTTAGCTGTTGCATGTTGACCCCTCCAATAACTCTGGATTCTCGAAACGATTTCCGATAATTTCAAAACTTGCTCCGTTGTCGTGGATTAAATTGTACAAAGACACCAAATGCCCCAACTTAGAAACTAAACTGTTTTTGAATACGTACTCACCAAATTTTTTCTTTTCTAAGTAGATATTGATTACGTCGTTAAAAAATAATTCTTTTCCTTTCTTGTCGTCTAGTCCTGTGTATTGTCCTATAGTTTCACCATCGATTTGTAAAAACTGATTATCCCTTACAAAACTTCCATCATTTCCGTAAGTATCGATACACCAATCGCCCTCGTATTTAGAGACGAACCCATACACCCAACCCTTGTTATAAGAATTCGGAAATGATTGTTTATCGAGTCTTGCTCGAAACTTAACCTCTCTCATTCCTCACCCTCCTAAAATTAATTTAAAACCTTTCTAGGGCATTTTCTTTCTAAGATGACTAAATCTATTAATCTATGTATAAACGCCCTAGAGCCTTTATATTTTTAACTAATTTCGCTATAAATTAAGTTATCAACCACTGAGAGATAATCTAACGGAATGCCGTTTTGCGATTTAACCAGATGTGCATATACTTCTAAATCACGTAGTGGAATGCTCTTCCTGCCACCGTTTTTAGCTTCTCTTACGTATTTTTGAAGCATACCATTAGGTACTAAGAAAACCTGTCTAGTGACCTTCATTTCAACAATTAGAAATGATATCGCACCTTGGTTCTCGGCTGTATCTAGATATTTAATCTGTTCATCTGTAATAATGCTGAATGGTAGCCTTTTTTCATTAGTAGACTTTGCTTCAAAAGCTATTGCCTTCCCGTTGTATATTCCGTCAAAATCCACCGTTGATTTTTTATCAAATACACAGATGTGTTGATTTCCTCTTGTTTTGCCGATGATCTTCATAGGTGTTGGTCGTTTGTTGATAATTGCTATACCTTTATGCTTGTACAACTCATTGGAGTAGTTTAGTAGATTTTCGAATGCTTGCCCTCGTTTACCGTAATTAATCATGCTCTCAACTTCTCCTGGTATGTTAATTCCTCATCAATAGTGACTTGCCTTTTCAAGAACTCAGCTTCGGCTTCATCATGCTTTTTCTTGCAGACAGGGCCAAATCCGACTTCAATGCTTTTAGTAGTCTTTAATGGTCTGTTACAACGTTTGCAAGTGCTCAATATTCTCCCCTCCCTCAGTAATATTCTGTTACTGCTATGAATGGCTCGCCAGTCCAGTATTCTTTTACTATTTCTCTTACTTTTATTGTTTCTTTTGTATCTTCACCATTGAGAACTTCCTTTTCTGGGTCAACAATTTCAATATCCTCTGGAGCATATAATTCATCATCTTCTAATCCAGTTAACTTCTGATACCATTTGACAGCATCTTCTTCGCGTTCTGCTGCCACTGCATCAGACTCGCATATTTGAAACACTCTGATTTCTTTACCATCAATCTCTACATAATCTTTGCTCATTCTTATTCCTCCCTAATATCCATTTACTTGCCGTTCGTGATTCACCTTATTTTTTTCCAGGTATGCAGTTTCTATCTGTTCCCAAGTGAAGCCTAGCATTTCGCCTAATTTAACAAACTCTGTAACCAACCAATCATATTCAATTATCCTTGTGTAAAAGTTCCTAAGGTTACTAGTTATTTCAAATAGTTCATTGAACATAAACACTATATCCGTTCGTTGAACTTCTTTAAGAGATACCTCTTTTACATCTAACTCCAACCCAATACTCAAAATAAAGTGTAAGCAATCAACGTATTCTTCTAGGAGTGGGTTTTCGTAGACATCTATGAATCTGCCATTTTCAATTCCAGTTGACTTCAACCAATCTCCTTTTGTTTTTGGCTCCTGGTCCTTACTCCACTTCTTAAACCCGCGCCACTCATTAGCACATTCGCCTAACTCTACTTGTAAAGCTAGTATTTTCCAATCAAGGTTGTCCTGCCCTTTTAATTCGGGATGTTCTTCCATGATATGGGCATCCAATCCTGCTTGTATTTCGAATAAATATTGTAGATTCATAGGTTTACCTCCTAAATCAATATTCTGTTGAAGCAATGATACAAGGCGCTATAAGTTTTTCACTTTCTATTACCTGCGCAAATGTTCTTCTAGCCCATAAACTATTTCCTTGTCTAATCATTTGTTGAGTAGTTTTTTGCTCTTCAAGTGGTAATTCATCAATATGGACTAATGTAGTACCTATATTTGGATCAATTTCTTCAAAGTAATATTTGTCGTATGCTTCATCTTTTTCCAATCCAGTTTGTTTCATATACCATTCAAGAGCTTGTTCTTTATTTTCCGCATAAACCCAATCATACTCATTTAGCCTGAATACTTTCATAGCTACCCTCCTTCACTTCATCCCCGTACTATGCATTAACAACGGGTGGTGGTTGTATGTCGATTTCCACTCTGTCCTCACAAGTCCAATACAATGTTGCATAGTCACCTTCAAATGCTTTATCCAAGATGGATTGGATTTTACTAACCACTTCATCAGTCAAGCAATCCATTGCTCTGCTATCCCAATCCTCATACATTTCGTCATACTCTCTTTCAATATAGTTTTCGACCATATGCATTGCGTTGGGTTTCCAACGTTTGCGAGTGATTGTATACCAGTTTGAAGATTCATGATGTGGCTCTCCTATTTCAAGAATTTCATGTTTCAATTCTGCTACTGTATAAACTGTGCTTGACTCTTCAATTGACACTTCGACATCATCTGCTAATTCTGATAACTTTAACCTTTTAACGACTTGCATTTTCTCCATAGTCATTCTCCTTTTACTTCGCATTTTTTATCAAAAGAGACTCAACTGTTCTGTTACATCCTTTAGTTCAATGACTTCATAACCTACATCTTGGAATAGTCCAGGAATGAATAATGTTTCTCCAAAATATGTTTCTTTATCACTTTCAACCCTATGCATAGCGCCTTTTAAGATGGGTCTTTCATTTCCCTCAAGTACTCTTACATGACTTCCGTTTAAGGCTGCATAGGTATAACCTTTATTTGCACAATGTTGTAAAATCTTTAATTCCAATTCTGATAGGTTATTCACTTAATCACCCTCAACCTAACTTCTCTAACTCCCCACTTATAAGCATCAGACACACTGCCAATCAATAAATCTATCTTTCTACCCTTTATGGCTCCACCAATGTCCATAGCCTTTGCTTTAAACCTTTCTCCATTTGCTTCAATTTCTACTAGAGTACCCAATGGGATGAAGTTAGGATCAACAGCAATTACTCGGTAGCCTTCTGGGCTGTAAATCGTATTTCTTACGTCATAGCCACTCATGGTTATTCCAGTGCAGCCTTCACAATCTGAGACGTAGGCAGTTGCTACAAAATCCTGCCATTCTACTTCAACAATTGCCGTTGAAACCATAGTCTCTGGCTTGTCCACATAAATCGGATACAGATACATTGGGTAAATCAAATGTATTAACGCTATACTCATGCTTCACCTTCGCTTTCCTTCTGGCTCTAATACATATCTTCTTCCACTAACAACCAGAACTGTTGGTGTATTACCCTTTACCTTTTTTACAGTGACTATTGGGCGATACCTATCGTTTTTCGTGAATGTTCTAGGCATTGGTATCACCTTGTAAGGCTTTGTTTAAAATAATTTCAATATCACTACAAGCAGGGCAAGCTAAAACATTTCCCTTTGCTATTCCTATCCCTGCTTCTATTGCTTGTTTGTAGCGTTGGTTTTGCTTAACGGTAGAAATTAGCAATTCGTTTGTTTCCCTATGCTCTTCTTCTGATTGTTCCCAACGCCTTGAACGCTTCATAGCTTCTTCTTTCCAATCATCCCTATCTAATTCCAACTCTTTCACACGTTCTTCCAGTTGTATCTTTTCTTCTGCTTGATGGATTAAGAAAGGTTTAACAGCTTCAAAAATATCATCTAAAAGTTCTTCATCTATTTCGGTAAAGTCATTTAACGTCATTGTTCCAACCGAGAAAGCACTCTTTGACCTTGTCAAATGATACAAATAAGTACCATCAACCCAACTATCAGTTAATCCCAGTTGATGTGCGATTGCTTCTTTTACTTCTTCCAACCTTTCCTGTTCATTCACCCTTATTCCCCTCCTACCAAACTCGTTTATAATTGCTTAATTGTCTGCTAGTCATGGTGTAAATTTGCTGTGTACCATCATCACAATAGTGATAGTGTATATATCCGTCAGTATCCTCGTAGAATACGTAAATTAATTCTTGGTCCTTTTCGTTCTCGAACAGGCAATTAAATACATGTACTTCTCTCATTTGGTTCTCCTATAAGCAAATGGCCTAGTTACCTTCTCTTGCATTGCTTGATATAACAAAGCGAGCATTATCTCTATTACAGGTCTATTAAAAGTCTCTGCAATATCTTCAATTTCGTGACCCTCATTGTATAGCTCTGTAATCTCATCTAGTAATCCGTTAGAAAAATACAATTCATTATCACGAAACAGCTTGATGATGTGGCGGTTTTGCTGAGATTCGAATTTATTCTGTTTCTTTCGCTCAATAATAGCCATTAACTACCACCCGCTGTTTTAGTTTGATATTTTGATAAAACATCTTCCATTTCTTTTTTCGTTTCTTCCAATTCTTCTGGTGACATCTGAACAGGCGCTGGACTCTTGTTTTTCCTGTCTTTAAACCAATCTGGGACTACTTCTTTGGACTGAGGTTTTTGATAGTGACTTTTTCGATTGGATTTCTTTTTCTCTTCAAATTCTCTTATGATTCGTTCAACATCATTCAATGTCTTGGCACCTTTGTTATTCCAGTCCAACAAAATGCTATTAATGTACTTCCAATTTCTAGCGTTATTATCAATTGCTTCTTCCATAGCCCTTATGACAATCTTTGGGGATAGGTCTTCTTCCCAGTATTTGATTTGTTCAGCAACCCTTTCGGTTATGGGAGCGATATTTTTATCAAAGAAGTTAGTCGTACTCACGCTTTTTTCTTCTTCTTGTTTTATACTTTTATTTTCTTTACTTTCTTTTACTTTACTTTGTGTACTTTTTGGTGACTTTTTCTCAACTGACTTAGAGTTTATGTCAACAGAAACTAATCTTAACTTTTCATTAATGTTTACATTTACTCTTCTAGAGGTGGCTAGTAAGTATCTTTCCTGAATTCCTTTAGAGGTCAGGACCTTGTGTTCTTCATACTTCTCTTGGTTGAATAAGCCCCACTTTATGCACTCATTAACTATCTCAGTGACTTTGTTTGTGTCTACATAAACCCTACTTGAGAAGATTATTTGTTCCTTTTCTGTCCATTGATAGAAATATCCGTTTTTATAGATCTCCATAAGTAGCTTGACTAAGATTCCAAATCCTTCAAAACCGAATTTGGAGATAATAATTAGAACCTTATCGTCCTGGTCCATATCTACATCTAAAGGGAAGTAGTCTAATCCATCTTTAGTTGGTCTAGCCATATCAATATCCTCCTAATTCCCTTTCGATTATCTCTTCCCAATAAGCAGTTAAACCGATTTTGTTGTGAATGATATCTCTTAACTCTCTTATACATTTAACTGGTCTATCCCATATCTCTGATCCAGTAAAACGAATTACTATATACCCTTCACTAATTAAATTTCTATCTCTTGATTTATCTCTAAGTGCTTGCTCTTTGGTTCTCTCGTGGTAATCATGACCGTCACACTCGATTGCGAATTTGTATCTTTCCCCACCAATAATGCATTCAATCGAGAAATCTAATCTGTATTTCTTTCCGCATATCTCTACTTCTTCCTGAACATTGAATATTACTTCGTTTTCAATCCCCAAAACTCTTATTTCGCTTTTAAGTTCCAATTCCAAATCGATAAGATGTATCATTAGAAGTTGCTCTATAGGGGATTCACACCTATCAAGCGACAAAACAATAGAAGCTTTTCTTAACTCAAGGCTGCTATTAATTTCATCTCTAACTCGTTTAGGGAGTTTTTTAAAAGCCTTCTTTTGGTCGTTAATGAAGTTTTCGAAGCTACTCATTACCTCACCCCACTACCTGTTAATCTCACAAACTGCAAATCTACCTTTTACTTTTTTGATGGTATATCCTTCATAACGCTGCATATACTGTAGTACTAGCTTCTTTAAATGCTTTTCATCTTGCGCCTGCTCGAAGATCCAATTCGGCAGGCGCACATTTGATAGGTTATGCATTTAAATCAAGCCTGTTTTCCGCAAAGCAAATAACTTTATAATGGTTTTTTAGTTCATCAACAAGATCTTGTTCATTATCTTGGAAATACACGCAACCATCTTTGAAGTTTTTAACTACTGATACCTTATTAGAGAATTCATAATGCAAGATATCTCCACTCATAATCTGCCAAACTTCCCTACCGTGCTTAGCCCACCATCTACGCTCTTTTTCTTGTTGAATTTCTTCTGGGGTGGCATGTCTGAATTCATGAATGTTATCTTTCACATTAGTATCTGTTTCAACAACACTTGAAATGGCTCTTTTTATATATCCGATACCTCCATGACGGTGAACAACCCAATCCCCAACTTTAAACTCTGGTTCTACTTCATAACCATCTATAAACGCCCTAACAACATCTTCCACTGGCATTTTGTCTATTACGGTTGGGCAGTGTTTAGTAATACGTTTTGACATTAGTGTCTCAAAGTGCTTGCGATGATTCTCAATCATTTCAGCTTGTTCCTTAGTAACCTTTACCTTTTCCAATATCTTTTCCAACTCTCCACCTACTTCCTATTGCTTTATAGTTGTTGTTACAAAGTTTTTAATTTTGATGAACTTAACAATGTCCTCATAACTTTCTTTAACGTGAATTTGACGACCATCAGACGTAAATATTGCCGTTCTATCTCCTAGTTGTTTAATCTCTGTTATTTGATTAATATTAAGCAACGATTTAAAACCGTCGAAGTGGTCTGTTACTTCGATTAACACCCCACTCACTCCCATATCAAATTTCCAACCTCAATCGTATTTTTCAACTGCTTAGTAGCTCTGCAGTAATCACATTTCTCACAACGTACTGGATCCGCATTACCATTCTTCACTTCCACAATTCGCGGGAGCTTCATTTCTGTGTATTCATATTCAAAATCAAAGCGTGATTCATCAAAGTGGATTATCGCTTTATTTGGTGGTTTTTCCTTTGTTACAGCCACAATATAAGGTGTATAAAGCTTTCCTGTATTCGCTTCGATGACCTTGCGATAAATAGCCATTTGAAGCACATAATCCCAGTTCTCAACAAAAGATACCCAACCATCATACTTCTCACTCCAGTACCGACTATAGAGGTTCTGGGTAGTCTTTAAATCACCAAATATCGCCTCATCATGATTGATAGAATCGACTTTGATTTTCCAAGGTACTCCGAACAATTCAGCAGTAAATATCTGCTCTTTTTCACCAGCTAAGGCAAACATGGCAAGCTCATCATTTTTAATGGTTTCAATCATGAGGTCTGCTTGTTCGAAGTCAGCGTATTTACCACCTCTAGCCTTAAAAATTACGCTGTTATTTTCATCCGTGAACTGTTGGAAAGCTTCATCACTTTCGAACGCTGCATGTGTATATGAACCAACTAACATTGAAGGGGTTTGTACCTTTTCCCAATCACGATTTAGATAAGCCATAGTTGCAGCTTCGCATTCAACAAAGTTTTTGAAGAGACTGACAGACATATACTGCCTGTCAGCTTCTAAACTGTAGTAATTACTCTGTGATAAGCTCACCTTGTTCAAAGTTGATTTCATCAGCCTTCACATCCTCGTTTTTAAGCTCTTTCTTGGCCTTTTCTTCCTTCTTAGTAGTTTTATCCTTATCCTCCTCAAAAGCTTTTGTGAGCTTTGATTCTTGCTTAGATTTCACTTCTTTAGAGAACCAGTCATCTACTTTTGACATTCCGTCTTTTAGTGAGTTGAATATCTTGATTAATTCTCTGTAATCTATTTCTGAAAAGGCATCAACATTGTAGCCAAAGTGTGTTTCGATTTGTTCTTGAGTTACACGATATTTCTCTTTAAATGCTTTTAGAGCATTACCTATACGATCTTTTAATGGGCCTTGGCTTCCACTTGTTAATGTACGATTACACTCTTCCACGGCCTTGTCCACAATGTCCCCAGGAATAATTCCTAGAATACAAGCTCTTAATCTACGAGCTCCGTTGTTAGCAACTAATTCATAAATGTCTCGTGGATCATCAAGCTTTTTAATCTGACCTTTAGCTTTCCGAGTATGAGGAACAGTGAAAACTTTTTCTTGTCTAACGTTGGTCTCTAAATCCCAACAATATGCCATAGCAACTGATTCACCAGGACGTTGTTCTAATTCTTTAACTCCAAAAGCTAAGTTTCCCCAATTTTGCGCTAAGACTTCCGCTAATCTTATCGATGGACCTTCAACCTTAGTTCCGCCTCTTGGGTAGTTATATACCGCAACCTCTGCTAATGCTGGCCGTTTACATGCATCCAATATACGTTGCTCTGATTGAAATACATTTCTAGGAAACTGACGGGCCATGAAAATTTGACCCTTTACCTCTTCCATTTCACGACTTGCTGAAGATTGCGCTAATACACCGTTGTTAGCCTGCTGATACTGTGCTTGTAGTTCGCTCATTGTATCTAACTCCTTTTTCATAATCTTTATAGGCACGAATCAATTCTTGTAAATCTTGTTTAGTGAAGTATTCTGAATTTGCAATAGTCTCAGTTAAAGCAATAAATAATCTAGTAGCGCTATAATGGTCATTCACATACTCATTTGCTTTCTTAAAGAACCAGAGATACCAATTCATTCAAACCCTCCTCTTGCCTTTAAATCCTCATTACCGTATACTAAAGGCAAATAATGTTCAAAAACTTCGTAGGGAACCGTGCTGGGTTCCTTTTTTCATGCAGCAATTTTATAAGTCGCACCAAGTTGTTCAAGGATCTCTTTACTTTGGGGATTCAATTCTTCCACTAGATAAAAATCATCTTCCAAGACAAGAATTTCATCACCCACTAAAACCTCGTTTCCAAGTGCATCTGTGCCATATTCCTCACGTTTTGGACTGTAAGGTGGAAAGCCTGTCCTTTCCATGTGTGTGATTGCTGGGTGTTCCATAGCATAACCTCCTTTCCGACCATGATTTAACAGCAGTATCGAGTGTATTTAGGGTGTTGGTCACACCTTAGAAATCAAGAACATAGACTTTTTGGCAGGGGGTTGGCGCTATGCTCCTGATCTCTAAGGCAAGACCAAGCTTGCCTTTAGTTAATATAAGGGGTATAATTTAGTTATCCAAAAGCTACTCACGTTTGCCGACGTGGGTTATTTTTTTGTCTGATTTCTCTTTTAATCAACTTTATTGCGATGTTAGAAATATCCTTAATGTCAATCTCTCTATAACAACGTCTTTCATCGGTATCGCATAATGGTAATTTTATTTGAATATTTGTTTGCTCATAAATTTTGAATGTCCCTGTCATTCTTCCACACTTAACGCACTTTCTTTTATCTGTACTTGAACAATGCCAAACGTCCATTCCCATCCCTCCGTTTTTCGTTTTCTTTTCTACAAAGCACTCAACTTGCAACAGATTAGTAAGAATACACATACTGCAATAAACGCACCTACATAAAATGCATCAATCAAATTTTCTCTCATGGAAAATTCCCCTAACAACTTGAATATGAATTCCTTTTTGAATCATTTCCTGAATCATTGCATTGTAACGATCTAGAGTTAGCTTCTTACGCTCCATCTTAGATAACTCATGCGTTGACAAAAGCGCATCTGTTAATCTTTGTTTTGCTAATTCAAAGTCCCCGTTTTCTAGATGCTCAAATGCCTTTTCGATACAATCTTTTGAACAGTGATATTGCTTTGAAGCTTCTACCATATCTGCAGGTAGGAAATGTTCATGTAGTTTCATAGAATCCCTCCTAGAAAAAGAATTGTTCCTGTGATAAGTGTAGATAGGCTCTGTAAAATGCCTAGCCCGTCCATGCCACAAATAAAGGCAACTAATACTTCTTGTGCTTGTGTGGCTACCGCCCAATTCTGGAACAACGACATGGGCGGTTCCTTGCTGCCGTTCTCGTACTTTGATACGTCTGATTGATTGATAAATAATTTGTCCGCTAATTCTTCTTGACTTAATCCTGCTCGAGTCCGGCACGCTTTTAAAATCGCACCGTATTTCATAACTACCCTCCCCCTTTATTCCAAATTGGAATAGTTTTGCTGTGGGTCATATCGTATTATGTAATTGCCGACCCCACTCGGTATATTAAGCTTGTCCACCTAATAAAGAATGGCTCAACCACGCCTATTTATATACAGATGTTTTGCTTTATCTGGGTTGAAGTATGGCTCGAATGCCTTAGTGAAACATTCTTCCATTGGCATCTTTCCATAGGTTTCTTTACCTAGTCGTAAATGAGTTTTTCTTTTTGGTGATTCTGTATTCTTTTTATTTGGCATAAAACCACCTCTCCCAATACGTATGCAGGTTGGACAGATGGACTGCCCTTTTGAACCTCAACACAACATTTTGTTGTGTTGAGGTTCAAAAAAAATATCATCAATATCTACATTGAATATTTTTGATATGGCTACTCCCACCCTAAGTGTCGGATTTCTGGCTCCCTGCTCAATCATTCCATAATAACTGTCTGTTATATTAATGCCATATTCTTTACTGAGAATGTTTACGACATCTTTTTGTGACCATGATTTTTGTTTTCTGAGTGAAACAAGCTTTGCTCGTTTGATTTTTGTCACTAGATCACCTCCCAACATTTTGTTGTTTATAGAATAACCCAACAAAATGTTGTTGTCAATACATATCTCTAAATATTTTGTTGTTTTTATTTTTTAATCCAACTATTTGTTGTATAATGTTTACATGTAAACGAGAAAAGGGTGCTAATTTATGGTGGATGTAAGTCAACGTTTTAAAGAGTTAAGAAAAAAACATAAACTAACTCAGAAAGATGTGGCTGAATTCTTAGGAATTACTGAAAGTGGATATGGATATTATGAACAAGGTCGAAATGAACCATCGATAGAAATTTTAAAGAAACTGTCGAAAAGATATTCAGTTTCAATGGATTACATAACTGGAGAAACTGATGATCCAACTCCTTCGGATGATAAAAAATTTGATGCCCTTTCTGAAATTAATATACTACTTAAAAAATATGGAATTAACCAATCTGGTTTCTTCGACATAGAAAAATGGAAGAAAGCTGGACCAGAAGGAATTAAACAACTTGAAAGCTATTTTCAGTTTATAGTTGAACAGGCAGAAAAGATGGAAAAGGAAGAAAAGAATTCTAATGAGGATTCTTTTAAAAAATAGTTAATGAATATAATTATAATAAACTGGAAACACAATTAATTATAACTTGTACTTCTAAGAAGAAATAATGATAACAACAAGACTATTAAACAACACGAGGTTTTATTTCGTGTTGTTTTTTGTATTAGACAAATTTTTTCAAAAGAGTAGGGGGATAAATATTGGTAACGCGTTATGTTGAGCTAAACGAAATTCAACAGGATAATATTTTCTTTTTATTGGACAAATCACAAAGACATGAACTAAATAGGTTTAAAGATTTCGGGATAAAGCCGGGAAAAAATAAACATGAATTTAGGAGAAATGTATTATATGGTTTAATGATGGAGATGATTGATTTTGAATTCTTCTTAAAGTGGTTATGTCATGTACATTTAGAAGGTAACAATAATATATTTGTTTATGAGCCAGACGATACTATTGTTTTCTCAAATAAAAACAAAAAAAAACTGATAAAAGCTCTTAACAAAAAGAAAAAGAATATATATGATATTAATAAAGATTCCTTAGAAAAAATCAATTTAGTAGACGTTGAACACCTTGACAAAAAATTACTTTTAACTTTTGCAGCTCCTTCGTTTGTTGTAAAAGAAAGAGTGAACAATACGGCTCCTGAAGTAGAGAGGGATATTTATTTAGCATATATAACTGTCGACTTTATGCACGAGCACATAGTCCTGTCTCTTCATCCTACACATAATTTGTATTCAATTAGCGGAGTACAAAAGAAACGAAATTTCGATTTGCTTGCAAAATTGTTTATAAATCATTTTCGAGAAAACTTTTTTCCATTTAGCTTTTCGGATCCAGATTGGATTATCGATGCTTTAGCAGAGATTACTGAGGAATATTTTGATCATAATAATCCCATGATTACTAAAAAAATGTTGGTCTTTGAGAATGAACATTTACCTTCTTTGGTGGATAAATTCATAGAGAAAGAAGAAAAATTCAAAAATAGCTCTGCAAAGATGCGAATACAGAAGGCACTTAAAGAACTATATGAATTGCAATTAATTGGTGAATACGGAAATGTACCTAAAGAAACCAACTTCCAAATTTTCCTAAACGAAACTGGAAAAGGTGTTACCTCATTTAAGGCCGATTCAGGAGGAGGGGCCTTTAACTTTGCAGATTCGTATGAAATAGTTAAGAAGATGATTGAAAATGCAGACATTTCTTCTATAGGTATTTCATATGCTTATGAAGGGAATCAATATAAATATAAATTGGTTAAAGAAGCTAACTTCTATAGTTTAAAAAGGGGATCAACTGCAGCAACCAAAAAGGAGATCGTTGACAATGTATTATGTCAGCTTAAAAAGTATCAACCAAGAGAAGAATCTACAAATACCTCTGAACAAGTTAAAGATAGTTGACGAATATTTAAATTATCTTTTTCCTAATCAGACCATATCCCCAAAATTTATTGGGCGAAAAAGTAATGTTGATAACAAAACTATTACTAAGCTATTGTTGGAGTTATCTTTTAGAGGGTTAATCGGAGTAAGATTTATTATAAAATGTACTAATGATGATCCTGATCTGGTACATGCATTTGAATTTAACTCAGACGATGAATTAACCAATTTCATCAGGAATCAAAACAACATTTGCTCAGAATGTGGTAGCACTTTGGATACTAAAAATATTAGAGTAGCATTTATAATCAAAGACTTTAATAAAGTTACAGGTGAAAACTATGGATGATACAATATTATACAACGATTACATAAACGCATCTCCTGATGATAAGATTTGGATCCCATTACAAAAAGATGAGCACAATATTTTTAATAAACTTGTTGAAGATGTGAAGGTTTCATTTAAAACAGGTACAAAAAAAGAAAAAGGCGATTCTCTTGAAAATTTAATGACGTTTATATATAAACGTTTCAAACATATTCGTATATACCACAATGTAAGAACTTCTGATAACCAAATAGACCATATCATAGAATTTATTGATGGGGTTACACCTGCATTTATTAATGAAAACATAGGGTTAAGATTAATTGGCGAATCAAAGAACCATAGTAAATCAATCAGCACTAGAGAAGTAGCTGACCTTGATGAATTACTACGTTCTAAAAAATCAAAATTAGGTATCTTTTCATCATTCAAATCCTTTAGTAAGGGAAAAACAATGTGGATAAATGCAGAAGGAAAGAGGAGAAAGTTAGCACTATGGCATCAGTATAATAGAATAATAATAGGATTTACAATTGATGAGCTTGCTAGTTTAATAGAAAACAACTTTTATACGATGTTAAAGCAAAAGTACTACCAAATTATTGATGAATTAGAAGATGATACAACCGAAGACCAAGAACTTCCATATCAATTAAGACTATTTAACTCATTAACTGAGTTAAAACAGAGTGGAATAATTGATTCTAATACATTTCAAACTGGACGAATATTAATAGAAGAAAAATATGGAAAATTAGAAGTATAAAGGTGTACATGTAAATGTACACCTTTTATAATGGACTTGTACAGAACCTATGTTTGTATACATCGAGGAGGAAATTAGAATGGAGTATGTTACAACAGCATTAGAAGATTGGATCACAAAAAAATATATAAGGAACAAAATATTAACTCCAGCTGAAATCAATCTTGAAAAAATAGCGAGAATAGAAAGAATTTTTATTAATAGAAAACCAATGCCAGCTAGATATGACATCTATGGTAAATATCAAGCTATTGTTGTGGACTCTCGCTGTACACCAGAAGAACAACGGGAACAGTTTTTTCATGAATTATGCCACATTCTAAGACATGTTGGGCATCAATCTATGCTGCCGAAAGCATTTCGCCAATTACAGGAATGGGATGCAAATCGATTTACAATGTATGCTGCATTACCATATTTCATGGTGAAAAAATATGATTTTAATAATCCAAGATTAATCGAGGATCTAGCACAAGATTTTAAGGTAACCGAAGAACTATGTATAAAACGTATGGAACAAATAAAGAGAAAAATTATGTCCTACTCCTATATTGTGGAAAAAAGATACCGAGTGTATAATTAAAGAAAACCTGTCATATCAAGGTTTCTCTTTGCTCGTTAATGGTATGCATGACAAATGCTATGCAAAAATTAGGAGTCAAGGGGCGTTCTCAGGCAGTTGTAGAGCTTATCCGTATGGGTGAATTAAAGCTCTAGAAAAAACCGACTTTCCTTAAAGGAAGTCGGTTTTTATTGAATAGATAATATCGACCAATACTTCTATAACTTGTTCTTCTTGAATTTGCATACAATTATCAAACAAGTAATAATTTATTAACTCAGTCTTCGCAGAATAAAATTGTAGTTTAAATTAGACACAGTATAAGTAAATAACCAATGAATTATAATACTTAGCTAATTGTCCTTTTTAGTTACTTAAAAACGCTGACGATAAACGCTCTTTTACCTGTTCTCCTAAAGCGAGTGGTTTACCTGTTGACGCATTAATATAAACAATCCGTCCTCTTCCAGTTAAGCACACTTCATCATTTTGATTAACACCCATGTAATGAATGTCAAACGATGTTTTTCCAACTTGTGCTGCCTTTACATACATATTTAAACTATCCTGGAAAAATAATTGCTTTAAATAATCGCATTGTAGATCTGCTACGATAGGAATACCTTCCATATCAGATTCATTTTCAAATAGGCCGACTGATTTTAAGTATTCGATACGTGCCTCTTCAAAGTAAATGAATGGGCTTACATTATTGACATGCCCAAACATATCGGTTTCAGAAAAACGAATGCGGATAGGAATGAAAAATGTAAATTCATCCTTCCACTTAGAAAAGTCTTCTATATAATTTATTTTCCGCATAAGAACTCCCCCTTGTTCTATGATGAAAAAACCCTTACCTTGGTATGAGGTAAGGGTCTGGTTGTTTATATTCTACTTAGTGTGCGTTATCGCTACCAAAGAAGTTTTTAAATGATTGAATAGCAGCTGCACGGTTCATAGCTGCAAGTGAGGTTGTTAATGGAATACCTTTTGGACAAACTTGAACACAGTTTTGTGCGTTACCACAACCTACAAGTCCGCCTTCCTCCATTAATCCTTCTAATCTTTCACTTGCATTCATTTCACCTGTTGGATGCGCATTGAATAAACGAGCTTGTGAAATTGCAGCAGGTCCAATAAAGTTTGATTTATCATTCACATTCGGACAAGCTTCTAAACAAACTCCACAGGTCATACATTTTGATAATTCATATGCCCATTGACGTTTTTTCTCAGGCATACGTGGTCCAGGTCCAAGATCATAAGTACCATCAATTGGAATCCATGCTTTTACCTGTTTAAGTGCATCAAACATACGCTCACGGTCAATTAGTAAGTCACGAACTACTGGGAATGTAGACATTGGTTCAAGACGAATTGGTTGTTCTAATTCATCTACTAGAGCCGCACAAGATTGTCTTGGTACGCCATTGATTACCATAGAACAAGCACCACATACCTCTTCTAAGCAGTTCATGTCCCATACAACTGGTGTAGTCCTTTCCCCTTTTGCATTAACGGGATTTTTACGTATTTCCATTAAGCCAGAAATAACATTCATATTTTTACGATATGGAACATTAAATGTTTCTTGATATGGAGCAGAATCTGGACTATCTTGACGCGTAATAATAAATGTAACCGTATTTTGTTCAGCCATTTCTGATTACCCCCTTCGCTTTTTGTTTTCCCGTCTTAGTGCTTTTTCGTGTAGTCACGTTCACGTGGCGGAATTAACGATACATCAATTTCTTCATAGGAGAATACTGGAGCGTTTTGTTCAGCATCATATTGTGCAATCGTCGTCTTTAACCACTCTGCATCATTCCGTTTAGGGAATTCTGGTTTATAGTGTGCACCACGACTCTCGTTACGATTATAAGCACCAATAGTAATTACACGTGCTAGTTGTAGCATATTTTTCAGCTGACGAGTGAACATTACACCCTGGTTATTCCAGCGAGAAGTGTCGTTAATATTAATATTTTCCCAACGTTGTAGTAATTCTTGAATTTTCTCGTCGGTTTTTAGTAGTTTAGCATTTTCACGAACTACTGTAACATTAGCTGTCATCCATTCACCAAGCTCATGATGAATTTGATAAGCATTTTCGCTTCCTTCCATCTTTAATAGAGCTTCGAATTTCTCTTCTTCTTCTTTTACACGATTTTCAAATAAACTAGAATCTAAATCTTGAACATGCTTTGATAAGCCTTCCACATATTCAATCGCCTTAGGACCAGCAACCATTCCACCATAAATAGCAGAAAGTAAAGAGTTTGCTCCTAAGCGGTTAGCACCATGCTGTGAATAATCACATTCTCCAGCTGCAAAAATACCTGGAATACTAGTCATTTGATTATAATCAACCCATAATCCACCCATTGAATAGTGAACTGCTGGGAAAATTTTCATTGGAACCTTACGTGGATCTTCTCCGACGAATTTTTCATAGATTTCAATAATACCACCAAGCTTAACATCAAGCTCATGTGGATCCTTATGTGATAAGTCTAGGTAAACCATGTTCTCGCCATTGATTCCGAGCTTTTGATTTACACAGACATCAAAAATTTCACGTGTTGCAATGTCCCTAGGAACAAGGTTTCCATATGCAGGATATTTTTCCTCTAAGAAATACCATGGTTCTCCATCTTTATATGTCCAAATACGACCACCTTCACCACGAGCTGATTCACTCATTAAACGAAGCTTATCATCACCTGGAATTGCTGTAGGATGGATCTGAATAAATTCTCCATTTGCATATTTAGCACCCTGTTGGTATAAAATACTTGCAGCAGAACCCGTATTAATCATGGAGTTCGTTGATTTACCAAAGATAATACCAGGGCCACCTGTTGCCATTATCGTAGCATCTGAAGGGAATGATTTGATTTCATGAGATTTCATGTTTTGAGCTATAATCCCACGACCAACACCTTCATCATCGATTACGGCTCCTAAGAATTCCCAGCCTTCATATTTTGTAACCAATCCCTCTACCTCATATCGACGAACCTGTTCATCTAAAGCATAGAGTAATTGTTGACCTGTTGTAGCCCCAGCAAATGCTGTGCGGTGATGTTGTGTACCACCAAAACGACGGAAATCAAGTAAGCCTTCTGGAGTACGGTTAAACATTACTCCCATACGATCTAGCATATTGATAATTCCTGGTGCAGCTTCACACATTGCTTTTACTGGTGGTTGATTTGCTAAAAAGTCTCCACCGTACACTGTATCATCAAAGTGAATCCAAGGAGAATCCCCTTCTCCTTTTGTATTTACAGCACCATTAATACCACCTTGGGCACAAACAGAGTGAGAACGTTTTACTGGTACAACTGAAAATAAGTCTACACTTACCCCAGCTTCAGCAGCTTTAATGGTTGCCATCAAACCAGCTAAGCCTCCGCCTACTACAGCGATTTTACGATTATTCATAATGAAAACTCACTCCCTCTCTTAAAACTTACACTCCATATGCGAATGCAATTAACGATCTAATTCCAATATAGCTAACTAGTAAAAAGACAATTAATGTAAAATATGTAACAATTTTTTGTGATCTTGGAGATTGTGCAATGCCCCAAGAAACTAAGAAGCCCCATAAACCATTTGAAAAATGGAATACGGCAGACACTACACCGATTACATAGAACCAAAACATTGCTGGATTATCAAGAATTCCTTGCATTAGACTGTAGTTTAAATCTACATTACCAAGAGCAATTTGCACACGGGTTTCAAATACATGCCATGCAAGAAATACTAAGGTAATTATTCCAGTAATACGCTGTAAATAAAACATCCAGTTACGGAAAAATCCGAATCTTCTTACATTGTTTTTTGCGATAAACACAATGTAAACCCCTAATATTGCATGGAAAAGGATTGGTAAATAAATTACAAAAATTTCAAGTAGCAGTAAAAATGGAAGGCTTTCCATAAAATCGATCGCCTTATTAAAGCTTTCTTCACCATATACCGCAAAATGGTTAACTACCAAGTGCAAAATTAAGAAAAGTCCAATAGGTACTACCCCTAGTAATGAGTGCAGCCTTCTGTAAAAATACTCCCTATGTTCCGCCATGTGATACCCCCCTTAATTCTTCTGATGATTAGTCCTTCGTTCCTCACAAAAAAAGACATGTTTTTTGGAAGAAACATGGAATTATAACATGTTTATTGTACTTCTATCTTCTCTAAGCGTCAAGGAAAGGTATTTAATAAACCCGTATAATTTAAATCGCTTTCATTCTGTAAATGTTCCTTGCGTTTATAGTAAATTGCATGGATAATAGCAATATACTTATCATGTTACTAGGTGACTTTTCATACAGGAAGGGAACGGGCTATGCAGAAAAAAGAAGAAAAAATTCCTATCTCATTAGTGGATGAGATTCAATCAACAGGGGCTGGATATGATTTATTGCGTTATGTATGTCTCCCAGATGTATTCGGTTCAGAAGCTGAGGCACTACTATATTTTATGGGTAGGAGTTTAGCGAGAAAATTTGATATACAATCCTTAAGTGACATATATTACTTTTTTGAAAAGGTAGGATGGGGACGACTAGAGTTATTTAAAGAGAAGCGAAAAGAACTTGAATTTCATTTAATGGCAGATGCGGTCGTACAACGGCTTTCTATGCCAGTTTCAACAGAATTTCGTTTAGAGGCTGGTTTTTTAGCAGAAGCTATTTCCTCTATTAAAGGAATCGAATGTGAATGTGTTGAAGATGTTCGTACTAAGATTCATCAAATAGAATTCAGGGTTGTATTTACAGAATAAGGGCCTGTTATGGTAGTGACCCCCAAAAGTTAGGTTTTTAACTCTTACTTTTGGGGTGCAGTACCTATCCAGCCCCTTATTTTTCTTTTTCCTTATTTAATTCAGTTAAAATTTGTTCGGCAATATTATGGGGTATTCCTAATCTTGTTATCTCTTCAATTGGGGCCTGACGTATTTCATTAACCGATTTAAAATGCTTCAATAATAGCTTTTTTCTCTTTTCCCCAACACCAGGAATAGTGTCTAATGCCGATTGGATTAAATTTTTCCCTCGAAGCTGCCTATGAAAAGTAATAGCAAAGCGATGAACTTCATCTTGAATACGTTGAATCAAATAAAACTCCTGTGACTGCCTTGATAGCTCGACAACACTTGGTGGTGTTCCATATAGTAATTCACTCGTTCGATGCTTGTCATCTTTAGCTAATCCACAGAGTGGGATATCTAAACCAAGTTCATTTTCCAACACATCAAGTGCAGCATTCATTTGTCCCTTCCCACCATCTACAATAATTAAATCTGGCAGGGGTAGAGCTTCCTTCAAGACCCGTGTATACCTTCTTCTGATTACCTCACGCATTGTTTCATAATCATCTGGGCCTTTAACATCTTTAATTTTATATTTACGATAGTCCTTTTTACTAGGCTTCCCATCAACGAATACTACCATAGCTGAGACTGGATCAGTTCCTTGAATATTAGAGTTATCAAACGCTTCGATGCGATGTGGAATTTCTATATTCAAAATTTCTCCCAATTTCTCCACCGCAAGGACGGTTCGTTCCTCATCCCGTTCGATAATTGAAAACTTTTCCGTTAACGAGGCTTTAGCATTTTCCATTGCTAATTCTACTAATTCCTTTTTCTTACCGCGATAAGGCGTATGGACTTCAATTTCCAATAGTTTTTCTAGGAGAGTCGTTTCAGTACCTATTGGGACTAATATTTGTTTAGGCTTCGGATGAGCCTGATGAAGATAAAATCGACCTATATAACTCAAAAAGGTATCTTCTGCTTCATCAAAGAAAGGAAATACAGAAACATCACGCTCTATTAATTTGCCTTGACGAATAAAGAATACTTGGATACACATCCAGCCTTTGTCATAACTAAAACCAAAGACATCCCGGTCCATCGTATCATTTAAGGTCATCTTTTGTTGTTCCATAACTACTTCAATATGCTGAATCTGGTCTCTAAGCTCTTTCGCTCGTTCAAAATTCAATTGTTCACTTGCTTCAAGCATTTTTTCGGTGAGTTGCTTTTTAATTTCTTTATACCCACCTTGTAAGAACGAGGTTACATTTTGAACAATTTCTTTATATTCCGCCTCTGAAGGAGGTTTGTCACCACAAGCTAAGCATTGATTCATATGGTAGTATAAACATGGCCTACCCGGCGGATTATTGCATTTTCGAAGTGGATATAGTCGATCTAGCAGTTTTTTTGTTTCACGTGCTGCTATTACATTGGGATAGGGTCCAAAATATTTTCCCTTGTCTTTCTTTATCTTTCTCGTAATTAATAACCGTGGATGTCTTTCTGAAGTAATCTTCAAATATGGGTAGGATTTATCATCCTTCAACATGACATTATATTTTGGGTCATACTTCTTTATAAGATTCATTTCTAAAATGAGTGCTTCAATTTCTGAAGAGGTAATAATATACTCAAAATCTTCTATTTCTTGAACAAGTCGTTGTGTTTTTTGATCATGAGCACCAGTGAAGTAAGAGCGGACTCTATTTTTTAAAAGCTTTGATTTACCAACATAAATTATAGTGCCATGTCGATCTTTCATTAAGTAGCACCCTGGCTTGGCAGGCAAGACGGCTAATTTCTCTTGAATATTCTGGTTCATTGAATTTCATTCCTCACTAAAAGCGTGCAATTAGAAATAATCCCCTGTCACTGTGTAACAAGGGATTTTATCTTTTCCATTTATCATTAAGCGTGCTTATTGATTAGTTCAACAAGAGCTTCTTTTGGTTGGAAACCAATTACTTGATCAACAACATTACCATCTTTAAATAATAATAATGTTGGAATACTCATTACGCCAAATTTGCTTGCTGTTTCTTGATTATCGTCAACATCAAGCTTAACGATTTGAACTTTATCAGACATTTCGCCATCAATTTCTTCAAGAACTGGAGCAATCATTTTACAAGGACCACACCAAGGTGCCCAGAAATCTACTAGGACCAAACCTTCAGCAGTTTCGCTTGCAAAGTTTTGATCAGTAACGTTTTTAATTGCCATCGATTTTCCTCCTCTACTTACTTCATTTCAACATGAGTATACCATTATTAGAAAAACCTTACTAACAGTTTGCTTATCTTAAGCATAATTATCCGTAAGTAGCTATGGCACTTCTATAGGTAAAAAAAGGTTATCAGGAGAGTGATAACCCTCTTGATAACCTTTTATTACTATTAATTGGCCTTCAACTTCTTAATTTCTTCTGTTAGCATTGGAACCACTTCAAATAAGTCACCAACGATTCCGTAATCAGCAACATTAAAAATATTTGCTTCTGGGTCTTTATTAATTGCTACAATTACCTTTGAATTAGACATCCCGGCTAAATGTTGAATAGCACCAGAGATTCCAACAGCTATATAAAGATCTGGCGTTACAACTTTACCAGTCTGACCTATTTGTAGCGAGTAATCACAGTAATCTGCATCACATGCTCCACGAGATGCCCCCACTGCTCCTCCTAATACTTCTGCTAATTCATATAATGGCTTGAACCCATCTGCACTTTTAACTCCTCGTCCCCCAGCTACTACTACTTTTGCTTCTGATAAATCTACACCCTCAGATGCTTTTCGTAATACCTCTTTAATAACTGTACGCAAATCAGAGATTTCAACAGACTTCTCTTCCACATTTCCTGAACGGGATTCATCACGATCCAATGCCGGTATGTTGTTTGGGCGAATTGTTGCAAACAATAACCCATCTGTAATTACCTTCTTTTCAAAGGCTTTTCCAGAATAGATAGGTCTTGTAAATACAGTTTGACCACCATCAACATGAATATCAACAGCATCTGAAATCAAACCAACCTCTAATTTACTTGCAATTTTTGGAGTTAAATCTTTTCCTACTGCAGTATGCCCCATTATAATACCGTAAGGGTTTTCATCTTCGATCACAGCAAGTACAGCTTGACCATAACCTTCCGAAGTATAAGAAGTTAATTTTTCGTTTTTTACAGTAACGATGCGATCCGCTCCATAGTAAATCATTTCTTGGGCTAGGTCGTTTAAGTTTTCACTTCCACAAATTACGCCGACAACTTCTGCATCAGCATTAATTTTTTTCGCTGCAGCAATCGCTTCAAAAGTAACATTACGAAGGACGCCATCTCTTGATTCACCAATAACTAGTATTTTTTCGCTCATGTGTATTTCTCCCTTCTGTCATCCAAATTAAAGTACTTTCGCTTCATTTCTAAGCAGCGAAACAAGTTCCTTCACTTGATCCTCTAACTCTCCATTAAGCACTCTTCCAGCCTCTTTTTGTGGAGGTAGGAAAATATCAATTGTTTTTGTTTTTGGCTCTAACTCATCTTCATCTAAATCAAGATCATCGATTTCTAATTCATCCAATGGCTTTTTCTTCGCCTTCATGATTCCAGGTAAAGATGGATATCTTGGCTCATTTAGTCCTTGCTGACAAGTGACAAGTAATGGTAATGTTGTTTCTACTTTCTCGACATCACCTTCTACGTCTTTATCAATTTTTGCTGTATTACCATCAATTTCTAGGCTTGTAATCGTTGTTACATAAGAAAAACCTAAGCGTTCTGCTAAACGTGGACCTACTTGCCCACTTGCTTCGTCAATGGCAACATTTCCAGCAAGAATTAAATCTACATCTTTATCTTCAAAAAACGCTTCCAAAATTTTAACTGTTGTATATTGATCTCCATCTTCAAGATCATCTTCTGTATTTATTAATACAGCCTTATCAGCACCCATTGCTAAAGCTGTGCGCAATTGCTTTTCTGAATCTTCATCCCCTACTGTTACGACAGTTACTTCTCCACCGTGCTCATCACGCTGTTTAATCGCTTCCTCTACCGCATATTCGTCATAAGGATTGATGATAAACTCAGCACCATCATCCTCTATACGACCGTTTGAAACAGAAATTTTTTCTTCTGTATCAAATGTTTTCTTTAATAATACGTAAATGTTCATTTGACTTCCTCCTCTAGTAAACTATTAAGCTGTTTATCTATCGATAAAATTAGGCTTTCTCTTTTCAATGAAAGCTTGGACCCCTTCTTTAGCATCCTCAGAACTAAAGATTTCACCAAATGCCTTGGCTTCTGCTTTTACCCCAATTGCAAAATTATCATTTTTCGCATATGGAACTAATTGCATAATACGATTAATGGTTGGCTTGCTTTTAGCTGCAATTTTACTTGCGATTGAAAAAGCAACATCAAAAACCTCTTCCTCACTCGTAATTTGATTAACCAGTCCTAATTGATATGCTTCTTTCGCAGAAATCGGCTCACCGGTTAATATCATCTCATAAGCTTTCGGTGTTCCAACTAGTTGTGGCAATCTTTGTGTTCCAGCAAAACCTGGGATTATCCCAAGCGTTAGCTCTGGTAGCCCTAATTTTGCGCTTTCGGTAGCTATACGAATATGACAAGCCATTGCAAGTTCCAATCCACCACCAAGTGCAGCACCATGAATGGCCGCAATAACAGGAATGGAGAGATTCTCTATTCGATCAAATATTTGCTGACCAAATTCTGAAAGGGACTGGTAATCAGAAGCTTCCTGAAGGGATGTAAATTCTTTTATATCTGCTCCTGCAGAAAAAAATCTTCCCTCTCCCTTTAAGACAATTGCTTTTACTTTTTCCTCGCGTTGAATCTCATCCAGTCTTTCTGAAAGCGCTTTTAATAGATTGCTAGATAATGCATTAGCAGGTGGGCTCTGGATAGTTAGAGTCGCCACATGCTGATGCAATTCATACAAAATTGTTCCCAAGTTTACACCTCTTCTCGAAAATCAATTCTTTTTATAAAACTATGTAATTCTATCTAACCATAATACCTTTTGTAAGTAAATCATGAACAGCAGGAGCAAGACCAACTAGATCATATTTTTCCTCATTCATTACCCAGTTTGTCACAGTCTCATCAAGCGTACCGAATATCATTTGTCTCATTAATTGTTTATTCATATCATTTCGGAAAATTTTTTGCTCAATTCCTTCTTTGATAATGCCATCAATAACATCTAGGTACGGCTTTAAAATACTATTGATTTGATGTCTTAATGTTAGATTCGATTGTCTAAGCTCCAACTGTGTCACGATTGCTAAGTGATGATTAGCTGCAAGCTGTCTAAAATGCATTTGAATAAGCGTTAACAGCTTATCACTTGCAGTTTCTCTTTGACTTGTTGCAGAAGCAATTTGTTCAATAAATTGGCCCATCTTTTCTTCAAATACGGAAACAAGAATGTCTTCTTTGTTTTTAAAGTACAAATAGATGGTCCCATCTGCTACACCAGCTTTCTTAGCTATCTTTGACACCTGTGATCCATGGTAGCCATTTTCTGCTATAACATCTACTGCTGCATCTATAATTAAATTATATTTAGGTTTATTATTCTTCATTTTCTTTCTCCTTCACAGATAACCATGCTGACAAATGAATGAATCATCATTCATTTTATATTGTAAAATGATATACCTAATCTGTCAATAACTAGGCATGTACTTTTGGGAAGGAAAAGAGATTTTTGTTTAAGGAGTAGGTGACTCTGTCTTATATTTACTTTTCTCTTCATCAATTAATTGCCTTCTCAGGATTTTTCCTACGGCTGTTTTTGGTAACTCATCACGAAAATCATAAATTCTTGGTACCTTATATGCAGCAAGGTTTTCACGACAATATGCATTTAATTCCTCTTCCGTTACGGCATACCCTTCTTTTATCACGACATACGCCTTCACCGTTTCACCTCTGTATGGATCGGGAACACCGGCCACTACTGCTTCTAAAACGGCTTCATGTTCATATAAAACCTCTTCTACCTCACGCGGATAAATATTGTAACCACCCGCAATAATCATATCCTTTTTACGGTCTACTATATAGAAATAACCATTCTCATCCATGTATCCTAAATCACCTGTTAATAACCAACCGTCCTTCAACGTATTTTCTGTATCCTCTGGCTTGTTCCAATAACCCTTCATCACCTGTGGACCTTTTACTGCTAATTCTCCAACCTCACCAATTTCGACCTCATCTTCATAGGTCTCCATGTTTAAGATTTTAGCATCTGTATCTGGCCATGGTATTCCAATACTTCCACTTATTCGATTTCCGTAGACTAGATTAGCATGTGTTACTGGAGATGATTCGGTTAACCCATATCCTTCAACGAGTCGACCACTTGTCACTTTTTCAAATTTCTCTTGAACCTCTACTGGGAGTGGAGCTGATCCACTAATACAAGCTTGAACAGAGGAGAGATCATATTTTTGTAAATCTGGATGGTTTAACAATCCGATGTATATTGTCGGCGCTCCAGGAAACAAGGTTGGCTTCAACTTATGAATGGTTTTTAGGACTTCTCCCGCATTAAACTTTGGTAGGAGGATCATTTTTGCCCCGTTAAAGATAGAAATGTTCATGACTGCGGTCATACCATAGACATGGAAGAAAGGTAATACACCAAGGACTACTTCTTCACCCTTTTTCATTTTGTAAATCCATGCTTCACACATCTTTGCATTGGCTACTAAATTACGGTGAGTTAGAATAACGCCTTTAGGAAAGCCTGTCGTTCCACCTGTGTATTGTAATAAGGCAATATCCTCTACTGGATCAACCGCTACCTTTTGATAAGCTGCTTCCGCTTTCGCCATAATGGATGTCCATAAATGTGTATTGCTAGACTCTTCTACTTTCACAACCATATTGTATTGCTTTTTTTGAATAAATGGGTAAATAAGGTTTTTCGGAAACGGTAAATAGTCCTTTATCCCTGTAACAATCATGTGTTCTAGAGACGTGTTACCTTTCACACTAGTTACCCTTGGAACAAGAATGTCCAGGCAAACAATTACCCTCGAACCAGAATCCTTCATTTGATATTCTAGTTCTCTTTCGGTGTAAAGTGGATTAGTTTGTACGACAACCGCTCCAGCCATCAATGCACCATAATAGCCTATGACAGCCTGTGGACTATTAGGTAACATGATAGCAACTCGGTCTCCCTTTACTACACCCAAGCCTTGTAAATAATTTGCAAACTTCTTCGCAGACTGACACAGCTCCTCATAAGTTAATTCTTTTCCCATGAAATAAAGCGCTTTCTTTTCTTTGTACCTTAATGCAGTATCTTCTAAAAAATGATGTAATGGCTTCTCATCATAATGTAGAGAAGTCGGTATTTCCTTAGGATAATGCTGATGCCATCTTCTTTCTTCAACCATTAGAATACCTCCTTTTTAGTATACTTATATCCTATTATACCGACTTATTAATATTTTTTGAATTCTTATTTTCCTTTATTGTTAAAATTATTTGATTTCTCGCATTAAAATATACTGAAATCAATATCAAATGTAAGGTAGATAACACCTATTATTACGAAAACTACTGCTACACCAATACATATCTTTGCTAAAGTTTCCATCTGACTCTCCCTCACATAAATTAGATGATACTTGCCCCAATTATAAACGATAAACCAATTGAAATTATCATAGAAATTAGTCCAACAGCTTTATTTCCTTTACCAATCTCTTCATCAATTTTCATTGTTGGTGTCAAAAACTCAAAGATAAAATACCCTAATAAAAGTAGTACAAACCCTACCGTTCCCCATGCAATACTAATTAATAACGTATCATTATGTTCAATAGAGTAACGGAATATGGTAGCAATCCCAAATATTTTCCCACCAGTGGCCATTGCTACCGCAAGATTTCCTTTTCTAATCTCTTCCCAGTTTTTATAAGAAGTAACTAATTCAAAAATAGCTAAAAAAACTATTGTGCATAGAATAACAACACTGTATCGTGCTGCGGTATCTACTAGTACATTCTCCCAGAATCCGTTCATCTACGTACCCTCCCCTCTAATTCCAAGTTATCGAAATTCAACAACAGTCACACCACTTCCACCTTCTCCTGCATCACCAGGACGAGAGGAGGAAATACTTGGGTGCTTTTTCACATACTCCTGTACACCCTTCCGAAGTGCACCAGTACCTTTACCATGTATGATAAATGCTTTCGGATATCCTGCCAATACAGCATCATCAATATATTTCTCCAATTTGAGTAAAGCATCTTCAAAACGTTCGCCACGCAAATCCAACTCTAATGGTACATGATAGTTAGATCCTTTTACAGTTGTTAAAGGTTTTTCATAGGTCTTTTTAGGCTTGCCGACCAAATGTATGTCATTACGTTTTACCTTTACCTTCATAATACCTACTTGCACTAAATATTCATTGTCATTAACCTTTTCTAGAACTGTACCATTTTGATTTACTGTTAATAGTTTAATTTCATCACCAGGTTGTAATTCTGCTTTTGTTACATCCTGTTTTACTTCTTTAACTTGCTTAGTAGAAAGCTTAGGCTGTGCCTCTTCTAACATTTTTCTCGCTTCTATCCATTCATGCTCCTTCAGTTGGGCATCAGTCTTCATCTTACGAATTTCTCCGACAATGATTTCAGCTTCCTCACGTGCCTTATTTAAAGCTTTTTCTGCTTTTTCCTCTGCCTTCTTATATAATAATTCACGCTTACGCTCGAACTCCTGCCATTCCTCTTGAATTTGATTTCGGAGTTTTTCACTTTCTAATAAGATCCTATGCGCCTCTTCATATTCTCTTTCAGCCTGAAGCTTTGACGTCTCAAGGGAAGCAATCATGTTTTCTACACTCTTAGAATCAACTCCAATAAGGCTTTTTGCTCTTTCAATAATTGTATCTTCTAGTCCAAGCCGTTTGGAAATTTCAAATGCATTACTTCTTCCCGGTACACCAATTAATAATCTGTAGGTTGGTTGAAGTGTTTCAACATCGAATTCCATCGATGCATTAATCACGTTTTCCCGGTTATAGCCATATGCCTTTAATTCAGGATAGTGTGTTGTAGCAATGACACGAGCATTTCTAGAAATTACTTCATCTAATATTGACATTGCAAGCGCTGCACCCTCCTGTGGATCCGTTCCAGCACCTAATTCATCAAACAACACAAGCGTATGATCATCCACCTGCTTTAAAATATCAACAATATTCGTCATATGAGAGGAAAATGTACTCAAGTTTTGTTCAATCGACTGTTCATCACCAATATCAGCAAAGACATGCGTAAACACTGCTAACTCACAACCATCCAGTGCAGGCACTTGTAGGCCAGATTGTGCCATAAGTATACACAGACCAACCATTTTTAAGGTTACTGTCTTTCCACCAGTATTAGGTCCCGTTATCACAATAGAGGTGAAATCTTTACCAATTTCAATATCATTTGCTACTACTTCATCTATTGCAATTAATGGATGACGAGCTTGCTGCATCTTAATATATCCTTGATCATTCATTTTTGGTCTTGATGCCTTCATCTCGCGACCTAGATTTGCTCTGGCAAACATATAATCAATTTTGGCTAATCGAATAACATTCTCCATTAAAAAAACCTCTTCAGCCGCAATACTTTGGCTAAGTTCCTTTAATATCCGATCAATTTCTTGTTTCTCCTTCGCATGCAATTCTTGTAATTGGTTATTTAGATCGACCACTGCCTTTGGTTCCATAAACAAGGTTTGACCGGATGCAGATTGATCATGTACAATTCCACCTACTGCTCCGCGATACTCATGTTTAACTGGTAATACATAACGATCATTTCGAATCGTTATAATCGCATCAGACAGCATATTACTTTTCGTTCTTGTATAGCTTTCTAGCTTTTCTCGGACTCTGCTCTCATTTGTTCGAATCGACGAACGAATACCTCTTAGTTTTTCAGAAGCACTATCCATTACATTTCCGTGATCATCTATACAGCTTTTGATTTTCATTTCTAAATTGCGTAGGGCTGTAATTCCTTCAACCGTCTCTTTTAGAATAGGGACTTCCTCTTCAAGTCCCTCGATAAACTCTTTTGCCTGACGTCCGCCATATATTGTGTTCGCTATATCGAGGCATTCTGAAGTACTTAATACCCCACCGATAACACTACGTTTAATACTTGCACGGATATCAGAAATTCCCCCTAATGGAACTTGTGCATTTAATCGCAATACATTTGCCGCTTCATCGGTTTCAGCTTGGAGCTGATTTACCTCTTCTATATTTGTGGATGGCTTCAATCGGGCAGCAAGGTCTTTTCCCAAGCTAGTTGCTGCATGATTACTTAATCGCTCGATTATTTTTTTAAATTCTAACACTCGTAATATTCGCTCGTTCATGTACTTGCTCCTTTAACCATGTTGTTTATTTTTCTAATTACTTACTACGATTAAAATACGCTATAAGTTTCTCCTTTGTCCATGTATTTAGAATCGTTTCTTTTCGGAGCCATCCTTTTCTAGCTACTCCAATGCCATATTTCATATGCTCGAGCATTTGATAGCTATGTGCATCTGTATTAATCGCTATATTCACCCCTGCTTCTTGAGCTAGCTTAGCCCATTCAGCGGAAATATCAAATCGGTTCGGATTGGCGTTAATTTCTAATGCGGTATTAGTCTCTTTTGCTCGTTCAAGTAGTTTTTCCATATTTACCTTGTAACCAGGTCTTCTGCCGATTAATCGCCCGGTTGGATGGGCAATTAATGAAACATATGGATTTTCTAATGCTGTATACAATCGTTTCATTATCTGCTCTTCTGTCTGACTAAAGCTAGAATGAATCGCCCCAATGACATAGTCCATTTCCTTAAGAAAATCATTTGAAAAATCAAGTGTACCATCTGGAAGAATATCCATTTCTACACCAGCAAAAATATGGATATCCGAATATTTTTCATTTAATTTCATAATTTCTTCTCGCTGGCTACGAAGGCGATCCTCATCTAATCCATTGGCTACTCGTAAATGTTTAGAGTGATCAGTGATTGCGATATAGTCATAACCAATACTTCTTGCTTGATTAACCATTTCCTCCAGTGTCTGAGCACCGTCACTCCAAGTCGTATGCATATGCAAATCCCCACGGATATCATCTAATTCAACAAGTTTAATCTGTTCCCTAAAAGCACTTATTTCACCATTATCTTCTCTAATTTCAGGCGGAATATAGTTTAGTCCAAAGTGCTGAAAAAAGTCCTTCTCCGATTGGAAAGTTAAGATCTCATTTGTTTCTTCCACTTCAATTCCGTATTCATTAATTTTTTCACCGAGAGATTTAGCCAATTGTCTCATTGCAACATTATGGTCTTTAGAACCAGTAAAATGATGTAGAGTTGTTACAAATTCATTGTCAGAGACCAGTCTAAAATCAACATTAATATCATAGACATCATCAATTGTAATAGATACCTTTGTATCACCATGAGCAATAATATCCTTAAGTCCAGGAATTTGGACGATGGCTGCTTTAACTTTTTCAACATGATCAGTGGAAATAATAAAATCCAAATCCTTAATAGTCTCCCTCATTCTTCTGAGAGAACCGGCTCTTGAAAAGCGAATGATTTCAGGTATTGTATGCAGGTATTCTTCTATGCGCTCAGCAAGCGGTAACATATTCGCAATAGGAATACGTTCTGGTCGCTTACCAACTTCTTGCAAAGCTACTAATATCTTTTCAGCAGATTTTTTTCCAAACCCTGCTAAGCTCTCCACTTGCCCTGATTCAATTGCCCTCCTTAAGCTATCTGCATCAACTACGTTCAGTTCTTGATATAGCTTCGCGAGCTTTTTACCACCTAGTCCAGGTACATTGAGTAATGGCACTAGTCCCTGTGGTACTTCTTTTTGAAGGTCTTTTAACGTTGCAGATTCTCCGTTCTGTACATACTCTAGTATTACCGTACTTGTTCCTTTCCCAATGCCTTTTATCGTTGTAAAATCCGCTATATCGGTTAAAGACCGTTCATCTCTTTCTAGTGCTTGAGCGGCTCTTCTGAACGCAGAAATTTTAAATGGATTCTCGCCTTTTAGTTCTAAATATATTGCTATTTTCTCTAATAATTTGATAACATCTTTTTTATTAACAGACATAACTTCATCACCTACTTAAAAATAATGGCTAATTCATATAGGATATAGTCTAATTGTACAGAGCATACAATATTAATCCTAGTATTATGAATTAGCCATCTAATTATAATTTTAACATTGTCACAATATGCGTAAACCATAAATCCTTTATTTTTTCCGAGAAATAAGGGGTGTTCTCGACAATAAATAATGCTACATTCGATTTATTAATCCATTCTTGTATAATATCAATAGGTGTCAATACGACAATATAGAGCAAGACAAAAAGAATAAGATAAATCTCTATAAATCCTAGAATAGCTCCCGCAATCTTATTTATAGAATGCAAGATAGGTAAAGACGCAATTACATCAATCATTGATGCAACAATCTGTAAGACTATTTTTACAGCAAAGAAAATTATAGCAAAAGCTATTGCATTATAGAAGGCATCCTCAATTGGAAGTGCTTGGAGGAAATTAGCCCAGAGGCTTTCATCCCCTAAATCTGGATACGGTATCCAAATTGCTAATTTCGTAGCAAGCTTATCATAATTAATTGCTGCTACTATAAACGCAACAATAAAGCCAACAAGATGAACCGCTTGTAAAATTAGCCCCCTTTTTAGTCCCATTAAGGTCCCAAATAGTAGTAAAAGTATAAGTATAAAATCAACCATATGTCTTTTATCCTCTTTCTCTCTTTATTGAACCTAGCATCGTTGCATAATCTTCCTTCAGTTTTAAATAATCATTCATCGCGTTTATAGCGGTTAATACAGCGAGACTAGTAGTATCCAGCTGCGGATTCATCTCTTGAATCTCACGCATTTTTTGATCAACAAGACTAGCTACTAAACGAACATGGCTTGCATCTTCTTCTCCAACAATTTTATAGGATCTATTACGGATTTCAACGGTTACCCGTGTTTTATCGTGATTTTGGGTCACTATGTGTCCCTCCCATTAATACTAGCATAACTACTTTTCTATTGACCTGTCATATTTTTTCTATATTTTATCTTAACATGAAGCCTAACAATTAGGAAACTGTTCCTTCACATTTTTTTACTTTTCTTTCTTACAAATACTTTGTTATAGTCTATATATCAAGAAAGGATGTCGGTTTTGATGTCGCAAAACGTCTATACATTTACAATAGATAAAATCGAAACGATGCAACATTATTATCATAAATATTTACAAGAAGCTCCTCAAGGGGCCATTTTCCGTGCAAAGACTGAGAATGCAGTTATTACTGCATATCGCTCTGGCAAAGTATTATTTCAAGGAAGGAACCCTGAGGTAGAGATTACGAAATGGGTAGGGGGATTAAATGAAGCGGAGCTTGTGAATAAAAAGGAACCCGTGTTATCTAGCTTCTCACCACCCAATTCCTTATTTTCAGCTTCCCATATTGGTTCCGATGAAGCTGGCACCGGAGACTATTTTGGTCCTATTACGGTGGCATGCACCTATGTAAAGAAGGAACAAATCCCATTTTTAAAAGAATTAGGAGTTAGAGATTCTAAAAATTTAACAGATAGTACGATAGTAAAAATCGCCTCGGAGTTGGCACAAATGCGTTTACCTTACTCCTTATTAATTTTACATAATCCGAAATACAATGCACTACAGCGAAAGGGCTGGTCACAAGGAAAGATGAAGGCAATGCTTCATCATCATGCCATTCAAAAATTATTAAAAAAGTTAGGAACTAGTGAGTATGAAGGAATTTTGATTGATCAATTTTGTGAACCGGGAATATACCGGAAACATATTGCTTCAGAAAATGAAAGACTCTCAGAGAGTACCTATTTCATGACAAAAGCAGAGAGTTATTCCATAGCCGTTGCAGCAGGATCTATTATTGCACGAGCAAGCTTTGTGAAGGAAATGGATAAATTATCAGAGCAAATTGGTTTTGAATTGAATAAAGGGGCATCGAAAAAGGTTGATCAAACAATTGCACGAATTATCCGCGAAAAAGGTGAAGCTGTATTAGACAGCTGTGCTAAGGTACATTTTGCTAACACAGCTAAGGCAAGACAATATTTGTAATTCATAAAAGCATATGACTTAATCTATTAAAGAATTGTCAATTGGAGTCTGGCTAATTGACAATTCTTTATGACACTAAAATCAATAATTTTATTCTACTTAAAGTACCTATTTTGCCTATTCTATCATTCTATAGAATCCTCTTTTTAAAAAAACACAACTCATCCTGAAGAGTAAATCCTACCTTTTGATACAATCGAATAGCATTATCATTTTTCATATTCACGCAAAGGGTTATAGAGTCAATTGCTTCAAAGGTAAACAGCCATCTTATGGCACCTTTTAATAACTGTCCTCCAATTCCCAGGCCTCTCTTATCCTCAAGCACACCAAAAAATTCAATACTTGCATCACCGAATTCTGGCTCCGCTTCGACATAAATATAACCTATTAGTTCTTCATTTTCTTTTCTTATGAACACCTTTTTATACTCGTCTAATCGTTCAATAATTTGTCTTCCTGAGTAATACGTTCCTGGAAATGTCTTATCATGTAATTGTTCCATAGCATCATAAAATTTAGGTGTTAATTCTTCTAATGACGCCTCCTGAAGCAGATGACTATTTGAACGATCAAAAACTAAAATTGCCTCTTCACTTTCTTTGTTAAATTGATATTTCTGTGCAAATTCTAGTACATGCTTATTCCTTTTATTAGGGAATAAAGAAACTGAGCTTATATTTTTAGGTAGTATTTCAATCATTTTCTCCCACATTTCATCTACTGTATTCCAATGATTCGCCAAAGCAAAAGGTCCCCAAATTTCTGCATTCCCACTATCAATATCTGGATCAAATCCTAGTACTCCTACTAGCTTTCCTCCATCATAAGCAGTAATAAAGCTCGTATTATAAGGAATTTCTTCCTTTATGTATTGCTTTATCTCAGTACTATCCCTTCCACAATAACCGATATGAAATGATTCCTTATTGTTCATTTCCGCTATAAAATTCGCTACAGCTTCCAGTTTATTTTCTTGCATGAATGATATTGTGGCCATATTATTTCTCCTCTGTTTATTATTTAATCCATAGCTTTTCTAACCTTCTCAGGTATCATAACAACCTCTGTATTTAAATCCACCGGTCTAAAGGTAGGATCAATGCATTCATCCCAGAACTGTAAATGTTTTTTATCAATCCAGCTTTCCGACTCTTCTACAGCTTGTCCACCTTCTCCTTGAACAGAATACCAGTACAAATACGCTTCTCCATTCAGGGTTTCTCGGAAGATCGTTTCTACATACATTTTTTCATCTTCTAGTGTGAGTAGTACATCCTTCATATTATCATTTAGAAACTTCAACCACTCATCGACTTTTTCAGATTTACCTTCTTTCACTTTAAACCGAGTTAATTCAACGTTCATTTTCCTGCCACCTTTTATCTAGTTTCTTGTTGTAAATAATTACTTAGCTTTCTAATTTATACTATTCTATCATATTGTCTTAGAATATTTACTAATATTTTCAAACATATGATACTAGTCAATAAATATAAAATGGTCACAAAAAAATACTCCCCTCCTAGCAACCAGATTTATACCTTTAATCTGCCTCTCTAAAAGGGGAGCATACACCTTGAATATTAAATTATCATCAACTTACGATCTTACATATGAATTAAACTTCTCATTAACTGCTGCAATTACTTTTTGATAAGACTCTTCTACTTCTTTATCAACAAGTGTCCGTTCTGGATCTTGATATAGTAGACTGTACGCTACTGACTTCTTACCTTCTGGAAGGTTCTCTCCTTTATACAGGTCAAAGATATGGACTTGCTTAACAAGTGGCGCTCCTACTTCTTCAATAGTTGCCTGAACATCGCCTGCATTTATTTGGTCATCCAATATAAAAGCAATATCCCTTGTAATCGATGGGTATCTTGGAATTGCTGTATATGTTGGTTCATAACGATGAACTTCCAAGACTTTTTCTAGATTAATATCAAACACATAGGTTTCTTTTAAATCCAATTCTTTTTCTAAAGCAGGATGTAATTGACCTATAAATCCAATACTTTCACCATCTACTAATAAGCCTGCGGTACGGCCTGGATGCATATCTGGTAATTGAGCTTGTTGGATGGATAATTCAAGCTCCAAATGGTCAAATAAACCTTCTACTATACCTTTTACAACATAAAAATCCACTTTTTTATTTTCTTGTTGCCAAAGATGCTCTAACCATTTACCAGAAAGAACACCCGATAGACGTAATTGTTCATTTGGTTGTTTTGTAAGTTCTTTTTCCTCTGTAATAAAGATTGAACCTAATTCGTAGTATGCTATATTGGATTGGTTTCTCGCTAGGTTATAGCTAACGGTTTTTAATAGCTCTGGCAAGATACTTAAGCGCAAGAATTTATGATCTTCACTCATTGGCATAGCAAGGCTTATAGGCTCTGGATTTAATGATTTAATCTCAGGACTAATTAACTTGTTAATTAATGATTCACTAGTCAACGAATAGGTTCTTGTCTCAGATAAACCTACACCCTCTAGATAGTTTTTCACTGCTCTTCGTAAGTGCTGTCTTTTTGTTAAGCCACCAGCTTGTGCAGTTCCGGTTGGTAATGTATATGGGAGATTATCATAGCCAAAGATTCGAGCTACTTCTTCTAGCATATCTTCAAAGATTGTTATATCACCACGACGTGTTGGTGCAAACACTTTAAAATGCTCTCCTTGTTGCTCAAAGTTAAATTGAAGTCTTTCAAGGATTTTAGCTATCTCATCAGATGCAATATCGGTTCCAAGTCGGTTATTAATGGTAGCTGTATCCATTTCAACAACCTGTTCAGAACGATCCAACACATCAGCCTCTACGACACCTTCTAGTACTTTTCCTCCTGCATATGCTTCCAGAAGATGACATGCTCGTAGGCCAGCATGTTTCACGCGATTTGGGTCAATCCCTTTTTCATAACGAGTGCTCGCTTCACTACGTAAACCTGTTGCTTTTACGGTTTTACGGATGGAGATGGAATCAAAATAGGCAGCTTCTAATAAAATAGTTTTCGTCTCACTAGAAACTTCTGTATTTGTTCCACCCATTACTCCTGCTAAGGCAATTGGCTCTTTACCATTTGTTATTACAAGATTTTCCGAAGTTAATGTTCGCTCTACATCATCTAAGGTAACAATTTTTTCCGCCTGTTTTGCAGGGCGGACTACAATTTCCTTGGAGTTCAATTTATCATAATCAAAGGCATGTAGTGGCTGTCCATATTCCATTAATACATAGTTCGTAATGTCCACTACATTATTGATTGGACGTACACCTGCAGCTAAAAGATAATTTTGCATCCACAATGGAGAAGGCTTAATTTCTACATCCTTAATGATAAAAGCTCCATAGTAAGGATTTAGCTTCTCATCCTCCACCTTAATGGAGATATAATCGGATGCCTTTTCTGAGATCGTTTTTACCTTCTCACTTGGAAGACTAACAGGTTTATCTAAAAGTGCACCAACCTCATAAGCAACACCAAGCATATTTAAACAATCTGCACGGTTAGGTGTAAGGTCAAATTCTAAAATAGCATCATTGGAATTTAAATAAGAAGCGACACTTTCTCCAACTGGAGTGTCTTCTGGAAAAACATAAATTCCCTCTGCATACTCTTTAGGGATGTGCTTCTCATCAAAGCCAAGCTCCTGTAACGAACAAATCATACCGTTAGACTCCACACCGCGAAGCTTTGCCTTTTTGATTTTGAAGTTTCCTGGTAATACAGCTCCTGGTTTGGCAACAGCAACTTTCTGACCTTGGCGAACATTCGGTGCTCCGCAAATAATTTGCAGCTTCTCTTCTCCAACATCAACCTGACAAAGGTTTAACTTATCTGCATTCGGATGCTTTTCACATGATTCCACATAACCGATAACCACATTTGTACTCTTCTCGGCTACATACTCAACACTATCTACCTCAATCCCAGATTTCGTAACCTTTTCCGCTAATTCCTCTGGGCTAATACCATCTATATCTACATAATCCTTCAACCAATTTAATGAAACTAACATTTAATTACCCTCCTTTTACGCCTGGTGGAATTGCTTTAAGAAACGATTATCATTCAAATAGAACTGACGAATATCACTTACACCATATTTCAGCATTGCAATACGCTCAGGTCCCATTCCAAAAGCAAACCCAGAATAAACTTTAGGATCATAGCCACCCATTTCTAGTACATTTGGATGTACCATTCCAGCACCTAAAATTTCAATCCAACCTGTTCCCTTACAAACAGAACACCCTTCACCATGACATACCTTACATGAGATATCCATTTCAACAGAAGGCTCTGTAAATGGGAAGAAGCTTGGGCGAAGGCGAATATTACGGTCTTCTCCAAACATTTTCTTAGCAAAAATATTAAGTACTCCTTTTAAATCACTCATCTTCACGTCTTTATCGACATATAAGCCTTCGATTTGTGTAAATTGGTGCGAGTGTGTGGCATCATCGGTATCTCGGCGATATACTTTCCCTGGACAAATCATTTTAAATCCTTTTTCACCTTTATATTCACGCATTGTACGAGCTTGTACTGGAGAAGTATGTGTTCTCAGTAATAGTTCATTCGTGATATAAAATGAATCCTGCATATCCCTTGCTGGGTGGTTTTTAGGTAAATTTAGTGCTTCAAAGTTGAAATAATCCGTTTCTACCTCCGGACCTTCTCGTACTTCATAACCCATTCCGATAAATAAATCCTCAATCTCTTCTATTACCTTCGTTAATAAATGAGGACCCCCTACCTTTACCGGACGACCTGGTAAGGTCACATCAATCGATTCTTCCTTTAATTTTTCTTCCAGGGCAGCTTTTTCAAGTAGGTCACTTTTTTCATCGATAGCCTTTGTAATTGCTTCACGTACTTGATTAACAATTTCCCCAACTACTGGTCTTTCCTCCGGTGAAAGTTTCCCCATACCACGTAATACTTGTGTTAAGGAACCTTTTTTACCTAAATACGCTACTTTAAGTGCTTGCAATTCTTTCATATCATTAATTTGTTCTAATGTAGCAAGTGCCTCTTGCTGAATGGCTTTTAATTCTTCTTGCATGGTTTTACCTCCCATATAAAAAATAATAATTAAAATGACTCGCGTCTTAAACAAACAAAAAAGCCCCTATCCCAAAATAAGGGACGAGGCTTTGGTCGCGGTACCACCCTTGTTGACACAGATTGTGTCCAACTTAAGTTTCGATAACGGATTTTTATCCGGAACACCTTTACTGTAAATCAGGTCCAAGTGTCAGCTCCAGAGTGAATGATTAATCAGTTCATGGTAGAATTGCTTCCAGTCTGTGGCAATTCCTCCCTGTCAAACCATGTTTATAACTGGTAATCGCTCTTTCATTGCTTTTTACTATTTACATATAACATAGATTATAGCGATAATACTGCATAATTTCAATACCTATCCTTTTAGATGATACATTAAGATCCCAGCAGCAATGCTTACATTTAGAGATTCAGCTTTTCCATATATTGGAATCTTCACAATTTCATCTGCAAGCTCTAAAATTGTTCCCTCTATTCCTGCACCTTCATTTCCTAATATAAGTGCTACCTTCGAAGTTGGCTTTAGTGTATGAAAATCCTTTGAATTGGTCAATGCGCTTGCCCATATACGAAAGCCTTCTTGTTTAAGCTTATTAATTTCAGTAGGTAGGCTTTCTTGAATGATAGGAATATGAAATAAGGACCCTTGTGTGGCTCTTATCACTTTATCATTATATAAATCGACAGTTCCTTCTCCTAGCATTACTGCATCAAATCCAGCTGCATCTGCAGTACGAATTATCGTACCAAGATTACCAGGATCTTGAATACGATCTAGTAAAAGATAAAGATCTCCATTTATTTCATGACTATTTTTCATTCTTACGACAGCCGCAATTCCTTGTGGTGTCTTCGTTTGTGAAATGTGCTGGAAAACATTTTCCGCAACCTCTACAGTAGGTGCATCACACTTCCACGCTGGTAATGAAACATCTTCTTGAAGGATTATCTCCAATACATCCCAATTACTTTTAATGGCTTCCTCTATTAAATGGAATCCCTCAATCAAAAATGTTCCCGCTTTTGTTCGCTCTTTTCTATTATGTAGCTTTCGCCAATTTTTTACTTTTTCATTTTTCACTGATGTTATCAATTTCTTCATTCCTATCCTATTATCTTCCATCATCATACATATTTAAACCTAATCTGGTCAAACTATCCATAGTTTAATCTTAATAAGGGGTGATTTTTTTTGGATTTAAATTTACGAAAGGCCATCTTATCAAATATTGCCACCAATGACCAAAGCCAATTAGAAGCAACGATAGTCGATGCTATTCAGTCAGGTGAAGAAAAAATGCTACCAGGTCTTGGAGTACTTTTTGAATTAATTTGGAACCAATCCGATACCGCTGAAAAACAAGAAATGATCGAAGCTCTTGAGCAAGGTGTCAAGAATGCAGTATCTGAATAATTAGAATTTGGAGGTGCCTAATAGGTACCTCTTCTTTTTTAAAAAATGAGTCTAAAGACTCAGCAATCTTTTTGGAAGCCACTTTTCCTATTTTTTAGTTAAATTATGTCGATTAAGTTTAAAACATCAAGACTAAATACCTATTCAATAAAAAGATAGATAGGTATTTTACATCATTTTATAATTTTCTTCCTTTTAAAAATTCGTTGACTGTTTCACATCTTGATGATATACAATTGTTGTATTATATTTATTTTTATGTGATATAACCTTACTAAATTAATAAACTAGTACAAAGGTTATTATCGAAAGGGGATTACGATGGAAGTAAACAATCAAGATGTTCAAGTCAAAAAGAAGGGGTTCAACAAATTACTAGCGATAATTATTGCAGCTGCAATTTTACTAGTTGGTGGAAGTGTTGCTGCATTTGTACTGTTAGATAATTCGTTAAAAACAAAGTACTTTCTTTCAGAAAAAGAAACCATGAATATGTATGCAGAACAAATGAAAGAACGCTATGCACCAGAGCTAGAATGGGCAGAAAAATCACTTGAAAAGCCAGTAGAAAACACTTATAAACTATCCGCAGAGATGAATATGCAACTACCTAGCTCTGGCCCGATCACCCCAGACCAAATACTTAATAATTCTACGTTATCCATTAAAAGTGGTGTAGATCGTAAAGAAAAGATTGCTACAGCAGAAATTGCTGGTAGCTTCGGTAATTTTGAAATTGATGGTGTGAATTTCTTTCTTACTTCTGACAGCATGATGTTAGGTCTACCGTTTTTAAAAGAGGTACTTCAGCTTAAAGGTGAAGATTTTGGTAAAGTGATGCAGCAGGTTGATCCTACTACCTTTACAGGTGAGGAAAAAATCGACTTTAGCATGCTATTTGAAGGAAACGTTCTTCCTGAAAAGGATCTAAAATATATAGAGGAAGAGTACGGAAAATTTATTTATAATGCAATTCCAGAAGAAGCGTTTAAATCTACTAAAGAAACTGTAAAAATTGGTAATGATAATGTAGATACAGAGAAGATTACATTTCATTTAACTGAAAAAGAAGTAAAATCATTATTATCCGATACATTAGAAAAAATGGCTAAGGATAAGCGTTTAAAAGAAATTATCCATGAATATGCTGTACAACAAGGTTCTGGTCCATTTGTTTTTGCAGAAAATTCTGATCTAACCATCTCGAAAGAAGACTTTGAGGAGGCTTACAATACTGGTATAGAAGAAGCTATAAATGGCTTAGATGATTTTGTAATACCAGACGGATTCACTTCCACTATTTGGGTGAAAAAGGATATTATTGTGAAACGCGATCTCTCTATAGAATTTGGACCATCTGAGGATGATCTTCTCACATTATATATTAAGGGTCATTTAAACCAAGATAGCAAAGAATTAGCATTTGAATATGACTTTGGTTTTGTTTATGATGACGTTGATCAAGCATTAACACTTGAAGGAACACTTGCAAATAATGATGGAAAGATTAAGGATTCTATCAAAGTATCTGTTGCAGATATGGAACTTAGCTATAAAACGGATGAAAGCCTGAAGAAAAACAAACGAGACTTTGATCGAACATTCTCCTTTGTTGAACCTACTGGGTATACACTTGAACTATTCTGGACAGGGAACTCAGAATACGATGGTGACAAGATGAACTCTAAGCATGAAATAACTGTTGCAGGTGATGACTTTGAAAAGGATTTAGTTACCCTATTTATTGATAAGGAATCAACCGTTAAAGATTCTATCAAACTACCAAAAGAAGAAGATGTAAAAGATGTCGGTAGTATGAGCTATGAAGAAATGATGACATACTTTGAAAATGAAGTTTACCCTCAATTTGAGGAGTGGCTAATGAGTGTTATCGGTTTTGGATTTTAATCAAATGTTTTTATAAAGCAGGTGAACTTAATGCAATTCCTGAAGTTTGTCCCATTATTCACCAAAAATAATTTCTTGCAACTCAGGAGGAAGTGGCTTTCACTTCCTCTTCTTTTACTTTTTCCATTCCTTTTAATCGGACTGGTTACTGTTATTATCGTTTCCTATTTTTCCAATTTAGAAGAAAATCCATTGCAAATTGGATTGGTAGACCTAGATCAAACAGCAGAAACTGAGATGGTGATCAGCCTACTTGAACAATCATCACAGCTCGGTGATTTCATACATATGAAGCAAACTTCTGAACAGAAAGCACAAACAGCTATAGAGAAGGATGAATTCGTGTCTTACATACTTTTTCCAGAGTCATTTACAAAAAAACTCTATTACGGAGAATCGGTAGTTGTTACAGTTGTAGGGAATCCGAATCGTCAGCTTGAAAGTTTTCTTATTAAAGGTTTAGTTGATAGTGCTGCTCGACATATTAGTGCGTCACAGGCAAATATTTTAACGATTAACCATTTTGCTAAACAATTAGATCTTGATACGAAAACTAGAAATGAAATTGTGTTAGCACAGTTTCATGAATTTTTGCTTTATGCAATCGGGAAGGACCAATTACTGGATCAAAACAAATTAACCAATAATTCCACCACTTCACCAATAAAATATTTTGGCATTGCAGGAGCGTTCTTTGTTATCACGATGTGGACAGTAATGGTCTATCTATTCCTTTATAAAGAGGCATCAAATGAACTACAAACACGAATGTCACTTTATGGTGTTACAGATTTTCAGCAAATAGTCGCAAGAATTATAGTTACTGTCTTAATAACTAGTTTACTAGGTGTACTGTTATTTATCGGATTAAATTATTCACTATCTATTTCCATGGACACAGCTAGTTATGGAAAACTAATTCTGTTCATCGTGTTATATAATCTTACTTTATTATCCTTCTTGGCGTTAATAGAAGCTATCGTGTCCTCACAGATGCTACGGCTAACCGTACAAATTCTTGTGACCAGCCTCCTACTTCTTGCCAGCGGATCATTACTACCAGCTATATATTTACCATTGTATATTCAAGACATCCTTCCGTTTATTTTTTCCAATCAAGTTTTTTACTGGTTAGAAGAAATAATGCTTAATGGACGGAATTATGTAGAATTCATTCCCATAATTTTAACGTTGGTAGTCAGCTTTTTACTACTAATAGGGGCATCGTTTGTAAAGGAGCGTGTGAGAAATGAATGATATGTTATATGCACGTTTTCTATTGTGGAAAAAAAGACCCTTTTCCATGCTATTTTGGTTAATACTGCCTATCATGGGAACGATTCTTATCATAACGATGACTAATTCGATTCAAGAAGATTCCCGTATACCGATTGGATTAGTAGTAGAGGATGATTCTGCCTTAGCTCATGCGCTTATGGAAAAAGTTAAAGCTTCTAATCTTGTACAGGTATATACTCTTACGGAAGAAGAAGCACTCTATCAATTAGAGAAACATGATTTAGACAGTGTTTTTGTCATCCATGATGGGTATGAAAGCTCTATTTTGAAAGGAAAACGAAATAATATTATATCCAGCTATCAAACAGATTTGTCCCTTGCTTATGCACCAGTAAAGGAAATGATTGTATCCCTTGTTCAAGAAGAAACAGGTCGTGCTAAAGCAGCACATTTTATCCTAGACATGAATGAACAATATAATGGACAAGCATCCTGGACATGGGATGAAATTTCCGAAAAAAGCAAGGAGATTCAACAAGATGAAAATTTATTAAATACAGCTTTTCGTTATTATCATTCAGAACAACAAGTGGAAAATACGCCATTAATAGCATGGAATACTTGGGGTCTATGGGCAATTTTAAGTTTTATCACTACATTATTTTTATCGGATTGGGTGATACATGAAAAAACTATGACCGTTACGACACGAATTTCCTTTTTAAGAATGTCGAGAGCTTCCTACTATTTTCAAAATATATGCCTATATCTCCTACTGTTTTTGCTGTTTGATTTACTTGCAATAACCTTATTCACAGTATTTTTACATGAATTGATATCCGTTCCGTTAGTGATACATATATTGAGTTTTCGAATTATGATGACAGGACTTGCCTTCAGCATTGCCAATTGTTTTCGCTCCAAAGGCACATTCTATACTGTTACTATATTACTAGCATTAATCATTGCAATTATAAGTGGCACTATCCTCCCTATTGAAGGATTTATACCAAAAACACGATTATTAACACAAATTAATCCATTACACGAATTTCTTGCCGGTAAAATCACTATAATTTGGGGAGTTATTAGTATCTTTTTAGTACTGATTACCCTGTTCAGAAAGGAGAGATTCAATGCTTAAGGTAGATTCTTTGTCAAAGCGCTATGCAAAAAATCAGGTTCTCCATCAACTCTCTTTTCAGATTCATCCTGGAGAGATTATTGGACTGGTCGGTGAAAATGGCGCTGGTAAATCAACTCTATTAAGACTGCTAGCTACTATTGATAGTCCTGATAAGGGTACTATTTCATTAGATTCATTAACATACGGAAAAGACACAAAAGAAATTCGAAAACATATTGGATTCGTTCCACAGGATATCGCTATTTGGGATGAGCTAAGTGTAAGGGAAAACATGCATTTCTTTGAAAAGCTATCCTATCAATCGAAGTCGGAAGTACAATTGAAGCAATTATGTCATGACATGAATCTCAACAAATGGGATGAGCCAGCAAAAACATTATCAGGCGGAATGAAACGTAAGTTAAACCTAGCAATTACGTTAATTCACGATCCCAAAGTATTATTATTAGATGAGCCTACTGTAGGAATTGATTTAAAATCGAAAAAAGAAATTGGGACTTATCTATGGAAACAAGCGAAAGAATTTAACCGAATCATTGTTTATACCTCTCATGATATGGACGAAATACGTGAGCTATGTGATCGAATCCTTTGTATTGGAAATGATCGATTCTACGAAGAACTCTTACGCAAATCTGGAAAAGAAATAATTTCGGTCTAGCATTTTATCAATGATATATAGTAGAATAGTAGTAGAGAAATTAAGGGGCGACTTTTCACGATGGATATTAGACAAATACAATCACTAATGCAATTACAAGCTATGTCAATTCTGAACTCTGGAAATAGTTCTTTATCTAGCTTTTCTCCTATTGTAGATATGGCTTTTAAGCAAATATTGGAGAATGAATTGCTTGAGAATGGCCAACAGAATACACAGACTTATACACCAACAAACACGATTAATTATCCATATATCAATATGATGGGTTCGTTAGATACATATAATACTGCTATTCCCAACACATCTACAAAGGATTTTGATGCATATATTAGAAATGCCTCACAGAAATATGGTATTAATGAGAAATTAATCCATTCGGTTATTGAAACTGAATCTAATTATAATCCCTTTGCAAAGAGTAGTGCAGGAGCTCAAGGTTTGATGCAGCTAATGCCAGGTACTGCCAGGGGCCTTGGAGTATTAAATCCATATGATCCGCAACAGAATATAAGTGGTGGTACGAAATACTTACGTGACATGCTTAATCGGTATAATGGGAATATTGAACTAGCGTTAGCTGCATATAATGCGGGCCCAGGTAATGTAGATAAATATCAAGGTATACCTCCATTTAAAGAAACGCAGAACTATGTTCAAAAAGTAATGCAACGATATCTCGGTTAACAATGAAAAAGCCTGAACTTTTTTATCAGTTCAGGCTTTTTCATTTGTTATGCTAAGAAAATTTCATCTACCGTTTTACGGTCAAGCTTTTTAATCACTTCTACAATAAGCTTGACTGCATTTTCAAAATCATCACGATGGAGTATTCCGGCATGTGAATGGATATAACGAGTTGCTATAGTTATGGATAATGAAGGCACACCATTTGCTGTTAAGTGAATAGAACCCGAATCTGTACCACCAGCAGCAATAGAAGTGTACTGGAATGGAATATGATGCTCCTCAGCAGTTTGAATGACTAGGTCACGAACTCCTTTGTGAGAAATCATCGAAGCATCATAAAGGACTATCTGTGGTCCTTTACCAATTTTATTATCTGCATCCTGTTCTTTAATTCCTGGCGTGTCCCCTGCAATACCAACATCCACTCCAAAGCCTATATCCGGCTTTATCGCATAAGCACTTGTTTTAGCTCCCCGTAGCCCTACTTCCTCCTGTACAGTTCCAACACCATAAACAATATTAGGATGTTTTTCATCCTTCAATTTTTTCAATACTTCAATAGCAATGGCACAGCCGATACGGTTATCCCATGCCTTTGCAAGTAGTAATTTTTCATTTTTAAGTGGCGTAAACTCAAAGTAAGGAACAATGGAATCTCCTGGTCTTACCCCAAATTCTCCTGCCTCTTCCTTACTTGATGCTCCAATATCAATAAACATATCTTTTATGTCAACAGGCTTTTTCCGATCTGCAGCGGAAAGAATATGTGGTGGTTTTGAACCAATAACCCCGGTGACATCTCCTTTTGACGTCATAATTGTTACGCGTTGGGAAAGCATGACCTGGCTCCACCAACCACCAATCGTCTGAAAATAGACAAATCCTTTATCATCGATTCTTGTTACCATAAAACCAATTTCATCAAGATGCCCTGCAACCATAATTTTAGGACCATTTTCTTCGCCTACTTTTTTGGCGATTAAGCTACCGATATTATCTGTAAATACTTCATCCGCATAAGGTTGTATGTATTTTTCCATAACATCTCGAGATTCCTTTTCATGACCTGAGATTCCTTTAGCTTCTGTTAATTCCTTTAACATCGACAATGTTTCATCTAATTGAGCCATAGTGATACCTCCTTTGATTATTTCCCCTTTAGTATACAGTTTTTTAAATAATTAGGGTATTAATAGCCATTGTTTTGGCGTTTATAATTTACTTCATTTTTTTTCATATATGCCTCATAGATGTCTTCTTCTTCAAAACCAAGCTTCAAACCTAAAAGTAAATATCCTTGGAATAAACGTTCATAGTTTGTCTGAGATGGATTATTTTTAAACGATACACAATCTTCAAAGACATTGTTAAATAATTCCGTTTCCGTAAGATCTACTAACACCAGTGGGGTTGTAGATGTATAGACTAGTCCCTTTTCAAGTCCTAATGATAAAATAAAATGAATTCCGTCTACATATTCTTCTAAAATAACTTCCTTACTACTTCTCGCTTTATTACTCCAAAACTTAAAGCATCTCGTTTCATTTGCTAATTCACCAAGCTCAACCAATAAAGCTAAATACTTTTCTTGAAATAAATCTTTATCGGACAAATTGTGATTAGATTCGATGTATGAATCTAGTTGCCTCTGCATGGAAAATAATGATTGCCAGTCCATTGTAAAACTCCTTTTTAAGCTATTTTCCCTGATATTTACTATGTAACAAATATTTAATAAAAATAATGAAACCTTCTATGCTACTATTTCGTATTGCAGAATAATAACGATTACCAGGGAGACGATGGTACATGATAGTCATTTTGTTTCGCATCTTAATAATAGCGGCCATTATTTTACTTTTGTATTCTATTATACAATACTTTCGTAATCCAGAAAGACTCTTGCAGCATGCAAAAATCTCAAATGGATTTTATTTTATTGATGAACAATGGAATAGTAAGAAAAATATTCGTCTTGTATATAAGGGATGCCAGTTTGAAGGAGAAAAATATGTGGGAACAACAGAGAATTCATTTGAGATAGTCGATATTCATGTTACTGTGACAGACCCCATTGAGCTGCAGGGCTTAACAAGGGATGATATTTATTTTTTAGAAAAAGAACTTCTTATCCGTTACCCGTACGCTAAAGTAACCTGGAAGCATCCTATTGATAAACTAATCGTGACAAAATAAAGGGCGCAACTATAAAACTAGATGCGCCTTTATGTAGTGGTTTGAAAGAATTCTTCCCATTTAATCACGATCTCTTTTCTGCGCAATGCATAGATTAGTAGTAATAAAGCAGTTAAAGATAAGAGAATATGCATTGGCGATAAACTGGATAGCCATTGTCCTATTGATGTATATATAACCGCAAGTGGTATATTCGTCAAAATGGATGATTTAGTATAATCCTTAAAGCTAGTTGTAATTTCAATTAAACATAGTGATAACAAGTGAAAATGGATAAATGGTATAAGTCTCAATAAAGAGATTTGAGTTGTCGTCAATTCCACATGCTTTCCTAATAACTTCTTCTTCATTCGTAATAATCGTTCAGACATTTTAGGCATGAAGCGAATAAGAAAATAAAAGATAATACTAGATAAGGTAATTCCTATAATGGAATATACAGTTCCTGCCAGTACACCAAAAAGGATTCCCCCGGATACACAAATAAACACAACAGGTAGAAAAAACATCGGTCGAAGCAAATGAACAGCAATGAATATAAGTGGGGCAAATAGTCCACCTGTTTGTACGATGGCCATTATATAGTTACCAAATAGCTCCATAACCTTCCTCCTTCTTGATCGAGTAAGAAAGAATACATATATAACCTAGCCTAACGGTACATGTATATGACATAAGACGAGCTATTATGACATGAAAAAATAACCAAATAATGCAACATCTATTACTACTAGTAAAGGCATTCCTATCCGGAATGAGTTATGTTTCGTTTTATGATGAAAAACTTTCATTCCTATATAGGATCCAAGTGCACCACCTAGGACCGCAATTCCCCAAAGAGTCCGTTCTGGTATCCTCCATTCATCATTTCTTGCCTTTTTCTTATCTACTCCCATAAAAATAAAACCGATGATATTTGCAAATCCTAAATAATATACTAGTTCTTGTATTCCCATGAATAAAGCCCCCTCATTAAATCGTAATAAATAATCACAGCTAATTCCAATTCTTTATAACAAGAACAGCAGCTGTTCTCTCCGGCAATATTGCAAAAATTTTAACTGGTCTTTCTACTGTAACATGTATTTTCTTACGGATATTTCCTTCATTTTCACTTCACTCTTTACCGGTAAAGAATCTCTCAACTTTTTTATTAATCATAACCTGGGCCAATTTATAAAAAAAAAATGAGGCAGGGGCATAGCCCCATTGCCTCATCGTCTTAGTTATTTAATGCAGCTTTAGCCTTTTCAGCTAGTTGAGCAAATGCTTGCTCATCATGGATAGCAAGATCTGACAACATTTTACGGTTGATTTCAATACCTGCTAATTTTAATCCGTGCATTAGTTTGTTATAAGAAAGGTCATTCATACGTGCTGCAGCGTTAATACGAGCAATCCAAAGCTTACGGAATTCACGTTTTTTCGCTTTACGGTCACGATATGCATATTGACCTGATTTCATAACTTGTTGTTTTGCAGTTTTAAATAAAGTTCTCTTTGAACCGTAATAACCTTTAGCTAATTTAAGTACGCGTTTACGACGAGCACGCGTAACTGTTCCACCTTTAACACGTGGCATAGTAATTCCCTCCTAATACAATACGTTCGTTGTATGTCCATTTAGTTTATTTAGTAATTGTTATTTCACAAATACAATACTTCTTATTTAGGAAGCATTGCTTTGATACGCTTGTAGTCACCAGAAGATACTAAAGTACCTTTACGTAATTTACGTTTTTGCTTTTGAGACTTATGAGCAAACATATGGCTTGTATAAGCATGTGATCTTTTTACTTTTCCAGATCCGGTTTTCTTGAAACGTTTTGCAGAACCCTTATGGGTTTTCATTTTTGGCATGTAGATTTCCTCCTCGAATGCTTAAATGCTTATCATTTATTTTCATTATTTGGAGCAAGCATCATAAACATATTACGACCTTCCATCTTAGGCTTAGATTCCACTGTTGCGATATCCTTAACCTCTTCTGCAAAGCGGTCTAATACTTCTTGACCAAGCTCCTTATGCGTAATTGCACGTCCGCGGAAACGAACTGCAGCTTTTACTTTATCACCTTTTTCAAGGAACTTACGTGCATTCTTTAATTTTGTATTAAAGTCATGATCGCCAATTCCAGGTGTAAAGCGCACTTCTTTAACGTTAATAACTTTTTGATTTTTGCGAGCTTCTTTATCCTTCTTTTGTTGCTCGTAACGGAATTTACCGTAGTTCATGATTCTACAAACTGGTGGTTTTGCATTAGGTGCTACCATGACAAGGTCAAGATTTGCTTTTTGAGCAAGTTCTAGAGCCTCTTGACGTGTTTTAACACCTAGTTGATCACCGTTAGAATCAATTAATCGTACTTCTTTCGCACGAATCTTTTCATTAACGTTCATATCTTTGTTAATAGCCAGCCACCTCCAAGTGATTTTTGGGTTTCTGATCATTACGGACAAGTACTTCAATAAAAAAATGTGGGCACACAAATGCACCCACACGTCTTTTAGTCATTCATAAAGCTGTGAACCAGTCAACTGCTTGTAGGCGTTGAACAGGTGAGAAGCGGGTGCCTCTACTTGTCTTTTGATCATTCAATTTTATTCAACTGTTATAGATTAACATATGCTTGAATAAAGTGTCAACCCTTCATACTCTATTTAGTATACACTACTTATTCGTTTTTTGGAAGTTTAGTGTAATTCTACTGGTATTTCCCTTTGATTTGTTTAAACATTGCGACAAAAAGAAAACTATCAATATCCAATAAAACCCATGAACTTACCTATCCTAGATGAACAATACACCATCCATTCATTTGGTTTGAATAGGTAACATCGACTTCAAAATTATCATTGAAAGAAGGTAAAACATTATAATTAGATAAAATTAAACCCACATGAAATCCGTATCGTGACGATTTCATGTGGTTAAGCAATCATTTTATCATAGGCTTTATTCTTTCTTTTATAGGATCATCTATGCTTAAATAGAATCTATTTCTTTACACGTAATACTTTCTTGTCAATCTCATCTTTGATTAACTTTTCAAAATCAGCATAGGAAAGTGTTTCTGATTTTTGCTCTCCGTATCTTCTTACATTTACAGCATCATCTTCCATTTCTTTATCCCCAACTACAAGGGCAAATGGAATTTTTTCAGTTTGAGCTTCACGTATCTTATATCCAATCTTCTCGTCACGCTCATCTACTTCAACACGAATTCCTTGGTATTGTAATTTCTCAGCTACCTTCTTCGCGTAATCTAAATGCGCTTGAGGAGAAACTGGAATTACTTTCACTTGAACTGGTGCTAACCATGTAGGGAATGCCCCTTTATATTCCTCAAGAAGGAATGCAACAAATCGCTCCATCGTTGAAACTACTCCACGGTGAATGACAACTGGGCGATGTTCTTTACCATCTTCTCCAATATAAGAAAGCTCAAATCGCTCTGGTAATAACACATCAATTTGAACAGTGGACAATGTCTCATCTTTACCTAAAGCGGTTTTTACTTGGACATCTAGCTTAGGACCATAGAATGCTGCTTCCCCTTCTGCTTCCACATAGTCTAGGTTCATATCTTCCATTGTTTCTTTTAGGATACTTTGTGTTTTTTCCCACATTTCATCATCATCAATATATTTTTCCTTATCTTCAGGATCACGATAAGAAAGACGGAAGTAGTAATCGTCTATACCGAAATCTTTGTACACATGCTGAATTAATTCAACAACGCGAATGAATTCTTCCTTTAATTGATCTGGTCGAGCAAAAATATGGGCATCATTGAGTGTCATTGCACGTACACGCTGTAATCCAGCAAGTGCCCCAGACATCTCATAACGATGCATAGTTCCAAGCTCCGCAATACGGACAGGTAGGTTACGATAGCTCCACAATTGGTTTTTAAATACCATCATATGATGTGGGCAGTTCATCGGACGAAGAACCAATTCTTCATTATCCATTTGCATAGTAGGGAACATATCCTCTTGGTAGTGATCCCAGTGTCCACTAGTTTTATATAGGTCTACATTTGCAAGAACTGGAGTATATACATGGTTATAGCCTAGTCTTTCTTCTAAATCAACAATATAGCGCTCAATCTGACGACGAATTGTTGCTCCCTTAGGTAACCAAAGTGGTAATCCCTGACCAACCTTTTGATTGATTGTAAATATTTCAAGCTCTTTTCCAAGCTTACGGTGGTCACGCTCTTTCCGCTCTTCTAAGATATGAAGGTATTCTTCTACCTGAGATTGTTTTTCAAATGCCGTACCGTAAATACGTTGTAGCTGTTTGTTGTTACTATCCCCACGCCAGTATGCTCCAGAGATACTTAAAAGCTTAAACGCCTTTAATTTACTAGTTGAAGGTACATGCACGCCACGACATAGGTCAAAAAATTCGCCTTGTTTATAGATTGTAACTTGTTCATCATCTGGAATAGCGTCGATTAATTCTAATTTTAGGTTATCACCAATTTCAGTAAACATTCTCTTTGCTTCGTCTCGAGTAACCTCAATACGTTCAATTGGTAAATTTTCATCGACAATTCGCTGCATTTCTTTTTCGATTTTGGATAAATCATCAGGAGTTACCTTCTCCTCCATATCGAAATCATAATAGAATCCCTCTTCAATAACTGGCCCAACACCAAATTTTACGTTTTTATATAAACGTTTAATCGCTTGTGCCATTAAATGGGCAGTTGAGTGGCGTGCAATTTCAACACCCTCTTTATTTTTATATGTGATAATCTCAATAGCTCCACCTTGGTTTAGCTCACGCTTTAGGTCGTATAGCTTACCATCTAATTTAATAGCTAAGGCTTGTTTTTTTAAGCCAGGTGAAATGGAAGCGGCAATTTCTTCACCAGTTGTACCTTGTGGGAAATCCTTACTAGCTCCATCAGGAAAAATGATTTTGATTTCTGCCATTTTTTACACTCCTTGTAAAATATTCTTTCTCTTTCGTTGGAGAAGTTACTATTACTCCTGGAATTAAAAAACGCCCATCCCTCTGCATTATTGCAAAGGGACGAGCGTTGGTCACGTGGTTCCACCCTATTTCCCGTATATAGAATACGGCTTTAATCTTTAACGCAGATTTACGCTACTTTTTACTAATCCTTCAAAAGTAGAGCTCGAAGGTGGTAATCATTCGGCTGTATGAGGAAGCTTTCAGCAAGCTACTTCCCTCTCTGGGCATAACAGGTAACAAATGATCATGTCCTTGTCGTTACTGATAAACCTATTAAATATAATCCACATTATAGCGCTACTTTTAACAATAATCAAGTCCTGTTATTGATTTTTAAAATAATAGGGAAAAGGAAACTTATTAAACGGCTCAAAATCAACTCTTTCCTGAAAAACATTTATGACCGTTAATGTTTTTGGCTCTGATGGATGATCACCATAAATTTTGATTTTACGAGGTGCCATTGCAACTAATGGTGCCAAATTTAACTCATCCTCATCTAAACCAACGATATAAAGCGGTTCCTTTTGCATTAGCACACGTAGCTCCATTCTAGTAAACGGTTTACCACTCGATTTAAAAAATGAAAAATCGTTTCCTTGTAGAATATGTACAATATTGTAAGATGGTTCTTTCTTCGCAATATATTCTCTTAACATATTTACAAATTCTTGGTGGTCCTCTTCTCGTTTATATTCCTCTATTGCCAAACCAACCAAATTTACTAAATTATCCTTGAAAAGTTTTAACCTAAAATTAACAATGGAATCAAAATGTATCGTTGTCGTATTTTTTACATCTGCCACCATCAAGGAATACAATAATTGTATAGGGTCGTCCTTTTGGTTTCGTACCTTGACACTTTCATCATCTTCACCGGCAAACAACCAATGTGTTAGATCAACTATCTTTTCAATCTCATCCTGATCAGAGTAATAATAATATTCCTCTACTATTCCCTTTATCATTGTAGTTAATCGATGGGTAACAAAGACATCGACCATTGCTTTAACAATAGCATCTATTAACACTGAATCAGTTGGATTATATTCTATTTGTAAATGATTCCCCCATTCTTCACTTGTTTTCCAATGCAATTCAATTTTCTTGTTATAATGGAATAATTGCTCACAAAAACTGATTACTTCTTTGTTAGACGTAAAATAAATATCCAGCAAATCCTCTCACCCTCATCCAAAACCAAACTGTTACATTATATGGACATAGCTTTTAAAAAATGAATAATCCAGTAAAACTAGTAACTTTAGTAAATGAAAAAGAGTGATATACCTTACTTTACAATAAAAAAAGCCAATAAAAGATAGACTTTTATTGACTTCAATTTAATTCCTACGATTGTCTGCAAAAATTGGTACTTCTTGGCTTACTTGTTTAATTCTTTCCATAATTCTGCCCGCTTTGACGGTTTCTATATCACCACGAGTAGACTTGGCTAATTGTTCCTCTAATTGTTCCATACTATAATTGGATGTAAAAAATACAGGTAATCTTTCCATCATCCGATACTGTAAAATTGTACCAAGAACCTCATCCCGGAACCATGCTGATTGTGTTTCTGCACCAATGTCATCAAGCATTAAAACATCAGCCTTTTTAAAATAATCGATTTTTTCATTAATAGAATCATCTTTGATGGATGACTTAATTTCACGGACAAATTCCGGCATATAAATTAGCATAGAAGAAATATTATATTTTTTTAATTCGTTTGCGATTGCCCCTAGAAAATATGTTTTTCCTACTCCGAAGGGACCGTAAAAATAAATTCCTTTTGATGGTATACCATTTTTTAATTCGCTTAAGAAATGTCCCATTTCTATAATAGCCTTGCCTCTATTTGGATCACGATCAATACCATCCATCGTAGCCTCTAATATCTCCCTAGGCATATACAAACTTTCTATAAGCTTATGTTGCTGCTGCTCTTTCTCAAACATAATTCGACTATGACACTTTTCATAAGAAAGATGAATTTCATTATTCTCCACACGAAGTATTGGAGAATATCCTTGCAACATATTCTTACAAGCACCAAAAGACGCACAATGATCACATTGTTTGGATTGTGTCTTGTATTCATAGAATTTAATCAAGCTTTTTTCTATTTCTTGCTTTGGTAGGTCAGGATGCAGAGACAAAAATTCCTTAATTTCCGGGTCTTGTAAGACCTCATTTCGTATTTTTACATAATTTTCCTGGAAATTCTCATTTTTTTCCATCCATTTTTTTAATGTAGATTGTACTGGTTTCATTTCAATCATCCTTGCAAATGACTATTTTTTCCGCCACTAGAATATTTGTTCAAGATACTTTCCATTTCTTGTAGTTCTACTTCACTGATCGTATCGGTTTGTATAGTGGTAGTCTTTTGTTTTCTTTCCTTAAACCAATCTGGAACAACTTCTTTAGAAGACTGTTTTCGGTATGTTCGTTGATTTTGTTTTTTCTCTATTGATTGGCGGTATCGCTCTTTTTCTCTTTTGGCAAATTCCATCGCTTCTTTAGCTGTTTTTAAATTTGCTCGTGACCAGTGACTTGCAATCGTCTCTAGATATGCCTTCGAAAGCTTCATATTAGTTTGTAATAATACGTAATGTATTAATACATTCATTACTGGTGAAGGTAGACCTTGGGTTGTCATAATTTCTCGTATTACCTTTAAATCTTGTTCAGAAGCATGGTTACCACTAGATAGATCCTCTAGCAATTGCTTTGGAGAAATCCTCTCTAATTCAAGAATGAACTGCTCTTCTTTAGTGATTGGCTGCTGCCTTTTCGTTGGAGCTGGTTCTGTCTCTCGTGTAACCAATTGTACACTCGCCTCTTTACGTGCATTCTTAAAGGTGTCATGACAGGCTTCTTTAAATTCATCAATATCAAGATAATTTTCATCTGTTAATGCCCAAAGAACACATTTTTCGACTTCATATTCAGCTAATCCATATAAGTGCATCATTTGAGTAATAATTCGCTTGTTTTCAGTAGTTAACACCCGTCTATAAGGTATCATTCGAGACTTCAGCATATGCTCCATCCAGGAAAAATCAATGGAATCTATATGTGGACCTTGATTCTCGGGAATTCTCTCAACTTTATGGTAGGCATTTGCATCTGGAATTATCGTATCAAAAACTTCATGGAATGATGCTGTTACATTTTGACCACTTGGCTGTTCGAAATGACCAACATAATGCGACTTAAGCATAGAATATTTATCTTGTCCCACATGATGGAATAATAATTGTGATAGCATAGCATCTTTAAAGAAGTCATTTGGAGAAAAAGGACTTTGTAAAACATAATAATAGACTGTTTGCTCTGGTGTTTTATTTTCAAAGGTCTTTAGTAGTCCTATTCCTTCCAACCTTAGTCTTGCCTCATATATATCAACTAATGATATGTTTAAGTAATTCATGATTGTATGGTGTGTCTGAATAGGTGCTATTTCTTTAAACTCCATTTCATGAAGTAAGGTTTGATAAAGCATCACTGCTTTTATACCAATTAAAGGTAAATATAGATGGGTTAACGATTTTGAATAATCTACTGGTAGATTACCATGTAAGTCGACCATATAGCCATCTACTGGCAAGATTTTTCCAATATAGTTCATCTTAACCCTTCCTTTTTAAAGTATCTGCTTAATTCTTCTTATCTGTGATTAAATCTTTTAGTTCATCTAAGAACACATTGATGTCCTTGAATTGGCGATATACGGAAGCAAAACGAACATAAGCCACATCATCGACCTTGGAAAGTCGTTCCATTACCATTTCTCCTACATCTTTACTATCAATTTCAGAAGCACCAATATTCCGTAGCTCTTTCTCGACATCAAATGCAATTTCTTCCATTTGGTCAATAGAAACAGGTCTTTTCTCACAGGCTTTTATTAAACCGCGGACAAGCTTTTCCCTGCTAAACTCTTGTCTTGTCCCATCTTTTTTTACAACGATTAATGGAACTTCCTCAATCCGTTCAAACGTAGTAAATCGGTAGCCACATTTCTCACATTCTCTTCTTCTACGAATGGAACGGCCATCTTCAATTGGTCTAGAATCTAACACTTTCGTATTTTTATAATGACAATTAGAGCATCTCATCACATAAACCTCATTTTTTCATGCTTAGTTTTGTTTATCCAATAAAGGAAGGTCTTTATTTATTCTCTCGTATAACTTTTTTATTAGCTTCGAACTATAACCAAAATCAAAAGGTAATGCTGACTCCGTTGTAACAGTGAAATCAATTGCGGTTTGGTATGGGCGAACCATAATAACCGTTCCGATAACAAACGCCTTTTTTCCTTTTACAACATGGAAGCTAATTTCTCCGTGATCAGTAGAAACAGAGTTGATTTTGTATTCACTAGAGCCACTTATTATTTCTTCTAATTTTGCTAGGCCCTTATCTTTAGTAGTTTTATAATAATGTGTTTGGAGATCCTTATCCCAATGTTTTTCAGACGTCTCCGCACGATTATTAAAATACTTCGATAATGTATTTCCTAAAGACATTCAATTCAACTCCCATATCTTTACGTCCGCTTTACAGTTACTCTTTTTATTTTAACATGTTTTTAAGGATTACCCTAGTATAATTTTTGCTAGAGGGGAACACGGAAGCTTCAATCGAAGCTTACTGGATGGATATGTCTAGTGAAAGCATAGGGTTGATTAATGAAAATATGGTTATAGGCTAAGAGCATGCTCTCAATAATGATAAACAAGTACTCAGGGACTGTTAGCATGTACTAATTTGTGAGACCTTCGTACCTTAGGTCAAGCGTATATGTCCGATTTTAAAAATTATTTACCATTTCTTCCCTTAACAAAGTACAATAAAAAAAGAGTTAGGCACAAAGTAGCCACCTAACTCTTTTTTCCAGCAGTAATCTATAATCATGAAACAGAAACTTTCTTATTCACTAAAAAACTACCAACATATTTCACAAGGTCTACAACTCTAGCAGAATAACCCCACTCATTATCATACCATGCTAGCACTTTAATTTTATTTTCCCCCATTACCATTGTGGACAATCCGTCAATAATAGCTGAATATGGTGAGGTTGTAAAATCTATCGAAACCAAAGGTTCATCACTAAACTCCATGATCCCCTTTAATTCACTTTTAGCAGCTGTCCGGAACACTTGATTGACTATTTCAGCTGTAACTGGTTCTTCTACATCAACTACCAGATCGACCAAAGAGACGTTTGGAGTTGGTACACGTAAAGCCATACCATGCATTTTACCATTTAAATGTGGGAGCACTTCCCCTAATGCTTTGGCTGCACCTGTAGAGGTTGGAATAATGGATTGCGTACATCCCCTTGCCCTTCGTAAATCTTTATGTGGATTATCTAGATTCTTTTGGTCATTCGTAAAAGCGTGAACTGTAGTCATTAAACCATTCACAATGTTAAAATTGTCATCTAAAACTTTTACAACTGGTGCTAAACAATTTGTAGTACATGATGCATTCGATATGACATCGTCTTGATCCTCATCATACGAATGATGATTTACTCCCATTACAATAGTTTTATCTACTTGTTTACCAGGTGCTGTAATGACAACTTTTTTAGCTCCTGCAACTAGATGTAATCCTGCATCAGTTTTTGATTTAAATTTACCTGTAGCATCAATCACCACATCAATATCTAAGTTACTCCAGGGTAGTTTATCCGGCTCTCTAGAATTAACAAGTTCAATTTGTTTACCATTAATTTCAAGTCCATTTTTAAGCGCTTTCACTTTTCCATTAAAAATGCCGTGTACACTATCATACTTAATAAGATGTGCTAAAGTTTCTGGAGGATAGCTCGCATTAACAGCTACAACGTCTAACGTTGGATCTGTCACCGCTTGCCTAAAAACCATTCTTCCTATTCTCCCAAAGCCACTGATGGCAATACGTGTTTTATTCATCGATACTCCTCCCAATATGTTATACTAATTATCAATATTTTAGATAAAGTATAACATAATTAACTTTAAAAGTAATCATTAAATAGTTAAAATCAGATGAAATATTTCGAATGAAAGCAAGAAATCCTTGCTAGATTTTTCCTGTATATCTTGAGAAAATTTATTTAAGGAGTGGATGATCATGTATATTGGCGAAAAGTTAAAACTAAGAAGAAAAAAAGCTGGATTTACACAGGAACAAGTTGCCGAGAAAATGAATATTACCCGGCAAACATTATCCAATTGGGAGGTCGGAAAAAATTATCCTGATATTGACTCCATCATTTCACTTAGCCAAATCTATAATCTCTCCTTAGACGAATTGTTGTTAGGAAAAATCCATTTTAAAGGAGAGTTTGTCATGAATAAGAGATTAACATTAGATGAAATTACTGCTTTATTAAAAAAGCATTACCCGACCGCTATAAATATGAAAGAACTAAATGGTGGCCTAGTTTCGCAAACTTATTTGTTTGAAGACGGAGAACAACACTTTATTTTTCAAGTAGGAAATCAACATGAAAGTTATAAGAAAGAACAATTTATTGGGAAGGAACTTATGAAGTGGTTACCTGTTCGGAATGTATTAGAAATTAATCAGGACGATAATGGAATTGCTTATTCTATCTCAACATTTATAGAAGGCGAAAAATTATATGACCTCAATAGCCAAGAGCTTCTCGACATCGTTCCTGCTGTTTTAGAAACATTAGAAACTTTGGAATCCATTGAGGTGTCTGTGGATAAACAGGGATATGGCTATTTTGATAGTAATGGGAATGCTTCTTACCCGACCTGGTTAGATTTTATTAGTGCTGTATACAACAACGACATTTATAACTGGTCATCCTTAGAACAAAAAGGATTGGATTCTGAAGTAGTTCATCAGGCAATGAAAGAGTTAAAATCTCATATAAAAAACATTCCTATCAGCTCAAGAAATATTGTTCACGGTGATTTAGGCTCATTTAACTTATTGGCTAAGAATAATAAGGTCACAGGTATTATTGATTGGAGTTTATCCTTATATGGGGACCATTTATACGATAAAGCAAATATTCTATTTTGGAATGAGAAGAAGCTTCAACCACTTATCAAAGAAATAACAAATAAATATATTACAACGTTCGAAACAAGAGAAATTGTATATTGCTATATGCTTCGGATAGGATTAGAAGAGTTATATAACACAGTAATTCGCGAATTTGTGGGCTACGATATTGAATGGGTAGCCAATCGGTTAAATGAGATTATGCGTAACTTTTTATATCAAAAATAACTACGGTTTGGTTGGTTTAAAGCAAGTAAAGCTAAAAGCAACAATATAAAAATTAGAAAGAACTACAAAGGTAGTGTCCCCCAAAATATATCGTTACTTTTTTGGGGGACGGTATATGTAATTAAATAATCTCTTTCTTATTAATCTTACTTTTGAAATTCGTGTTGCTATTAAGGTGGCATATAACTGATATCAAATTCCTTGATAATAATTTTCAATTCTGATTCTATACACCTACATGAAAGATAATGATAAGATAGTTATAGTCAAGCAATGAGTAATGGAAAAAGTTGTAGAGATAATGTTTAGGAGGCATCGTTCAATATATGGATAGAATTTCCTTTAGAGATATTGATAGCTCTAATGAACGGATTGTTAGAAGTATAAAATTAAAACCCGGACAAGAAAAATTTATTGAAACTGTCGATGAATGTTTGAAAGAAGCTCATACATACCAAGAATGGCATCCAGTCGCAATATATTACGATAAGGAAATTGTTGGCTTTGCGATGTACGGTTCCTTTGGTCCTAATAAAGATACTTGGATAGATCGAATAATGATCGATGAAAAATACCAGGGTAAAGGCTTAGGTAGAATTGCAATGATCAAGCTCATTGATATTGTGTCAATGGAGTATGGGGTAAACGTTATCTATTTGAGTATCATCGAGGAAAATAGAGCAGCTCAACATTTATACGAAAGCTTAGGATTTGAATATATTAATGAAAAAGACCCGAATGGAGAACTCATCTTTAAATATACTGTTTAAGATTATCAAAGAAAGCCATTGCCACTCTAGTAAAGGATCTAGCAACTTTCTTATCTACCAACTAAATTCGTGCTATAGTCAATAAAAGAGTTCAATAGAAAAAACTTCAACAAAATAGAAAATCGACATTAGCAATTAAAGTTCAACCATTCTAAAAGGGAGTGTAAGATAATCTGTGCATATCACAGTTTTCGTTTACACCCCCACTTTTATTAATTAATGTAATAGTGAACTATTCTGGCAGTTTTCTCGATCTTCTAAAAATCAATAAACACTACTTGATCATAGAACATTCCACTTCCTTAAGATGTCCTTTAGCTGCCCAAAACTATCTTCCTTCGTACCATTATTATTAATTACTGCATCAGCAAGTTCTATTTTTTCACGAACAGGGATTTGTGAACGAATTCGTTGCAATGCCTCTTTCTCACTAGAGCCATCTCTACTCATTAATCGTTCAAGCTGCGTGTTTTCATCGACATAGACGACTACAATTTTCTCTACAAAATGGGTTAGCTTGCTTTCAAACAACAATGGAATATCCATCACTACACATTTCTCCAATGCCTTAGTATAAGCTTCCTTCTCTTCAAGCATCCGCTTCCGTATAGCAGGGTGAACGATCCCATTTAATTTCTTACGCTTCCCCTCATCTGTAAAAATAATGGAACCAAGTTTCTTACGATCAATCGACTGATCCTCCAATAGAATTGTTTCACCAAATTCCTTTACAATCTCTTGATAGGCAAATTCACCAGGTTCAACGACTTCACGTGATATCTTGTCCGCATCAATTACTGGAATATGAAGCTCTTTAAACATAGTGGAAACCGTACTTTTTCCACTTGCAATACTTCCTGTTAATCCAATTACTAAGGTCATGCTAGTCTCTCCTTTACAACTTCTGACACTGAAGGCAGACATGGGTACCACGTCCACCCACTTTCATTTTTGTAATAGGAGCTCCGCAATTTTTACATGCTTTATTTTCTTGACCATATACATATAGCTCCTGCTGAAACATCCCCATCTCACCCTGGCCATTAACATAGGATCGAATGGTAGTTCCTCCCTGCCTTACTGCTTCTTCAAGCGTTGCGATCGCTTGTTTTTGTATTTCTTGGACCTCTTTTTTCTTAAGCTTATTTGCTTGTTTAAGAGGATGTACCCCGGCTTTAAACAAGGTTTCATCTACATATATATTTCCAAGACCTGCAACCACAGTCTGATCTAATAACACTGCTTTAATGGAACGGTTTGTATTTTTAAGCTTTTTGTAAAAGTAATCCAATGTGAAATCTTCATCAAATGGGTCAGGTCCTAGCTTTTTCAGGGGCTCTTGAATAAGTTCTTCTCCCTTATTTACTAGGTGCATCGTACCGAATTTCCGGACATCGTTATAGCGTAATTCCTCCTCAGTCGTAAAAGAAAATATGACATGGGTATGTTTTTTTATCGGTTCATCCTTGTAATGAACACTATATTTTCCTTCCATTCGCAGATGTGAAATTAACGTATAATCATCCAATTCAAATAAGAGATATTTTCCTTTTCGTTTAATATCATGAATCGTCTGTCCGATTAAAAGATGCTTAAATTGTTCTGTATCCTCTGGTTTTTTAACAATTTTCCCCCAATAAACGGATACATGGTCAATGGTTCGATTTAATACAAATCGCTTTAATGTTCTACGTATTGTTTCTACTTCTGGTAATTCTGGCATGTTAATTCTCCTTACTTTGCATCATACCAACTATCGCCATAAGCATATTCTGCCTTTAATGGTACAAGTAGCTCAACGGTTTGCTCCATCATGGCCGGAACAATTTCTTTCAGTTTCTCTAGTTCTTCCTTTGGAGCCTCTAAGATTAATTCGTCATGAACCTGAAGCAGCATTCTAGCTTGCATCTTTTCATCGATGAGTTTTTCATGTAAGTCAATCATAGCCTTCTTAATGATATCAGCAGCTGTTCCTTGAATTGGCGTGTTCATCGCTGTTCTTTCTGCAAAACTACGAAGATTAAAGTTTCTGCTCGTGATATCAGGTAAATATCTTCTTCTATTCATTAATGTCGTGACATAACCTTTATGCTTGGCTTCCTGAACGATATCATCCATATAGGCCTTAACACCAGGATAACTAGCAAAATAGCGCTCGATAAATTGCTTAGCTTCCTTACGGGTAATGCCTAGATTTTGCGAAAGACCGAAATCACTAATACCATAAACAATTCCAAAATTAACTGCTTTCGCCTGTCTTCTCATATTCGAGGTGACTTCGTCTTCAGATACATGGAAAACGTCCATAGCTGTTTGCGTATGAATATCTTGTCCCTTTTTAAACGCAGCAATTAATTTTTCATCATTTGCTATATGGGCTAACACTCGTAATTCAATTTGCGAGTAATCTGCAGCAAACATAATCCAGCCTTCCTGAGAAGGAACAAAAGCTTGTCTAATCTTTCTTCCCTCTTCTATTCGGATTGGAATGTTTTGTAAATTTGGATCGATTGAGCTCAATCTACCTGTTTGTGTTAATGCTTGATTATAGCGAGTATGAATTTTGCTTGTCTTTTTGTCTACAACCTTTAATAAACCTTCAATATAGGTTGACTGAAGTTTTCCTAATTGACGATACAATAGAATTTTGGGGATAATCTCATGCTCATGTTGCAGTTGCTCTAAAACATCTGCAGCAGTCGAATAGCCTGTTTTTGTTTTCTTAACTACCGGCAAGCCCAATTTTTCAAATAAGATTGGACCTAACTGCTTAGGAGAATTTAAATTAAAGGTTTCTCCAGCAAGTTCATATATCTCTTTTTCAATTTCGCCTAACCGTTCTTTTAGTTCCGTACTCATTTGCTCGATACGTTCCACATCGAGTATAACACCTGTATGCTCCATCTCTCCTAAAATAAGTGCTAATGGCATTTCTAGTTCTTTTAATAATTCAAACTGTTCATTTGCTCGTAGCTCTTCTTCCATTTTCTCTTTTAGTGTGAACAAAAGCATGGTTTTCCGTACGATATGGTCAGCTAGCACCTCTTGGTCTGGTACTTTCATTTTTGCTCCCTTACCATATACTTCTTCATCATATAGAACCGTCTTTAATCCTATACGATGTCCAATTGCTGGAATATCATGATTATTCTCAGAAGGATCTAGTAAATATGACGCGAGCAATACATCAAAGCTCATGCCTTTCAAATGAATTCCCTTTTTCCAAAGAGAAACTAACGATTGTTTTGCATCAAAGACAATTTTTCTTTGCTTTTCGTCTTCTGCCCAAGTTTTAAAAGCTTCTGATTGAAGTGCAATATCTGTAGGAATAAAATATGCATGTTTGCTATTCACTACTCCTATTCCCTCAATAGGTGCAGTATGATAACTATCCGTTAATATTTCAACAATTAATGCTTCTTCACCAGTAAACATATCTTCTTGAACCTTGTCTACTATTTGGAAATCTATTGCTTCAAACTCATTCGTTGATTCCTCTATGGCTTCATCTGAGCCAACTCTATCAAGTAGGGATTGGAAGCCTAAATCCTTAAAGATGCTAGTCAAATCCTGAGGAGCAAAACCATCATATTGGAGATCTTCTAATTGTATCTCAACTGGAGACACACAATTAATCGTTGCAAGTTCTTTACTCATAAATGCATCTTCTTTATGATTGGTTAAGTTTTCTTTTAATTTCTTGCCACTTATTTCATCTAAATGATCATAAACATTTTCTAATGTTTTATACTCTTTTAGTAGCTTTGTGGCAGTCTTTTCTCCAACTCCAGGTACTCCAGGAATATTGTCTGAGCTATCACCCATTAGCGCCTTTAAATCAATAACTTGATCTGGTGTTAACTCCATCTTTTCAACCATATATTCTGGAGTATATGCTTCAACTTCACTTATACCCTTTTTCGTAACATTAACGGTTACATGCTCGGATACAAGTTGTAACATATCCTTATCACCGGAAATAACCTGAACATCCCACTTCTTTTCTTTCGCTTGTATAGCTAATGTACCAATAATATCATCAGCCTCATATTGGTCTAGCTCATAATGACGAATTTGAAATGCGTTAAGTAATTCTCTTACTAGTGGAAACTGTTCAGACAACTCTGGTGGTGTCTTTTGGCGTCCACCTTTATACTCCTTAAACGTGCTATGTCTAAATGTTGTCTTCCCAGCATCAAATGCTACTAAAATATGTGTCGGCTTTTGCTCCTCTAAAATACGTAAGAGCATTGTTGTAAATCCATACACTGCATTTGTATATACTCCCCTATCATTGTTTAATAGTGGAAGAGCAAAAAACGCACGGTATGTAATACTGTTACCATCAATTAGTACTAATTTTTCCGCCAATTGTTATTCCTCCTTACACGACAAATCTACTTGCATCTATTCTACCATTACTATTTCGATAGGTAAAAAAATTTAGAAGCATCCCTAAAGCGGAGTGCTTCTCATTTTGGAAAATATAGATGAAAAGTAGTTCCAGTATTTAATTCACTCTCTACTTCAATCATTCCCTTATGCAGCTCGACAATATGCTTCACAATTGCAAGCCCAAGGCCAGTACCACCTGTATTACGGCTTCGAGCTTTATCTACCCGATAAAAGCGTTCAAAAATTCTAGGTAGCTCTTCCTTTGGAATGCCGATTCCTGTATCCTTCACGCATAGATGGATAAAATCCTGTTCTTCCTTAACTTTTAACGTGACTCTTCCATCCTTGGGTGTATAGTTTATCGCATTTGCGACTAGATTAATCATAACCTGCTTAATTCCATTCAAATCTGCAAGAAAATCTATTTCAGAGTCATTGTCAATGATTAGTTGAATACCTTTTTGATCAGCCTGCTGTTTTAAAACTGGGATAACATCATCTATCAGCTTTCGAGTATTTACCAAAGTAAGCTCCAGTTTGGAATCTTCATTTTCCAACTTTGACAACGTTAATAAATCCTGTATTAATGATTGTAGCCGTCTACTCTCTTCATTAATAATACCTAGAAATTGTCTCGCTATCTCCTTATCTTTTAAATCATCATCTAATAGCGTTTCGGAAAATCCTCGAATAGAAGTTATTGGGGTTTTCAGCTCATGAGAAACATTTGCTACAAAATCCTTACGCATTACTTCAAGTTGCTTCAAATCAGAAATATCATACAAGACAAGTACAACACCTTTTATAATATTACGCTCATCAAATATAGGTGCTGAAACTATTTCAAAATACTGTTTTACCTCAGCATCAAGCGTAACAAAATCCTTTACATTCTCTTCATATAAAAAAGTTTGCTGGATTGTTTTGTGAAGTTTCTCCTGCTCCATTACATCATAATATAAATATCCAATATAATCCTTCTCCAGCTTCCCAAAAATGGATAAAAACTTCTTGTTGACTAGGTGTATATATCCTTTTTCATCGATCAACACTAGCCCACTCTGAATATTTTCAATTACTGTAGTTAATTGTTCTGCAACTATCTTTTCATGAATGGAGATTTCACTAAGACTTCTTGCAAGTGAATTAATTTTCATCAGCAAAGATGCCATACTTCCACTCACTGGATGATGCATTCTGGCTCGAAAGTTCCCTTTTACTAGTTCATCTAAAGTTACTGTTGCTTTCTCAATAGGTTTAATGTATTTATCATAAATGAAATGAAGCAAGGACATAAAAACTACAAATTCAGTTAGCAAAACAAGCAACAGGACAAACAGATTATTCGTAAATTGGCTTAAAACGATTCCAGTTACAACTAAGGTAATTATTACAATGATTACAAAGTTTAGGAATGGTTTTATCGTAGTGAACTTCACGTCGGATCCTCCATTTTATAACCAAGTCCACGAATCGTCTTAATATAAATCGGCTTTTTCGTATTAGGTTCAATTTTCTCACGTAAATGACTAACATGAACATCAACAATTCGAGTATCCCCAACAAAGTCATAATCCCAAACTGCACTTAATAACTGGTCCCGTGATAAAACTCGATCCTTATTCTTAGCAAGATAATACAGTAATTCAAACTCTTTACGAGTAAAAGCAAGGACTTCTTCATCCTTCTCCGCTTCATAACGTTCCGGATAGATAATTAAGTCGCCAATTTTTATACGAGTGGTTGGATTAATACTAGAACTAGTGGTCCTTCTTAAAATTGCTTTGATACGTGCAATTACTTCCTTTGGACTAAATGGTTTTGTTAAATAATCATCCGCTCCAATTTCTAAACCAAGTATTTTATCAAACTCTTCATCCCGAGCTGTTAGCATTAAAACTGGTGTATCTATTTTATTTCTTCTTAATTGCTTACATACTTCAATTCCATCCATTTCAGGGAGCATTAAATCCAGAATGATAAAATCATAATTGTTTTTATCGGTTTTTCGAATTGCCTCTAAACCATCATAGGCAACATCCGTAACAAAACCAGCCTTCTCTAAATTGAATTTTAATAATGTTACAATTGATGCCTCATCATCAACAATCAAAACCTTTTCATTCATGCAATCCATTCCCCATTTCTATTTTTAATAGGAAAAGCTTTATATATATTTATCTTACAATGAATGCTTGGGAAAGAAAATCAAAGAGCCTAATTGTAAAGAAAACTTTATAATTGTTTGCTTTTAATTAACTTTTCGTATCGTATGTGAGATTGGGTTAATTTCATATTGTATATCAGCAATCCCTTGAACGAATGATTTGTCATGTGACGTAAAAATAATCATTCCTTCATATCCTTGACAATACTTCTCTAGTGCAGTCATGGTAGGAATATCCAAAAAATTAGTTGGTTCATCTAATAACAAAATATTGTAATCACCAAGAAACAATTGACAAAGCTGTAATCGGATTATTTCCCCACCACTTAGTGAGCTAATTTTCTTTGTTATATCCATTTCTGAAAACAGCATGTTATAGAGAACACTTCTTACAAAGCCCTCTTTATGATTAGTATGTTGTTTTATAAATGATAGTACTGTTTCATCATTTTTCTTACGATAACTCATTTGCTGAAAAAAGCCAATCCTAGCTTTTGGAGATATAATAAGTCCATCCCCTTTTTTTGCTATATGTTGTAGCAAGGAACTTTTACCAGCACCATTTGGGCCTGTAATTGCAATTCTCTTTCCTAATGGAAATTGGAAACTGACATTATTTAGTAGGTGTTTCTTTCCTCTGCTTAGACTAAGTTTTTCTGCAATTATAGGGTATTTATTGTTCAGTTCCAATGCTTTGGATAATGGAAAAGAAATCCTTTTTTCTCCTCTCAACGGTTCAACTGGATGAAGCTTTTCTATTCTATTTGCAATAGATTTTGCTGCACGATACATATTCTTTTGACTAGTACCTTTAGATTTAGTTTTACCTAGTCGACTTGGCTTTTCCTTTTTCTTTGTTTTTTTATCTGTACTCATCATTTTTTGAGCCCTTACCATTTTATCTTGGACTGCTGTTTCTAACCTACTTCGTTCTTTTTCATAAATTTTTTGTTCATGAATTTTTTGTTCCTTCTCCTTTTCTTTTTGTGATGCATATGATGAATAATTTCCGGAATAGACCTTGACTGTACCATCAGCAATCTCCCAAATTGTCGTAACCAAGTTATCTAGAAGAATTCTGTCGTGGCTGACAATTACCATTGCACCATAATAATTTCTAAGCTGTTCCGTAAGGAAGGTAATTCCTTCTTGGTCTAAATGTGTAGTAGGTTCATCGATTAATAGTGCTTCATGGTAACCAGTAAATAAGTGGGCAAGTTTTAATTTTGTCTGCTCTCCCCCACTATAATTTTCATTTAGATTACTAATGTGAAGCTTTGAAAGTAAAGTAGCATCCACTGATTCTACCAACTTATTCGGTATTTCTAACTGAGAGAAATATGCAGGTTTAACAAACCGCTTTACATATCCTTTATTAGGTTGAATGGTGCCTGCCAATAATTTTAGTAAAGTACTTTTCCCCACTCCATTCCTTCCAACAATTCCAATTCGGTTAAACTGATGGACAGCTAAGTGATCAATGTTTAGTATCTCCTTATCACGAAATGATAAGCTGACATCCTCCATTAGGAATACAATATTATCCATAAAAAAACCTCCTACAGTTTATTGAATCTGTGAGAAGGCTGAGGATATAGTATCAATAGGATATTAGCATTATAGCTATAAGAAAAAAAGAAAGCGCTAAGAATGACGCCTTCCTTTAACCATTTTTCAAGAATTATTTTAGAGTTTGTTAAAAGTGAACAGACCATTCCCGTTACCTTGTCTCACAGACAGGTCTTTGAACGTATAAATTTACGAGTTCAAAGTAGGAAAACGTAGTCTCACGATTAACAACCCTCCTAACATTATTATTAAAGGTATAGTATATAATATAAGCTCGATTGTCAATAGGTAGTAGCACTGTCTGCAAATATTAGATTAGTATTATACTGAAGGCTTGTACATAGTTAGGAAGGGATATTTCACTTTTCTTGGTTTTTTCTTTCAAAAATACTCAATATATGTCAGATTCTCTGACGGCACAAGGTATTATCTCAAAAAAACTCTATAATACAGCCTACAAAAAAAGCTTCATCCTCATAATTAAAAGGATGAAGCATCATTATTTATTCTAGGACCTTTAAAACATTCTTAACAGAATCAGCTGATTTATCAAGAGCTGTTTTTTCGTCATCTGTTAATTCTAACTCGATAATTTTTTCAATACCATTTGCGCCAAGAATTGTTGGTACTCCAAGGTAGATATTCTGGTAACCATACTCACCTTCAAGATAAGCTATAGCAGGTAGGATACGGCGCTGATCTTTTAATATTGCCTCTGCCATTACCGTCAGTGAAGCGGCAGGAGCGTAATACGCGCTACCGTTTCCTAGCAGGCTAACAATTTCTCCCCCACCGGTTCTAGTTCGAGCAACAATCTCATCTAAGCGTTCTTTTGCTATTAATTTTTCTAAAGGAATACCACCAGCATAAGAGTACCGAATGAGTGGCACCATATCATCACCATGGCCACCTAATACAAACCCGGTTATATCCTTAACAGATATATTTAACTCTTGTGCAATAAATGTTCGGAAACGAGCAGTATCTAAAACTCCTGATTGACCAATTACACGTTCTTTCGGGAATCCAGATTCTTTATAGACTGTATATGTCATAGCATCAACAGGATTTGTTAAAACAACTATAATAGTATTTGGAGAATGCGTTACAATTTCTTGCGTTACGGACTTCATGATTTTGGCATTGGTATTGACTAAATCATCACGACTCATGCCAGGTTTTCTAGCAATTCCTGCTGTAATGATAACCAAATCTGAATCCTTTGTTTCTTCATAATTTGAAGTTCCAATAATGTTAGCATCAAAGCCTTGTACTGGACTTGCTTCTAGCATATCTAACGCTTTTCCTTTAGTTGGATCTTCCATACTTGGAATATCCACTAATATAATATCTCCTAGCTCCTTTTGAGCAAGCATTAAAGCTGTCGTTGCCCCCGTAAAACCAGATCCAATGACTGAAATCTTGTTGCGCTTGTTTCCCATTGGTTTCCTCCTTTTGGATTAGTCCATGTTCTTAATTAATTCAGTACCAAACTCAGAACATTTCACTTCAGTTGCACCATCCATTAAACGAGCAAAGTCATAAGTTACGACTTTAGAAGCGATTGTCTTATCCATTGCTTTCGTAATTAAATCAGCTGCTTCTCTCCATCCAAGATGCTCAAGCATTAATACCCCTGATAGAATTACGGAAGAAGGATTTACTTTATCTAAGCCAGCGTATTTTGGAGCTGTTCCATGGGTAGCTTCAAAAATAGCATGACCAGTATTGTAATTAATATTTGCTCCTGGAGCAATTCCAATTCCACCAACCTGCGCAGCTAAGGCATCAGAGATATAATCTCCGTTTAAGTTCATCGTAGCTACAACGTCAAATTCTGTTGGACGAGTAAGGATTTGTTGTAGGAAAATATCTGCAATAGAATCTTTAACAATAATTTTCCCTGCTTTTACAGCTTCATCCTGAGCTTTGTTAGCAGCATCCTTACCATCTTTTTCAGCGATACGGTCATATTCTGCCCATGTGAATACTTTATCACCAAACTCTGCTTCTGCAACTTCATAGCCCCAGCCTTTAAATGCACCTTCTGTAAATTTCATAATGTTACCTTTATGAACTAAAGTAACACTCTTACGGCCTTCGTTAATTGCATACTGAATAGCAGAACGAACAAGACGCTTAGTTCCTTCTTCTGAAACTGGCTTAATACCAATACCAGAAGTTTCTGGGAAACGAATTTTATGTACTCCCATCTCATTTTGAAGGAAGTTAATTACCTTTTTCACTTCATCAGAGCCTTTTTGCCATTCAATACCAGCGTAGATATCCTCTGTGTTTTCACGGAAGATAACCATATCAACATCCTCTGGACGTTTTACTGGCGATGGAACTCCTTCAAAATAACGAACTGGACGTAGGCAAGTAAATAGATCTAGTTCTTGACGTAGTGCTACGTTAAGAGAACGAATTCCCCCACCAATTGGTGTTGTAAGAGGACCTTTGATTGCAATTTTATATTCATCAATTTTATCTAATGTATCTTGTGGTAACCATTCACCAGTTTTATCAAACGCCTTTTGACCAGCATATACCTCTAACCATTCAATTTTTTTCGTTCCGTTATATGCCTTCTCAACAGCTGCTTCTAATACACGGCTTGCTGCTGCCCAAATATCTGGACCAGTTCCATCCCCCTCAATGAAAGGAATAATTGGGTTATTTGGTACATTTAGTTTACCATTTTCAACAACGATTTTTTCACCTTGTGCCATAATTTTCTCCTCCTAAATACTTATAGCTTATCATAATAATAGCCGGAAGAACCGGCTATTAGAACGAACTTCTCTTAATATTAACGATTTTCAATTGGAATGTATTCTTGCGTTGTTGGTCCAACGTATTCTGCACGAGGACGAATTAGGCGGTTATTCGAATATTGCTCTAGGATATGAGCAATCCAACCTGAAACTCGGCTCATAGCAAAAATTGGTGTAAATAAGTCATGATCAATTCCTAGGCTATGATATACCGAAGCTGAATAAAAGTCTACATTTGCTGGTAGGCCTTTCTCGTTCTTAATGTAATCCTCAATTTTTACAGACATATTATACCATTTCTCTTGTCCAGTTAAAGTAGTTAATTCTTTCGACATCTTCTGAAGATGCTTTGCTCTAGGATCACCATTACGATACACACGGTGTCCCATACCCATAATTTTTTCTTTGTTCGCTAGTTTTTCTTTAATGTAAGGCAGTGCATTTTCTTCAGTACCTATTTCTGTAAGCATCTTCATAACTTGCTCATTCGCTCCACCATGAAGTGGTCCTTTTAATGCACCGAGAGCAGCAACTATTCCTGAATACATGTCGGAAAGTGTTGCTACACATACTCTAGCAGTAAAAGTAGAGGCATTTAGCTCATGATCGGCATGTAGTACTAATGCTTTATCGATGGCTTCTACTTCAATCGCATTAGGCTTTTCTCCATTTAGCATATAAAGGAAGTTTTCCGCATAGCTAAGGTCTTTTAAAGGTTTAATTGGTTCTTTTCCTTGTCTAATACGGGAAAACGCAGCAATAATAGTAGAGATTTTAGCTTGAATGCGAATCGCTTTACGATGGTTAGCTTCCTCCGTCATTACATCAGCCTCATCATCATAAAGACCAAGTAAAGAAATAGATGTTCTTAAGGCAGCCATAGGATGAACCTTAGACAAATCATATGAACGTAATTGGTCGATAACCTGCTCAGGAACTTCCATGTTATTTGCTAGCTCTTGTTTAAATGCTTGCAGCTCAGCTTGAGTCGGTAATTTTAAATTCCATAGTAAATATACTACTTCCTCAAAGCTTGATTTCTCAGCTAAATCATCAATTCTATATCCAACATAGGTAAGCTGGTCATCAATAATAGAACTAATGGATGATTGAGTTGCAACAACCCCTTCAAGACCTTTCGTTGCTGTCATGTTAAAACCCTCTCCTTTTTCTATAATGTTCTAACAATAAAGTTGAAAATAATGTTATATTATTACGACAATTTCCTACTATATTCATCGGATATTGTCATCCCCAACCTAATTATAAAGGATTCTCCTATTAAAGTGAAATGAAACCGTTTGAATTCCCAAAATTTTTATTATCGGAATCTTTATAGTAAATAAATATTTCTATCCTTGCATTTACTTATTTATTGACATAGCCAAATTATATTTTCGACGTGAAATCCTTTCAAAGGTTACTTCGTGTAGCCTTTACGAAGAGCTCATATTTATATTCTTACGAAGTCAACATGTTAGTTTTCTTTAGAAATAAAAAAGACTTTGATTTCTTATGAAGGACTTCAATAATAATCTCCTATTTTCTTTCATATAGTTTATTAGTTATTAGTAATTTAATTCAAATGGGGTCTGAAAAATTGTACAAGCAAATATTGGAACGGTTACTTAGAGGAATATTAGTCGGGATTATTTTAGTTCTTTCTTATTTCACCTTAAAGCTATCAATCAACTATATCTTTCCCTTTATTGTAGCTTTTTTTCTTGCGGCAATATTAAACCCGTTTGTTACATCGATAGAAGCAAAATGGAGGATTCCTAGATCTCTAGCTACTTTAATTGTTATTTCTACTATATTCCTTATATGTACTGGACTTCTAATCCTAATTATTACAGAAGTTATCCAAGGAACTACTTATTTATTAGAAAGAATGCCAATCTATTTTACTTCTCTACTAGAATTTGTAGAGAGCATATTAGAAGATCATATTTTTCCTTTTTATCAGTCTATTACATCCTACTTTCAATCATTAGATCCATCTCATCAGGCTACCATACAAGAAAACATCGAAAAGTTTGTAACAAACTTAGCTGACAATGGAACAAACTTCCTTCAGTCATCTCTATTGCAGATTCCTGAAATTGTAGGTTTTATACCAGGATTACTAACCATATTTATTGTAGTATGGTTAGCAACATTTATGATCATAAATGACTGGAACAATCTAACAAAAAAATTAATAAACCTTTTACCTAAAAAAATTCTTTACTTTTTTATAGATTTTCAGCAAGGAGTAAAAAAGGCTTTCTCTGGATATTTAAAGGCACAGCTCATCCTAATACTAATAACAGCTATTCTAATTCTACTAGGGTTGATGCTTTTAAAAGTTCAACATGCTTTAACAATTGCTCTTTTTGCTGCATTAGTGGACCTGCTACCACTAGTTGGAACGGGAATAATTTTCATTCCATGGATACTATTTACTTTTATTACCGGTAATTATTCGTTTTCAATTGCGATTTGTGTTCTATATATGATTGTGATTATTACGAGGCAAGTAATCGAACCTAAAATATTAGCGACAAGCATAGGTATTAACCCACTAATAAGTCTCATAATCCTATTTATAACCATCCAAGTCTGGGGGATCATTGGGGTCATTGCTGCCCCATTCATCCTTATTATCGCTTATGTCTTATTTCAATCAGGAATATTTCTCAAGCTCTTCCATTTCATTAAAGGCTAACCATTAGAAGCGACGGAATGTTATTGTCTTCTTATCTAATAGCTTTTTAAAGAGAATTAGTAAGAATGGCTTCACTACTCTTCTTGTCCAAGGTAAAACTAATATAAAGCCCATTATATCCGTTATAAACCCTGGAGATAAAAGGAATACTCCACCAACAAAGATACAAATCCCATCTATAATTTCACGAGTTGGGACTTGGCCGTTATTAATAGCTCGTTGTGCCCGATACAAGGTTTCGACTCCTTCTTTTTTTGCCAAGGTAATACCTGCTAATCCAGTAAGCAAGATTAATCCTACAACCCACCATGGTCCTATTAATCCGCCTGCCCATACAAAAACCCCAATTTCAGCTGCACCTAAAAGTAGAAATACTAATAAGAATCCTCTCACCAATATCCCCTCCCCTTTGATATAGGAAAAAGAAGGGAATCATCCCTTCTTCCATTCTCTATAGAACTCCTGCATGTCCTTTATAGATGTCGCCTTTTGTTCCATCAATCGTGATATCTTCACCATCATTTATTTGTTCAAATGCATTACTCACACCTACAATGACTGGAATACCTAAGCTTAATCCAACCACTGCAGCATGTGAAGTTAGTCCACCTTCTGTTGTAATAAGTCCGCTAGCCAATTCAATGGCAGGCATCATATCACGGTCGGTACCGTAAGTAACAATGATATCGCCTTGCTTTACTTTTTCAAGTGCTTCGTTTGCATTTTTAACAATTACAGCACGGCCATAGGCACTTTTCTTACCGATACCTTGTCCCTTGGCAATCACATCTCCAATGATATGCACCTTCATTAAATTCGTTGTGCCTGCTTCTCCTACTGGAACACCAGCTGTAATGACCACTCTGTCCCCACGTTTTAAAAGATTTGTTTCAAGTCCTTTTTCAATCGCGACATCAAGCATCTCGTCTGTTGAAGCAGCTCTTCCACCAGACACGGCATGAACACCCCATACTAGGGATAGATGACGATTCACTTGTTCACTATAAGTAACTGCAACAATAGGTGCCTTAGGGCGATATTTTGCTATCATACGAGCAGTATGTCCACTTTCCGTTGGTGTCACTATTGCACTAGCAGATAAATTCATTGCTGTATGAGTAACGGATTGACTAATTGCATCAGTAATCGTCATATCAACTGATTGACTACGGTTTTTAAGAATTGCTTCATGGTTCAGTGCTGTTTCTGCCTTAACTGCAATATTATGCATTGTTTTTACCGATTCGACAGGATAATTACCAGCTGCAGTTTCACCAGATAGCATAATCGCATCTGTTCCGTCAAATATCGCATTTGCAACATCTGAAGCCTCTGCCCTTGTAGGACGAGGATTCCGTTGCATCGAATCAAGCATTTGTGTTGCAGTAATTACTGGCTTACCTACTGTATTGCATTTTCGGATTAGTTGTTTTTGGACAAGTGGAACATCCTCAGCAGGGATTTCTACACCTAGGTCACCACGAGCAACCATTAAACCATCACTAACCTCTAAAATACTATCGATATTATCTACACCCTCTTGGTTTTCAATCTTAGGGATTATTTGGATATGGTTTGCATTATGCTTTTCCAATAACTCTCTAATCTCCAAAATATCTGATGGTCTGCGAACAAAGGAAGCAGCAATAAAGTCAATGTCCTGCTCAATACCGAACTCGATATCCTTCGCGTCCTTATCCGTAATCCCTGGTAACTGAACGGAAACATTAGGAACGTTTACTCCTTTTTTATTCTTAATTAATCCCGAGTTAAGTGCTACCGTTTTTAGTTCATCATTTCCTTTATCAATATCAACCACTTCAAGCTCTATTAAGCCATCGTCAAGTAGTATTCTTGAGCCAACATGAACATCGTCAATTAATCCTGGATATGTAATGGAGAAGCGCTCTTTTGTTCCTTCCACTTCCTTCATTGAAATATAAACGGTGTTTCCTTGAATCAATTCAGCTTGTCCATCCTTAAAGTTCCCAGTTCTTATTTCTGGTCCCTTCGTATCCAGTAAAATCGCAACAGTCTTCCCTGTATTTTTAGCTGCTTCACGGATATTTCTGATACGTGCACCATGCTCCTCAAAATCACCATGCGAAAAATTAAGTCTGGCTACATTCATTCCCGCATTAATTAGATTTTCTAATGTTTCAACTGATTCTGAAGCTGGTCCAATCGTACATACAATTTTTGTCCTTCTCATAAAAAAATCCTCCTTAAAACGTTACATTCTCTTTTAAGCATACTTAAATTCGTTTATTAAATCGATAATTCCTTAGATAATTGATACATACCCTCGTCTATACCATGTTTTTGGGTTAAAATTTCAGCGATATCATAATCAACAAGTTTATTATTTTGAATACCAACCATTCTTCCAGCTTTCCCTTCTAACAGAAGGTCTACTGCTTTTGCACCTAATCGACTCGCTAAAACGCGATCGGCTGCAGTTGGTGAACCACCACGTTGAATATGACCAAGAACTGTAACACGAGTTTCTAAATTCGTTGCTTGTTTAATTTTCTCTCCAAATTCGATTCCACTTCCAACGCCTTCAGCCAAAATAATGATACTATGTTTCTTGCCACGTTCAACTCCACGCTTCAAACGACTGATGACTTCTTCAAAATCATCTTGTCTTTCTGGAATTAAAATTGTTTCTGCTCCATCAGCAAGACCAGCCCATAATGCAAGGTCACCCGCATCTCTTCCCATAACCTCGATGACATACGTACGTTCGTGAGAGGTAGCAGTATCTCTAATCTTATCAATTGCCTCAATAATGGTATTAAGTGCCGTATCAAAACCAATGGTAAAATCGGTTCCCGCAATATCATTATCAATCGTCCCAGGAACTCCTATACAAGGAAACCCTTTTTCTGTTAGTTTTTGTGCACCACGAAAGCTACCGTCGCCACCAATTACGATTAAACCTTCAATACCGAATTTATTCAGCTGCTCTATACCTTTACGCTGACCTTCCTCTGTTTTAAATTCCGGACAACGTGCAGAATACAGCTTCGTCCCACCACGTTGGATAATATCCCCAACAGAGCCAACATGCAGTTTTTCAATGTTACCTTCAATTAGCCCTTGATACCCGTATTTGATGCCATATATTTCAACATTATGATAAATACATTTACGAACGACTGCACGAATTGCAGCATTCATTCCAGGTGCGTCACCACCACTAGTTAAAACTCCCAGCCTTTTCATAATAACTCCACCTCGATTAGACGTTTTCTAAAGTAGTATATACTTCTTCTATCTTATTTACTTATGTATTTAACAGTTGTCCATAGGGTTCCCTTCTTAATACAAGATAAGACTTGTATCTTAAAATATCAATCAAAAACCTTCTAATTTCAAAATAAATTTATATATGTTTTACTGTTTAAAAGTTCTACGGCGAATTAGTAAAACACATTAACAATAGGACATACTCTATTAGCACATAGCCAATAAAAGACATAAGGACTGACAATTGTCAGCCTTATGTCTTTTATCATTCCTTAAAATCTCCAATTTGTTTATATTTTTCCCAGCGATTCTCTAATAGTTCTTCTGTTGTTAAATCAGCTAGCTCTTTTAATGCCTTCTCGATAACAGCATCCATATTCTTTGCTTGTTGTTCGATATCTCGGTGAGCACCACCCTTTGGCTCTGGAACTATCTCATCAATAATACCTAGCTCAAATAGATCTGGGGCAGTTATTTTCATCGATTCAGCTGCCTTCTGTGCTAGGCCTGAATCCTTCCATAACAATGCAGCAGCACCTTCTGGTGAGATGACAGAATAGGTGGAATTCTCCAACATAAATATGCGATCACCAACACCTAAGGCAAGCGCTCCACCACTTCCACCTTCCCCAATCACAATACAGATGATAGGAACTTTTAGTCCAGCCATTTCCATTAAGTTTCTGGCAATAGCTTCACTTTGACCTCGCTCTTCGGATTCTTTACCAGGATCTGCACCTTTCGTATCAATAAAACAAATAATAGGACGATTAAATTTCTCTGCTTGTTTCATATGTCTTAACGCTTTTCTATATCCTTCTGGGTGTGGCATTCCAAAGTTTCTACGAATATTTTCTTTCGTGTTTTTCCCACGTTGATGCCCAATTACGGTTATAGGTACTTCCTTATAGTAAGCAATACCAGTAACGATAGCTTCATCATCGCCAAAGGTACGATCACCATGAAACTCCAAAAAGTCTGTGAATAATTCAGAAATATAGTCTAGCGTTGTTGGTCTATCCTGGTGTCTTGCCATTTGAACACGTTGCCATGGCTTTAAATTGCCATATATATTATCTTCCAGCTCTGCTAATCGTTTTTCCAGTGTAGCAATTTCATCTGTTAAATCAATTTCACTTTCACCGGTGAATTTCTTTAGCTCGGCAATCTTTTCTTTTAAATTCATTATCGGCTTTTCAAATTCTAGTATTTGCTTCATTCAGGACTACCACCCTTCTGATGCATCTTGAGAAGTGTTCCTAATACTTGTTTCATATCATGACGGTGAATTACTTGATCCAATTGACCATGCTTTAATAAAAATTCTGCTGTCTGAAAATCGTCTGGTAGCTTTTCTCTTGTTGTCTGTTCAATTATACGTCTACCAGCAAATCCAATTAATGCCCCTGGTTCAGCAAAATTATAATCCCCTAATGAAGCAAAACTAGCAGAAACCCCTCCTGTTGTCGGGTGAGTCATTACGGAAATCATGAGACCACCAGATTCTGAGAAGCGGCTAATTGCAACAGAAGTCTTAGACATTTGCATGAGGCTGAGAACACCTTCCTGCATTCTGGCACCCCCAGAAGCTGTAAAAATAATGAATGGCAATGATTCCTTTCGAGCATTTTCAATTGCCCTAGCAATCTTTTCACCAACTACAGAACCCATACTTCCCATTCTAAATCTAGCATCCATTACAGCAAATGCAGTAGCCTGTCCATCAATGTCCCCTTTACCAGTCACAACTGCCTCATTTAAGCCCGTTTTTTCTCGGTCTTTTTCCAATTTAGCCTCATATCCAGGAAAATGAAGTGGATTTGTAGCAATCATACCCTGATCCCATTCTGTAAATGAACCCTCATCAAACAAACTATTAATACGTTCCCAAGCATCTAATTGATGATGGTGTCCACAATTGGGGCAAACATTTAGATTGTTAATCATTTCTTTTCTATAGAAAATTTTATAACATTTATCACATTTTTTCATAAGTCCTTCAGGAATATCGACTTTTGACTCTCCACTAGGAATCGTTGCGTATTTCCTTTTCTTGTTAAAAAGATCTTTAAGCAATATAAGTCCCCCTTATCATTACACCAAATGCTACTTTTAATGGATTTATGATTGCATCATAGATTATTTTCAAACCCGATTATTCTACTATACAGCAAGTCTAACCAAAAATGCTGTCGTTAATAGTCGAAGAAAAAACTTTTCTCAAAGATAATAGATAAGATTAATAATTACATTATATTAGGCATTTTTTCTTCTAAAAATAAACCTTCAATCGCAGCTATTCGGTTTGATTTATAAATATTTAATAGTCTATGATAAAAATCATTTGAATAATGGACATTTAGATTATGTGTATATTCATCTATTAATCCCCATATGCGAGCTAAAAAGTGATTTTCAGTTAATGCAAATAATAAACTAAAAAAAGTAAAATGCTGCTCTCTAGTACTTAAATCGGGATTATTAATAAGATTTTGTAACTGCCCTACAACTGATTCATCCATTTTGGTAAAAACTAGCTTTGCTGCTTCTTTTTCTAATAGCATTTTTACTGCTATTAGTTCTTTTTTCGGTGTATTTTCCTTTAAGACAAAGGAAGATAATAGTTCAACGGTCTGATATGGCCGATATTCACTTAAGAAAGTACCTTCTCCATGTCTTGTTTCGATAATACCTAATAATTCCATTGCCCTTAACGCTTCTCGAACAGAAGACCTTCCTGCACCAAGTTTTTCTGCTAGCTCTCTTTCAGATGGGAGCTTATCCCCAGGGCTTAAATTATGGAATTCTATAAAATTCCGAACTTCATGAAGAACTTCCTGATATACCTTTTGCTTTGGTGACATGGACATACCATGCTTCACTCCTTCCTGAGCCAAACCGATTGGTTACTTGGAAAGGGGTTTTGTTATCAATTTATATTTTTGCTAGTTTTCTTGTTTTTTCAGCTACATCCTCAGGGTTTACTTGCGTACGAGCAACGCCTGATTCCATTGCTGCTTTTGCTACCTCAGCAGCAACTAAAGGTGCTACTCTTGGATCAAACGGTGCTGGTATCACATAATCCTCATTTAGTTCTTCATCTGTTATCAAAGAGGCAATAGCCTTAGCTGCGGCTACCTTCATTTTTTCATTGATACGTGTTGCACGAACATCTAAAGCTCCGCGGAAGATTCCTGGAAAAGCAAGGACATTATTTACTTGATTTGGAAAATCAGAACGTCCTGTCCCAATTACTTTAGCACCGGCATCTTTCGCAGTCTCTGGCATTATTTCTGGATCAGGATTTGCCATAGCAAAAATGATGGAATCGGTATTCATTTTGTTAACCATTTCTTTTGTTAAAGCGCCTCCGACAGATACACCAATAAATACATCTGCCCCTTCAATCACTTCTTCCAATGTTCCTTCTCTTTTATCGAGGTTCGTAATTTTTGCAACCGCTTCCTTTACTTCATTCATTCCATAAGAACGTCCTTCAAAAATTGCGCCACGAGAATCACACATGATCATATCCCGAACACCAAAGTTGTATAGTAATTTAATAATAGCAATCCCCGCTGCTCCAGCGCCATTCGCTACTACTTTGATTTCAGAAAATGACTTGCCAACTAATTTCAAGGCATTAATAAGTCCTGCTACAGTAACAATTGCGGTACCATGCTGGTCATCGTGGAAGATGGGGATATTCATTTCTTTTTTTAATCTTTCTTCGATGATAAAGCAGTTTGGTGCAGCAATATCCTCAAGATTTACACCGCCAAAGGTAGGTTCCATTAACTTAACTGTTCTAACTATCTCATCTACATTTTGTGTGTCCAAGCAAATAGGAAAGGAATCCACACCAGCAAAGCTTTTGAACAGAACGGCCTTCCCTTCCATAACAGGTAGTGCAGCTTCTGGACCAATATTCCCTAGACCTAAGACAGCCGAACCATCACTAACAACGGCAACCATATTTCCTTTCATGGTATATTCGTATACTAGCTCTTTCCGGTCATGAATTTCTTTACATGGCTCGGCAACACCTGGGGAGTATGCTAAGCTTAAATCGCTTGCATTACGGACTGGAACCTTAGCGGTGGTTTCTAATTTCCCTTTATTCATCTTGTGCATATGCAATGCTTCATCTCTCAAGTTCACTTTTTTACGCTCCTTTTTGTAGCCTAAGCGTTAGTGGTCAGACCACTTAACTACTCCATTATAACAAAATGAATTAGTCTGTAAAGAATGGTCTATTTTGCTTCGTAGACTACATTTTCCTTACCGAAGTATTTTGCTAATGCTTCTAGGCTTTCATTACTAATATGGATAAAATAGTCCTTCGAAAGCTGATAGGTTCGTTTTTGTTCCTCGTAATGAACAATTATAGGGGTCGCACCAGGGTGATTGGTAGCGATGTCACGAACAATGTTTAACCCTTCCTTGCTGGTTTTCTCCGTAATTTTAATAAACAGCCGAGCAGTTGAATCATTTTTTAATATATTATCATCAAATGGAACAATAGCTGAAAGTAGCCACTGTGTTTTTCCATTACGAAATTCTATTTTTCCTTCAATAAAAACAAGCGCCTCTTCCTTTATGAGCGGACTGTTTAAGCGGTATTGTTCTGGAAAAACAACTGCATCCATATCCCTGGTCTCGTCACTCAGCTTTAGAAATGCCATAGGCTCGCCTCGCTTAGTACGAATTGTTTTAATCTCTTGGATAATGACAGCACTTTTAACTACTTTCTTTCCATGTATGTCCTGAGCATGATCAAGCGTAATAAAACCATTTTCTCGCAATTTTTCTCGATATTCTTTAAGCGGATGACTAGATACATAAATACCGAGTAACTCTTTTTCGTCAGCAAGCTTTCTAACCAAACTAAAGTCTTCAATATTAACATAGGAAGGAACGAGATCGAGTTGATCTTGAAATAGCGTAGGCTGATCCGTAAATTCACGGAATAGCTCCCCCTGTTCCATTGCCTGGTCAATCGATGCTAATAGGCTTGCACGATTCGGATACGTTTCATCAAATGCACCAGCCATTATGAGTGCCTCTAACGACTGCCTATTGACTAGTTTAGGAGTAACACGAAGACAAAAATCAAACAAATTTTTGAATGGCCCTTCCTTTCTAGCTCGAAGTATTTCTTGTACAGTTTGATTCCCAATCCCCTTTATAGATAAGAGTCCCATCCTGATACAATGATCTTCAACAGAAAAACGTCCAAAGCTCTTATTAATAGATGGTGAACCAACCTTAATATGTAGCTCCTTCATTTCATTCATATAGGCTTGTATTTTATCTTGTTGATTTCCTATCGATGTTAACAGCTCTGCATAAAAGTGTCTTGGATAGTGTGCCTTTAAATAAGCTAGCTGATAGGAAATTTTACTATAGGCTACAGCATGACTTTTTGGAAATCCATAGTTTGAGAATTTGACAATCCAAGCAAAAATCTCTTCGCCAACCTTTTTTTCATACCCGTTCTTCATGCACCCAGCAATAAATGCTTCTTTTTGTGCATCCATGATGTCCTGTTTCTTTTTACTAACTGCTCTTCTTAATACATCTGCTTGACCTAACGTGTACCCAGCAATTCGATGCGCAATTTGCATGATTTGCTCCTGATAAATTAATACACCATACGTACTTTCCAAGATCGGCTCCAAATCTGGGTGTGGGTACGTAGTTGGCTTTCTACCATGTTTTCTGTCAATGTAGGTTGGGATGAAATCCATTGGACCTGGTCGGTAAAGTGCATTAACCGCTACTATATCATCAAAGGTGTTAGGTACCAAGCGTTTAAGTACCTGTTTCATGCCATCCGATTCTAACTGGAATACACCATTTGTTTTCCCCTTCTTTAATAGATCGAAGGTGAGGGAATCTCCCTCTGGGATTTGATCCAATTGAAAATCCTTTTTCTCTTTATAGTGAATGGATTCAACAATTCGTTCTAATATAGTTAAATTTCTTAACCCTAAAAAATCCATTTTTAATAAGCCTAATGATTCCAAATCGGTCATTGGAAATTGAGTTAATGCTGTATTCGTTGCCCCGACTGTTAATGGTACATGATCTACTAAAGGTGTCTCACTTATAACGACACCGGCAGCATGAGTAGAAGTATGTCTTGGTATCCCTTCGAGTACAGCAGCGATTTGAAATAACATCTTTAAATTCTGATTTTGACTGACATAATCGAGTAATTCTTTCGACGACTTCAATAAGCTTGCTATCGAATTTGAGGTTTGATTAGGAATATGCTTTAGAATAAAGTATATATCTTGGCTATCAATGGACATCGTCTTTCCTAGCTCTCGAATTAAAGAGCGAGCCGCAAATGTTCCGAATGTAATAATTTGTGCGACATGTTCTTCCCCATATTTATCCCGTACATATGTAATGACCTCATCGCGTCGTTGGTCCGAGAAATCCACATCAATATCTGGCATCGTTACTCGCTCAGGATTTAAGAATCGTTCAAAGACTAACTGATATTTCATTGGGTCAACATCTGTAATACCTAAAGAATATGCAACTAGTGAACCAGCAGAGGAACCCCTCCCAGGTCCGACCATTATGTGATTCTCCTTAGCATATTTAATAAAATCCCAAACGATTAAGAAGTAATCACTATATCCCATCCTCTGAATAATGGATAATTCATGTGTTAACCGATTCCTTAGCTCCTTAGTGATCGTGTTATAACGGCTATCAAGATTTTCCCAACATAATTTTGATAAATAGTCATGTGCATCAAGACCATTTGGTACTGGGTATGCCGGTATCATTCTGGAATCAAAATCAAAAGAGACGTTACACTTACTTACAATTTCCTCTGTCCTATAAAGAGCCTCTGGCCAAGCACTAAATAACTGTTCCATCTCTTGCTGGGAAAGTAGCTGATGGAATTGTGAAGTGTAATTCGCAGTTGTTCCATTCCAACTTTTCCCATATTTCATAGCTTGAAGGCACTCATATGCCTTTACATCCTTCTCCATTAAATAGCGCACATCATGGATAGCCACTACCTTCGTATGATACGCATTGTGATATGCACGCATCCCATTTACTAGTAGTTGATCCTGCTCCTGACCATAATGGCTTATTCCAAGATAAAAATCATCCACTGTAAAGATAGATTTCCAGGATGTCAGGAACTCCTCTACATGATCATATGTCGTACTCATTATAAGCCGTTCTACCTGACCTTTTTTAACCGGTAATATTCCAACTAAATGCTCGGTAAATTTCCCTAGTAATTCCTTTTCTATTTCATTTTTACCATTTCGCTGAATTGTCGTTGTTAACTTCACCAGGTTTTTATACCCATTATTATTTTTGGCAAGTACGACTATTTCCTCTCGTATTCCCTCTTCATTTAACACATTAACAGTCATTCCAATGATTGGCTTTATTCCATGAGAAAGACATGCCTTATAAAATGGGATTGCTCCAAATAATGCATTTTCATCGGTTATACTTAAGGCAGTCATTTTTAGTTGAGCTGCTCTTTTAATTAACTTTTCAATCGTGATGGTACTATTAAAAAAACTATAGCCTGTCCTAACTTGTAAATGTGTAAACGACATACTATCCCGCCTCTACTTTCTCTAATCCTATTATAGCCAATTACATATCTATCTGTATATCAACAAACATATCTTGTCCAAATCTATCATACAATGAAGAGAAATCAACTTATCGTTAAGGAGCAGCAATTATGGAAGAACGTTTTTTTGCACAATTTATTCATTGCTTTTTCATCGCCTTTGGTGTCATTCTTGGTGGTACACTCATTGGTGGTATTGGAGCATTTGCAACAGGTGATGCTCCTTTTACTGAAATGGGGCGAATCGCTAGAAAACTGTGGATATGGGGTATTGTCGCAGCTATTGGTGGAACGTTTGATGCAATTGACAACTTTAAGAGGGCACTTGACGGATCCTCTATTGATTTAATAAAACAGGGCTTGATTATATTATCTGCAATGGGAGGGGCTAAAGCAGCTATAATAATTATTAGCTGGCTCATTCAGGAGGAGGTTTCGTAATGCACGTACCACCCTATTATAAAAGACCTGGATGGCAGCGGTTTTTTGTTGGAATGTTTTTTGGTGCATTACTTTCCTATTGGGTTGTATTGTTCATGTATGGAACGATGTATGAAAGGCAAATAAAAGAGAATAGTAGTATCCAAGCCGAGTTAGATGATGCACAAGATAAAATTAATGCTCTTATGAAAGACAACCAAGATTTAAACGAGAAGTCCAAGAAACCTGTCACAATAAATGAGATCGTTCTCGAAATTATCAATGCAGAGGATTTGAAGATTGATAGGCTACTTCTTCTTCAGTTGGAGAGCTTAGTGAAAGAAGAAATTAAAGATGTCTTCGGAAAAGATATCCAAGCAATTTCTGACAGTGATATTCTTTTAATTTCAGCAATTGAAAATAAGTCCTTCAAGGTCGATGATTTTACCTACAGCTTTGAAATAAAGCGTTTAATTATATCTTCTACGATTCGAATAGTTGCTAAAGCAGATATTGCAGACTAATGGATAATACAGACACCATACCTCTCCTTATTACATATCTTTATGGAGAGGATTTTTAATTTCCATCAGAAATTGCCGCAATTCCAATAGTATAGCAGAACTGACATTTACAATGATTAGCCAAATTGTGAATATTTCTTGAAAATTCCATTAATATTATTGGAATCAGGCTGTTTTTTTAGTAAACTAGGAATAAAGTTGAACAGTCATTCATATCCTGTCGAGAGGGGGAATGTACGCATGTTAATTATGAATGAAAGACGTATCCGTGACCGTAAGATAGAGCAATTAAAAAAGGGCCGCACTGCATATGCTGAATCCAAAGAGGTAATTCGTTTAATTAAAAGAGATATAGAAAAATTCGGGCTGAATGTGTATTATGATGAAACACCTTCAGGGTGCTGGTTTATTCCAGTAACGAAAAGTAAAAGTAGTTAAAGGCTGCTGATTTCTAACTTGAAATCAGCACCTTTTTTTCTTCGTAAAAATAATAAAACCGCTATTTATGAAAGTCTCGTACAACTTGCTCTAAATCGTTTACAACACTTTCCGCTTCCTCCCAGGAATAAACCGAAGCACCTGATGCTAATGGATGTCCACCTCCATTATATTTAGCCGCAACTTCATTAATAACTGGTCCCTTCGATCGTAATCGAACCCTAATTTGGTCAGCTTCTTCAATAAAGAATACCCAAGCTACAATTCCTTCAATATCACCTAAAGTTCCAACTAATTGCCCCGTCTCCATCACACTGACCTGAAATTGGGCTAAAATGTCTGACGTTAACTTTATAACACTAAGACCATTCTCATTTAAGGTAAAGTTTTGCAAAATATAGCCACGAAGTCTTGCGATATTATCCTTGATATTATAAATTCCGTCATATAACGCATTACGATCAAAATCATAAGTAACTAATTCCGCTGCAATTTGTAATGTTCTCTTCGTTGTACTAGGAAATAAAAATCTCCCAGTGTCCCCTACTATTCCTCCGAAGAGAAGTCTCGCAGCTTCAGTTGTCATTTTCATCCCACTTGCTTTTACATAAAACTCATAAATCATCTCACTAGTAGAGCTTGCAGTAGTATCAACCCAACTTATATCCCCATAAGGATCGACATTTGGATGGTGATCTATTTTAATTATTTTGTCTCCCTTTATATAGCGCTCATCATCAATTCGACCAGTGTTCGCTGTATCACAGATGATAACAAGCGCATTTTCAAATAAAGAGTCATCAATAGAATCCATTTCTACCAAAAAGGTTAGGGCTGGATCATTCTCCCCAGCAAGATACACCTTTTTTTGTGGATAGGTTGCCTTAATTAGTTCCGCTAGTCCAGCTTGCGCCCCTAAAGCATCAGGGTCTGGTCGAACATGTCGATGGATAATAATAGTATTGTAATCTTGTATGGTAGAGTGAATAGCATCAATAGACATTTTTATTCTCCTTTACTTGTTCACGATATTAACATATTATAGCTAGCTTATTTTTATGAAAAGATGCTACAATATGTGTTGGGAAATATACGATTTAAAGAATTGGACTAGGAGTAGATATAAATGATAATATTTCCAATTGTGATTGTCCTATCCGTAGTTATGTACATATACTATAAAGTTGCTATATTAAAAACAAAGGATAGGTTGACACAAGCATACTTTAATGCAAAATCTAGAATATGCCTTGGACTATTTATTTCTTTTTTTGGCATAAATCAATACGTCTTCTACCAAACTAAAATCTCATTATTCGTTGGTATCATTTTCATTTTCCTTGGTATCCTACAGCTAGTGCGCGGATTCCGAGAAACAAAGCATTATCGTAATGAATGGAAACGATTGAACCCTGCTGACTAGATAGTAAGCTAGTCAGCATTTTTCATTTCGAACAACTATGCATATAAACTATCTGTCAATAATTTGTGCCATTAGCAGTGCCTTTCCAACTAATTTCTTCATATTAAATACTTCTACATCAATTTTTGCATAAATCCTTCCTGCTTCAATAACTTTCGGCTTAATGGTCAATAGAGAGTCAATATTTACAGGTTTGATAAAATATACAGTAATATTCTCGACAACTAATTCTCCTTTTTTTAATTGTCTTAATAACCTACTACTAGCTTCCGTAACGATTGATGTAAAAACCCCAGGCGAAAGAGTGCCAAGTTGGTTCGTCATTTGCGGTATTACTTTAGCTTCAAATTTATCCTTTTCATATTCATCGGATTCTACCGTGTTTTTCACGATATCATCAATAGTTTCCCCTATCTGTGGTTGTCGTTGAATTAGTTGTAATGCTTTCAGTACATCTTGACGCGATATAATCCCCTTTAAGATGGAGGACTCATCTACAACTGGTGCAACCTCGATACCTTCCCAAACCATCATATGAGCTACATACGCCAAAGAAGTCTTCGATTGGACTACGATTGGATTTTTAGTCATTGCCTTTTCTATCGGTAGATTTTTATCCTTGCCAATAATGTCTTTGGAGGTTACCATACCTACAACTTGATTCTTCTTATCCAAGACAGGAAATCGAGAATGTGTAGATCTCTCATTGACCTCATACCAATTTTCTACCTTTTCTCCGACAGTTAGATATTCCACGTGTTCAAAAGGTGTACAAATATCCCCTACTAAGACAATTTCTTTCTTAATCAGCTGGTCATAAATCGCGCGATTAATCATCGTCGCAACGGTAAAGCTATCATAGCTGGTCGATATTATTGGAAGCTGCTTTTCATCAGCTAGATGTTTAATATATTCCTCCGTATCAAACCCACCTGTTATAAGGACTGCAGCTCCTTCTTTCAGAGCCAATTCATGCGCCTTCACACGATTCCCAACAATTAATAATGAGCCTGCTTCTGTATAACGCATCATCGCATCAAGTTGCATAGCACCAATTACGAACTTATTTAATGTTTTATGGAGACCCTCCCGACCACCTAGAACCTGTCCATCAACAATATTAATTACTTCAGCAAATGTCAGTCTTTCAAAGTTTTCTTTCTTTTTTCGTTCAATTCGTATAGTACCAACTCGTTCTATTGTACTAACTATGCCTATATTTTCAGCCTCTTTAATCGCACGATATGCAGTTCCTTCACTTACATTTAAGTCCTTTGCTACTTGTCGTACAGAAATTTTACTGCCAACATCTAGCGACATAATATGCTGAATAATTTGTTCGTGCTTTGTAGCCATTTCGTTCACCGCTCTTCATCTGTACTAATCTTTTCTTGTATATCTATTATACAGATGAATCGCTTGTGGCTCAATGTTTAAGAATCTGTTTGCCTTTGTTTATCATATTCCTGTTCCATAACAGGAGGATCCGCTAACTTAAGCAGTGTCGCAAAATTAGCTCCAATCACTAAAAGCAAGAAAACCATCCATGATCCCCAAAACAACATCTCTATTTGCGTCTCGGCTTTTGGAATAAGTGGCCAAGCAAAGTATAAAAAGAATGCCGCTAATAATATGCGCAATATTGCATAATGCCTCAAGAACAATCCCTCCTTTTCTTAGTTAGTGTATGAAGTTTTGCTAGAAAACAGAACCCGACTCATCATATAAGAAAAGACAGCCATTCGGCTGCCTTATTCTGGTATACCATGCTATCATCCTCTTATAGTATTGTTGAAAAATACCACTCTAAAATGGAGTCACCATATAAATAAGCTAAAACGGTTCCAATCACGATATAAGGTCCAAATGGTACTGCTTGTTTTCGATTGATACGTTTTATTATTAATAAGCAAATGCCAACTATTGCCCCAATCACGCACGATAAGAAAAAAGCTAACAATACCATTTTCAATCCTAACACGATGCCTAATACAGCAAATAACTTCATATCGCCGGCCCCCATTCCTCCGCGACTTACTAATATAATGACCGCAATTATACCGAATCCTATTATTGCACCAGCAATTGGCGACCACCAAGGGTCCAATGGGACAATAATCCTTAGAATAGAAAAGATTGGAAGGAAAAATAGTAAGACCTTATTCGGGATTAGCATGTACTTGATATCGGTAACAAATATAATAACAAGTAACGACATGAGAAGTAATCCAATGATCAGTTCTATACTTAAACCATATTTTATAAAGCATAACAAAAACAATAACCCTGTAAATAGCTCTATCATTGGATAAACCGTAGAAATTTTATTTTCACAATATCGACATTTCCCAAGTTGAAATACGTATGATAGAACTGGGATTAGTTCATACCAAGCTAATGCATGATTACAGGATGGACAGTGTGAACGCCCATATGTAAAGTTTTGATTAATTGGTAGACGTAACCCAACGACGTTGAAAAACGAACCGAAAATAATCCCCAATATAAAGAAACAAAGATAACCTAAATATTCCAAATCCTGAGTTCCCCTCTAACAATTTTCTTCCATTATGTCTATTATTGAATATGCCTTGCAATAACTTGTAAGACGTGAGTACTAGAATTACTCGCGTTTAAAGTGTTTAGAACTATTCGAGTTAAAATCATTTACCTATTTCACATGATTTTATTTAATAAATAGCAACCACAGAATAATTTGTACTCATTACCCTACCTGTTCTTTTTTAAAAATGCTAAAGTAATTAATAAACCTATTGATAGCTGGAAAATGCCTGAAACATAGCTAACTAATTATTTACCAATAGCTTGATTGGTATCAGGCTTTGATACCAATTGATCACACTCATGTTGATTATATGGAAACTGATAAGTCTTATTAACTACTGGGCAGCTAGTTGTGCATATAGGAACAATAAAGGTTGGGTTAATTAAATATCCCCAACCTATTTTATTACTTCTGTTTCTTAAACCTCGAAACGTTATTAAATCCTCTAATTCGATTTATAATTCAATTACATCTCCAGTTTTCATAACCCTTCCTTCCCCAGTCTTGACTTTTTTAGCGAAATCTTCTGGGTCCTGTTCAATAACTGGAAATGTATTATAATGTATCGGAACTACAATTTTTGCCTTGACCCAATTAGCAGCAATTAACGCATCCTCAGGTCCCATAGTGAAATTATCTCCAATCGGAATAAATGCTACATCAATATTATTCATTTCTCCGTACATTTTTAAATCCGTAAATAATGCTGTATCCCCCAAATGATAAATTGTCTTATCTTTAATCGTTAATAAAATTCCAGCTGGCATACCTGTGTAGACAATGGTACCATCCTCCTCTTGAAATGAGGAACCGTGAAATGCTTGGGTAAATTTTACTTTGCCAAAATCGAACTTATAGGAGCCACCGATATGCATATTATGTACCCTAACACCTTGGTAACTTAAGTAATCTGCCAGTTCATTTGGTGCAATCACTAGAGCATCATTTCTTTTTGCTAACGCTACTGTGTCCCCTACATGATCATTATGACCATGTGTAAGTAGAATGTAATCCACTTGAATAGTATCTGCATCCAAATCGCATAATCGATTACCAGTAATAAATGGGTCAATCAAAATAGTATGCTTTTCTGTTTGTACCTTTATTACGGCATGTCCATGATAAGAAACTTTCATCCAATCATCCTTTCAAAATTATCTAGTTAATACATTCTATATAGATTACCAAAATTCCTTTATCAAAAATTATTTTCGTGACCAAATATCCTCTAAGAGCTAGTCTGAGAGGAATTTTATAATGATGAACTAATTAAATTGACTACCATTGTAGAGATAACTCAGTTTCTTGGGTAGTAATAATTGTTTTGGTTACCGTTATCCTGGCTATTTCTGTTTTTCGGTTAGCAATAGTCTCTTTGGTTACCGTTTTTTCGTCACTTTCTATTTTTCGGGTAGCAATAGCGGTTTTGGTTACCGTTTTCTTGTCATTTTCTGTTTTTTGGGTAGCAATAGCTGCTTTGGGTACCGTTCTTTCACGTATTTCTGTTTTTCGGGTAGCAATAGCTGCTTTGGGTACCGTTCTTTCACCTATTTCTGTTTTTCGGGTAGCAATAGCCTCTTTGGTTACCGTTTTTTCGTCACTTTCAATTTTTCGGTTAGCAATAGCGGTTTTGGTTACCGTCTTCTTGTCATTTTCTGTTTTTCGGTATGCAATAGCTGCTTTGTTAACCTCTCTTAATCAAATTTCTTACTTTGCACTATTTGATCACGTTCGTATATACAGCTTACTGGATAAATTGCATAAAAAAATAGCAGGTTTAAGCCCGCTATTTTAGTCCGCTATTCTTTACCCATTGCTTTTTTTAATTCGGCTAATTCATCTTCTACATCAGAATCTAGTTTTCTAAATTCATCATCTAAGGTACGACTTTGTACTGCTAAGTCCTCACTAGTTTCAGCTTCTGCTTCGAAGCGTAGAACTTTCTCTTCCATTCGTTCAAAGCCACGTCTAGATTCGTCTCCACCAATTGAGGACATACTGCGATTTATTTTCGTACGAGTCTTCGCTGCTTCAGCACGTGCTTTTAATGAATCCTTTTTCAAATTCATCTCTTGGTATTCTTTTTTCATTTCATCTAGCTTACTTTTAAGCACTTGTGAATCCGTCTTGGCTTGCTCATAGGAGCTTTGTAGTAAGGTTACCTGATTTTCATATTCCTTCTTCTCGGCTAATGCTCTTCTCGCAAGCTCATCTTCTCCGGCATTAACAGCCTTTTCTGCCTGTTCCTGTCTTTTAACCACCATAGCTTCTGCATCTTCAAATTTTCTTTTAAGTATCTTTTCATTTGCTATTTGCTTTGCAACAGCTGCTTCAACTTCTTGGATCTCTTCACCCATCTCACGAAGAAATTGATCGAGCATTTTCACTGGGTCTTCGGCCTTATCCAACATAGAATTTAATTCTGAGCTGACGATAGTTTTCATTCGCTTAAAAAATTTAAACATATAGACAACCTCCATTTTAGTAATTTTAAAAAATATCTACCTATAGTACGGATGATTCAACAAATGGTTTCAAAAAATACAATAAAATTATAATGTTGTACATAGAATCTATATAAGTTTATAATAAATGGTATTAAATGAGGTGATTAAATGTCTAACAGAATAGTAGCACTAATAAACGAACTCCAAAATAATAAATTGGAAAGCATTCTTATCACATCTCCTGCAAATGTATATTATATGAGTAATTATTATACTGATCCACATGAGCGTGTCGTAGCTGTATATGTTACGGAAGCTCACGATCCTGTCCTTATCCTGCCTGCCATGGAAAAAGAAGATGCTAAGGCTGCAGGCTGGAATTATCCTATGATAAATTACCACGACCACGAGGATCCTTGGGAATTATTTCTAGCTTTTCTAAATAAACAAGGAAAAATACCTAACTCGATAGGGGTCGAGGAAGATTACCTAACATTGAGTCGTTTTCAAAGTTTACAAGCCATTCTTCCTGAGACAAAGGTCATCAATGCACAGGAAGTAGTTGCCACCCTTCGTGTCATCAAAAATGATACTGAATACGAATACTTGAAGAGAGCAGCAGAGCTTGCTGACCTTGGTGTTCAAACTGGGATAAACACCCTAAAGGAGGGCATTACTGAGCTTGAAGTAATTGCAGCTATTGAATATGAATTAAAAAAACATGGCGTACAGGGAATGTCATTTTCCACCATGGCTTTATTTGGTAAAAAGACTGCTTCCCCACACGGAACTCCTGGCTCAGCTAAATTGGAAAGCGGCGATTTAGTTCTATTCGACTTAGGTGTTATTTATAATGGCTATTGTTCTGATATTACAAGAACGGTGGCTTTCAAATCGATTACAGCAGAACAGGAGAAAATATACAATACCGTTCTGGATGGACAATTAAAGGCTATTGAAGCTTCACAGCTTGGAACTCCTGTCGGTAATATCGATAAAGCAGCAAGAGATCATATTGCAGAAAAAGGTTATGGAGAATACTTTAATCACAGAATTGGTCATGGTTTAGGAATTGAAACCCATGAATATCCTTCACTTCATGGCAAAAATACCTTACCTTTACAAAAAGGTATGTGCTATACCATTGAACCAGGTATTTACGTTCCACAAATTGGTGGGGTTCGGATTGAAGATATGGTATTCATGACCGATACTGGTGCTGAAATATTAACGAAATTCCCGAAAAAATTACAAATTATTAATTAATGAAAGAAGTGCCTGATTTAGAAAACCAGGCACTTCTTCTATTCTATACGAATAGTTCATTTGCATTTCTATACTCTAATCCAAGACCATCTGCAACTGCCTTATAGGTTACAAATCCATCGACCGTATTTAATCCTTTTAATAATGCAGGATTACCTATGCATGCTTCTTTAAAGCCTTTATTGGCTATTTGTAATGCATATGGAACCGTTACATTGGTTAATCCAATAGTAGCAGTACGTGGAACTCCACCAGGCATATTTGCAACGGCATAATGTAGTACACCATGTTTTACATAGGTAGGATTATCATGTGTTGAAACATGGTCACTTGTTTCAAATATTCCACCCTGATCTATCGCTACATCTACTATAACAGAGCCCTCTGACATCTGCTTAACCATGTCCTCCGTTACTAGTTTCGGTGCTTTAGCTCCTGGAATTAGAACAGCACCTATTACTAAGTCAGATTCTGCAACACAATCTGCAATGTTCATAGGATTTGACATCATTGTATTAATAGAAGTTCCGAATGTGTCATCTAAATATCTAAGTCTTTCAGGGCTTAAATCAAGAATCGTTACATTGGCACCGAGTCCCACTGCAATTTTAGCAGCGTTTGTCCCAACTACTCCTCCACCAATTATTGTTACATTGGCACGTTTAACGCCTGGAATTCCTGCTAGAAGGATTCCCTTTCCACCTTTAGGCTTTTCTAGGAATTGTGCACCAATCTGTGCAGCCATACGCCCAGCAACCTCACTCATAGGTGTTAATAATGGAAGTGTTCCATTGGCCAATTGTACTGTTTCATATGCAATTCCAACTACCTTTTTCTCCAGTAATACACGAGTTAACTCTGGTTCATTCGCTAAATGAAGATACGTAAATAATATTAATCCTTCATAAAAGTAATCATACTCTTGTGGCAGAGGCTCTTTTACCTTCATTACCATATCCTGTGCCCAAGCATCTTTTGCTGTATTAACTATTTTTGCCCCGGCTTGTATGTATTGATTATCAGTAAAACCAGAACCAAGTCCTGCATTTGTTTCAACAAAAACCTCATGCCCAGCATTTTTTAAGGTAAGTACCCCGGCTGGTGTTATTGCTACCCTATTTTCATTATTTTTTATTTCCTTTGGAATACCTATTCTCATTTGGAACACCTTCCCCTATGTTTTGTAAGCACTTACATTGTACCAAAAAAACCAAAAAATACATACCATTAAATGATAAGGAGAGAAAAGTCTCTCCTTATTTTAATTCTTTCTATTATTAAATGTCCATATCCCACGATTATTATGAAGTTGATCCTCCACAACACCACTTTGGTAGCTTTCGAATAATTGATTTTGAACAGCAGCAATTCCCTTCGGATCTTCAAATAACTTATGCTTGTTTTCCTTTCTACCCATAAGTGTCACCTCCATTATTAGTTTGCACATGAAATCCTCATAAAAAGCATGTATTCTTTTACCAATACAGTAAGTCCAAATCATATAATGGAGGTAGATAAAGAAAGGGGAGAATACCATGAATTACGAATACAAGAATATTGTATTGGCAATTGATGGATCGGATGCTTCAGATAAGGCTTTTGAAAAAGCAATTCATCTCGTTAAACGAAATAACGCTCACCTCATCCTTGCCCATGTAATTGATTCTCGAACCTTTGCAACTGCTGAAGCATATGATCGTTCATTAGCGGAACGAGCTGAAGACTTTGCAAAAGATTTAGTGGAAAGCTACGTAAAAAAAGCAATGGAATATGGATTAGAAAACATCTCCCAATGTATAGAATATGGCTCACCAAAAATAAAATTAGCAAAAGAAATTGCAAGCAGATTTAATGCCGATATAATTATATGCGGTGCAACAAGCAAGAATGCTGTGGAACGATTTCTTATTGGTAGTGTATCTGAAAGTATTACTCGATATGCAATATGTGATGTACTTGTTGTTCGATAACGTGTATATTTACCTCGTGTATTTCCTTAATCCAAAAAGGATTTGATAAGTTCTTTATCAAATCCTTTTCATTTTAGATATTGGTTAGTCGAACCGTATCTTTTGCTATCATAATTTCTTCATTCGTAGGTATAACAATTACCTTTACTGGGGAATGTGGATAGTTTATAAACATTTCTTTTCCTCTAGCAGAGCGGTTTAACATCGGATCCCAATAGATTCCCATAAATTCTAACCCGTTTAAGACTCTAGAACGAATTACATCACTATTTTCACCAACACCAGCAGTGAAAATGATTGCATCGACACCTGACATTCTTGCTGCATAGGAGCCAATATATTTATGAATTCGACCAGCAAACACATTTAGTGCTAATTCGGCACGCGGATTTGTCTCAGCCTGTTGTTGAATATCTCTTAAATCACTGGAGAAGCCAGATAAAGCAAGCATTCCACTTTGCTTATTTAACACATCAATTACCTCTTCAGCTGTCTTTCCCGTCTTCTCCATAATATATGGAATAAGTGCTGGATCAATATTACCTGAGCGTGTTCCCATTGTTACCCCTGCCAATGGAGTAAATCCCATAGAGGTATCAATTGATTTTCCTTCTTTTATTGCAGAGATACTTGCACCATTCCCTAGGTGACAAGAGATTAAGCGTATTTCCTCAATAGGTTTCCCCATTAATTCAGCTGCTCGATGCGATACGTACTTATGGGATGTGCCGTGGAAGCCATATTTACGAATCCCATACTTCTTATAATATTCATAAGGTAGACTATATAAATAGGACTGTGGTGCCATAGTTTGATGAAAAGCAGTATCAAATACGGCAACCATCGGAACATCTGGCATTACCTCTTGAAAGGCTTTAATCCCTGTTAAGTTTGCAGGGTTATGCAATGGAGCTAATTCCGATAATTCATCTATTTCTTTAATCACATCATCTGTTATTAAGACTGAATCGTTGAATTTTTCTCCTCCATGCACAACACGATGTCCGACTGCACTAATCTCCGTTAATGATTGAATAACACCTGAATTCGTTAATTTATCAAGCAGCATCTTTACTGCGACTTCATGGTTAGGAATATCGGAAACGGTTTTATCCTTTTCACCATTAGATTCAAATGTAAAAACGGATTCGGGTAAGCCTATTCTTTCTACAAGCCCCTTTGCTATTACCTTTTCTTCAGGCATTGTAATTAGCTGAAATTTTAATGAAGAACTTCCAGCGTTAACTGCTAATACATTACTCATTGTTGTCCACTCCTAGTTGTTATTTACGATAATTGCTAAACCAATTATTCATTTTATTTAAGATATCTTCCATTGCACGGGTGTTTTTTAAAGAAGGAAGCTGAACTAATAATGGCTGTTTTGGTCCTTCTGTATTTTTCCCTTTCTTTTGTAGAATTACTATGCATTTGGCGTTTTTCTCAGATTGAAAGGCACTTTCCGGTAGTTGAAGAACTCCAACAATATGGGTATACTTCTGAAGATACCTATGGAGCTTGTCTGACCCTTCGCCGTCAAAAATAAATGTAGGTAGTAATAAAACTAAATAGCCGCCTTCCTTCGTATAATTCATACTCTGTTCAATGAACAGATGGTGAGCATAAGAATGACCATCCTCAGCCTTTAATTCATAGTTTGCGGCACGGATATCATCAGGATAGTATCCTACTGGTAAATCGGAAACGATTAAGTCTACTGGATCCAATAAGAATGGGCGTAAACTATCTTGATGAAAAAATTCTATAGTTATCTTTTGTAAATTTGCACTGACAAGAGCAAGCTGTACCAATGTGGAATCAACTTCACTAGCATATGCTTCTATAGATTTATCAAGTTGGGAACAAACCGTTGTAAGCATATTCCCTGTTCCGCAGGCTGGATCAAAAATTCGTATGCTCTCTTGTTTCTCTGTTAACTTCTGTGCAAGATAGCCAATAAGTAAAGCAACTGCTTCTGGGGTCATCATATGTTGTTGTTGTGTTACTTCCTTCATTCCTTTTAATACAGTAAATTGAATGGCTTTCCGGATATCGTCTGCATCATAATTCTCTAACCTTATTTGTTCTAAGGCTGTATGTAACTTATGTGTAAGTATATCATCCATAGACTCTTCAGCACCCTGATAAAACAAGGTCTCTAGTGCTATTATTAAGCTGTCCAAATAAGGTTCATTTAGATGCTGTTCGATTATTTGCGTAGTATGATCCATCCAATCGAAAAGTACTTCTACATTTGTTTTTTCCATTGACACCCTCCGTTCTACCAACCCGTTATATTTTATCAAAACTATTGTACTCTGTACAAAGTAATAGCTTATGACATTTATGTGAACATAAAAAGTCTCCCACTAGAGGGGAGACTAGCATTACTGTGCTTGTTTTGCAGCTTCTAAAGCTTTATCATAGTCTGGGTGTTCTGTTACTTCATTTACATATTCAACATATGTAATTTTATTATTTGTATCAACTATGAATATGGAACGAGCTAGGAGACGAAGTTCTTTAATCAACACGCCATACTTTTCTCCAAAATCTGCGTTTCTATGATCGGAAAGCAGCTCAAGGCTTTCAACATGATTAACTTCTTTCCATCTTTTTTGTGCAAATGGTAAATCCATACTAATCGTCAATACTTGAACATTTTCAAGCTTTTTTGCTTCCTCATTAAAACGATTCGTCTGAATAGAACATACTCCTGTATCAATGGAAGGAACTACACTAATTAATCTAATTTTACCATGGTAATCAGCAAGTGTTTTCTCTTCTAGGTCATTATTTATTACCTTGAAATCTGGTGCTTCATCACCAACTTTTAATTCATTTCCTAAAAGATTAACAGGCTTTCCACCGAATGTAACCATCATCTTCCTCCTATTCCAGTAGTTTATCTTTATCATAACATAAACAGTTGCTTCGTATTAAACATATTGTCCTCATTCCTCTATGTATAATTACTTAAATATCATAGATAGATGAAGATTCTTCTGAATTTGATCTTTCCTTGTCATCCTTTATTTTATTTTCGGAGTTTCCTCTATCGTCTTCTTCTTGTTTATCTTTCTCTTCGCTCTTTTCTCCTTTTTTACTATTTCCTTGCCCTTTTGTTGTTTCCTTTTGTTTATTTTGCTTTCCCATCCCACTTTCCTGAAGTAACTGTTGAATCTTTTCCACAGCTTTTGGAGCAAAATCAATCAACTTTTCATAAATATGTGTATTTTCATCTAAATGTACCATCTTAATTCCTTTAGGACTTACAATAAGAAATGCGATTGGTGTAATAGACACTCCTCCACCACTACCACCTCCAAATGGTAGGACAGATTCACTGTTTCCGCCACTACCTTCACTTCCTCCACTTTCTTCTTTATCACTATTACTCTTCTTTCCTCCACTCGGCTTAAATTCACTTCCACCAGCAGCAAACCCAAAACCAAGCTTAGAAACAGGAATGATTACACTACCGTCTGGAGTTTCAATAGGGTCTCCAATAATAGTATTCACTTCAATCATATCTTTTAGGTTTTCCATTGCAGTAGTCATAAGTCCTTGAATCGGATGTTCTTCCATTGTAATCCTCCTATTAAAAAATTAATTATATACTTCTTTGTTACCGAATATTTTTCGCAACAAATACATAGCTGTGTGAATAGCTTTTCCTAAACGAATGGTTACAATGCAATCAATTTTCGACTGAAATCCGCGTTGTTGAAAGTACGGAATGATAATAATATTAGGCTGACAATTCAGATTAGAAAACTCACTCAACGCTCCTAGCAATGTCCCTTTTACCATCCAAATTCCACCAGAAACAATTCCAGTACTGCTTGCCTCACCTGTTCCAAAATGCGTTTTCCATTCGATTTGCTGAAACGTAATATTTTGTAGAATGAAAAGTAATAGTTGCTTTGCTATTTTTAATCCTTGTAATAAATTTTTTACCATCTGCTTCAAACGATTGAGATTAAAACCATCACCTTCATCTTGCAGCATTTCCATTAAATCCGAATACTCATCCTGCACATGGTTCTTTAAATTAATATTTCTCTGAAACACTCTAACTCTAATGATATACATCTGTACATTCATTTCGTGTACTTCCTGATCATAGTAATAATGCACTTTAATTTTTATATGGATTAGCAAAATCAACATAAACATAAACAGGAATAGAATACCTAATAGAATCCAGAACATTTTTTCAGCCCCAAAAATTAGTAACGATAGTTTTCCACAACCTTCCAATTTTATGCAAGTAATAGAAAAAGAGCTATTCTCAAAACGAGAATAGCTCTAGCCATTTATGCTATTAAATTGTCATTAACCGTTCATTCCACCAAACTGTTGTTCAGCCATTTGAACTAAACGCTTAGTGATTTCTCCACCAACAGAACCGTTAGCGCGAGAAGTAGTATCAGCACCAAGATTCACACCAAATTCTTGAGCGATTTCATATTTCATTTGGTCTAATGCTTGTTGAGCACCAGGTACTACCAACTGATTTGAATTGTTGTTGTTTGCCATGGTATCTCACCTCCTTGGTACACTTATATTGTGTAAAAAAGAGGTTCTTCATTCGAAAAATTATTGGTAAGTGTTGCTAAATATCTAAAAGATTATATCATCAATAAATCAATTCAAGATTGCTAAATTAGAATAACCCTTCAAACGCATCCTCTGCTTTTTTCTTCTCTGATATTTCAATGACCTCGATACCATCTATTGCTTCCTGTATTAATTCTTCATAGTCATAATTGGATTCATAATAGTTTACCCGATCCCTTTTTGGCTTTGTTTTTGGTGCTTTGGGGACAAATATGGTACAGCAATCCTCATATGGCCGAATAGAAATATCAAAGGTATCAATTTTTTTTGATATCTCGATAATTTCATCCTTGTCCATTGTTATTAAAGGTCGAAGAATAGGGTAGTTTGTAACTTCATTGATTGTATACATGCTAGTCATTGTTTGGCTTGCAACCTGGCCTAAATTTTCCCCGGTTGTCATCGAAAGAATCCCTTCCTTTTGACAAACACGCTCACTAATCCGAAGCATCATTCTTCTCATTACCGTCATTCCATAGTTATCCGGAGTTTCTTGAAAGATCTTTTGTTGTAATTTAGTAAATGGTACAACATGTACATTAATTTTAGAACCATAGCTTGTTAACTTTTCAGCTAGGTCAATAACCTTTTGTTTTGCACGATCACTTGTAAATGGTGGTGAATGAAAATGAATAGCCTCAATTTCTACTCCACGCTTCATAGCCAAGTAACCCGCAACAGGGCTATCGATACCACCTGATAACAGTAGAAGTGTTTTTCCAGAGGTACCAACGGGAAGACCACCAGAGCCACGAATAATACTAGATGTAATATAGGTTGCTTCCTGACGAATCTCAACCTTTACATCTATATCTGGGTGGTGAACATCTACAGTATAATCTTCTGTATTACTTAATAAATGTCCACCTAGTATTTGATTTAGTTCTTGTGATCGTATAGGAAAACTCTTATCTATGCGCTTTACTGTTACTTTAAATGTTTTTATATTTTCTCCATTTTTCAACGCGTATAGTGCTGCTTCCTTTATTGTCTCTAAATCATTCTCAACTTTTATCGCTAAACTAAAGCTATGAATACCAAATATATTCTTACATTTTTCTAGGACTTCGTGAGGATCATGCCCATTTAGCAAAACGAACATCCTTCCTTGTGTCCTTTTAACTTTTACATTTTCAAATTCTTGAAGTTTATGACGGATATTTTGTTGTAGTTTCTCTACAAAACTTTTGCGATTTTTACCTTTTAAGGCTAATTCCCCATAGCGAATTAATATATGATCAAATTCCATAATTATCTACTCCATTACTTCTTTTAATTGGCTCAGTGCCTCTTTTAACTGCTTTAAAAATATCTTTATTTCATCCATCGTATTGTCATAGGCTAAACTTACTCGAAGTGCTGATTTTGCTCGTTCCGATGAATATCCACACGCCTTAACTATCCTACTTTCGTCAAGGCTCTTTGAGGAGCATGCAGATTTAGTTGAAATATAGGTACCTTGCTTACCTAGAGTATGAATCATTACCTCTGGTTTTAAGCCAGGGATAGAAAAATTCACAATATGAGGGGCAGAATGCGCTGGGCTATTAAGTTGAACGAAATTAATTTTTTCCAGCTCTGCTGCCAAATACTGATGCAATTGGCGTAATTTATCCCCTTCATTTACTTCTCGTTCTTTTATTAGTCTTAGTGCCTTTACAAATGAGACCACTCCTGCTAAATTCTCAGTTCCCGAACGTATCATTCTTTCCTGCTCTCCACCATGGAATAATGGAAATAGCTTGACTCCTCTACGACAATACAATATTCCAGTACCTTTTAAACCGTGAATTTTATGACCTGACATTGAACAAAGGTCAATACCACTATTCTCAAGAGTAAGAGGAACTTTACCAAGGCCCTGAACATGATCCACATGAAAAAACAGTTTAGGATACTTTTTAGCTATTTGACCAATTTCTAGAATTGGTTGGATTGAGCCGATTTCATTATTGACATGCATAATGCTTATTAAGATAGTATCTTTCCGTATGGCTTCTGTAACATCCTTTACTGATACTACACCATTTTGGTTCACTGGTAAATATGTTACTTCAAATCCTAAAGATTCTAAACTTTTACATGCCTCATAAACAGAAGGATGCTCAATTTCAGTCGTGATAATATGTTTTCCACGACCCTGATGCTGTAGAGCAATACCTTTAATTGCAGTATTGTTCCCTTCCGTTCCACCAGAGGTAAAGATAATCTCATCTTCATGCACACTAAGAAGCTTTGCAGCCTGTTGTCTTGACTTTATAAGTAGCTTTTCGGTCTCTCCACCTAATTGATGAATCGATGAAGGATTTGCAAAAAACCTTGTTGATACTTCTTGAAAGCTTTTTAATACTTCTGGATGTGGATTCGTTGTTGCACTATTATCTAAATAAATCACTAAAATTTCTCCTTTAAGTAGAAAATGGAAAGGCTGACTTTAGGAAAACTTTCTTCCATAAAGCAGCCCTTGACTGTAATCGTTATTTTCAATTCTTAATGTAAAATTAATTGATTTTCCTCAATTCGTTTTAATGCTCCTGGCTCCACTTCTTCTAGTGCTTTAGCAGCATTTTCTAGAGCAACCTCATATTCATAATTGCGAAAAAGTGCTTCTGATTCAGCTAACTTAGCTGCAAGCAAAGGAAATTTACTACGATAACGGTTAGCATATTGAATTACCTGTTCTGTTAAACGTGCTTGATCCAACATAATCTCTGTTTTCTCTAATAGCATCTCAACAGAACTCTTGGCTGCAAATAAAGCCCGTTGAACTTCCCCAATATCTAAAGGACTCTTTTCCAATGAAGTTAACACATGATTACATTTTTCCGTTGCCTCTTCCATTGCGTTCCATATATAACTTGGAACACCAGGAATATTACTCTTTTTAATTCTTCGATTCGTATCATTAATTTGATCACGAATTTCGTTTAATTTTTCCTTTGCCTCTAATTCATCTTTTCGAAGGTTAAAGACACTCTTCTTAAAGTCATGATGTTTCTCTTGAATTTCTTGAAGTTGGTTTAATCCACTTTCCAGCTTAGCCCTTAAATCCGAATGAGGAATATTGTCATTTTCTAATCCTTCGACAACTTCATCATAAATCTTTTGTAGCTGTGTAATCTTTTTATCTAGTGCTAAATACTTCTCCATATCTGAATCTTCGAAGTAATAGGCGTCTCTTAAATTATCTACCTCATCCTTTGTTTCTTCAAAGGATGCTACTATTTCCTCTATGGACTTTTGATAACCTGGTACCTGAGATTCCGTAAAGCTCTTATCAATAGCTTCCTTCTCTAAAAGTTGATACATTTCTTGGATACGGTCTTCCACCTCAGTCCGAAGTGCCTTTGCATCAATAGCTTTCCCTTTTTCAAGAGCATCCACACAATCAATTAATCGTTGTTGATAACCCTGTAATTCCTTTTCAAATCCAAGATGGTCTATACGGTAGCCATCTTCCTTCATTTCCCTAATGCCTGCATAAAGGTCATCGATTTGGGAAGGAATATCCTGTTTACATGCTCGATAAATGTCAGGGAACTCGTCAATTTCGACCTGCAAGAGTTCTAAACGTTCCTTTAAATCATCAACTACCGTTTTTGCCTCAATATAATTACCTGAATCAACTAGATCATGATAATGTTTCAGTGCGTCTTTAAGCTCATCTAGCTCAACTTCAAAACGTACCTCTGCTTTACCATACTGGAATCTATTTTGTGAAATCTTCTTATTCAATTCTTTAATAGCGGGCTGGATGGTTTCTACTTCTTTACGGCTGGATTCCTCTGAATCAACCAACTCGTCAAGCTCCAACAGTATTTTTTCTATATCCTTCTCAACAGCTTGTAAATTTTGCTCAATTTTGCGCAATATTTTTTTTGCTGAAGAGAATCGGAACTTATCTGCCGCTTCTTCAGCATCAAATAACAGTTCTTCAATCTCTGGTAGCTCTCTCGAGAGTATTAGCTCCCATCGGTCCTTCCAGGATTCAAATCGGTCCTGTGTCTCACCAGATAAATTAAGCGTCTTAATTCTAGTTAGCTCAGAAGATACATTCCTATTCATAATTTCTAATTTCCAACTATCTAGACGATCAACATTATCGTAGACCCTTTTACGCATAATAAGGCTTATGATAATTAACGCAATAATGACTAGTATAATTCCAATAATAATCTCCATCGTAAAGCCCCCTAAATAAATCCAAAACATATTCCATCTTTTTCACGTAAAACTATGTATTCTATTCCCTATGATACCATGTATTAGCGAATTTTGGCTAAGAATTTCCATGAAAACAGGAGTTTTTTTAAAATTTTTGTCGCTATTTGCTTTTTTTCAGACTTTATATGCTATTTTACTTGTTTTAGAAAGCAAAAAGGCTGTTTGGAAAACAACCTTTTCTTTTATCTTGCAATATAATCCAACCAATTACAGATTGTTTGTACATATCTTTTGACAAATAAAGAATGGGAATATTCTCCAACTATTTGGCTTCTCCATTCATTGTGTAAAATATACGGTGTTACTAACATTCCTTTTAGCTGCATGAGAAGATATTGTCTATCAGGTTTACTCTTATCTTCTGTTTTGTTCTTAAATAACCCTGAAAAAGCATTGCCAATAATATAATTTTCCTTAGCAAGATACGTTACTGCCATTTCACGAACAAATACAGAATCCATTGATAATTCACGATGGATAAAACAGGATAATTGTAGATTCATATGCTTATATTGTATAATCTTATATATTAAATTTTTTAAACTTTCGAGCGCATCTAGTTCGATAGACTCTTCAAGAGTTGTTTCAATGATGGAAAGATACTCTTCGTAATAATTAGATACTGCAAATTCTAAAAGACCTTGTTTCCCCTTAAAATAGTAGCTTATAGAGGATACATTGACAGAGGCCTTTTCAGCAATATCCCGTACAGAGGTACCGTGGAATCCTTTTTGATAGAAAAGAGCAGATGCTGCCTCCACTACCTTTCGTTTCGTTGGGATATCATTCATTGATATCAACTCCTTATGGTAGAAATAGATGACTATATGTATATATACGACAAAGAGATCGTTATTCCTGCATTTTTTTATTTTTAACAGCCCATACGATAGTTATCATATAAAATGATTATATTCAAATACTGAAGGGAAGAATACTATGTTTCAAACGACAGCTTATTCAGGAGATAAAGTGAAAGATTATGAATTAGTCATCAAACAACTCGAAGCACTGCTTCATGATGAGACCGATACAATAGCCAATCTCTCGAACGCTTCAGCATTACTAAATCAATTTCTTGACCAAGTTAATTGGGTTGGCTTTTATCTCTGGAAAGAAGATCAGCTCGTGTTAGGTCCATTCCAAGGGCTACCTGCCTGTATTCGAATTCCTTATGGAAAAGGCGTTTGTGGTACAGCAGTTAAAGAAAGAAAAACAATGCGTGTAGAGAATGTTAACCAATTTCCAGGCCATATTGCCTGTGATAGTGCTAGTCAATCAGAAATTGTAATTCCACTAGTTAAGAATAATGAAATACTAGGTGTTTTAGATATTGACAGCCCAATTCTTAACCGTTTTGATGAAATCGATCAGCATTTTTTAGAGAATTTCGTAGAAGCTTTAATGAATCATATTTTCAACTAATAAACTAAAAAGGTCTGTCTTTCCAATTAATGTGGAGGGTCAGACCTTTCATTATTCACGAATCAGTTCATCTGTATTCTCATCTACACTATATCTTACAACACAGTTCTTCCCAAAACCCTTTGCTTCATATAAGGCTTTATCTGCATGAATGAAAAAGCTCTTCGGAGTAATCTTCCTTTTGTTCGACCAGGAGGATACACCAGCTGATAACGTTACCCGTGGCTCTGTAAAAGATTCCACTTGATCTCCAATGTTTCGTGCTACTTGCACTGCTTCGTCTATTTCTGTATTGGGTAAATATACTGCGAGTTCTTCCCCACCCCATCTAGCTGGAATATCACGATCTTCAATAGTAGACATAATAATCTCTGCCACTTGTTTAATTACCTCATCACCAATATAGTGACCATACGTATCATTCACCTTTTTAAAATCATCAATATCGAACAAGATTAATGTACCATATTCGCCATTTTTCATATGTTCAACAATTTTCTTATCTAAATAGTTTCGTGAAAATAACTGTGTTAAATAATCAGTTGAAGCTGCCTTTTGCAACTTTTCCTTCAATATGGTATTGATAAATGCTAGAGTTGAATGACGCAATATCGATTGTAATAATTTATATTGTTCAAAAGAAAAAGCATATGGCTTACGATGTAGAATGATTACTAAACCATTGATTGAACCACTGTTTTCCATTGGTATTGCCATAATGGAACGAAAAGGTATATCCTCACTCTTAAGCTTAAATTCACCAGAAAAAATAGCCTCCTGCTGAAGTTCAACTTCTCCGAGCAAGTATTTAATAAATCCTTTTCCCTCAACTGTATCAAAAAATGCTGTACTACCTTCTAATGTTTCAAATAATCTGGTGTTCTCTTGAATGTTGTATACAAACCCTATTTCCTCTGGAGCACAAAGTAGCATAATTTGATTTCGAATTATTTTGGTAATTTCTGTTAAATTCAGATTAGAATTTAATTGATGAATTAAATCATTAATCATTGTTAAATCTGATACAAGATGCTTTGAATTCAGGTATAGTGTCGTACTTTCTATTGCTTTTCCAGCAGCATTTGCAAACCTTGAAATATAGTCAACTTCAGCTTTTGGAATATCCAAAAGCTTTGGAATAATAATTTGTAATACCCCATAAACTCCCTGCTGTCCCGCTAAAGGAGCATACACATACGTCATATTCGCGTCTAACTGATTTTCAATCTGTATTTCGGCAGTTAAAAAAGCTGTTGAACTGGAGCTTTGAACATCATTCCTAATCTCTAGAAGCTTTACAGGGAGATCTGTATTTTTTTCATATTCTTGGGATAGATGAAGGTAAAAGTCAAAATTAGGATAGACCTTTTTTAATGCAGTAATAATCTCTGTAAAAATTTCTGTTTTTGTTTTTAGGTTTAAGAAATGCGAGATCATGTCAAATAGAACCTGATTCTTTTTCTCATTCTTATCTCTTTGTTCAATGATATAAATATAATCTAACAGTAATTCTACTTCTTTCCTTATTACTTGCTGTATCCCCTCTGAAATGGCGCTTCCGTTCTCCATTCCGACAACCATCATGCCGATAGGACCATTTGTCGGTTTTAGAGGGATGAGTTGATAGTTCATATGCGATGAGCTCACTGTAAATAAGTCATTATCATTTATCCTTAATTTCTGTTCATCTGCAATTGCCCGTCGATATGTGAGTGTAGGATCATATATCATCTGATTTAACAGTATTCTATTTTGCTGAATGTTTTTCGTTTTTAAAAAGAAACTATTTGTCCACTGATCAAACAAATAGATTACTAGAAAAGAGGATTCTAGTAGTCCACTTATTTGATAAGAGAGTTTTTCATAGAGATTCTCACTCATAGGTGATGTTGTCATCAGTAACTCATAATTAATTAATTGTAATTTTATTTGTATTGTCTTCTCATCTATCATTTATATATCACCCGGAGTAATAACTAATATATTTTCATTATATAATAAATATAGATTTTTCTCCTACTTTGAGTTAATGAATTCAACAATATTTTAAAATTTTTATAGAATGTTTGACTAAACCTCTGAAAAATTATATACTATTCTTTGTGTAAAATAATATGGCAGCCTAAGTGAATCACCACTCGACCATTTTATTCCTCTTCCATATGAGGTGTATCGTGTAACTCTCTGCTGCTGGAGCGATGGTACATGAAAATAAAATGGCGTGAGGAACGATCACGGTTGGATTTTTATTTTATGCAAATAAAATAAAAAGGAGGAAATGTCCCATGGCACGATATACTGGTCCAGAATGGAAAAAATCACGTCGTCTTGGCATTTCACTAACAGGAACTGGCAAAGAGCTAGATAAACGCCCTTATGCTCCAGGGCAACACGGAGCAAACCAACGCAGAAAGCTTTCTGAATATGGTTTACAGCTACAAGAAAAACAAAAACTACGCTTTATGTATGGTTTAAACGAACGTCAATTCCGTACACTATTTAATAAAGCTGGTAAAATGAAAGGTGTTCATGGTGAGAACTTCATGGTTCTTCTTGAATCTCGTCTTGATAACCTTGTTTATCGTCTAGGTCTTGCACGTACTCGTAGACAAGCTCGTCAGCTTGTAAACCATGGTCACGTGACAGTTAATGGATCTCGTGTAGATATTCCATCATACCTAGTAAAACCTGGTCAAACAATTAGCCTTCGCGAAAAATCAAGAAATCTTGATATCGTGAAAGAAGCAATCGAAGTAAACAACTTCGTTCCAGATTATTTAACATTTGATGCTGATAAACTAGAAGGAACTTTCAATCGTTTACCAGAACGTTCTGAGCTTCCATCTGAAATCAGCGAACAGTTAATCGTTGAGTTCTACTCTCGTTAATCTGTATAATTATTATTATGCATCAATGCCCTTGAAATATTGTTTTATCAATGTTTCAGGGGCTTTTTTATGTTATAAAATAAAGAGATAAGATTCTTATTTGGAGAAAACAATACAAATATGCATGAGGGGATTATTCTTTCAGTAATAATTTCTAATAGTGTAAGATGAAGTAAATTACCTTTAATTAATACTGAAACAAATATTCTTGTTACACTAAGATTAGAGATTTAAAATATACATATCCAAGAAGTAAAGGAGCATCAGTCAGTGGATAATTTAAAACTTAATGTTTCATTACTGCGAAAGCGAGTTCCTAATTTAACGATAGCAGCCAAAGAAAAAGGATTACGCCCTGCAACCGTATCTAATTTATGTACTGGCAAGACTCCGTTAGAACGTGCAGAAGTGCGAACGTTAGTAGCATTAGCAGAACTTGCAGAGTGTAAAGTTGATGATTTAATCATTCGTGGGAATAATGTGCAAATGATTGAAACTGGTATTAAAGCATTGGATTTTTTAGCTCCGATAACGAAAGGAGGAATAAATGGTTTCATCGCTAGACCGGGAATGGGACAATTGGTACTACTAGCTGAAATATTTTATCGGTTAAAAGAAAGAAATTATGCTACTGTACTTTTAATGCCAAGGTTGGATAGTCCTGAATTAAACGAGGTTAGAGAATCTGCAAATATTCTTTGCCAAGACACAGAAAGCGCATATGAGAAAATGATGCGACTAAATGGCAAACAAGATGTAGCTTTAGCTACTGATCGATCCTTAGTTGTCTCAGGAGAAATCTATTCATTACTCGAAAAAGTGAAGCTACCTGAAGGCAAAACGATTACGACATTCCTTATCGACCCTACTGGAGAAGCGGTAGATGAAGAACTTCCATATGGACCTTTAGATACACTCATGATTTTTGATGCAGAACAAGTGTCTAGAAAACTTTTTCCAGCAGTAAATCCTGTGTCTTCTACCTCCGTAATGATTGAAGATGCTCAACTTAATAAAAAGCATTTCAATCTTCAACAAAAAACACGGAAGATTATGCGCCGGTATCGGGAATTACGTTTTTTAGTTAATGCTCTTGGTTTTGATAAATTACCATTTGCAGACAAGGAAATTTATAAGCGAGGCGAGCGCCTTGAAGCCTACTTCACGCAACGTTTTTTTATTGCAGAACCCTTTACTAAAAAGAAAGGTGCTTCGGTATCATTATCGAATACATTAGAGGATGTCAGTCGCATTTTGGAAGGTTATTTAGATAATGTAACCCCTGACAATTTGTTCTATATAGGAACATTAAACGATGGTATATAAATAGTTGGAAAGTTAATAGTTAACCGGCCAAAAGAGCGTAACAAATAAATAACAGACTTCCATAGCCACGGAAGTCTGTTATTTTGTTTTAGTTGAAAAAATAATAGATTAATCTATCACCTTAAGGCATCAAAAGGTAAAAAAGCATGGACTCCTTTTGAGAAATTGACAATTTGCGTAACACGTAAATCCACCACTAATGTTGCGTAAGCATAAGCTTCTGTTCGGGAAATTTTGTATAGCTCGGACATTAGATCCAGCATATCACTTAATGCAAGCCACATAGCTTCATCCAGGTCTTCATGAAATGCCATGGTGATCCATCCCGAATTCGTTTTTGCTCTTGGTCTCTCTATTTTTATATCATCTCTAACACAAAAAGTTAAACTCACCCGTTCCATTGGGCACTCTAACGCAGGGCCAGCCACTTCACCATCCCCTTGAGCTGCATGACCATCTCCTGTAGAAAAGAGACCACCCGGAATAGATATCGGTAAAAATAAAGTACTCCCTGCTTGTAATTCTTTGCAATCGATATTTCCGCCAGTTTCTCGAGGAACGAATGTAGAATGTTGACCTTCTTCCTCTGGGGGCATACCCATAATCCCCATGAATGGATGTAACCCTACAGTGTAGTCAAAATCTCCAAATTGACTTGTACCCACCATTTTTTCAATATCAAGTTCGAAATCCAGAAGTACTTCTTTCTCTTGATCCAAGCCTAGCTTTTTATTCCAGTAACTCGGAAATCCGCCTCCTGAAGTCCATCCCCATGAGCCTGGAATAATCTCATTAATCTTTACCTCTAAAGTAAGTCCTGGCTTTGCACCATGAATGTAGACTGGGCCAACTAACGCATGGCCAAATTGCTCCGCTTGTCGTTCTGCCTTAATCTCTGTAAATCGCTTTCTTTGTGCACCCAGAGATAAACGCTTTTCTAATCCCCATGCAGAATCTAATGTTTGAAAAATAACAGTATCTCCTGAATGAATGTGTAATGCAGGTTCTATATCTTTGCTAAAAAATCCATGCAAGGTGTCAGAAGTAGGATCTAACTCATAAATTTTGGACATAGATTTAACCTCCATAGAAAAATATGGTTTGGATGAAGGAATAACACGGCTTCTTGTGGTCCGGACACATGAAAATGTAATATGTTTTCATCCAGTACAACTTAATTATAGAGTAATAATATTTACTTTGTAAAGTAAATATTATTCTGGATCTTTATCAATTGGTTGAAAGGTTACAAATCCTTGTTTTAATGCTAGAAGGTAAAATACTTCTATTTTCCCTTCTCTAAAGTACTTATATAAAGTTATTAGAAAAACTAGAAAAGGAAAGTCACTTTATTCCTCAGTGCTTTCCTTTTCTTGTCTATAGCTTAAATTGACGTGTTAAATTATTCAGTTGCTCGGCTAATTTAGCAAGTTCTTCTGAGCTTTTTGCTACTTCCTCCATCGAACTGCTTGTCTGTTCAGAAGCTGCAGAGGTTTCCTCTACACCAGCTGCTGATTCTTCTGATATGGAGGCAATTTCCATAATATTAGCATTCATTTCTTGACTATTAGCCAAAATATCGGATAAATTGTGGGAAACCGTATTTATGTTATTTACCATACCTGTTACTGCCTTACTAATATCTTCAAAGGTTTGACTAGTCTTCTTAATTTGTCCAGTTCCTTGGGCTACTTCCTTGTAGCCACCTTCTAATGATTCTGATACACGTTGAGATTCATTCTGAATGTTCGTAACGATATTGGTAATATCCATAATAGACATGGAAACCTCTTCTGCAAGCTTTCTTACCTCGTCCGCAACTACTGCAAATCCTTTACCATGTTCTCCTGCCCTTGCTGCTTCTATTGCCGCATTAAGTGCTAATAGATTTGTTTGCTCCGATATATCTTTAATTACATATACTAGCTTCGTAATTTCTTTAGCATGAATGTCCAAGCCTTTAACACGTTGAACAGCATCATGTACAATACCATCCACTAATGCCATCTGATTTGTAGACATCTCCATTAATTTACTACCCTCGGTTGTCATTTCAAGAACTTCATTTGAATTATGTAGAGCCCCTTCCCCATTTCTGTTCGCATCTTCGACCTTAACTGTAAATGTATTCATGGCAGTAGATAAATCACTTGCATGGTTAGCTTGGGCTTCTGCCGCTGAAGCTAGTTCTTGCATTGTTACAGCTACTTGCTCGGAACCAGTCTTCACTTCATTTGTTGTTTGCGTTAATTCTTCACTATGACCGCTAACAGTCTCTGAAACGATTTGAATTTGATTTAGTAAATCTCGCATCTTACTATTCATTTCATTTGTTGCCGCAATTAGCTGTCCTGATTCATCTTGCAATTTAGTTTCTAGTGGCTTATTACTTAAATCTCCACCTGCAATTGCCTTCATTCGATTCATAACTAATCGTATAGGATTCGTAATGGAAGAAGCTGTAAATAAAGCTACTACAAGCGAAAGTATAACTATACTAATAGGTATAACAGTCTCTAGTACTAGATTCGTCTTACCACTGGCTACAATAGAGTCACCAGCATCATTTATTTCTTCTTCCATTTCAGTAGCTAGTTTTTCATACCCTTCTCTTAATTCCCTCGCAGTTACGCTATTAGCTTCCAAGTTTTTGATTGCTTGGTCCTTATTGCCTTGTTCATACTCAGCAAATACTTGTTCCTTTATAAATTGTCGCCATTCAACTGTTTGATTAATAAGCTCATCAAATTCCTTCGAATCTGCTAAACTTTTAAATAGCTCTTCATATTCTGTACCTTTCTCTGTATATTGATCAAAGATGTCTTTATATTCCTGCTTGCCAAATAGTACATATCCTCGGGCTGCAGCAATTCTGTTCGACATGGTTGAAGACATCTGTTCATTAGCTATTAATAATTGAACCTTCCTATCAACCATTTCGGTTGTTTCCTGATTCATTTTATACACCGAAATGAAATTATACACCCCTAGAAATATAACTAATATAATTACCACTGAAAATCCTAGTAGCATCTTTTGTTTTATACTTTTAAAATTTAGCATTATGCTCTCTCCTTAGTTGTCTTTAGTTTAATGTTTCTCCTATGTATAATGCCTAACTACTACCAAAATGATTAATACCTTTTCATTCCCTTCCTTTTATATGAATCAAAATACCTATATAGTATGTAAAATCTACTCTTTAATGGGTTAATTTGAATAGTTAGGAAATCTGTTTTAATTGACCATTCATATTTATAGGTATTTAGAACTAGCACTACGTAATAGTAATGCAACCTAGATATCTTTTCAACCATTAAGCATATCAGTTAACCATCTTGAAACTATCAAAAAAAGCTGTTCAAAGATCTAAACCTTTGAACAGCTTTCCTACCTAATTATATCGAATCATAAAATACTTCTTCTTCCCTCTTCTAATAATGGTAAACTTCCCTTCAATCTGATCCGCTTCCGATAATACATAGTCTAAATCCTGTTGTCTCTCACCATTAATATAAATAGCACCATTCGTAATGTCCTCTCTTGCTTGGCGCTTAGAAGACGAAATGTTCGCATTAACAAGTAAATCAACTAATCTTAAATCTTCTCTATTCATTTGGAATGTAGGTACATCCTTAAATCCTTGCTCAATTTCGCTTGCAGATAAAGCTTTAATATCCCCACTAAATAAAGAAGCTGATATTTTTTGCGCCTGCTCAACTGCCTCTTGACCATGAACCATCCTGGTAACTTCTTCGGCTAATCTAGTTTGAGCCACTCGCTTTTCTGGACGAGTGTCTACCTCCTGCTCTAATTCAACAAGAGCTTCTTCACTTAAGAAAGTGAAGTAACGTAAAAATTTCATTACATCACGGTCATCCGTATTAATCCAAAATTGATAAAATTCATAAGGACTGGTTTTCTCAGCATCTAACCAAACTGCATTACCTGCTGATTTACCAAACTTAGTTCCATCCGCTTTCGTTATGAGTGGAACCGTTAGCCCAAATACCTTTACATCTTCCTCTTCATTTTCTCGTCCACGACGTATTAATTCCATACCAGCAGTTATATTTCCCCACTGGTCACTTCCACCAATTTGTAAGGTACAATTATCCTTCATGTATAGCATTTGAAAATCTAGAGATTGAAGAATCATATAACTAAATTCCGTGAAGGAAATCCCCTGTTCGATACGTGCTGAAACAGATTCTTTTGCCAACATATAGTTAACACCAAAGTGTTTACCAGCATCACGTAGGAAGTCAATAACAGTCATGCTTCCAAGCCACTCGTAATTATTTCTAACAACCACTGGATTTTCATCTTGATCTACTTCTAGAATTTTCGAAATTTGTGCTCTTAAGCTGTCACTATAGCCCTTTACCACATCTTCTGTATTTAACGAACGTTCCGTAGAACGACCACTCGGATCTCCAATCATACCAGTTCCACCACCGACTAAAGCAATTGGTCGATGTCCAGCCTTTTGGAATCGTTTTAGCATCATGAGTGGTACTAAATGTCCGATGTGTAAGCTATCTGCTGTAGGATCAAATCCACAATATAAGGTTACTACATTTTCAGAAAGATGCTTTTCTAAACCTTCTCTATCTGTCACTTGATTAATAAGTCCTCTACGCGCCAAATCCTCTAAAATATGCATAGTTTCACCCTCCAACTTTTCTAAAAATAAAATAAAAAAACTCATTCCTCTATAATAAAGGGACGAGTTTTAACACGCGGTACCACCCTTGTTGCAATTGAAATTGCCACTTTGGGGTTGTTAACGATGACTACACCGTCTTAATTTCACCTATTTGGCTCATTAAGAATGCTCCAGAATTGTAATTCGCAAGCAAATATATACTGGTTTCCACCTACCACCAGCTCTCTTGAATAGGGATTTGCATTACTACTATTTCTATCATAGCTTTTAAATATAGTATTACTTCTTATCATATTAAATAATATTACAAAATGCAATTATTTTATTTTTCGTCTACCTACCTTTACAAGGTCTATGCTATAATTAATCTTGGTAAAATAGGGGGGTTAAACGTGGACTTTAAACAAATTCTCCATAACTTTGTAAAAAAGACAAAATCCATGTGGAGCACAGGTAAAATACAACGTGCTTCTCGAATTACATATGATGTTATTTGGAATGTTATTCTATTCTTCATTGCAATTGGAATCATCGGAATGTTCTTTGGGGTTGGAATAGGATTCGGATATTTTGCATCCTTGGTAAAAGATGAACCAATCCTATCATATGAAAACATGGAAAAAGATATTTACAATTATGAAGAAACATCAAAATTATATTTTGCAGGAGATGTATATATCGGTGATATTCAATCCGATTTACACCGTGAAGAAACAAAATTGGAAGATATCTCTCCGACTTTAATTGACGCTGTTGTTGCTACTGAGGACGAATACTTCTTTGAACATAATGGTGTTGTACCTAAGGCAATTGTCCGAGCTATAGTACAAGAAATTACCAATTCTGACCTAAAATCTGGTGGTAGTACGTTAACCCAGCAGCTAATTAAAAATCAAATTTTAACAAATGAAGTATCTTTTGAACGAAAGGCAAAAGAAATTTTATTAGCAATGCGCTTGGAACAGTTTTTTGATAAAGAACAAATATTAGAAGCATATTTAAATATTATCCCATATGGCCGTGGGCCAAATGGTCGTAATATTGCTGGAGTTCAGACCGCAGCTAGAGAAATTTTTGGCATAAATGCAAATGAAGTAAATTTACCTCAGGCTGCCTTTTTAGCTGGATTACCGCAGAGCCCATCATACTATACTCCATTTGAAACTGGTGGTGGATTAAAAAGTAAAGAAGGTATAGAGCCTGGTATAAATCGTATGAAGGTTGTTCTAAGCCGTATGTACGAGTTAAATTACATTACCGAAGATGAGTACAACAAAGCAATTAATTATGATATTACTGCAGATTTCGTCTCAGAATCCGAGTCACCAATGGAAAAATATCCTTACCTAACATTTGAATTGGAGAAACGAGCAAAAGAAATTATTATGTATATACTAGCTGAAAAGGATGGATATTCAAAAGAGGACTTAGCAGAAAATAATGAACTTCGTGAACAGTATATGATTCTTGCAAATCGAGACTTACGTAGAAATGGTTATAATATTCACTCCACGATTGATAAGGATATTTATGATGCATTTCAAGAGGTGGCAAAAAACTTTAAACATTATGGACCAGATTGGACCGGTAAGGTGAAGGATCCAATTACTGGTGAAGAGAAACGGATTACTCAGCGCGTTGAGGCTGGTGCCATTCTTATTGAAAACAATACTGGAAGAATAATTAGCTTCTTAGGTGGACGTGGGTTTAGTTTAGAAAATCAAGTAAATTATGCTACTGGAGCAATACGCCCCAATGGTAGTACCATGAAGCCTTTACTAGTATATGCCCCTGCGATGGAAATGGGTATCGTTCAACCAGGTACTCCTGTTGCGGACGTAAAAACTACGTTTATTGCTGGTGGAAAGCCATATAATCCAAATAACTTTGACTATAAATTTCATGGACTCCTTTCGGTACGGGCAAATTTAAAGGATTCCTATAATATTCCAGCAATTAAGGTATATACACAAATCATGAATGATAACATCGTTGATAAATATCTTCGGAAAATGGGGATAACATCAATCATGGATAACGAGTATGGGAACCCTGCTTTGGCAATTGGCGGAACAACCTATGGTATATCCATTGAAGAAAATACGAATGCCTATGTTACTTTTGCAAATGGAGGTAAGTTTGTAGATGCATACATGATTGACAAGATTACCACACAGGATGGAGAAGTAATTTTTGAACAAAAGAGTGAACCTGTGGATGTATTTTCTCCGCAAACAAGTTATTTAACGTTAGATATGATGCGAGATGTTATTTCAAATGGTTCTGCAGCATATCTTCCATCACAGCTAAAATACAAGAATGTTGATTGGGCTGGAAAAACTGGTACTTCACAAAATACACAGGACGTACATTTTGTAGCTAGCAACCCAAATGTTACGATGGGCGCTTGGCTAGGATATGATATTCCTCAATCATTAGTATGTAATAGCTGTCAATTGTACCATGGCGATCGAAATATAAAACTATGGGCAGAGCTTATAAATGCTGCCTCAGATATACGACCAGACTTAGTAGCACCTAGCAAAAGATTTCAACAGCCATCTGGAATAGTATCTCGAAATATTTGTGCTACATCTGGAATGCTTCCATCTAAATTATGTTCACAGGTAGGACTTGTTTCCAGTGATATATTTAATGTTAATTTTGTACCAACAAAGGTAGATGATAGTTTAATCCAAGGATCCTATGTTCTCGTGGATGGTAAGGCAGTTCCCGCAGGACCAAATACGCCAAAAGAATTCGTTCAAGATGATGGGGTTTCTTTTAATCCAGATTGGTTAAAACGTAACGGTTATGATCTCTTAAAGGATATAACACAGCTGTATCCTTCATTTAGAAAGGAAGCATGGGAAAAAGTAAGTATGCCAAGCATAAAAGGACTAAGCACCATAGTAAATGACGATGGAAAAGCTCCAACTGTTCCGACATCCTTAAAAAACAGTGGTCGTGCACTAACCTGGACGGCTTCAAAGAGCAAAGATGTCATTGGATATCGAATCTATCGTGCGTCAGAGCCAGGTGAAGAATTTAAGCTAATCGGAATTTCCGTTGAGACAAAATTTAATGCTCCTAGTGGTAATGGTGTCTATGTTGTAAAAGCAGTCGATTATTTTGGTTTAGAATCAGCCGCATCCAATGAATTAATCATAGGAAAATTCACGAAACCTGATGATTCTAAGAAACCAGATCCTCCAAAAGGAGAACAAGACCCAGATCCAGATAAGGAGGAACCAGCAACTGGTGATGATGATAATGGTTCAGATAATAATGACCCTGAGAACGGGAGCGAGAATGGAAACGACAATACAAATGGACGAGGCAACAATGGCAGAGACTAAGAAGAGGGTTTATAGCCCTCTTCTTTTTTACATTGGTTAGCTATATGCTTTTTTAACTATTCCATTACATCCATTAGAAAAAGACTAAAAATTAGCACGATAATACGGTATAATAAAAGCAATAATTGATAAATCGGTGGTGGAGAGTATCCAATGGAGCATTTGAAAACGCAATTCAGAAAGGAACTTCATATAAAAGATGAAGCAATCATTATTGAGGGTCCTATATCAACACCTTCCTTAATGAATTATCACTTTCACGAAAACTTAACTTCATTTAGACCTGCTACAAAGCAATTTCAAGCAATATTGAGCATTGCTGATTTATCAGAAGGCCGAATTATCATTGCTAGGACAGATAACACCATCATTGGATACGTAACCTATCTGTACCCAGATCCATTGGAAAGATGGTCTACTTTCCAAATGAAGGAATTAATAGAGTTGGGTGCAATTGAAGTAATCCCAGAATATCGTGGGAGTGGCATTGCCTCAAATTTACTAAAGGTTTCTATGATGGATGAGTTTATGGAAAACTATATAGTAATTTCAACTGAGTATTACTGGCACTGGGATCTAAAAGGGACAAATTTAAGTGTTTGGGAATATCGGAAGGTGATGGAAAAAATGATGGCTGCTGGAGACCTGTTACCTGCGCCGACTGATGACCCTGAGATTATTTCCCATCCAGCAAATTGTTTAATGGTTCGTATCGGAAAAAATGTTTCGGAGGATTCCATTAAACAATTTGAAACACTGCGATTTTTAAAACGCCATCAATTACGTGACATGAGGGAGGGTTTATAATGCATGTAGAGGAGATTATGAAGCAAGATGTAATTACACTTCAACCCACAGATTCTATCGTAACTGCCCATCAGCTGCTCCTTGCTCACCGAATAAGACATATCCCGATAGTTGATGAGGATTATTCTATTGTTGGTATCGTATCCGATCGTGATATTCGTGATGCAAGTCCTTCTATTTTTTCGGCAGACGAGAACCAAGATATTCTCAATAAAAACATTGCAACCATTATGAAATCCCCTGTTATTACGGTACATCCTTTAGACTTTGTTGAAGAGGTTGCTCGTATATTTTATGACCATGAAATTGCTTGTTTACCCGTTGTAAGTAATGGTGTGCTAGTTGGAATCATTACTGAAAAAGACTTATTATATACATTAATCCAACTAACAGGAACACATATTCAAGGATCACATATTGAAGTGAAGGTCCCAAATAGACCTGGTATCCTTCCTGAGGTAGCATCTGTTTTTGGGAACCGTGGATTAAACATTTCATCTGTATTAGTTTACCCATATAAAAATAATCCTGAATATAAAATATTAGTTTTTCGAATTCAAACGATGAATCCACTTCCTATCATTCGTGACTTGCGTCAAGCAGGCTATGAATTAATGTGGCCAAATAATATTCCGGAGCCAAAATTATGAGTAAATTAAATAGATTTGTCTATGATGAGCACTTATTAAGCTATCACTTTCATGAAGAACATCCTTTTAATCAAAAGCGTGTGCTGTTAACAAAAGAGTTACTAGAAGATGCAGGCCAACTGAATCATGAAAATATCATAAAGCCGCGGATTGCAACTGAAGAAGAAATTGCTTTAATTCACGACAATAGCTTTATCCATGCTGTAAAATCAGCCAATACATTAACAAAAGAGCAATTATTAAAGTATGGGCTAGCTACAGAGGATACCCCTGTATTCCCAAACATGCATGATGCAACCTCACGCATAGTAGGAGCTACTCTTACGGCAGTTGATGCTGTCTTAAAAGATGGTGCAAAAACAGCAGTGAATTTTTCCGGGGGGCTCCATCACGGTTTAAAACATAAAGCCTCTGGATTCTGTATTTATAATGATGCTGCTATTGCCATCCAATATATTCGTAAAAACTACAATTTAAGGGTACTTTATGTAGATACTGATGCCCATCATGGTGATGGAGTACAATGGGCTTTTTATGAGGATCCAAATGTTTGTACGTTTTCAATCCATGAGACTGGAAGATATTTATTTCCTGGAACAGGGAATGTAACAGAAAGAGGAATTAAGGAAGGTCACGGCTTCAGTTTTAATTTACCAATTGATGCATTCACCCAAGACGAATCTTTTATTCAAATCTATGAGACTGCCTTATATGAAATAGCAGATTATTTTAAACCGGATATTTTAATTACACAAAATGGTGCTGATGCCCATTATTATGACCCACTGACGCATTTATGTGGATCCATGGCAATTTATGAGAAAATACCGAGAATCGCACTAGAAGTTGCAAATAAATATTGTGATGGGAAATGGATTGCACTAGGTGGTGGCGGCTATGATATATGGCGAGTAGTTCCACGAGCATGGTCGCAGGTTTGGAATGTAATGAAGGATGGAAAAACTGTAAGCGGTTTATTGCCAGAAAAGTGGATAGCGAAATGGCAAGAGCAAACAACAGAGCTATTACCCAAAACCTGGAATGATCCAATACAAGACATTCCATGCATCCCAAGAAAAAAAGAAATTGAGGAAAAAAATCAAAATGCCCTCTCTCAATTGCTAAAATATACGAAAGTTAAAAGGAGTTGATCATCAACTCCTTTTAACTTTCTTGGCTTTTCTCTAAGATTACAATTTCTACCCGTCTATTTTTACTTCGATTTGTCGATGAATCATTTGTAGCAACTGGACGAGTATCACTATACCCTGCTATTGCAAAACGTTCTTCAGACAATCCATTTTCATCTACTAGAAAGCGAACAACACTACTTGCCCTTGCTCCAGATAACTCCCAATTAGATGGATAACGGTAGCTTGACATTGGAACATTATCGGTATGTCCCTCCACCTTTATCTGATTATCAATCTGTGATAACAGATTTCCAACCTTCGTTAAAAATGGTAAAGCCGAAGGTAATATATCTGCTTCACCTGGGTCAAATAATATACTATCCTGCAACACTAAGACAACACCACGTTCTGATCGATTAGCAGAAACCACGTTATTTAATTCATTTTGGTCTAAGTAATTCTCTACCTCAACCATTAAGTCATCTAGTGTATCTTTCGTTTGATTAGTGTCAGTAGATCCACCAATTTCTTTGTCCTTCGTTGAACTGGCATTTTCAAAACCATTGGCTGTTTGTCCTTTTTCTTCGCCACTTGTATTTCCAGTTGAATTTTCCGTTGGTACAGCTGAAGAGGAAAAATCAAAGATCATTCGATTTCGAAATGATTCAGAAATCTCTTCGAACTTTGCTGCGTCAATTTGTGACATAGAGAATAATAAAATGAAAAAGACTAAAATTAATGTCACCATATCTGAATAAGTTACCATCCATTTTGGTGCACCTTTATCAATCCTTTTTCTTCTTTCTCTACGCTTCATTTAGGCCCTCCCCCACGAATGTAGATTTTTCATCGTTCCATTGCTTTAATTTGGAATCCTTAGCGAGGAAAGCACTAAGTTTTTCTTCCAATATTCGTGGATTTTGACCAGATTGTACGCCAATTATACCTTCAATAATAATTTGTTTGATAAAAATTTCCTCTTCCGTTTTGTTTTCTAATTTACTCGCTACAGGGATAAAAAAGAGATTTGCTAGGACTGTACCATATAAGGTTGTCAATAATGCAACAGCCATGCTAGGACCTAATGAAGATGGATCCTGAAGATTATTTAACATCAATACAAGACCTATTAATGTTCCAATCATTCCCCAAGCAGGGGCATAATCACCACATTTCACTAGTATCATACGACCACGTTCATGACGTTCTTCCATTGCCGTAATCTCAGCATTCATAATATCATGGATGACCTCAGGCTCGACCCCGTCAACTGCTAATAATATTCCTTTATTAATAAATTCATCCTCAACATCTTCTACTTCATTTTCCAAAGCCAAAATTCCTTCTCTTCTAGCTTTTTCAGATAAACGAATAAAAAGCTTAATAAGATCTGGTAGTTTGCGTTCATTTTGATTAAAGGATTCCTTCAACACTCTGCCTGTTAATTTTATCTGTTCAACATTGAAGTTAATCAGCAATGATCCGATTACCCCTCCTATTACAATTAGAATAGAAGCAACGTCTAGAAAAGATACAAAGCCTTGTACTCCGGCATTTGCTAATATCGCAAGCATGATTATTACAAAGCCAACAGTAATGCCAATAGGAGTTAAAAAATCCCGTTTTCTCATATTCTCGCTCCCCAAAATTTTGGTTTCTATATTTTTAGCGACATAATTTTACTTCGTTGAGTTTCTTTCGATAAGACGATGTGGTAATACTACTTTTTTCTCTTCTACTTCTTCCTTGTTCATATACTTCGTTAATAAACGCATCGCTACCGCACCAATATCGTACATTGGTTGTACAACCGTAGATAGGGTTGGCCGCACCATGTAGGCTAGCTTTGTATTATCAAAACCAAAAACCTCAATATCTTCAGGGACCTTATACCCTAAATCCTGTGCCCCATGAATGGCACCTAGAGCTATTTGATCTGATGCAGCAAAAATAGCAGTTGGCTTATCATTTAAGTTCATAAACTTATTAACCGCATTGATTCCTGACTCGTACGTATATTCTCCACGCACAATAAAATCATCAGTTGGTGTTATCGATGATTCCTCTAGTGCACGTAAATATCCCTTATATTTCAAATCATTAATGGTATATTCTTCTTTCCCGGAAATAAATGCAACCTTCTTATTACCTTTATCAATGAGATACTTAGTAGCTTCATATCCAGCAGCCTCATAATCAATATTCACAGAAGGAATTGTATCCGAGTCATCTAACGTTGCTGCCAATACTACCGGAACAGATGCAGATGAGAATTCATGAACATGTTCTTCTGAGATATTACCACCCATAAAGATGATTCCATCCACTTGTTTTTCTAGCATCGTGTTAATTAATTGAAGTTCCTTATCTTTATTTTGATCTGAATTACTTAATATAATGTTGTATTTATACATGGTTGCAATATCCTCAATACCTCGAGCTAATTCTGCAAAAAAGATGCTCGATATATCAGGAATAATTGCCCCTACTGTTGTCGTCTTTTTACTTGCAAGACCACGTGCAACTGCATTAGGTCGATATCCTAACCGTTCAATTGTTGCTAAAACCTTTTTTCGTGTTGTTGGTTTAACATTTGGATTTCCATTAACAACACGGGAAACCGTTGCCATTGAAACATTTGCCTCTCTCGCTACATCATATATTGTTACTGTCATAACCATTACCTCCTCTAATCCGTTCTATCATATAAGATACGCAATAACTATTAATTATCATACTCTACCATGTAAAAAAATACAAAAATATTTATCATTTAAATGGAACTTCTTCTAAGCAAAATTTGATGGAAAATAGCAAAAAGCATCCCACCTGTACAAGGGGAATGCCACTATTTATTCATAACTATGAATCGTTGCAGCAAAATTCGACAATTCGTCAATGAAATGATTAAAGGTTGGAATATCCATCTGTTGTAAAGAATCCGATAAGGCAACAGCAGGGTCTGGATGTACCTCTGCCATAACACCATCAGCACCGATTGCGATTGCTGCCCTTGCAGTAGGAATGAGTAAATCACGTCTTCCAGTAGAATGGGTAACATCAACCATTACAGGTAAATGAGTTTCCTTTTTTAGAATTGGCACTGCAGAAATGTCTAACGTATTTCTTGTTGCCGTCTCATAGGTTCTGATTCCTCTTTCACAAAGTATAATATTACCATTACCTCTTGAAATGATATATTCTGCAGCATTTATAAATTCAGAGATAGTTGCAGATAGACCACGCTTTAAGAGAACTGGCTTGTTCACCTCACCTGCAGCTTTTAACAGCTCAAAGTTTTGCATATTTCTAGCACCAATTTGAATCACATCTACATACTCTAATGCTTCTTCAATATGTGCTGGATTTACAATTTCACTTACAACTGCTAAATCAAACTCATTAGCAACCTGACGAAGAATCTGTAAACCCTCTATTCCAAGCCCTTGAAAATCATAAGGAGATGTACGCGGTTTAAATGCTCCACCACGGAATAGTTTTATTCCTTTGCTTTTGACAGCTTGAGCAACTTCTTTCACTTGTTCATAGGTTTCGACAGCACAAGGTCCCATTACAAAATGAACCTTCCCATCCCCGATCAATTCTCCATTAATATCAATAACCGTGTTTTCTGGTTTTCTTTTTCTAGACACTAAAAGTTCTTTTCGATCGTCGTCCTCTATTAGCTCAAGACCCGCCTTGAATATTTCCTTGAAGATATGCTCAATGGTAGAATTTTCAAAAGGACCATTATTAAATTTTATCAGCTGATCAAGCATTTGTCTCTCACGCACTGGATCAAATCTATTCATACCTTGCTTATTCTTAATTTGACCAATTTGTTTTACAATAGCTGCTCGTAAATTCACAAGCTCTAGCAATTGTAAATTTACGTCATCAAGACGTTCACGTAACTGGTCTAACTCATTGAATTTCATATTAAAGCCTCCTGAACGGAAAGAAAACATTATCAAACATTATTTTACATAATGTGACACAATTATAGCGAATAATTTTCTCTTTGTCATCTTTCAGTTATAATAAAGAATAGTAAAATAGTTAGTCAGTGGATATTTAGCGTTTGACTTTAGGGGGATTAACAGATGAAAAACGAACCTATATTTGCATTAGACATTGGTACACGTTCCGTTACTGGGATTCTATTAGAAGAGCATGGTTCGAATTATACATTAATTGACTATTGTGTCCAAGAACATAAGGTCAGGTCCATGCTTGATGGACAAATTCACAACGTTGTGGAAGTAGCAGAGATTATTCGGGAAGTAAAGGAAGCCCTTGAAAAAAGTTCTGGAACATTACATAAGGTTTGTGTGGCAGCTGCTGGTAGATCCTTAAAAACAGTCGTATCTCAAGCAACGATAGAGCTGAATCAAAAGCCTATTAGTGACTTTGAAACCATAAAACATTTAGAATTAAGTGCGGTTCATACAGCACAATTAAAAGTAGCTTCAGAATCTTCAAGTGATTTTTCTAATTATTATTGTGTAGGTTATTCTGTCTTGTACTATAAAATTGATGAAGAGAACATTGGTTCACTTATTGACCAAAGTGGGCAAACTGCCACTGTAGAAGTAATTGCGACCTTCTTACCAAAGGTTGTAGTGGAATCATTAATTTCTGCATTAAATAGAGCTGGTTTAGAAATGGAAGCATTAACATTAGAACCAATTGCTGCCATTCAAGTACTAATACCTGAATCGATGAGACGACTAAATGTTGCATTAGTTGATATTGGTGCTGGAACTAGTGATATTGCTATTACGAATAGTGGAACAATTAGTGCTTACGGAATGGTACCGATTGCTGGTGATGAAATTACTGAAGCGGTTAGCGATCAGTACTTGCTAGATTTCCCCTTAGCTGAGGAAACAAAACGGACAATTGTAAACACTGGAAAAGCTATTGTAGCTGATATTTTAGGTTTTGAGTCTACGATTACTTATGAAGACTTAGTTCAACGTGTTGATGATAGCATTAATAAATTGGCATCCTCTATTTCCGAGGAAATATTACGACTGAACGGAGCACAACCAAAAGCGGTGATGCTTATTGGGGGCGGGAGTCAAACTCCAGAGTTCACCAAAAGGCTGGCAAATAAACTACAGCTCCCCGAGAACCGTGTTGCTATACGGGATATCCAAGCTATTCAATCACTAGATAAGACAGAAAACCTACCACAAGGGCCAGATTTTGTGACCCCAATTGGTATTGCTATAGCTGCAAAACAGAATCCAGTACATTATATATCGGTTAAGGTTAATCAAAAAGTAATTCGCATGTTTGAGATGAAGCAATTAACCATCGGAGATTGCTTAGTGCATGCTGGAATTGAAATAAATAAATTATATGGAAAGCCTGGATTAGCTAAAGTCATTACCTTGAATGGAAAGCAGATTACCTTACCAGGTAATTTCGGTAAAGCACCTACCCTTTTATTAAATCAAGAACAAGCTACTGTTGACACAATCATCCAAAATGGAGATGAAATTGTAATTAAGAAAGGTATGGACGGCGAACAACCAACACTTACGTTGGAGGAATTAATTGGTGAAGTCCCTACCATATTAATTCATTTTAATGGAAAACCGTATGAATTGAAAACTCAATACTACGTAAACAACAGTCTACAACAAAAAGAATATATGGTATGTGACAGAGATGAGATAGTACTTACTACACCAAAAACTATTAAGGAATTTCTATCTTCAATAAGTGGAATAAAGCTCCCGACGAATGAGGAGTTCATTGTTTTCGTCAACAATAAACCGGTAAATCTCGGATTAGCTGAGTCAACATTAACTGTCAATGGTAAGGCTACAAGTCTTGAATATAAATTAAGAGCCAATGATGATCTGCGTATCACTACAGATAATACAGTTACAGTGAAAGAGGTTATTGAAAAGCTCCAAATTGATTTATATACTGAGTTGCATGTTTCATTTAACCATGAAAAGATTACCATGAAACAGCCAAAGGTTGCTATTAAAAGGAATAATGTGATTTTAACCGAAGATACTATTCTCTACCCGAACGATCGTTTATCATTAGAAGAGAAAAAACAGGAAATGTTTATTTTTCAGGATGTTTTCAGATATGTGGATATTGATCTAACCCAGGCGAATGGCAAATTCACTCTGACAAAAAATGATCTCCCCACTACCTTCTATGAACCAATTGAAGCTGGAGATAGGTTAGCGATTATTTGGAACTAAAGAAAAAGCTGTAGCCTTTTTATCTTAGCTACAGCTTTTTTTAAATCCTAATTTTATATTCGGATCTTTCCATCTGCGCTTATTCATCGAATGAATTCTAGCGTTCTCGAATATCCTGAATTTTTGCTTGAACATTGGAAGTAACATGTTGGGTCTTCTCTTTTAATTGTGAACCTTTTTGTGTAGCAATATCTAGCCATTCCTGACTTTTAGATTGTGCAATATCTTTCCACTCAAGTCCTTTTGCTTGAGCGATATCCTTCCATTCTGTTGCACGTTCCTTTACCTGCATGGCACCTTGGTTTATATCACTACGTAACTCTTTACCAGATTTAGGTGCAAATAACAGTGCTAAGCTCGCTCCTACTGCTGCACCAATTATCGTGCCTATTATGAAATCTCTTCCATTATTATCTGCCATGATAATTCCTCCCTATTATTTTCTCTTTTTAATTAAATCAAATAGAGCAGCACCCCATGTTACGGCTTGAGACGCCTTATCCTGATTTTCAGCAGCTGCCCTGGAAATACTTGAGGAAAATTGTTTTAATGTTAGATTAAGATCTTGTACTGTTTCGCCGATACCTTTTGCACCATCAAATAAACCATCCAACTTTGCCGTTTTTTGACTGAAATCATCAGCAAGTTTGTTTGTCTTATGCAGGAGCTGTGTTGTCTCAGAAGTAATTCCTTCAAGTTGCTTTTCTAAGCCTTCTAACGTATTTGCCACATTATTTAATGTTCTTGTTGATGCCTTTAATGTCATTGCTAAGTATATTACTAGCACTGCAAAAGCAACGGCAGCAATGATTGCAGCAATGTATAACAAAATTTCCATAACGACGACCATTCCTTTCTTGGTAACTTGTGAATTGCCAATATGCAAGTGCTTGTTTATTAACACTTTCCCTAATAATTCGACATTTAAACATTGGCATTGTAAAAACAATTCTTTATTAGTATATCACCATTATAGGCTTTTCTATCATAAATTTCGAATAAAAAGTAGAAAACATTACCAATTATCAACATAAGACCCGAGCTTCGAAAGTTATACATCACAAAAAAGGCCTGTCACAGCTTACAGCTCGTAACAGGCCTTTAGTTAGTATTTTTTATAGCTGATTTGGAGAAAGTGTTCCTTCATATGCTTTCTGGAACTTTTGTATATCTCCTGCCCCCATAAAAACTAACACACTATCATGATACTTACTTAATTCGGCAATATTCTCCAATTGAAGTACTTGACTATCTTGAATTAGTTTCTGAAGATCATAAATTGTTAATTGTCCACTTTCTTCTCTAGCAGAACCGAATATATCACAAAGATAAACTGCATCCGCACCCTTTAAACTATCAGCAAACTCCTGTAAAAATGTCTTTGTACGAGTAAAGGTGTGTGGCTGGAAGATAGCTACTACCTTCTTTTCTGGATATTTTTTACGTGCTGATTCAATGGTTGCATTAATCTCACGAGGATGGTGAGCATAATCATCAATTATAATTTGATCATTAACTTTCTTCTCGGTAAAGCGACGTTTAACACCTTTGAATGTACTAATATTCTTCATGTCTTCTGCTGATAATCCCTCGTAATGGCAAATAGCAATAACTGCTAAAGCATTCAATACATGATGATTTCCATACATCGGAATAGTAAAAGTATCGTAAAATGTGTTTCGAACAAACACATCAAATTCAGTTCCATGATCTGTTTCTCTAACATTCTGGGCTTGGAAATCATTGGTAGGTAAAAATCCATAATAGACAACAGGTACTTTTGTTTGTATTTGCTGCAGTTTTTCATCATCACCACAGGCAATAATACCTTTTTTCACGTTATCCGCCATGGATTGAAATGCATCAAACACATCATTAATACTAGAAAAATAATCTGGATGATCGAAATCAATATTCGTCATAATAGCATAGTCTGGTTCGTAAGCTAAAAAGTGTCTTCGATATTCACATGCTTCAAACACAAAGTAATTGCTATCTACATGCCCTTTCCCAGTACCGTCACCTATTAAATAGGAGATTGGAAAAACGGATTCTAATACATGTGCTAACAAGCCTGTTGTAGAGGTTTTTCCATGTGCTCCTGTCACTGCAATACTCTTATATTGTTTTAACCACTCACCTAAAAATTCATGGTATCGATAAAATGGTAAGCCAAGACGTTTTGCCTCTTGAATTTCCACATGTTCATCTGGGTATGCATTCCCTGCAATAATTGTTAAACCCTCTGTTATATTTTCTTTTGCGAATGAATATATCGGTATGTTTTTATTCTCTAGGGCCTCTTGTGTAAAAAATCTCTTTTCCACATCTGAGCCTTGTACTTGTTCACCAGAATCACGTAGAATCTGAGCAAGCGCGCTCATTCCTGTACCCTTTATACCAATAAAATGGTAAGTTGTCATATAAAAGAACCTCCAACTATATGTGTAAGAAGGTACATATGTACCTTCCTTTTGGCATCAGCACTTAGGCAGCCTCTAACTATCAATTGTTAATACAACAATCAATAAGTAATTATAACAAATCTTATCTTTCAATGAAATAGTCATTTAGTTGTGTCAATAATTATTCTATCATGCTGATTAGCATGGTATTCAACTTTTTCTAATCTTGGGTTTGGACGATAACGCCGTCCCTCTTTCGCCTCTGGAGAGCCGTTGAGTAATACATTATCACCAGTGAAGCCAATTCCCATTTTCAATAGGCTTCTCCCAACACCGTAAGTATTAACTGGTACTCCTAAAGATTCAAAATAACGAATTTTTTCCTCTGTGAAACCACCCGTAACAACAATTTCAACATGCTGAAAACCATTTTCATCAAGTGCCTTGCGAAGTGCAAAAACTAATTCTGGATTAACTCCACGTGGATCAAAGGAACCCATCAAATGATGATTTCTTAAGAAATATTTATCTACTAGCGTATTAGAAGTATCCAACCGGACACCTTTAAGCTTCTTACCAAATGCACGCGCTGCTTTTAACGAGTCAGTAATGACATCATTATTATAATCAACAAGTGCTACTAGCTCATCTTCTGGGAAAACCTCATGATATGCCTGAAGTGCCGCTACAATATCACCTTTAAACATTTGGATCATAGCATGTGGCATCGTTCCCATACCTTCTTTTCCCCACCACTCATTCATAGCGTGAGTTGCTTGAGCAGTAGAGCCACCAATAAATGCAGCATATCCATCTCCAGCTTGTGTCGTATAATGATCATCTCTGTCTCCCATGAAAATAACAGGTTTTTCTTTGCCAGACGATTTAGCCGCTTTTACTACATTATATACATTTGTAGCGACTGATGTTCTTCTTGCCAATATCCCATCAATAATACCCTCTAAATAACCAAATTGCTGATAGGAACCTGTAATAGTTAATACAGTTTCAAATGGACTTATTTTATCCCCATCCTTCAAGGAGTATATTTCCAAGGTTTCTGGATGATCAGCAAATGTATGGACTAAGGCAATAGCCTCATCAGTTCCACAGAGTACGGCATCATTCTTCTGAAAAAATTGCATTGTCACTTGATTGTTTGGAAGCTTCTTTTCAACAATTTCCTTTGTCTTAAGGAAATATACTGCTGAAAACCACCCTTCTTTAATTCTCTCATCAAATTTAAACGTTTTATTGGTTAATCGGTCAATTTCCCCATTAAGCTTTTGTTCTATCTCTTTCATTATTTTCTCCTTATGAATCAGATATTCCTTCTATATCATATAGCCAGGCTACTGTTTTAACAAGGTAAAAATCCTAAAGACCCATATCAAGAATTTCTTCTAACTCCGTTCTTGTAATCAAAACATCTCGTGGCTTACTGCCATTTTGACCGGAAATAATACCTTTATTTTCAAGTGTGTCCATTAATCTAGCTGCACGATTGTAGCCAATTTTAAAATGTCTTTGTAGAAGTGATGTACTTGCACTATCCTGTTCAAATACAAATTGGATGGCTTCTGGCAATAATTCATCCTCTTCTTCATCTGCTATAAATTGCTTTAATAATGTTTCTTGCTCGAATAAATAATTCGGTTCAGCAAGCGAAGAAACATAGCTTGTTATTCGTTCAATTTCCTCATCCGATACGAATGGTCCTTGTAAACGAACACTTTTTCCAGCACCATTTTCAACAAAAAGCATATCTCCTTTTCCTAATAGCTTTTCGGCGCCACCTGAATCAAGGATAGTTCGGGAATCTACCTGAGAAGATACACTAAAAGCTATTCTCGTCGGGATGTTTGCTTTAATCAGCCCAGTTAATACATCTACAGACGGACGCTGAGTCGCTAAAAGAAGATGAATTCCACAAGCTCTTGCCTTTTGGGCAATTCTGCTAATAGCATCCTCTACATCCTGTGGCGAAACCATCATAAGATCTGCGAGCTCGTCTATGACGATGACGATAAAGGGCATTTTTTCATGCATGCGGTTTTGCTTTATTACCTTTTGGTTATAGCGTTCTATATCACGTACACCCTCTTGAACAAAGCGCTCATAGCGGTCTTCCATTTCATTAACAGCCCATTTTAAAGCTGCTGTTGCCGCCTTTACATCTGTTATGACTGGAGAAACAAGGTGAGGAATCCCATTATACGGCGATAACTCTACCATTTTTGGATCTATTAATAAGAACTTAACATCCTCATAGCTAGCTTTATAGATTAAGCTTAACAAAATAGTATTGATACAAACACTTTTTCCAGATCCTGTAGCACCTGCAATTAAACCATGTGGCATCTTTTGAATATTTGTTACAATTGGGGCCCCCTCTATATTCAAGCCGAGTGCCACCGTTAACGGGGAGGAACTGGATTGAAATGTATCGGACCCAATTATCTCCTGTAGACTAACCATTTGCGAGGACGGATTTGGTACCTCGATACCTATTGTATTTTTACCAGGGATCGGAGCCTCAATTCGAATATCCTTTGCAGACATATTTAGCTTTAAATCATCACTTAAATTCTTTACTTTACTAACCTTCACTCCTAATTCTGGTTGTACCTCAAAACGAGTTACAGCGGGCCCTTGAGTAGCATTGACAACCTTTGCACGAACATGAAAATACTTTAACGTTTTCTCTAGTAATTGCTGCTGTTCAAGAATCCATTGGTCATTTTTATGGTTTTCCTGTTCTGAGTCATTTAAGAGATATAAAGGTATTTGTGCTTGTTCCCCTTTATCTGTACGATCATGTTGCCTCTCATCCGGAACAGTTTTCCTCGAATGATCAACATTTTGCGTTGTATCCACAGATTTAAAAAGTAATTTTTGTTTATCCTCTGGTGTCATTATGACATTATAAGGAGCTAGTCTAGATGAAGATGATTTCTTTACATCTAATGGTTCATTTATTTGCGTTTTCTCTTTTTCAGCTTCCCGTCTACCCCGAGTATTCTCTCGAGTACTATCAATTGGTTGACTATTGGTACTCTCATACTCATCTAAATAACCGTTTTTTTCTACTTGTACCTCTGGTCTATGTATTTCTTCATCTGCAGTATTTTCTTGAGTAATAGTAATTATTGGCGTCTTTTGCCCTTCCGTCCCAAGAGACACATCTTCAGAAGGGGAGTCTAACTGCTTACGCATGAATGCAGGTATTAAATCGACTTCTTTTTGTTGCTTACGGCTACGAAATCCATAAACCGGTGAAGGTACGTCTGTACGTTTAAACGGTTCCTTCTCTACTTTCGTTTCTTCTAGTTTATCGGATTGTATACTAGTTTCTTGTTTTTGATTTTCAACTTGTCGTTTACCCTTACGGAGATATGCAGGAGTATCCATATCCATTTTTGGCTGACTACCTGTCCGCTTTAAGCTAGAGATTTCTGGAATATGGTAAGAATCATTATTTGGATATTGATACGTCATTCTTGTCTTGATGTCTTGTACGGAATCTTGGAATTCTTGCTGTAAAAATTCTTGTTCGTCTTCCACTTCCACTTCCTTCCATATAAAGTTTTCAATTCGTTTCTTCCACTTATCCCACATCTTTTTCACTCTTTCTTTCCATAATCCAAACGTTACTCTATTATATCGTTTTATTGCCAAATATTGTTGATTAAAAAAGCAACCTAGTCCCAAAGAACATAGGCTGCTTTCTATTATACAGGAAAAGCCTCCCCAACAGTATAAGAATCGTCTAATACATAGATACCTTTTTCTTTCGGCGCATTCGGCATGCCTAGTTCCTTTTGTGAACAAATCATACCATTTGAAGGGACTCCTCTAAGTTCTGTTGGTTTAATACGAAGCCCACTAGGCATTGTAGCACCTATCTTTGCCACTACTACCTTTTGCCCCTTTTCGACATTTGGTGCACCACATACGATTTGTAATTTTTCCTCTCCGACATCTACTTGGCAAACACTTAATTTATCTGCATTTTCATGTTGCACTTTCTCCATCACGTATCCAACAACAAACTTAGGGCTTAAATCAAAGTCTAAATTATCCTCCAACTTCAGTTTTGCAAAAAGTTCCTTTAACGAAGCTAATAATTCAGGAGTGACTTTGATTTTATTTGAATCAGGTAGATTGAAGTAGGTTGATGCATTCTGAATATTATAGCCAAGCACCTTTTGATGTTTGTCCACAATTCTAGTTACATCGCCTATCGTTTCAATGCTTATATCATAACGATCGGTCGCATCTCCTAAAGGAATAATTAGTACATCCCCAATACCTTTTGAATTATAAAAAACGTCCACTATACTCACTCTTTCCTAATTATTTTTCGGGTCTATTTTTAGCAAGAATAAAAATCGGTGTTAATTTCTTATCCTCAAATATAAATGGTAACGAAGTAATTGGTATTCTTCCTTCGGTAAAAAACTGCATGGTCATTTGCGCTAAAATGTCATAGCCGGTTTTATTTTGAATATCAGCAATAATTAATACATCCTGATGCGGTGTGGCAACTGCTAAATCACCCTTACTATTCGCTTTCATCTCTTCTAATAATGCTTCATTTAAAATTCTGCTCGCATCGTATCCATCCTGCTTAGCAAAAAAGTAAAAATCATTATCTGCAACTGTATCAAGCTTATAGTCATTTTCAAGCGATCGTAGATTGAAGGATGCAATTTCGTCAATTCGGTTCTTCTCCCATCCTTCTTTTTCTAGCATAGAATAATCAATCAATCGATAGGATTTCCCTAAATCTAAAGCATAAAATATCCTTGTTTCTGCAGTATGATCCTTCCATACGAGCTCTAAACCAGCATTTGATTTCGTTGGAAATGAGGTAGAGCGTATGACAGGAAATATATTTTTTTCCTTTCCTTCAAGCTGATACGATTGATTCATAATTTTTAGTGACTCATCAATATGTTCTATTAATTCATCTATTGCTTCTTCACCACGAATACTGTATTTACTAATTATATTTGAAAGCTTAATGGTCACACCCTGTTTGGAGTTCTTCCATTCTACACGGAAGGTTCCATTTTCCCTATTATACTCCGTATGATAATCAGGGTGGATTAGCCTATCCTTTAAAAGCCTACTCATCGTAAGACTAGTCATTTTCATATAATACACCCGGTTATTTTATATTTTCTTCATAACAACCAGGTTGTCACCTCCTTATGGTTTAGGAAAACACAAAAACCTCATTTAAGACTATTTTCTTTATTCATCTTATTATACTAAATATCCATGTCAACCATTTTACTTTTCGTAAAAAAGAAAAAGCTAGCACAATGCTTATTGCTAGCGAGAGTCTTATCTTTACTTTACAATTGATAGGGCTATTTTCATAATTCTTTCGGCATCTTCAATAATTTCACTTTTTTCGGTATAGGTCGTCACCTTTACACCACCTACACCTACCTGCAATTCATAATCTTTTTTTTCCGGAAGAATACGAATATAACCAAACTTTTCTTCATCCTTAAAGGACTCCAACAAAATTGCTTCCTTATTTTGAGCTGCATTGAAGTTTAAATCACTCTTTTTCGTTTCCAGTGGATTATAAAAAACAATAAACATTTGATCACCGTGCTGAAGTACAGCATTATTCGCATCGGCTTCTGTCGCTTCCATATCCTTAGGCAAGTAGAAAGAAAAGTATGAACCCTGAAAATTCTCTTCTGGGATATCTTCATTACTAAAAATAGTTTGGGCCGCTTCCCCGGCTTCCTTTATAACCCTGTCCTCTGATTGATAGTTAACTGTACTCAATACAAAAATAAAAAGTACTAACAAGGCAGTTACAATATAAGTAGTCTTTGTCATCTTCACTTATCCCCCTACTTTTAGCCTACTCCATATTTTATATTACTATTATTTCGAGATATTTCAAGCATTCCTACCAAATAACTTCCCATTTCCCCATTCATTCGTTACTATTAATATAAATGAATAGTAGTGAAAAATGGAGGGAAGTATGATGGAGTTTATCGTTTATTTAGCGGGTCAAATTCATGATAATTGGCGTGAGGAAGTAAAGAAAAAAGCACAGGAACGTCAGCTGCCATTAAAGCTTGTAGGTCCTCAAACAAACCATGATCGTTCTGATAATATTGGGGAAGAGATTCTAGGAAAACAACCTGGCAGTTATTACAAGGATGATGCTGCTTCTGATATAAATAATTTTAGAACGCAAGTATTGATGGAAAAGGCAGATATCGTCATCGCACTTTTTGGTGAACAATATAAACAATGGAATACAGCGATGGATACAAGTGTTGCGATTACGATGAATAAACCAACCATTATTATTCGCCCGAAGAGTCTCATACACCCACTAAAAGAACTTTCGAATAAAGCAAATGTTACCGTAGAAACGATTGATCAAGCATTAGATGTTATCGGTTATATTTTTGAATAATTTTTCATTTTAATAAATAATAGGGTTAGTCTAGCAACTTTTAGCTAGCGACTAACCCTATTTGTAAGACTACTTATCCTTCCAGAAATCCCATTGTCCTTTTAGTAAAACCACAACCTGGGAGAACATATCCATGCGATTCAATAACCCATTAGTGAAAATTCCGATTGCACCCTCTTTTTTAGATACACCTTTCTTATGAGCATATTCATCCATAATAATTCCCAGCTCGACACCTTTTTTAAGTTCGATTTCAATATCTCTTGGTAATACAACTCGCGCACCACTAGCTACAAATACTTCTCCAGTTGGCGTTACAAGCGCTCCCCAATTACATAAATATAATTCATCCCTAACATACATGACACCGCCTTCAAGTCCTATGCCAACACTTCCAGACCTTGAATTAGCACATTGCTTTGCACGGTTTATTGCCCCTTCCATTGTCTCCTCATCGGAAAAAGGCTGAGCAGATACGAGTGATGGAACCTCTATGCCTTTTACGTCAGCATCTTCGAATATTGCTTGTACAGCATTAACTTTAGTTGGATTTTTTGAGCCTACAATTATGTTCATGGCAATTATCTCCTTCTGAAAATGGGTGAATAACGAGATTAAAAAACAGCTGCTCCCAAGGGCAGCTGTTTTATTAGATTATTGTTTACGTATCATGTCAACCGCATTCTGATCAGTTGCTTTAACAAGCTTAATTAATAGCTCTTTAGCAGCTGCATAATCATCAACATGAATAATTGATGCAGATGTGTGAATGTAGCGTGAGCAAATTCCAATAACTGCAGATGGTACACCATTTCCAGAAAGATGTACACTACCTGCATCTGTTCCACCTTGTGAAATAAAATATTGATAAGGAATATTATTAGACTCTGCAGTATCTAATACAAATTCTCGCATTCCTCGGTGTGTAATCATAGACCGATCGTATATACGTAATAATGCACCTTTCCCTAAATGACCAAATTCACTATCACTACCTGTCATATCATTTGCTGGTGATGCATCTAATGCATAATATATATCTGGATTTATTAAATTTGCTGCAATTTTTGCACCGCGGAGACCAACCTCTTCTTGTACGGTTGCCCCAGAGTATAATTGGTTAGGAAGTACCTCGTTCTGTAGTTCTTTTAATAATTCTATCGCAAGACCACAGCCATAACGATTATCCCATGCTTTTGCTAAAATCTTTTTAGGATTTGCCATTGGTGTAAATGGACAGATTGGAACAATGGATTGGCCTGGCTTAATTCCAATTTTTTCAGCATCTGCTTTATTATCGGCACCAATATCAATTAACATATTTTTAATGTCCATTGGTTTCTTACGTTGTTCCTCTGTCAAATTATGTGGAGGAATAGAGCTAATAACCCCAATCACAGGACCATTATCTGTCATAATCTGTACTCGTTGTGCTAGTAGTACTTGGTTCCACCAGCCACCAAGCGTCTGAAAGCGAATTAATCCTTGCTTTGTTATTTGAGTGACCATAAATCCTACTTCATCCATGTGACCAGCCACCATTACCCGTGGACCTGTACCATGTTTTACCCCATATACACCACCAAGATTATCATGAATAACTTCGTCAGAGTACTTCTCTAATTGTGATTTCATAAAAGCTCGGACTGGATGTTCATTCCCAGGCGCGCCTTGTAATTCTGTTAGCGTTTTAAATAATTCTAACGTTTCTTGATTCATAGGTACCCCTCCATTAAATATGTATCATACCATTTTAGTATAACGAATGCCTATCCTTGTTTCCATTAAGAACGCTTAATATATTTTTAATTTTAAGGCTTTTACGTTATACTTACTACCATACACTTAGGGAATAATAGTAATGAAAACCAATCTACACATGAGGTGATAGGTAATGAGTTGGAAAAAGACAGTTTTAGCTGCAGGCTTAGGCTATGCAGCAGGGTATGTTACAAAGCAACAGCTAAACCGAAATCAAAAAACAACACCAGAAAAAGCATTAGTAAAAGTGAAAGAAACCTTTAAAAAACTCGGACCAATCAGTGGCTCTTGGATTTATATGAAACCAGAGACCATTGAAAAAAACGGATTACAATACACTGCTTATCATGGTGGTGTAACACGAAATATAGACGGGCAAAATAAACAGTATGAATTTTATGCAGATGCAACTACTGGTACTGTCATTGATGTGATAGAATCCATCTAAATAGTCAAACAATGGGTCTGTGCACTAAAAAACTTTCTTAGCACAGACCCATTTTCTCATTTTAATATTCATATCTTTCTCTTCTAACAACATCTTCTTGCTCACCAAATTTATTAAATTTTATCGCACGAAAATAAGCATCATGATAAAATGTAAACCATGCATTTCTTTGATAGCCGAAGTCCATCCATTTTTCTTTTTGATGTACGGAAGTAACCGGATAATCATCATAGGCCATTGCCCATAATTTATTTTGATGTGCATTTGTAGCCATTAAATCCGCCATATGTATGAACATCTCACCACTATCCTCAAAAACGATAATAGCATGGCCGTCACTATGTCCTCCAGAATGAATCATTCTTAAGCCTGGTAATAGTTCAATCTCTTGCTGAAAGGTCTTTACTTGATGTTCAACTGGTTTCCAATTTTCTTCCCAATACGTATTAATGGACCTAATATTTGGATTGCACATTTCTGCCCATTCTATATCCGTCGTGAATATATCTGCGTTTCTAAATACCGATGCATAGCCGCCTTCATCTGTCCTACTCGTAAGCCCACAGGCATGATCAAAATGGAGATGTGTCATTAATACGATATCTATATCATCTGTCGATAAATCTAATTCGCTAAGGGATGACTCCACAGACGATTCCTCTAACACACCAAAATTTCGCAGCTGCTTTTCTGTTAGTTTGTGATTGCCGATTCCTGTATCGATTAGCAAATTTTTTCCATCGATTTGAAATAACAAAGGATCTGTTCTTAATTCAATTTGGTTTTTATCATTGCAAGGATATTTTTTTCCCCATAATGGCTTTGGTACAACGCCAAACATGGCTCCCCCATCTAGGAAATTGACCCCACCATTTAACCAGGTAATCCTTCCCCTTCCTATTTGTAATGATTCCATTATATACTCCCCTTTCTTTCCTACTAAGAGTTTATCAAACAGTATATCAAAATGAAAACGTTAACAAATGATACGAATAAGAAAGGCGTTCGGAAGCTTTTAATGAGCGAACACCCTTCTTATATTTAGAACATATGATAAAAATCCGATTATTTCTTGAATGCTGCCTTACAACGATAGATTTGCTGACCTTTTGCGGAGAATTTTTCCTCATATTCTGTCATAATATTTTCAGGATCGTTTAATTGATGTAAATCAAGACTTACTTCTTTTAGAACCATACCGTAATTGGAGAAGCTAACTAATGAATACTCAAATAAGCCTCGATTATCGGTTTTAAAAACTAATTCACCGGATGGATTTAATACATCTTCGTATCGTTTTAAGAAGGCATGAAATGTAAGTCTTCTTTTTTCATGACGATTTTTCGGCCATGGATCAGAAAAATTTAAATAAATGGCAGCAATCTCATTACTCCCGAATATATCCATTACGTTTTCTGCATTCTCGTTTATGAGACGAATGTTACTCTGACCTGATTCAGTGACCTTTTGTGCTGCAGTAACTATTACACTCTTTGCCAATTCAATCCCGATAAAATTAATGTCAGGATACTGCTTAGCCATCCCAGTAATAAATTGACCTTTTCCGGTTCCTATTTCTACGTGGACTGGATTAGAATTACCAAATAGCTCTTGCCACTTATTTTTATACTCACTTGGGTTGGGAATTACTAAATTAGTATGTTCTAGTAAATACGTATCTGCCCAAGGTTTATTTCGTTGTCGCAACAGAGCTGCACCTCTTTCTATTTGATACTTATACATAAATTTAGTGAAATATCGAATACTAGTCGATGAGGTGAAAAAAGATGACATTAAATGTAAATCATCAACTAGAATTACTTACAGATTTGTTAGACGAGCATCAATCAGAATGCTGTGCACAAATTTCAGAATATCAACAAATAAAACGCTTAGTTAAATCAATAATGGCAAATAATAGCATCACCAATGAACAGATTCAACAACTCTTACCTGAAATATACAATTACGGTAGGCAAGGTGAAAGTGTACAGAATCACGAAGAACATATTCTTTCTAATAAAGACAATATAAATAATTGGATTAGTGCAATCGAGCAATCGAATTTACAGTAATTTCATTTGCATGTTCAGATCTTGAAGCTTTTCCAGCCTCTCCTCAAATTTATCTTTTTCATCCCGTTCAAAATGAAAGGATAAAAATGCTAAGGAATCAGCAATCAAGTACCAATACATTCGAATAATAAATTGTCTATTTAATGTGATACCATATCTTTTCAACCAATTATTCCAATTTTCTTTTGGTATATATGAGTTTAAAATCATACCATAATCGGCAATTGGATCAGCAATCATGGTTTGATCCCAATCAATTAAATATAATTCATCTGTATCTGTTAATAATAGATTGTGATGGTTGATGTCGCCATGACATACAGTTAATCGTTGTTGCCGAGTAACATCTAAATGTTTATATAAATTATCGATTCCTTCTCTAATTTCAATAGAGAAACCCTCAAGCTGGTTGGTCAACAATCGTTGGCGAATGGTTTGAAAATGATCCTCAGCTGTTTTTGGCTTTTTACCTAAACGTAACAGCATGGAGAAAAGCTCTGCTGAATGATGGATTTTATGAATAAGATCAGCGACTCTATTGTGTTGCATTTCAGCTGGTCTTAATTCTCTTCCCGGAAGCCATTTTTGAGCAGTTACAACATCACCATTATCCAGTCGTTTCGTCCACACTAGCTTCGGTACGAAGCCCCCCGCAGATAATACTGCTAAAAATGGCGATGAATTTCTCTTTAGAAAAAGTTGCTTTGAACCTTTCCTTGCTACAAATGCCTCTCCTGTTAATCCACCTGCTGGCATGATATCCCATTCTTTATCTAATACTTTGCCTATCCAATCCATCCAACCATTCCTTAAACAACTAATTTATCTATAACTAAATCTAGCTTATTTAAAAACAGACATGATTATAGATTAACGAATTCTATCATTATTTTCAAGATACCTGTCTAAAATTTAGCCTTGGAAATACATGTTAATAATTTGATAGTTTACTAGATATTTGTCCCTAAAACTTGAATTTCCCGACTGTTCTTCAATAATGTGCATGTGTTACATTTACTTGTTTGTCCGTCTACCTGATAAAAAATTAGATTAGTAGAGGAAATACTAACCTTCTCAGCCTCTATAACCGTAACTTCTTTAAAAGAGGTGTGCTTACCTGTAAAAACCGTTAAAAATAAACCTAGAATCTTCCATTTCGATATATCTTGAATAATAAGAACCGGCATTCGTTGTGGTTGAATTTTAGCTGTTGGAATTATTTTCATACCACCACCATAATATGGATGATTAGCAATGGTTACCATCCAACATTTCTTAATAACTTGTCTAGTTCCATCGACTTCAATTTCGATTTCAAACGGTTTAAATTTAAATAAAACTAAAATAAGTGCAATAACATAAGTAATCTTACCGATATGAAATCGATTTAATAATTTTTTATATACCGATTGATTCGCATGTTCTGCAATTTCAGCATCAAAGCCAAATCCAATACTATTCACAAAGTGGCGCTTTTCGCCATTCTCTAATAAATAATCACCTATCCAATAAGGAGTAACATCAGAATCCTCAACAATCCTTCGTAACATTTGCTTTGGTGTCCCTCTAACCTTACATCCACGTCCAAAATCATTTCCAGAGCCTCCAGGAATATAGCCTATTGGAATTCTACTATTCCCTATTCCATTTACTACCTCATGAATCGTCCCATCTCCACCAACCACGATAATTGTTTTTATATTTGTATGAGCTTGGAGAACGAGTTGCCTTGCGATTTTCTCTGCATGTCCCTGAAAAGCTGTTATATATACTTTAGAATCCAATCGTTTAAAAAAATCCGTTTTACTAAGTCGACGATAGATTTTCTCGCCACGACCATTGCCAGCTACAGGGTTTACAATAAATACGTACATACTATTCTTCTCCATTTTCAAATACAAAACCCTGTGTTTCTTCCTCTTCCCACTCTGGGCGTCTTACATAGATGGACTGACAATGCTTTAGAAGAGCTTCAGCAGCTTTTATTTGAATGCCTTTCAACGGGGAGGCTAATGAACGCTTTTCTTTAAACCAAACATCATAATCTTGCTTTCCTATAATTCTAGTAAGATATGGTTCTGATATATAGTTAATAATATTTGTTCTTGATAGAACAACTTTTTGTATCGGAATTTTAACATCATATTTACTCAGTATTCCCTGAATCAATTTCTCTGTACGCTTTAAAGCGAATAAAGGGCTTAAGCGCTTTGTTTGTCGATTACCATGCTCCAAAACCCAGCTACGTTCATCTGAAGCCATTATAATCGTATCCGGTTTCTCCTCTAGCAAATAAATTATTTCAATTCCAATTGGACTAATAAAGATAATTTCACTTTCTATAGGCGCATTACGAATCTCAAAAATAGGGTAATACATAACAAGATATGTGTCTGGAAAACGCTGCAAAAAATACTTAAGTGTCGGATCAGTATGATATTTGCTGTCCATAAATGATACATTTGATACCGTTGAGGTTGCCCACTTCACTTGGAATTGAAATAGCTGATCTAAGAAATGCAATTTAAGTTCGTCTTCTGTACTAGGAAGTCTTTCTTCCGTTATATCAGAAGTTTGCAGGAAATCTTCCGGCTGTTTTTTTCTCAATAATCCCTTCCACCTGGATTGCTTCGGCATCTCTTCTTCTCGAGTCGTGGCAATGGGCTCCTGATTACGCCATAGATAATGAAGCTTATTCCAATTATCTTGTTTAAGACGAATAAATTGACTAGGGTAGCGATACATATCCCACTCATATCGGGATACATAATTTTGCATCTTGATTAATTGTGCCATCTACACACCTCCTGCTATAGCTTATATAATTCTACCACTTCATATTTTGGCCGCTTAGACGGGAAGATCTGGTATAACACGAAGGAATCTACATTCATCGGGAATGTTAGCTCCTGATAATGTTCCTTAATTTCTTTTAATTTTTCTGGGCCAACATCATTCCCATTCCATTTTTTTGCTAATGTTATATGTGGAGTATATGGTCTAGTTTCTTTTGGAAAACCAATAGAAGTAACAGCATCTTCAATTTGTTTAAATAAGATTTCTAATGGCTCTGTCTTTTCGACACCAGCCCATAACACCCTAGGGCTATTATGTCTTCCAAACGTACCAATTCCACCAACTGATATTGAAAATTGGTTTTGCTTAGAAATAGTTCGAAGTACTTCTTGAAGTTGTATAATCCTTTCCTCTTCAACTGCTCCTAGAAATTTCAACGTTATATGTAAATCTTCTTTCCATGGCCATTGCTTATAAGATACAAACGTTTTAAGTTCTTCCTGCCATCTAGCAAATTCTTCTTTTACGTTAGCAGCAACTGGGATTGCAATAAAATAATGGGGTGTATTCATTTTACTTCCCTCACAATTATTTGATTGATTGACAATAGGAAAGCTCCTCCGCATTCAGTTCACGATACTCACCTAAGGCTAAAGTTTTATCAAGTACTAAATCCCCCATACTAAGACGTTTTAAATATATAACCTTCTTGTCTATAGCCTCAAACATTCGTTTCACTTGATGGAATTTACCTTCTGTTATGCTTACCTCTATTTCAGAGATGTCTCCTCCCGAAAGGACGTTTAATACTGCGGGCTTTGTTTGGTAACCATCCTCTAATTGTACACCTTTCGAAAATTTAGCTACATCCTCTTTGGTTACCCTCCCCAGAATCTTAGCATAATATGTTTTTATTACCTCCTTTTTTGGTGAAAGCAATTGATGTGCTAATTGACCATCATTCGTTAAAAGAAGTAAACCCTCAGTATCCTTATCTAGGCGTCCTACAGGAAATGGGTTATAATGCTTGTATTTAGAAGGTAATAAATCTATTACAGTTTGGTCAAATTTATCCTCCGTAGCTGAAATCACGCCTGGAGGTTTATTCATCATTAAGTAAATATATGGTTTATATTCAACTATTTCACCATCAAGAAGTACGGTGTCATGAATGGGATTGATGTTTAATCCACTGTCCTTTACCACTTGATCATTTACGAGAACACGTTTACTTTTTATCAATTGTTTAACATCTTTACGCGAGCCAAGTCCCATATTCGCTAGTAGTTTATCTAATCTCATCATGACACCTCATTAACGAAATATTTTCCCAAGTTTCCTTACCCGTTCTCCAAATATCCGCTCTAAGAAAGTGGACTTGTAGGCAAACCATAAATAAGCATATCCACCACAAATAACTCCCACTATTAAAACAAGCATTAATCCCCATCGTGAATCTTCATAGGAGAAAATAAATCCGATTATTAGTTTTATACTAACCACTACCAAGCTCATAATAAGGACAAATATTCCAACTAATATCGTTCGCTTAAAAATTTGTCTGAATGAAAAATTGATAGCACGATTAATTCGTATTAAATTAAGTGCAACAGCGACACCACCCGCAATTGCGGTTGCAAAGATAGATCCTTTGGCGCCAAACATATGGATTAATTGCATATTAAAGATAATTTTAATTAATAAAGCGACAGTTAAATTTATTACAGCATGATTTTGTTGATTTATCCCTTGAAGGATAGCCGCGGTAACACTAATTAAAGCAAAAATTATTCCAACTGGTGCATACCATCCAAGAAGTGATCCTGTGAAATCTAATTTTTCAATTCCACCATATAAAGTTCCATAGGCTTCCTTCGATAACAAGGTTAAGCCAATAGACGCAGGAACAACTAATGCAATAATAATTTGTATGGATTGGTTAATTTGATGATTCAATTGAGAAGTCGCTTTAGCTGTAAAGGAGTTAGTGATCGCAGGCATAATAGCTAATGACAACCCTGTCGCAAGTGTAACAGGAATAATTACTAACTTATGCCCCAATACATTAATAACAGCTAATGCGGTTTCAGATATCTCCGCTTGCCCAATTGCATCCATCGCCCTGTTGAATGTAAAATTATCTACTAACTGGAACAATGGTATTGCAATAGCAACGATTACAAATGGTCCTGCATACATAAATAGCTCTCGTAATAGTTCCTTTTTCGGAACATCATGAACATATTTTTGTTGTGCAATTTTTTGATCCAGAAAATGTTTTCGTTTCTTCCAATATGTCAGGAGTACAATATAAGATCCAATTGCCCCAATAAAAGCTGCAAATGTTGCAAATCCAACCGCTAAAGACATCGTTCCCTTAAAAACATACATGATTAAAAATGTAGTAATTAATAAAAAGACAATGCGAACAACCTGCTCAATTACCTGTGATACAGCGGTAGGACCCATGGATTGATTCCCCTGAAAGAATCCTCTAAAAATACTCATCGAAGGGGTAATAATTAATGCAAAACTAATCATCCGAATTACCATTGTTACATCTTCTACTGTATTATCAAACTTATCGGTTGTAATAATTTGCTTTGCTATGAATTCTGCACTAAAAAACAAAGCTAAAAACGTAAGGATACCTGTTACTGCCATAATGGACATTCCAGTTTTAAACATCCTCACGCCAGTATAATAGTCCTCTAAAGAATTATATTTTGACACAAATTTAGATACAGCAGCAGGAATCCCTACAGTTGCTACTGAAATTAATATACCATATGGTGCATAGGCATAGTTGTACAAGGCCGCTCCTTGTTCACCTACCATAGCATTAAAAGGAATAACATAGATCATTCCTAAAAATTTGGATAAGAAAGAGGCTGCTGTTAGTAAAAACGCACCTCTAATCATGGTTGATTTCGACATTTTTTCACCCGCATCTACAATATAAAATAATACACATTAAGCCTATTTTATCACACAACAAGAGGTATGGATAACTTGAGATAACACAAATATAGTATTCGACAATAATCACTATTTTTTGACTAAAAATTGTGGAGAACAAGCTGAAATGATAAAATAGTTTGGAAGGGAATGAGTGTGCTTGAACTATGATGTAATAGTGATTGGTGGAGGACCATCTGGATTAATGGCAGCTATTGCTGCAGCAGAACATGGTGCAAAAACACTACTACTAGAAAAAGGAAATAAATTAGGTAAGAAATTAGCCATATCAGGAGGTGGACGTTGCAATGTGACTAATCGTCTTCCACAAGAAGAGGTTATCAAGCATATACCTGGTAATGGCCGCTTTCTTTACAGTGCTTTTTCAGTGTTTAATAATTATGACATTATTGATTTTTTTGAAGGACTTGGTGTTGCTCTGAAGGAAGAAGACCATGGAAGAATGTTCCCTGTTTCAAATTCAGCAAAAACAGTCGTAAATGCATTAATCCATAAATTAGAAGAGCTACAAGTACAAATATATTTAAATACACCAGTAGAGGCCGTACATTACGGGGAACATAATCATACAGTTATTCTTAAAGACGGTAAAAAAATTGATACTAGATCAGTTGTGATAGCAGTAGGTGGAAAAGCAGTACCTTATACTGGTTCAACTGGAGATGGATACGCGTGGGCAAAAAAAGCTGGACATACTATAACAGAACTTTACCCAACAGAGGTTGCCCTAACGTCACCAAATCCTTTTATCAAACAAAAAATACTTCAAGGTTTATCGTTAAGAGATATTTCTCTTTCCGTGTTAAATGTAAAAAACAAAATAATAATTTCGCATAAAATGGATATGATTTTTACCCATTTTGGAATATCAGGTCCAGCTGTTCTACGGTGCTCCCAATTTGTTGTGAAGGAACTTATGAAAGGAAGAAATTCGGTAACCATGCTATTAGATGTGTTACCAGATAGTCATGAAGAAGAATTAATACAAGAAATCAGTAAATGGGTTAAAGAAAATCCTAAAAAGACCGTTAAAAACATCTTGAAAGGAGTAGTACCCGAACGGTTTTTGGATTTTATTCTAGCTAAAAATAATGTCCAAGATGATCAAAAGGGTGCTAATTTATCAAAAGAAGGCTTAAGGTCAATTGTACATGACTTTAAACAATTTACTTTCAATGTAGATGGATCACTTCCATTAGAAAAAGCATTTGTAACTGGAGGAGGTGTTTCCATAAAAGAAATCGTTCCTCACACCATGCAGTCTAAAATGATGGATCGACTATTTTTTTGTGGAGAAATATTAGACATACATGGATATACAGGTGGTTATAATATCACCTCTGCATTAGTTACAGGGAGACTCGCTGGAATGAATGCAGCATTTGACACTTCCTCAACTGGTATTTGATTCCTCTTATCATTTCGGTTTTTTGAGACATTCTAATAAATGTACGGGGACAACAAAAAGCCAAATAGAAAGGGTTGGTTTCGAGTGCAAAAGAAAGGTATATGGTTACCAATTATTGCATCCGTTGGAGTTGGAGCAGCAACTTATTATACGATGGCGAAAAACAACCAAAATTTTGGCCAGACTATTGCTAAGATGATTCCATTTGTATCCGGAATGGGTGGCAATGGAGGAAACTCTCAAAAACTTGGCACATTTGGAATGTCCTAGTTTAAAAAAACATTATGGGTGATAAGTCCCATAAGTTTAAATCTATAACTGATTGACTGGAGTGAGTTTAGTATTCAACTGGACTCATCCCAGTCTTTTTTCCTTTTGATCGCGCATGATTATACAAAAGATATACTTTTAAAATTGTCTTGTTAGCTCTAGCTTTACTAATTCTTCCCTTCAATGGTCAAGACTGCAGTAATAACCTCACCAGACATTCCTGCATGTAGCCTCTACTGAACTCACCTTACTTTAACCTTTGCCAATACAAACCTGTATTGGTCAAATAAGAAGTTAAGAAATCATATATTTAATTTGTTTTTTACGAATCAACCTTTACAAAACGATAGCCGACACCCCAAACGGTTTCAATAAATTTTGGCTTAGCAGGGTCTGGTTCTATTTTCTCCCTTATCTTCCGAATATGGACCGTCACAGTTGTTAAATCCCCCATTGAATCAAAACCCCATATACGCTCAAATAAGTGCTCCTTACTAAACACTCTATTGGGATTTGTCGCCAAAAATACCAGCAAATCAAATTCCTTTGCGGTGAAGGTTCTCTCTTCACCATTTAAAAAAACCTGTCTTGCGTTTTGATTAATAGACAATTCTCTTATGTGAATATCGCTTGGTTCCATATGACGATTTACTAGACGTTCGTATCTGGATAAATGGGCTTTAACCCTTGCAACCAATTCATTAGGATTAAATGGCTTAACAATATAATCATCTGCTCCACGATCAAAACCCCGTATTTTATCTATATCCTCCTTTCTAGCTGTAATCATTAAAATAGGAATATCCATTATTTTTCTTAGTTGTTTGCATAGTTCAAATCCATCAATACCCGGGAGCATGAGGTCCAATAAAATTAGATTATAAGAATTTGTTTCTGCCTTTTTAAGCCCTTCCTCACCTGTTGTGGCAATATCACTGGCAAATCCGTTAACTTCAAGGTAGTCCCTTTCTAGCTCTGCAATACTTAATTCGTCTTCGATAATCAAGATTCTTTGCATTATAACACCTTCTTTAGTGTGAAATTAATACTTGTACCTTCACCTAATCTGCTATCGGCATAAATAGTTCCACCATGTTCACTAATAATTTTCTTTACTATTGATAATCCAAGTCCACTGCCACCAGTTCCCGTGTTTCGCGATGAATCTGTCCGATAAAAACTATTAAAAATAAATGGGATATCTTCTTTGGCGATTCCACTTCCATTATCTTTTATTTTCACGACTACATGATCCAATTCGGATTTTAAGTGGACTTCAATTTGTTGACATTCTTTATCCATATATTTAAAGCTGTTTTGAATAATATTTGTTACTACTCGCTTAATTTGCTCGCGATCTGCCTTCACAATATAGGATTCTCCCCCATCGGCAAAAAGGGCGGCACTCCCCTGGTCTTTTTCAATAATAAGCTTTAGCTCGTCAATAAAGTCATTGAAGAAGGAATAAAGATCAACATCCTCAAACTTGAATGGAATCCGTTCCAAGTCTAGTTTAGAGTATAAAAAAAGTTCGTCAATTAATCCATCCATATCATTTGCCTTATTATAAATAGTTTCGAGGTACCTTTCCATTTTTTCTGGAGTATTTGCCACCCCATCCTGAATACCTTTCACATAACCTTTTATTGATGTTAACGGCGTTTTCAAATCATGGGAGATACTAGCAATGAGTTCCTTACGATCTTTTTCATATTGTAATTGTTTAGCTTTCGCATCTTTCAAATCCAAACGCATTCTTTCAAAAGTATTAGAAAGGGCACCAAGTTCGTCCTTTTTATCCGATGCAACACTAAAATCCAAATCTCCTTCACTAATTTTCCTTGTCGCATTGGATAACTTTTTTATCGGTTTAATAATACTTTTTGATACAAAATAAGTTAGTAGCCCATTTGTTATAATTAAAATGATTAACAAACCAATAAATCGAAGGCCAATAAATAAATCAAGTTCTCTACCGTGAGGATTTCCTTTGAAAACAATAAATAATAAGTAGCCCAGCAATATTTCAAAGATAAAGACGGAAATAACTGGAATAATAATCATACCTATATTGGATAAGATTAATTTTTTCTTGATTAACAATATAACCACCTGCTTACCTGATCAATTCGTTCCATGGCATAACTTAGCCCGAACATAAGAATATACTCATATATTTTAAAACCCGGTTATAGTCATTATATAAAATAAGCTGTCGTTTTACGACAGCCTTTGATTGAAGTACTTTATGATTTTTAACTACCTTCCGTTTTGTAAGTTAATCGAGACTGGATGGTGTTAGTTTATGAACGTCTACTTTAATTTCATAGGATGTAATTACTTTAAAAATGCTCTACTTTTTATAGACTTGCATTTTCTCAAGGCCCTCTCGAGTTCTTTCCACATTTATATCGCATGATACTAGAAATTGATCTACTAGTTTTTTGCGGTGAACCCTTTTGTGTAATTTTATAATATTAGGATATCACTACTCGGATTTGTCGCCTACAAAAATCCAAAAGTGATTTCTAGTAAATTTCTAGTTTGCATTAACCTTTAGTAAGACACCGGCAATTAAGCCTGTTATTAAACCCCATATAGCGTTTGTAACCAAGACACTGACAATCGCAAATGGATTAGTTAAAGGGCCTTGTAAGTGACCCGTAAGAATAGGTGATAAAATACCACTAATAATGATTGCCAATATACCGTAACCAATCCCTACAAAAACTAATGTTAATATAGGTTGGGAATCCTGTTTTATATAAACTGCTATTATCCAAACAATTGAAATGATTATAGTTGCAGTGATGCTTACGACTGGTTTTCCAATGGCATCTGATATTCCTAAAATACTCATAAGTGGTCTAATAAGTGCAAAAATGGATAGTACTGCAATAAAACCCCAATTCAAGGTTTTATACGCGCTATTGTTCGACATTTTATCTACTTCCTTCCTCGTTTAAACTTTACTACTATTACGATAAACGTAATACCTTATTAAAACATTAAACATTTATTAATGATTTCTTAAATTTATTTAGGTTGATAAACTTCTTCACTGTGTTTAGCAAAAAAAACCCCGAAAGTTAGCTATTTTCACTCTAACCTTCGGGGTCGGTATCAGATAGATGCTTTTTTAATTTATCTTGATTCTAGGATTAGAAATATACCATTCCACATTTGGAGATACTTCCATCGAACACAAGCATGCTTTTACGAAAAAAACATTCGACGCATCTATTATTTTGGGCATACGAATACCATTAACTAAATCCATATAGTTTTATCTACTAAACACAAATAAAACCAAGAGATGATATACATCTCTTGGTTTTTAATTTTGCCTGGCAACGTCCTACTCTCGCAGGGGCAATGCCCCAACTACCATCGGCGCTGAGAAGCTTAACTTCTGTGTTCGGTATGGGAACAGGTGTGACCTTCTCGCC